>CASENE010000094.1 GCA_949289265.1 uncultured Bacteroides sp.
AAGCAGGCATATTGCTTGCTGAAGTAGCGTGCACTGGCCCATACGCGGAACTTCTTCCACTGGTAGCTCGGGTCGATTTCTATCAGCACCTTGGACACGCCGCGCACCGTCTTGCCTGTGTAGCCGAAGTTCTGGTCGAAGAGTGTGAAGTCGAAGCTGCCATACTTGGGGTTTTGCAGCGTCAGCAGGAAGTGTAGCAGGAAGCCTTTGAACGGTTTGTAGTTGACGTCGGTGGTCCAGCCTAGGGTGTGTACATCGTAGTTCACGGTGGCGCGGGCTATTTCAGTAACATTCTGCGGGTTCTCAAAGTTGCCGGCAAACGAGTAGTTGGTACGTTTGATGTAGTTCAGCTTAGACGTTACGCTGATTTTCGGGTGGTTGTAATATACGCCGAAAGAGTAGGCCTGCGTCTGGCTTTGTTTTACTTGCGGGTCGTTGGCTTGTGCATAAGAACTCAGGTTGCCGCCTACCTCGGCATAGAGAACGTCTGCGGTGAACCCTCCCCGGTTGAAGGCGTTCCAGATGAAGTTGGCTGTGCCGCTCTTGTTGAGCCAGTTCTTAATCAGTTTTTGCCTGCCGAGCAAGACGTTTGCCCCGTCTTCATTTTTGCCGCGGACACTTTTCGGGGCCCACCAGCCGTTGATGTGTTGCAATTCGAGGCGAGCGCCCAAGTCCAGTGTCAGCCGGCGGGCCATTTGCCACCTGTCGGTGATGTAGATGGCGTTCTTGCTGTCTATACCATCATAATATTGGATGGCGCTATTGGGATTCTCGCAGCCGTATGCGTTGCTGGAGTTTACCCATTGGCCGTTCACCAAGGTCTGGTGAACCAAGGCTGTGGGGTTTTCTTCAATGGTCATGTAGGTGCCGTACACGGAGCGGAAGGCATCGCGAGCGTCCAGCACATTGGCACTATAGCCCAACGTCCAGCTGTGGTATTTGTGGGTTTTAGACAACTCCAAGCGTGCAAACGCTCCCAGTTTGCCCCATTTGTTGGCTACGGCCATCTGTCCTTTTTGCACATAACCGTTATATACGAGTTCCGGACTTTCGCGGTAGACATAGCGGTTTTCTGTTCCCTGGCTTTCCGTGCTGAAGATGGTACCCAGGTTGGGATTCCAGAAGCCGGATTCGGCGTAGTGCAACCGTGCCGTGTAGTCCAGCTTCATGCCGTTGTCAAACAGGTGGTCGCCCAAGATGTCAATGACGTGGGAGGTAGACCCTGTCTCCTTCATCAGGTCCCAAGCCAGTTGTTTGCCCGTCCAGATGTCTTGCGGATAGGCCATGCCCGATTGCTCGATGTAGGAAGTGGTTCCTATCGGCAGTTTGTTGTATTCGCTGACCGTTCCGTCTTTATGATAGATGTAGGGGTTTTGGTTTAAACTGTTGGAGCCTTGCGAATTGGCAAACTTGTACTGGATGCCGATTTGCCCTTTTGCATACTTCTTGTTCAGGAAGCCACGTACTATCTGGGTCTTGTCAAGAAAGCGGCTGAACTGCGCGCGCATGCTGGTGGGGTCGTAGTTGAGGAATGCGCTGAGCTGGTATTCAAACCCGTTCTTAATGGGGCCGGCCAGCTTGACATTGGCGCGTAGCAGGCCGAAGCTGTTTGTCTGGAAGCCGACTGCCCCGTTGAATTTGGAAGCTCCCCTGCCTGCATCCGTGCTCATGGATACGCCGATGCTGCCGTTGTAAATGGCTGTCTTGTAGATGTTCATGGAGCGGACTTTCGCGAAGCTTCCGTCTTGCCTCCATACGCGGTTAGCCATTAGTGATTGGGTGTCGTAGGTAACCGGAATGCCATTTTCCAGGATGGCAGTTCCGGCAATGTCGGAAGGAAGGCCGATGTTGATTTCTCGGGGGCCGTTGTCCGACGAAGCGTTGAGCAGCATGCTTTGTGCCTGCTGGTCGTTCTCAGTGGTCGTGGTGCTGTTTTTCTCTTGTTGTTTTTCTTGGGCATTCATGCTGATAGGAATGCATAATGTCAGGAAAAAGGTAACTGTGGCAAATAATTTCTTCATAATAATTAGTTATAAAGTGAAATGAAATCGGATGTTTCAGATAAGATTGATGATATCATGTTTAGAAGATGGAGCCTCCTCCTTTTTGGAATTTCTCCTTGGCTTCATAGTATTCCAGCTGTGCTTCGCCGTTCTTCGACTTGGGGCCGATGCCGTTCTTCTTGGCGTTGAGCACAGCGTCGAGGCGTTGCTGGTCGGTCAGTTGGTCGGTGGCCATTTCCCATTGAAAGATAGCCTTGTCGGCAATGACATGCGTCTGCTTTAGGGAGTCCATCTTGGCAGCAAGCATGCGCACTATTTCCGGGTGCTTGTCTTTCAGGTTCACCTGTTCGCCTATGTCTTCACGCAGGTTGATGAGCAGGGTGTCGTGGGCAGGCACGTCGGTCTGCCAGTAGTTGCCTTTTTTGAAGGGCTCGGGCAGCTTCAGCTTCCAGTCGCCCGAGCGGTAGGCTTCCAGCTTCATGGCGGTGATGTAGGCGAAGTCTTGGTTGGCGCGATGGCCGGTGTTCAGCAGCACGGGCAGGATGTTTTGCCCGTCGATGGGGCGGTCGGTGGGAATTTTGCCGCCGGTCAGCGTGGCGAAGGTCACAAACCAGTCGCCCATGAAGGCTACGCTCTTTTCCACCTGCCCGGGCTTGATGTGGCCTTTCCAGCGCACTATCATGGGCACGCGCTGTCCGCCGTCCCAAGTAGTCCCCTTACCGCGGTAGAGCGGGAGGGCGCAACCGGCGTTAGGTCCTTCGGAGAGCCAGGGGCCGTTGTCGCTGGAGAAGGCGATGATGGTGTTCTCGTCCAGGCCCAGTTCTTTCACTTTCTTCAGGATTTCGCCCACGCCCCAGTCTAGTTCCATGATGACGTCGCCATACAGGCCGTTCTTCGACTTGCCTTTGAAGCGTGGCGAGGCGGCAATGGGCACGTGGGGCATGTGGTAGGCCACGTAGCAGAAGAAGACTTCGCCCGCGCGGCTTTTGCGCTCTATGTAGTCCAGCGCCTTGTTGGTGATGGTGATAGTGGCGGAATCTTTGCAGGCAGGAGTGTCTTGCCAGGTGTCGCTGTCCACATAGTGGAAGGGCGGGTTGTCTATGGAGCTGACCGTGCCGAAGAATTCGTCGAAGCCCTGGCGTTTGGGCAGGTACTGGTAGTCGGTGCCCAGGTGCCACTTGCCGAAGAGGGCGGTGCCGTAGCCCTCGGCGCGCAGCATCTCGGCCATGGTGATTTCTTCGGGACTCATGCCCGTGAAGCTGTGGGGGAAGAACACGTGGCGGATGCCCATGCGCGAGGGGTAGCGCCCCGTCATAAGGCACGCATGCGAGGGGGTGGATACCGGCGCGCCGGAGTAGAAGTCGGTGAAGCGCATGCCTTCTTCGGCCATGCGGTCGAGGTTGGGAGTCTCGTTCACGGGAGAACCATAGCAGGCCAGGTCGGAGTAACCCATGTCGTCTGCATAGATAAAGATGATGTTGGGCTTTTCGTGCTGTTGCGCCAACGCGGGGACGGCTGTCATAGCCAGGCAACCGCCCGCCATCAACTTTCGGAATACACTCATAAGTCTTAATTTTTAGGTAATGTTTGTTAGGTTTTCAACGGCAGCAAAGGTAGGCGATAACGGCGGTAAAAGGGCGTGTTTTGCAGCAAACGGCTTTTGCAATGGTGCAAAATGGCTTTTGTTTCCGTGCAATCTTTTATGATTTTGCGTAAAAAGCCTTTTCAATAGGCTGTAAGTCTGCCGGTATGCTTATCTTTGCCCTGTCTGACGGGGAGGAGTAGCTCGCAGTTGTGACGGAAGATAGAGAAATGGGAATTTAGTTTAGTGATGAGTGGTTAGTGATAAGTGATTAATACGTGCAATAAGGAGGTGGTAACTGATTCCCCTCCTCCGGGGAGGAGGGGTGGCACGAAGTGACGGGGTGGTAGCGAATAACTACTTAATTCATAGAATATTTTTTCCTACCACCTCCCCCTTCGGCTCCCCCGTTATCGGGGGAGGACAACCTCCCCGGAGGAGGAGAATTCAGTTTCCACAGCGTATTAATCACTAATCACTAAACGCTAAACACTAACAGATAAATCATCATTTACCTTTAAATAAATCATTCAACAATGAAGAAACAACTCATTTCGGCGGCAGCCCTTGCCGCTACCCTTTGCGCCTGCGGGCCCAGTGCCCCGCAGCTGGGCCAGGCTCCCCTTGAGGACGTCATCGGCGCCATGACACTGGAAGAGAAAGCACACTTGGTTGTTGGCACCGGCATGGCCGGCTTCTCCGGCGACAGCGCCGTCATCGGCGAAACACGCAACATCGTGCCCGGCGCAGCCGGAACCACCTATCCCATCGAACGCCTGGGCATCCCCGCTGTGGTGCTGGCCGACGGTCCTGCCGGCCTGCGCATCAATCCCACGCGCGAGGGCGACACGGCCACGTATTATTGCACGCACTTCCCCATCGGCACGCTGTTGGCTTCGACGTGGAACACCGACCTGGTGGAGAACGTGGGCAAGGCCATCGGTAACGAGGTGCTGGAGTATGGCGCCGACGTCCTCTTGGCTCCGGCCCTCAATATCCACCGCAACCCGCTGTGCGGCCGTAACTTCGAGTACTATTCCGAAGACCCCGTGGTGAGCGGAAAGATTGCGGCCGCCTACGTGCGTGGCGTGCAGAGCAACGGTGTGGGCACCAGCATCAAGCACTTCGCCGTGAACAACCAGGAGACCAACCGCATGGGCAACGATGCCCGCGTGTCGCAGCGCGCCCTGCGCGAAATCTACCTCAAGGGCTTTGAAATCGCCGTGAAAGAAGGCAAGCCCTGGACGGTGATGTCGTCCTACAACTACCTGAACGGCATCTATACCTCCGAGAATCCCGAACTGCTCACCACGCTGCTGCGCGACGAGTGGGGCTTCGGCGGCATGGTGATGACCGACTGGTTTGGCGGCAAGGACGCCGTGGCGCAGATGAAGGCCGGCAACGACATGCTGCAGCCGGGCACCGACAAGCAGTATCAGGCTATCGTGGACGGCGTGAACTCCGGCGCGCTGGATGTCAAGGTGCTGGACACGAACGTGAAGCGCATCCTCGAAATGATTATGCAGACGCCTAAGTTCAAAGGGTATGAATACAGCAACAAGCCCGACCTCAAGGCTCATGCCGAAGTGACCCGCCAGTCGGCCACCGAGGGCATGGTGCTGCTCAAGAACCAAGGCAACGCGCTTCCCCTGGCCAAGGGCGTGAAGAACATCGCCCTCTTCGGCTGCACGTCGTATGACTTCACCGCCGGCGGCACAGGCTCGGGCAACGTGAACCATGCCTACGTCGTATCGCTGGTGGACGGCCTGAAGAATGTGGGCTACGTAGTGGACGAGGGTCTGAAGGGCGTGTATGAGAAATACATCCAAGCCGAGAAAGACCGCATCGCCAAGGAGAAAAAGAGCTGGTTCATGCCCGACGAGCGTCCCGCCGAAATGCCTGTGACGGCTGCCCAAATCCAGGAGCAAGTGGCCAAAAACGACGTGGCCCTCGTCACCATCGGCCGTACCTCGGGCGAGTTCCTCGACCGCAAGCTGGCCGACTTCAACCTGAGCAAGGAAGAAAAGCAGCTGCTGCAGAACGTGACCCGCGCCTTCCACGCTGCCGGCAAGAAGGTGGTAGTGGTGATGAACATCGGCGGCGTCATCGAGACCGCTTCGTGGAAGAATCTGCCCGATGCCATCCTCTGCGCCTGGCAGGCCGGACAGGAAGGCGGCAACAGCGTGGCCGACGTGCTGAGCGGCAAGGCTTCGCCCAGCGGCAAGCTGCCCATGACCTTCCCCGTGAAGTTTGAAGATGCCGCTTCGTCGGCCAACTTCCCCGTAGACCTGGAGGCCAACATCGACATCACCAACAAGGAAGCCCAGAAGGGCAACGTGGAGAACGTGGACTATACCGACTACGAGGAAGACGTCTTCGTGGGCTACCGCTACTTCGACAGCTTCAACAAACAGGTGTCCTATCCCTTCGGCTACGGCCTGAGCTACACCACGTTTGAATACACCAACCCCGCCATCGTGGCCAACGGTACGTCTTACACCGTGCGCGTCGACGTGACCAACACCGGCAAGGTGCCCGGCAAGGAAGTTGTACAGCTCTACGTTTCCGCCCCCGGTGCCGCCAAGGCCGACAAGCCCGAGAAGGAACTGAAGGCCTTCGCCAAGACCGCCGAGCTGAAACCCGGCGAGACGGTGAACGTCACTCTTACGGTCAATGCCGCCGACCTGGCTTCGTTCGACGCCGCCACTTCGTCGTGGACGGTGGCCGAGGGCCAGTACAAGTTCCTGGTGGGCGCCTCGTCGCGCGACATCAAGGCAACGCTCAAGGCCGACGTGGCTGCTTCGTCCACGAAAGTGAACGACATCCTCAAGCCCCAGGTGGAGCTGAGCTTGCTGAAACGATAAGTGCTGTAAAACAACGGATAGTGGCGTACCACTCCCAGCCGGCTGGGGTTATAGTCCCAGCGAGCGGGCGTTATAGTTCCAGCGAACTGGCATTATAATCCCGGCAGAAGGGAGATGGGATGCCCGATTCCGGAAGACAGGAGACGCGGATGACGCGGCGGTGACCGCTGTCCGGCAGGATTCGGCAAGTGCCCCTGCCGGACAAAGGCTTTCGCCCGTCGTCCGCGTCTCTTTTTGGGGTATAAAATGTTGCACCCTGTTCGTCTTGTCGAATAAAAGTGATATATTTGCCCCACGAACTTACAACGAATCAAATCGGACACACCAAATGTTATTATATCGTATGAAGAAGTTTCTTTTATCCTGTCTGGCGGCAGGCACCGTCCTGACCGCCGCGGCGCAGCAGACCGTTGCGCCCGCCATCCCGCGCGACGAGAAAATCGAGCAGCGCGTGGAGGAAATCCTTAAGAAAATGACGCTGGACGAGAAAATCGGCCAAATGTGCGAACTCACCATCGACGTCATCCAGAAGCGCGTCAACCCCTTCGAGGGCATCGACCTGAAGAACCCGGACGTAAAGGCGTTGAAGAAGGTGCTGAAGAAGTACGGCATCGAGAAGGAGTTCGACCTCTCCAATGGCGTGCCCTCGCAGGACGTCATGGTACAGATGTACATGCGCATCCAGGGCATCGAGGGGCAGAAGGGCTGGCAGATGGACGAGGCCAAGCTGGACAGCGTCATCGGCAAGTATAAAGTCGGCTCCATCCTGAACGTGCCCAACGGCGTGGCACAAACTCCGCAGAAGTGGCAGGAAATCATCACCCGCATCCAAGAGAAGTCCATGGAAGAAATCGGCATCCCCGACATCTATGGCGTAGACCAAATCCACGGCACCACCTATACGCTGGGCGGCACGCTCTTCCCGCAGGGCGTCAACATGGGCGCCACGTTCAACCGCGAACTGACCCGCACCGGAGCCGCCATCTCGGCCTACGAGACCCGCGCCGGAAGCATCCCCTGGACGTATGCGCCGGTGGTAGACCTGGGCCGCGACCCGCGTTGGCCCCGCATGTGGGAGAACTACGGTGAGGATGCCTACCTGAACGCCGAGATGGGCCGCGAGGCCGTGCTGGGCTTCCAGGGCGAAGACCCCAACCACGTGGGCCCCTACAACGTGGCTGCCTGCATGAAGCACTTCATGGGCTACGGCGTCCCCGTGTCCGGCAAAGACCGCACGCCCTCGTCCATCACCGAGCAGGACATGCGCGAGAAGCACTTCGCACCCTATATCGAGATGGCCAAGGCCGGCGCCCTGAGCCTGATGGTCAACTCGGCCATGAACAACGGCCTGCCCTTCCACGCCAACTACGAGTTGCTGACCGGCTGGCTGAAGGAGGGACTGAACTGGGACGGCATGATTGTGACCGACTGGGCCGACATCATCAATCTCTATAGCCGCGACCACATTGCCGGCTCGAAGAAGGAAGCCATCAAACTGGCCATCAACGCCGGTATCGACATGTCGATGGATCCCTACAACTGGGACTTCTGCCCCCTGCTGAAGGAACTGGTGGAGGAAGGCGAAGTGCCCATGAGCCGCATCGACGACGCCGTGCGCCGCATCCTGCGCCTCAAGCTGCGCCTGGGCCTCTTCGAGAAACCCTATAACGACTTCAAGGACTATCCCAAGTTCGGCTCGCAGGAGTTTGCCGACCAGGCCCTGCAGGCTGCCATAGAGTCCATCGTGCTGCTGAAGAACACGGACAATATCCTGCCCTTGGCCCCCGGCAAGAAACTGCTGGTGACGGGCCCCAACGCCAACTCCATCCGTACGCTCAACGGCGGTTGGTCTTACTCCTGGCAGGGTGACAAGGCCGACGAATGCGGCGCGCAATACAACACCATCCTTGAGTCGCTGACCGCCAAGTACGGCGAGGCAAACGTCGTCTACGAACCGGGCGTCACCTACAAGCAAGGCGGACTGTGGTGGGAAGAAAATGAACCCGACATCGAGCAGGCCGTGGCTGCCGCACAAGATGCCGACGTCATCATTGCCTGCATCGGCGAGAACTCCTACTGCGAGACGCCGGGCAACCTGACCGACCTTTACATGTCCGAAAACCAGCGCAACCTGGTGAAGGCCCTGGCCAAGACGGGCAAGCCCATCATCCTCGTGCTGAACGAAGGCCGTCCGCGCATCCTGGCCGACATCGAGCCCCTGGCCAAAGCCGTGGTTCACACCATGCTGCCCGGCAACTACGGCGGCGATGCTCTGGCACAACTGCTGAGCGGCGAAGCCAACTTCAGCGGCAAGATGCCCTACACCTATCCCAAGGAAATCAACTCGTTGGTGACCTACGACTACAAGCCCTGCGAGCACATCGGCAAGGCCATGGAAGGTGCCTACAACTACGATGCCCAGGTGGCTGTGCAGTGGGCCTTCGGCTACGGCTTGAGCTACACCAACTATAAGTACAGCAACCTTCGCGTGGACAAGGCCAACTTCACGGCCGACGACCTGCTGACCTTCACTGTCGACGTGACCAACACGGGCAAGGTGGCCGGCAAGGAGAGTGTGCTGTTGTTCAGCAGCGACCTCGTGGCCAGCCTGACGCCGGACAACCGCCGCCTGCGCGCCTTCGAGAAAGTGTCGCTGCAACCCGGCGAGACGAAGACCGTGACGCTGAAGGTGAAAGCCTCCGACCTGGCCTTTGTGGGCTACGACGGACATTGGATTCTGGAGAAGGGCGACTTCCGCATCCAGGCCGGCGACCAGACGCTGAACATCGCCTGCACCGCCACGAAGCGTTGGGAAACCCCGAACAAATGACCCCTCCGCCGCCTGAGCGGAAACATGGATAGATAAGAAGAGAGCGCACGGTTGCGAAGGCCGATGCGCTCTCTTCTCGTTTTTTAGGGCCGAAAGGTTGCGTTTGAGAAACTTTGTGCCTATTTTTGTGGCAGAATACAGATTTGTTTTCGCCGATTGAACCAAACGACAAGGAAAAGTATGCCAAACGAAAAGAAAGAAAACGCTCTGATGTTTAGCGTGACAGACATTGTGAACCGCGCCAAGCTGGTGAAGGGCTTCAAGAGAGACAGCGAGCTGGCCGCCTATCTGGGCGTGTCGCGTTCGACGTTGAGCAACTGGGTGACGCGCAACAGCATCGACTTCCCCCTGCTGCTGGGCCGTTTTGCCGAGGTGGACTATAACTGGCTGCTGACCGGCAACGGCTCGCCCCGCCGCCAGCAGCACGACTTTGTGGACAGCGACCTGGCTCAGGGCGAAGTGGAGCGCCTCCACTGTCCCCGTGCCCCCGAGCCTACGGACGACCGCAGCGTGCCTCTCTACGACATTTCGGCCGCCGCCAACCTGAAGACCCTCCTCGAAGACCGCCCGCAATACGTCTTGGGCAAAATCGTCATTCCCAACATCCCCCTGTGCGACGGCGCAGTCTACGTCAGCGGCGACAGCATGTATCCCATCCTCAAGTCGGGCGACATCGTGGGCTTCCGCTCCATCCAGGACTTCCGCGACGTCATCTACGGCGAGATGTACCTTGTCTCCTTCCAGCGCGGCGGCGACGAATACCTGTCCGTGAAGTACGTCAACCGTTCCGACCAGCCCGACTCCATCAAGTTGGTCAGCTACAACCCCCACCACGAGCCGCTGGACCTTCCGCTGTCGCAGGTCAACGCCATGGCCATCGTGAAGTTCTCCATCCGCAAGAACATGATGCGCTGAGGGCGGGGGCATCCGGACGGGGCCAAAAAAACACCGCGGTGTTTCCGAAAAAAGACCACGGTGTTTTCAGAAAAAGACCGTGGTGTTTTCCGAAAAAGACCACGGTCTTTTTTTCAAGGCCTCGCGGGGCTTTCCCGTCGCCGCCTCAGCCCCAGGCCGACGGCGGCCAGGGCGCCCACGGCCAGCAGCGACAGCCCGGCGTAGGCGATGCCCTCGGTGACGTGCAGGCTCTGTGGGTCGAAGCGCATCTCCACGACGTGCCGGCCGGCGGGGATGCGGAGGGCGCGCAAGACGTAGTTGGCGCGAGCCAGCGGGGCGGGCTGTCCGTCGATGGTCACTTGCCAGCCGTCGGGATAGTAGATTTCGGAGAAGACGGCCACGCCGTCGCCTGCATTGTCGGTTTCATACACGACGCGGTTGGGCTCGTAGGCCGTCAGGCGCACGGTGCTCAGGCTGTCCTTGTGCGGTTGCTCCAGGCCTTGCAGGGCGTCGCCGAATCGGCGGTCTACGACGGCTGTCGATGCGGGGTCGAGGCCGTGCAGGGCGTCTATTTCTTCGTCGGCATTGGCAGCATAGTCCACGCGGCTGACAAACCAGGCGTTGCCCAGGGCGTGCGGGTTGCGCAGCGGGATGGGCTGTCCCTGCTCCGTGCCCGGCAGGATGACGTAGCGCGTGTTCAGCATGTTCAGCACGGGATACTTCGTGGCGTCCAGGCTGTCCATCTGCCCGCCTTTCTGGATGATTTCGCCGTAGAGCGCCTGCATTTCGGGGGCGATGTGGCGGTCGATGAGTTCCTGGTAGCGGCGCAGCTTGGCGGCGTGGTATCCGCCGATGCTCTTGTGCCAGTAGGACGTGTTGTTCTCGTTGAAGGTGTTGGTGGACAGGTTCAGCACGCGGTAGTCCGGGTCTTTGTCTTGCAGGATGAACTTGTCGGCGGCCGTCTGCGCGAAGGTGGTCTGGCGGGTGGAGGCGGGCACGAACTGGGCGTCGTTCAGGTAGCGTTTGTTCACGCCCCACAGGTCGATGAGGCACAGCACGGCGATGCCGCCCAGCGTGAACGACCGGCGCAGGCGCCCCGTGGCGTAAAGCATCAGCAGCAGCACGCCCACGGCCACGACGAGGAACGAGCGCAGGGCGTCGCTCCGCACCATCGCGGCGCGCATCTCGGACACGTTGGCCAGGATGCCGGGCAGTTCTTGGGCGGGCAGGTAGCCCTGGTCGGCCGCGCTTTGCAGCATCTGCATCTCTTGGGCGGGCACGTAGTCGGTGGGCGAGGCGCTGCCAGGCATGGCCATCCACAGGGCTACGCCTGCCGTCAGCACCAGGCTCACGGCCAGTCCCTTCGCTTCCTTCTTCAGCAAGGCGGGCTCTTTCATGATTTTCACCAGCGCCAGCATGGCCAGCAGCGGGATGGTGAACTCGGCGATGACCAGGATGGAAGATACGGCGCGGAACTTGTCGTACATCGGCACGTAGTCGATGAACAGGTCTGTCAGCCACATCATGTTCTTGCCCCACGACAGGAGGATGGAGAACACCGTGCCGCCCAGCAAGGCCCACTTCAGCGGCCCTTTCACCACAAAGCAGCCCAAGAGGAAGAGGAACAGCACGAAGGCGCCCACGTAGACCGGCCCCGACGTCATGGGTTGCGTGCCGAAGTATTGCGTCAGCGAGTTGTAGAGGCTGCCGTACATCGGGTTGGCCTTGGCCATGGCCGTCTCGCTCATCGCGAGGGGCACCGACGCGCCGCCCTTGTAGTTGGGCACCAGCAGCGTCCATGTCTCGTCGATGCCGTAGCTCCACTGTGTGATATAGTCGCGCTCCAGGCCTCCGCTGGTCTGTCGGGCGGCTTCGCCCGTTTGTGTCAGTTCGCTGGGGCCGCGCATGGTCTGCTTGCTGTATGTATAGGTGTGGTACAGGTTCGACAGGTTGACCGCCACGCCCACCAGTCCGGCCAGCACCAGCACGCCCGTGGCCCGCCAGAAGCGGGGCATCGCCTTCTCGCGCCAGGCCTGCACGCCGAAGGCAATGGCCAGGAAGAGCATGACGAAGAGGAAGTAGTAGGACATCTGCACGTGGTTGGAGAGGATTTGCAAGGCCACGAACAAGGCCGTCACCACGCCGCCCGCCAGTAGTCGTCCCCGGTAGGCCCACACCATGCCGGCGATGGTGGGCGGGATGTAGGCCAGGGTGATGAATTTCCAGATGTGGCCGGCGGAGATGAGAATGAAAAAGTAGGACGAGAAGCCCCACAGCACGCCGCCGATGCCGGCATACCACGTCGGGATGCCGAAGGCCCGCAGCAGGATGTAGAAGCCCAGCATCATGATGAACGTCAGGTAGACGTAGTTGGGCAGGAACAGTTGGTAGACACGTTGCGCCTTCGAGAGCAGGCCGGTCGAGTCATACGACGGCGAAATCTGATACGTGGGCATGCCGCCAAAGAGCGCATCGGTCCAGCGGCTGCGTTCGCCCGTGCGTTGGTAATACTCCAGCGCCTCTTGTCCGGCGCCGGCGCCTGCCGCCGTGTCGTGCTGGAAGAGGATGCGCCCCTCCGTGTCCGCGGGGAAGAAGTAGGCGAACGACAGCACGATGAAGGCCACGATGGCGATAAGGTCGGGAAGGATTCGTTTCATTGCGTTAGGATGGTTGCGGAGAAGGGGGAAATGCGCCTTCTCGTCTGATTTCCGCGCAAAGATAAGGCAAAGCACACGCAATCCGAAATAAATTTGGCTTTATTACGGAATAAATGTTGTACATTTGCCCCACGAACTTCAACCAAGCATTTTTTACAGAGTTATGAGAATAGGAGTTATCAGCGCCATGGACAGCGAACACAGCCGGTTGGTGCAGGAGTTGGATGCCGCGCGCGAGTGGTCGTACGGACGCTATCAGTTCACCGAAGGCGAGTTGGGGGGCAATACCCTCTGTCTGACCCGCTGCGGCATCGGCAAGGTGAATGCGGCCCTGGGTACTTCGGCCCTTATCCGCCACTTCGCGCCGGAGTGCATCGTGAGCACCGGCGTGGCGGGCGGCGTGGACGACGTGTTGCAGGTGACGGACGTGGTGGCAGGAGCCCAGGTGGCCTATCACGACGTGTGGTGCGGGCCCGGCAATGCCTACGGGCAGGTGCAGGGATTGCCCACGTTTTTCGAGGCGCCCGAGGCTCTGGTGCGTCAGGCCCTGGCCCTGAACGGCGCCGAGGGGGTGGAGAGCCGCATCCACGAGGGACTGATTTGCACAGGCGACCAGTTCATCACCCGACGCGAGGAGCTGGAGGCCATCAAGGCGCGCTTCCCGCAGGCGTTGGCCGTGGACATGGAGTCGGCAGCCATCGCGCAGACGTGCTTCTTGTATCGCATGCCGTTCATCAGCTTCCGCATCATCAGCGACACGCCGGGAGCCGACCATCACCAGCAGCAGTACGAAGGCTTCTGGAACACCGTGGCCGACCGCTCGTTCCGCACCACTGTCTGCTTCTTGCGCAGCCTCTCTTCCCTGACCTGACATTCAACCTACATCCTGTATAGACATATGAACAAGATTCCCAGTTTTACCATCGACCACATCCACCTGCTGCGCGGCATCTACGTGTCGCGCAAGGACGAAGTGGGCGGCGAGGTGGTCACCACCTTCGATATCCGCATGAAAGAACCCAACCGCGAACCGGCCTTGCATCCGGGCGCCCTGCACACCATCGAGCACCTGGCGGCCACCTACCTGCGCAACCAGCCGCAGTGGAAAGACCGTATCGTCTATTGGGGGCCCATGGGCTGCCTGACGGGCAACTACCTGCTGATGCGCGGCGACCTGACTCCGGCCGATATCCTGCCGCTGATGCAGGAGACTTTCCGTTTCATTGCCGACTACGAGGGCGAGGTGCCGGGCGCTGCCCCGGCCGATTGCGGCAACTACTTGCTGCATGACCTGCCCATGGCCCGCTGGGAGGCGGCCAAGTACCTGCACGAGGTGCTGGAACAGGCCACTGAGGCCAACCTGAACTATCCCGTTAAGGAAGAATAGTGGCCCAGATGCCGACCTCGGCGTGTTAATAGTTATTAAATGCCTTGCTTTTGTTGGTAAGTCTGCGGGTTTTTCTTATCTTTGGCTATCATTAAGATTAGACCTTATGAACCTTTTATTTTAATTCGACATTATTATGGATTCACAGACTATCGGACAAAACGCAGGCGTGATATGGCGGCTGCTGGACCACAACAAGAGGTGGGAGTACAACGAACTGAAAGAAGCTACGGGTCTGTCTGACCGCGACCTTAATGCGGCGATCGGTTGGCTGGCCCGTGAAGACAAGATTCAGTTTGAGACGGACCAAGTGGACGGGCACGAATACCTCTACTTGGAATTGAACCTTTACATCGGATAGGGAAGGCGGGAGCGCGCCCTTGTCCGGAGGACTGCATATGCGGAGGCCCTCTGTCCATGCGCCGGTTGGCGGGTGGGCAGAGGGCCTTTGGCTTAGATGATTTCGATGCCTTGTTCCTGGCAGAGGCGCAGGCCCACGTCTTTCAGGCGGAACTTCTGTATCTTGCCGCTGCCCGTCATGGGGAATTCCTTGACAAAGAAGATGTACTTGGGGATTTTGTAGCGCGAGATTTTGCCCATGCAGAAGTCGCGCACGTCGCTTTCCTGCAGGTCGGCCCCTTCCTTCAGGATGATGAAGGCGCCCACGGCCTCGCCGTACTTTTTCGAGGGGATGCCGGCCACCTGCACGTCTTTCACCTCGGGCATCTGGTAGAGGAACTCCTCGATTTCGCGCGGGTAGATGTTCTCGCCCCCGCGGATAATCATGTCTTTGATGCGGCCGGTGATGCGGTAGTAGCCCTGCTCGTCCTTCACGCCCAGGTCGCCGCTGTGCAGGAAGCCGTCCCGGTCGATGACTTCGGCGGTGGCTTCGGGGTTCTTGTAGTAGCCCTTCATTACGTTGTAGCCCCGGCAGCACATCTCGCCCTGCACGCCCACGGGGCATTCCTGTCCGGTGTCCGGGTCGATGACGCGCACCTCGGTGTGTTCGAAGTCGCGGCCCACGGTGAGGTAGCGCGCCTCGGCGGGGTCGTCGATGCGGCTGTGCGTCATGCCCGGCGAGGCTTCCGTCAGGCCGTAGACGCTGGTCACCTTCATATACATCTTTTCTTCCACCTGCTTCATCAGCTCCACGGGGCAGAGCGAGCCGGCCATGATGCCGGTGCGCAGGCTGCTGAGGTCGAACAGGTCGAACATGGGGTGGTGCAGTTCGGCGATGAACATGGTGGGCACGCCGTAGAGGGCGGTGCAGCGTTCCTTGTGGACGGAGGCCAGCACGACCAGCGGGTCGAAGCGTTCCACCATCACCTCGGTGCAGCCGTGCGTCAGGCAGTTCATGGTAGCCAGCACCACGCCGAAGCAATGGAACAGCGGCACGCACACGCACAGCTTGTCGTCTTGCGTGAAGCGCATGTGATCGCCCGTCAGAAAGCCGTTGTTGGCGATGTTGTAGTGCGTCAGCATCACGCCTTTGGGGAAGCCGGTGGTGCCGGAGGTGTATTGCATGTTGACCACGTCGTGGCAGTCCACCTGTGCCTTCAGCTCGTCCAGGCGTCGGCTTTCCACGTTGTCGCCCAGCAGCAGCAGTTCGGCGGTGGTGTACATGCCGCGGTGTTTCTCCTGGCCCACGTAGACCACGTTGCGCATGCAGGGGAAGCGTTCGCTGCGCAGGTGTCCGCGCTGGCAGGTGCGCAGTTCGGGCAGCATCTCGTAGGTCATCTGCACGAAATCGCTGTCCTTCTCGCCGTTGACGATGCACAGCGTGTGCATGTCCGAGTTCCGGCAGAGGTATTCCAGTTCGGCCTGCTTGTAGCTGGTGTTGACGGTGACATAGACCGCGCCTATCTTGGCGCAGGCGTAGAGCAGCGTGAGCCAGTCGGGCACGTTGGCGGCCCAGATGCCCACGTGCGTGCCGCGGGTGACGCCGATGGCGATGAGTCCGCGCGCCATGTCGTCCACGCGGCGGTTGAATTGGCTCCAGGTGAAGCGCAGGTTGCGGTCGGAATAGACGAGGTATTCGCGGTCGGGGGTGGTTTGGGCCCAATGTTCCAGCCATTGGCCCAGGGTTCGTTCGTATAGCACGGTGTTTCGGGTGTTTTTCGGGTTCGTGTATGGCAGGCGTCCCTCCGCCGTCGCGGGACATCGGAATGTCCGCGCAATGGCTTGGTTATAAGGACTTAGTGGCGTTATAATTTCCGCTGGCCGGGATTATGGTTCCCGCTGGCTGGGTTAGTAACGCCAGGCGGCGGGAATAGTAACGCCCGGTCGGCGGGCCTTGGGGGCATCCTGCGGGGATGCGTCTCAGGCGGGCGTGTAGACCACGGCCAGGATGCGGGCGGCGCGGCCTTCGTAGCCGTGCACGTGGTGCGGCACGATGGAGTCGTAGTAGATGCTGTCGCCCTCGTCCAACACGTAGGTGTTCTTGCCGTAGCTGATTTCCATCCGGCCTTGCAGCACGTAGATGAACTCTTCGCCTTCGTGCGAGGAGAGGACAAAGTCCATGTCGTCCGTGGCTGCTACGTCGATGATGAAGGGGTCCATGTGGCGGTCGGCCTTGGAGCGCGCCAGCGAGTGGTATTCCATGTGCTTGCGGCTCTGGATGGCGTTGTTGCTGAAGCTGATGGTGTCTCCCCCTTCGGCGTGGCGGCACACGGTGGGGCCCGTCTCGTCCTGGTCGTCGAGGAAGGTGCCCAGGCGCACGCCCAGCACGCGGGCTATCTTGATGAGGGGCGCCAGCGAGGGGAGGTCGATGTTGTTCTCGATGCGTTCCACCTGTTCGATGGCCAGACCCGAGCGTTGGGCCAGTTCTTCGCGGGTGATGTGTCGGCTTTCGCGGAGCGATTGAATCTTTTCGCCCACAATCTTGCTTGTATCCATAGTTCTGATTTGATGTGTTTCCGGTATCGGTTTGTTTCAATCCTGCGCAAATGTAAGACAAAGTTTTACGTATTCCAACTATCTTTGCCGTTTTTTGCCTTCTCCGACTGTTGAATGTCTGTTTTGGGGACGTTTGACGTTCGGACAGAAGTATAAGAGATTGCATCGTGAGCGCCGATGCAATCTCTTTGTCGATGGTTGGTGCCGGTACGTTGCTTCTTGTCGGGAAGCATACTGTTTTATTTAGTTTCCGTCGTTCGAAGCACCGTCTTCCCAGCCCGGATTCTGCGTGATGTTGGGGTTTTTCACGATGGTAAGCGCGGGGATGGGGTAGAGGTATTGCTTCTCGCCCCACACGCGGTTGCCGTCATTCTGCGTGTCCCATGTCAGGTAGTAGCCCGTTCCGTTGGCCTGAGGTTTCACTTGCAGGTTGTCGGCTTTGGGGTCAGTGCTGACCGACACGGTAGCGCAAGTAGCCGAATAAGTATTCCAGTCGATTTCGGCCTTGGCTCGTTCCAGTCCAGCCGCCGAAGTGTAGTAGATGACATCGGGCGTGCCGTTGTGGTCCATGTCCAGCGCTTGGTTGACGGCTGGGATGTTGATGCCGCGCCAGCTCATTAGCAGCAGTTCGCCGCAGTGCCAGCGGCGCAGGTCGTCGAAGCGGAATCCTTCGAGCACCAGCTCCGTCATGCGTTCGCGGCGTATTTCCAAGGTGACCGGGTCGTTAACGTCGGGGAAGTATGTCTCCTGTAGATATGGGTCTACCCGCGTCGGCTTGGCCGTCAGACCGCCGGTGATGCCTGCGCGGGCACGCAGGGAGCCCACGGTCTTCTGCCAGTCGTCGTCGGTCAGTTCGCCCAGCTCGGCCTTGGCCTCTGCATAGTTCAGCAGCACTTCAGCATAGCGGAACAAGGGGAGCGCGTTGGTGTTGAGGGTTTTCGTGTCTCCGTCGGTGGCATCCACGCAGAACTTGATGGGTTGATAGCCCAGGCGTGCATACGAACCGTAGTCGGGCAATGCCAAGGCTCCTTCGCGCATGTAACCGGGTGTACGTATGGTTTGTGCCATGCGGCGGTCGCGGTCCAGGCATTCGGCGTAGAAGTCATCCGTTTCCCAACCCGGTTTATCGGTGTAGGGTGTGCCGTCTAGTTGCAGGTAGAGGTTGATGAACTGGCGGATGAAGTTCAGGCGTGTGCCGTAGGTCGGTGAAGTCCATTTCCAGTTAGCATTGTGGTAGACGGCCAGTTCGGCGCTGGAGCATACGGCCATGAGGATTTCCTGGCTTTGCGGGTTATCCTGAATGAACAGCGAACGGTAGGATAGGTCTGTGCCGGCTCCGGTGTAGATACTTTTGCCCGATTGCTCCATGACAATCCGGGCATTATCCCGTGCGCGTTGCAGCCAAGTCTCGGCCGATGTGGTCAGTTGCAAGTTGTGGTACTTGCGGAAAGTGCCTTCGAACAAGGCCACGCGCGAGGCAAAGGCGTAAGCTACCCATTTGGTCACCAGCGAGCAGGTGCTCTCCGACGTGGTGGTGATGTGTTCGCCGGCAAACTGCAGGTCTTCGTACACCTTCTCCATGACCAGTTCGCGCGAATCGCGCGGTGCGTACAGCGCTTCGTCGTCCACGTCCAACGGATGGTCAATCCAGGGCACATCGCCGAAGCGCTTTACCATATTGTAGTAGAAGTAAGCGCGGAAGAAGCGGGCGATGCCCAGGTAGTTGTTGCGCACCTCCTCGCTGACTGCCCCGTTGGTGCAGTTGGCAATGAAGTAGTTGATGTTGCGCAGCGTGGTCCATGTCCATCCGCCGGCCACGGCATCATTATAAGCGCCTCGGTGTATGAAGTCGTCGATGGAATTTGTTGCACCGTAGTCTACCAACGTAGATTCCTGATAGTGCAGGTCGCTGCCTGTGGGCAACCCGTTGTAGAAGGAATAGGCGTAGATTTTCAGTCCTTCTTCCGAGCTGAAGATGGCGTTCTTATCTACCGAAGTGACCGGGCTTTCATTCAGGTCGCACCCGGTCAAGGCCAGCAACGCACCGATGCAGAGGTATGTCAGATGATTCTTTATCTTCATAATAATGGGTTGTTTTTGTGTTTAGAATGTTATGGAAAGTCCCAAAGAGACGGAGCGCATCAGCGGGTAGCCGTTACCGTCGCCCATGTTGTTGCTGCCCAGGTCGCTGTCGGTACCCGTGGTTGCCGTGGTGACATCCAAGTCTTTCGTGCGGCGATAGAGAGGCGACCAGCAGAGCAGGTTTTCTCCTGTGAGATAGACACGGATGGACTGCATGCCGGCTTTAGCTACGAGCGCTTTGGGCAGATTGTAGCCAATTTGCAGATTCTTCAAGCGCAGATAAGCTACGTTCTGGATATACCGATCTGTTATTACGTTGCCCCAGCCCAGTGCCGAGTTGTACGTAGAATAACGAGGCAGGTAGGCATCGGGGTTGTCCGGCGTCCAGTAGTTGCCCAGATGCCATGAAGGGAGGCTGTTGTACGGACGGTTGTACTGTCCCCAAAAGGACGACTCTTTGCCCGGGAACCAATCTTGTTTCCCCACTCCTTGGAAGAAAGCGGAGACGAAGATACCATTCCAGTCGGCATTAAGGGTGAAGCTATAGATATAGCGCGGTTCCGAATTACCCAGAATGACTTTATCGCCTGGGTTGTCAGCCGTGTTGTCACCGTAGTCGATACGCCCGTTCTTGTTCAGGTCAACGAACTTCAAGTCGCCAGCTTCCCAAACGCCGTCGACAGACGATTGCACAATGGTGTTGACATATCCTTCGGTTTCGGCATCACTTTGGAAGAAACCGTCCGTCCGGTATCCCCACATCTCGCCGATGGTTTGTCCTTCGTAATAATCGTCAAGACTCTTGGTGGCGTTGTTGTATTTGTCGATTTTTGATTTGTAGTCGTGCAAGGTACCTTTGATTCCCCAATGGAAAGGTTTACCTGCCAGGTTGAATTGGTCGCGATAAGATACGGAGAGTTCCCAGCCGCGTGTGGTCATGTCAGCATAGTTGCCTTTGGGTGAGGTGGCTCCGAATACCTCAGGCAGTGTGACTCCCACGGTGTACATGTCTTGGGTTTTACGGATGTAGTAGTCGCCGGAAAGTTGCAACCGTCCGTTCAGCATGCTCATGTCCACGCCTATGTCGGTCGTAGTGGCGGTTTCCCAAGTCAAACTGTTAGGAATGACGGCTGGGGCACTGGTGTAGTTAGGCTTGCCGCCTTCCAATACGCGGCCAGAAGTTTTGATGCTCAGCAGTTCCAGGAAACTGTAGGGGTTAACGTTGCCATTTCCCAACGAGCCATACGAGGCGCGGATTTTCAGGTTGTCGAAGAACTCGTTGGTCCATGCCTTCCAAAACGGTTCTTCCGAAAGGCGCCATCCGGCAGAGAACGATGGGAAGAAAGCGTATTGTTGGTCGGACGGGAACTTGGATGAACCGTCGTAGCGGCCATTTACTTCAAACAGGTAGCGATCCTTGTATCCGTAGTTTAAGCGGAAGAAGAGGCCCATGATGCGCCAGTTCGTGATGCTTTCATTCAATGTGATGGCGTCACCCAATGCCAAAGCAATGCTGGCGGCATCTTCCAGAAGGACTCCGTTACGGTTGGCCGACATGGATTTGTATTTCGAGGTCTCGTAGTTGTATCCTCCCATGGCTTTGAAGTAGTGGTTGCTGCCGAAAGTCTGCTCATAGTCGGCGTATAGGTTGGTGGCAGTGTAGAGCGTGGTGGCAAAGCCGCGTTGGATGTCGTCATACGAACCAAGCGTAGAGAAAGAGTTTTCTTTTTCGCTGTAAGTCACGCGGGTGCGCTTGCGCAGATTGTCGTAAGCCTTGTAGCGGAAGGTGAAATCGCCGTTTACATGCAACCGGTCGTTGAGAAACTTGGTGCTAAAGGCGGTCGTATTCTTCAGCAATTTGTTATTCCGGTCTTGGTAATTGGTGCCATCTTTAAAGCCGCCGATAGTATAAGCGGCGCATTTGGTGTAGCTGCCATCCGGATTGAATACCGGCATGGTGGGGAAGGAGGATACCTCTATATAACGCTGTGCCGTGTAGCTGTAGGAAGCAACGGTGGGGTTGTGGTGGTCAGTATTG
Source organism: uncultured Bacteroides sp. (assembly GCA_949289265.1). Lineage (GTDB taxonomy): Bacteria > Bacteroidota > Bacteroidia > Bacteroidales > Bacteroidaceae > Bacteroides. The sequence continues at coordinate 21,233 of CASENE010000094.1, forward strand.
GTAAATTCCATGTTATTGCTGATACGCAGCCAGTCGAACACTTGTAAAGAGCCTTTGGCACGCAGGTTTATAGACTGGTAGGTGTCAGGGTTGTAATTATACAGTCCATTGTATTTATAGAAGCGTCCGGAGAGGTAGAAGTCTGCCTTCTCTCCGCCGCCGGAGATGGTGATATTATGGTCTTGTGCAAATGTCTGGTCTTTATACAGCAGATCGTACCAATCGGTATTACCATAGTACACATAGCTACCGTTGTCTCGTCTTTCTACTTCACTGGTGATGCCGGCTTCTTTTCTGCGCTTGAACTCGGCCAGCCATTCGTCTGAATAAGCCTGAATGCTGTTCATGCTGGTTGGCAGTGTCTTGTTGTAGTTGTAGAATGCTTCTCGGAAATGTTCTGCCCAAATCACGCCGTCGCTTACGTAATCCGGCGTATTGGTGGGCGATTGCATGGAGAAGTTTCCGGTATAGTTTACCGATACCTTTCCAGTTTGGGCTCCTTTGGTAGTGATGAGTACAACGCCGAACGAACCGCGTGCTCCATAGATGGCGGCTGATGCTGCATCTTTCAGTACGCTGACGCTGGCAATGTCGTTAGGGTTCAGCATGGTGGGGTCTCCCTCCACGCCGTCAATCAGTACCAACGCGCTGCCACCTTGCCCGATAGAGGTGGTACCGCGTACGTTGTAGCTTGCCGAGCGTCCGGGCTTCCCGTCTTCCAGCGAGATATTCAGGTTGGGGACGGTGCCTTGCAGGGCTTGCGACACGGAGGATACGGAGCGGTTCTCGAATACTTCCTCGCTTACCTGTTCGACGGCACCGGTCAGGTTCACTTTCTTTTGTGTACCATAACCTACCACCACGACCTCGGACAGGCTTTGCACTGCCTCTTCAAGCACAATCTTCATGGGCGATGTCGTAGCCTTGACTTGTTTGCTTTTAAAGCCGAGAAAAGAAATTTCAAGGTTGGGCAGTCCGTCTGTCTTCAGGCTGAAGCGACCGTCTATGTCTGTGATGGTGCCCAATGCCGGTTGGCTCATGTTATGGACGGTGGCGCCTGGGATGGGTTCGCCAGTCGTGTCTGTCACCCTGCCTGTCACTGTGACCTGTTGTGCCATGAGGGCGAAAGGGAGCAAGAACAGCAAGAATGCCGCTAGTTGGATTCTGTTCCGATAATAGGTTCTCATAAAACAATGGGCTTAGGGTTAATATTAGAAAGTATAGCTATAATCCATTCCTTGATTGGGTTGTACCAGAAGGTTGGTGATGCGGAAGTTAATCTTGCCTTCGCCCTCGAAATCTTGGGGAAAATAAATGGCGATGCTGCACCGGCTTCGCGGTTCGACAGTGAAGGTGCGGAAGTATTCGATGGCTTTGTCGTGTGTCGTCTTTTGGAAGTGAAAGGGCAGATCCGACGTGTTTTGAAGCGTGATGGTGCAACCGCCTTTACGACGTTTGACATTTACTACCTTTACTGACTTCTCGAACAATTCTTTGAGCCAATGCTCTTCTCCCACAAGCAAATCTTTTACCCAGACGATGGTGCGATGGTCGTCCAATGCTTCGCGGATGCCTTCCAGAGTGCGCTCTTTGGCTAACACGAAGGTCATGACGCGGTGCTCGCCCTTGTAGAAGTCAAAGTCCATGCCGATGGGGTTGTGCACGTCGCTGTTCCCTATCATGGTGAGGCCCTTTTCTAGGCACCAACGATGTGCTTCGGGGAAGTAGCTGCTACCATTGGCTACCTCGATGCCTTGCATCCAGCCATTTTCATAGATTCCCGTATGTTCGTTCCACCACAAGGTCGTGTCCGGTTGTTGCCGGGCCCATCCGGGATGGTTCCAGAAGATGAAGGCATTTTGCTTCTTGGCGGCGGCAAATGAGTCGTGCCAGTCTTTCTGATCCAGCGCGTTGCAATCGCTTAGGAAGACGGCGTTAAAGTGGCCGGGAGCCATCGACCGTGTGATTTCGCTACCTCGGATCAGTAAGATATCATGCGCCTTAGCCGTGCCTTCTGCTACTTCGAACGAGCGTCCATGATGTCCTTGCAGGTCTGTGTGAGGCCTGTATTCAATGTGTTCGGTCAGAGCGATGGCATCCAGTCCCTCCCTCCAGGCTTCGTCCACGCGGACGGTGGGCCATACCACTCCGTCGGAATACACGGTGTGCATGTGGAAGTCGCATTTCAAGGTTTGATAGTCGCCCAGGTTTGGTACGTGGATTTCGTGTCTCACTTGTGCGTGCCCTGTCAGGGCAAGGGCAGCCGCACACAGAATCAATGTTAGTTTTTTCATAATTCTATCCTTCTTTTTAGGTTTTTTTGTACGGCAAAAGTCGAGGAAAGGTGTGACAGGTTGATGTGCATCTAATGACGTTTGCATGTCGATTACATGACAAAAGATAAAGGCTATTGGAGAAGAACGTGCCAAAGACCTTTTGATGGAAAGGACTGTGGGTGGAGTAACATAGGCTGTCAGGAGTGCCTGCAGACAGTCTTTTCAGCAGTGTTACAGCGACAATGCTGCGGTAATGCGGCAAGTTTGCTTTGAAGTACGGGCGGCCTGTTTACGGAACTTTATCTTATATATCTGTAGGTTTACAGCCGCTGCAAGTCTTCTGCCGCCGCAGGCGTCCCGCGGTAGGCACGACCCTCGGCACGGAAACGGTAGCTCAGCGTCAGCAGCAGGCAGCGCGAGTCCGGGCGCATCCGCTTGCTGTAGGTCAGGCGCGAGCCGAACAGCTGTACGTCCATCCGCCGCGTGTTCCACAGGTCTTGCCCTTGCAGCGAGAGCGACAGCCGCCCCTTCAGCCACGAGCGGCGCACCGCCGCGTCCATGCCCCACATGCGGTCAATGCGTGTCGTGCCCTGGTCGCCCCGGCTCTGCACGTCGATGTCCAGCGAGAGTAGCCAGCCGCCCGGCAGCGTCCAGTTGTTGCGCCACACGGCATAGACCGAGGCCCGGTTCAGTCGGCGGCGCACGCCTTCGTTGGTTGTGCTGAAGACTGGTTGCGCGAAGAAGGCGCCCCATGTCGGTTCCCAGCATCCTGTCTTCGGCGAGAGAAACAACGAGAGGTTCAGCGACTCTTGGCGGGGATAGTTGGCTGAGGAGAACAGCACCACGTCCGGATGCCCCGCATAGTCGCGCGACTGGAAGTCGATGGCGTCTTTCCGTCGCTGGTAGCCGATGCTGCCTTGTATCCATTTCCACATCATAGTCAGCTGCACGTCGTGCACGGTTTCGGGCCGCAGCAGCGGGTTGCCTCCTTCGTAGATGTAACGGTTGTTGTAGTTCATGGAGGTGCGCAGTTCTCTGAAGGTGGGGCGGCGGGTTTTGGCGGTGTAGCTCAGGCTGGCCTGTGTCTTGCCCAAGGGAAAGTCCGCGGAGAGCGTGGGCAGCCAGTCGTCATACGTGCGGCTTTGGGCAGGGATGAAGACGCCCTGCTCGTAGTAGCGCGACCGGGCATGCTCGTAGCGCAGGCCGGCCGAGGCATTTACGGGGCCCAGCGTCAGGGTGTAGCTCGCGAAGGCGGCGGCCTTTTGTTCGTCGATGCGGCTGTCGGTGGCGGGCAGCAGGGCTTGCGGGTTCAGGAAGCGGTCGCGTCGGCGGATGAAAGTGTAGTCTGTACCGAATTTCAGTGTGCCGCGTCCCAGCGGGCGGCTCAGGATGAGCTTGGCGGCAAAGAGGCGGTTGCGCGAGCGGTTGCGGCTGTCTATGTCGCGCGTGGAGCCGTCTTCGTATGTTTCGTGCACTTGCTGCGTGTCCAGGCTGGTGCCGATGAGGGCGTCGGCGGTCAGGTCGATGTGCCAGCGGCCTGCGTCGCCCTGGTAGTAGGCGTTCAGCTGGTGGGCGGCATTCTGCATCAGGTTGCGCGAGGTCTGGGCGGTCTGTTCCCGCAGGGAGCCGTCGGGCTGCGTGATGCCGTTGTGCGAGTTGAACGCCATCCGCAGGTCGGGCGTGCGGCTGAAGCGGTAGGAGGCGCCCAGGCTGTGGCGTGGGTTGAGCGCATAATCCAAGCTGGCCGTCGCGCCGAGCGAGTGCCCTTTCAGTCGTCGGTCGAAGGTGTCGCGCAGGTCGCGGACGGGGTTGTCGTGGCCGTCGGCGGGCGAGATGAGGTAGCGGGCGTCCCGTCCCATCCGTTCCTGGTTCAGATAACCATAGGCCGAAGCCTGCACGGACAGTCCCTTGTGTTGGTAGTTCACGCCCACTTGTTCGGCATGTCCCGGCCGTCGGCCTTGCGTCAGGCCGATGCGTGCTTGTCCGCCCCAGCCGTCGGCCCGTCCCTTCACGGTGCGGATGCGGATGACCGCCTTCACCTCGGCGTCATACTCCGGACCGGGATGGGTGATAAGTTCCACGCGGTCGATGTCGGCGGCAGCCAGCTGTTGCAGTTCGCCGACGTCCTGCACCTTCCGTTGGTCGATGTAGATGAGCGGAGTGCCCTTGCCGAAGACGGTGAAGCCCGTGCCGGCCGAACCGCGCACGCCGGGCAGGCGGCCCAATACTTCGCCGGCGTCGTCCAGGCGGGCCAGCAGGCTGCCCCGCACATGGGTCTCCAGCGTTCCGCCCTCTTTCAGGCGGTACTGCGGGCGGCGGGCGGTGACAGTGGTTTCGTTCAGCGCGTAGGCGGCAGGAGAGAGGATGCACGTTGCTGCCGCAGTGCCGTCCGTGGGTAGCAGCAGCGTTTCGTAGCCGATGCACGACACTTGCAGCAGGTAATGTCCGGGCGTCACGCCGCGCAGGGCAAAGACACCGTCCTTGCGGCTGCACGTGCCTTGGATAAAGGCGGAGTCGGCGGCGGCCAGCAGGGAGACGTTGGCCAGTTCGACGGGCTGTCCGTCCGGGTCTTGCACCCGTCCGCGCAGGATGAGGCTGTCGGTGGCCACAGAGGTCTGGGCCGGAAGAAGGCCTGCAGCCGTCAGGGCCAGCAGGCAGAACAGGAGTAGTTTCTTAAGCATGTTTTCGCGTCGTTTGGTTGAGATGGCGCGAAGGTAGTCCTGCTCTTCTGAACAGGCGCGGACAAAAGGCTGACACTTGCCTGACAAATGCCTGACAGCGGGCGTCACACTGTTGTCGGCGGGGGAGGGCGAAGGCCGGTCAGTCGTTCAGTTCGAGCACGTAGGCTCGTCCTCGGTCGGAGGCGATGCGCAGGTTGCTGTGGGTCTCCACGATGGGCTTGAGGCGGCGAATGAGGGTATAGAGCGTTTCGTCGGCATTGTCCTTTCCCGGCCAGAGGGCGCGGCAGATGTGTGGCTTGGTGAGGCGATGGTCGTCGTTCAGGTAAAACATCTCCATCAGCGCGTATTGCATCGGGGTGAGGTGGATCCGCTGGTGCTGCTCGTTGTAGAAACAGTCGTCGCGCTGCGAGAGCGAGAGGTTGCCGAAGGTGATCAGACTGTCGTCGTCCGGCATTTCGGCTGTGGCGGCAGGCAGACGCTTGCGGCGGCGCAGCGCATAAAGCAGGCAGAGCAACGAAGCCGTCAGCAGCAACAGGGGCAGGGCCTGCCGCGAATGGGCGAGGATGAACCAGGGCGTGCAGCGTGCATATCCCCGGAAGGAGAGAACGGCCCCGTCGGCTTCGGGCAGGAGCCACAGCACCGTGTCGCTGGCCAGGCAGCCGGAGGGCACCACGCTGTCCGCCTCCTGCTGCGCCTTGTCCACGCCGGGCGTCCGGATGGTGAGCACGGCCCGCTTGCGCAGAGCCTCCCACGTCAGCGCTTCGGCAAAGGCCGGGCTGGTGCCGCTCACGGTGACGGGCGAGCCCATGCTCCGGGTGAGGCGGCGGTAGGCCTGCAGGGTGTCCGCCTCGCGGCACAGCTCCTGCTGCTGCAGCACGGTGCGCCTCACGGCCTGGTTCAGGTCGGCGGTGATGAGGCGTTCGGTCTCCGCATAGCTACGGTAGCCGAAGCCGAAGGCCAAGGCGGCCAGCAGCAGGGTCAGATACAAGGCGTAGCGCGACTTCATTCTTTCTTTTCTTCAGGGTTAATGTCCTGTTCCGGGGGGCAAAGATACGGATAATGCGTTTACGTTAGTCCCGTCGTCAGGCTTTTTCTGCGGAGACGGGCGGGCTTCCCTTCTCTTTGTCCGGCGCAGGCATGTCTTTTCACGCTTCTTCCTCCTCTATCCGGCGGATGACGCGGCAGGGGTTGCCCGCAGCCACCACGCCCGGCGGCACGTCGCGCGTCACCACGCTGCCTGCCCCGATGACGCTGCCCCGGCCGATGGTGACGCCCGGTAGCACGGTGACATGTCCGCCCAGCCACACGTCGTCTTCCACCGTGATGGGCAGGGCGCGTTCCAGGCCCCGGTTGCGACGGGCGGCGTCCAGGGGATGGATGGCCGTGTAGAAACCACAATCCGGCCCCACGAAGACGTGGTTGCCGAAGCGGATGGGCGCCCCGTCCAGCAGGGTAGTGCCGAAGTTGAAAAAGCAGTCGGTGCCTGTCTCCACGTGGCAGCCGTAGTCGCAGTGCAGGGGCGGGACCACCGCGCTACGTTGGCCCAGGTGTGGCAGGAGCTGGCGCAGGGCTTCGTCGCGTTGTCCGTCGGTCAGGCCCGGCTGGTTGAAGGCTTCGCACCGGCGGCGGCAGGCTTCGCGCTCGGCGGTGAGCTGGGCGTCGTAGTTGGCGTCATACCATTCGCCGCACAGCATTTTTTGTTTCTCGGTCTTGGTGTCGGTCATCTTGTTTCGTATATATTAATAAGGAAGCAGGCAGAGGCGGGGCCTTCCGTCCTGCGGGGCAAAGATAGAATTTTTCGAGAAAAGGGGCCGGGTTGTGGGGCAAGTATCTTTTTTTATCTTACCTTTGCCCACCGAACCTCCTACAACCTTTGACCATACACACCGTTATGCGCCTTGCCATCGTATTGCTCTTCGGACTTGTGTGCAGCCTGCCGGCTTGGGCACGAAACGCCAGCCTGGATTCGCTGCTGACCGTTCTCGACGAAACCATCGAGCGGCACCAGCGTTATGCCGACCGGCGGGAACAGCAGATTGACCTGCTGCAAGGCCGGCTGCGGGCCGCGGGCATCCCCACCGACGAGCGTTATCGCCTGAACCACCGCCTGTATCAACTGTACGACCCCTATGTCTGCGATTCTACCATCGCCGCGCTGAACCGTTGCATCGACCTGGCCGAATCCTTGCGCCGCCCCGACCTGGCCGCGCGCGACCGCATCCGCCTGGGTTACGTGCTGGCCTCGGCCGGCATGTATATGGAGGCCATCGACCGCTTGCGACAAGTGGACTGGACGCGCCTGGACAGCCTGGCGCGGGTGGACTATTACGTGGCCTGCGACCATGTCTACGGGGAATTGGGCTTCTACACGCAAGACCGCAGCCTGGGCCGCTACTACCGCCGTCGCTCGGAGGCGTACAAGGACTCTATACGGGCGTTGGCCGCGCCGTCGTCGGTCGTCTATCTGGAACTGGAGGAGACCCGCCTGCGCGACGGGGGGATGCTGGACGAGGCTTTCCGGCTGAACCAGCGCCTTCTTGCCGCCGTTGCCCCCGACACGCGCGAACAGGCCATCTTGTATTACAACCGCGCCCTGATATATCGCGAAGCAGGCGATGCCGTGGCCTACCGCACCGCCCTGGCCCGGTCGGCCATTGCCGACATACGCGCGGCGGTGAAAGACCATGCTTCGCTGTGGATGCTGGCGCAGGCCCTCTTCGACGACGGCGACCTGGAGCGGGCCTACCGCTACGTGGTGTTCTCGTGGAGCGAGACCTCGTTTTTCAACGCCCGTCTGCGTGCCTGGCAGAGCGTGGACGACCTGGAACTGATCAGCAACACCTACCAGTCCATGCTGCACCGCCGCAACGCCGTGCTGCAGCGGTACATCGTTTTCGCCTCCGTCCTGCTGGTGTTGCTGGTGCTGGCCCTGGTTTATATCTGGCGTCAGGTGAAGCGGCTGGCCCGCACGCGGCGCGAGCTGCTGCAGGCCAATGAGCGTCTGAACGGGCTTAATGCCGAGCTGAAGCAGATGAACGCCGAGCTGCAGCAGGCCAATACCCAGCTGCGCGAGGCCAACACCATCAAAGAGAACTACCTGGCCCGCTTCATCAAACTCTGCTCTACCTACGTCGACCGCCTGGAGGCCTACCGCCGCATGGTGGGCAAGAAGATTGCCGCCGGGCAGACGGCAGAGTTGCTGAAGATATCCCGTTCGCCCTCGGTGCTGGACGATGCCTTGGACGAGCTTTATTCCAACTTCGATTCCGTCTTTCTGCGCATCTTTCCCGACTTCGTGGCGCAATTCAACGCCCTGCTGCGCGAAGGCGAGCAAATCCTGCCCAAAGCCGACGGCCAGCTCAGCACCGAGCTGCGCATCTTCGCCCTCATACGCCTGGGCATCACGGACAGTTCGCAGATAGCCGAGTTCCTGCACTACTCGGTCAACACCATCTACAACTACCGCGCCCGCGTGAAAAACAAGGCCCGTTGCCGCGAGGACTTCGAGCAGGCCGTGGTCCGCATCGCCTGAGGCGGTTTCCCCGTGCCCGCTGCCGGCTCCTTCATCTCCCGTTTCCGGACGTTATAATTCCCGTTTCCTGGGGTTATAGTTCCCGCTCGCTGGGACTATGGTTCCAGCAAGCTGGCGTTATAGTCCCAGGAAACGGGCGTTATAACCCCGGCAAACCGGCTTCCGCAGGCCCGTTCCGGCCGTTTGCAGCGCCTCTTCCCCGTCTTTCTGCCGTCCACTTTTTGCGGCTTCGGCGCAGGTGCCATCCGCTTGATTTCCAGTTGATTCATGTTCTATCCCTTCCACTTTTTCATCCCTCTGCTGTCGGACGTTGACTAAAGTAGAATAATTTTGTCCTGCGGTCTCCCGTGAAGGGAGATGCAAGACGAATCATTACCTAATTAAAAACAAACAATTACCCAATGAAAAACGAAAGACATTTGAGGGAAATCCGCCGTTTGTCGGCCTTTGTGCTGATGGCGTGTTTGTCCCTGTGTGCTTTTGCACAGAATCTGACTGTGAAAGGGCGCGTGCTCGATGACTCCCACGAGGCAGTCATTGGCGCCAGCGTCCAGGAAAAAGGTACGACGAACGGAACCATTACGGACATCGACGGCAACTTTACGCTCCACGTCGACCCGCAGGCCACGTTGGTCATCTCTTACATCGGTTACCAGACGGTGGAGGTGAAGGCCTCGGCCCAGGTGCAGGTGACGCTGAAGGAGGACAACGAAGTGTTGGACGAGGTGGTGGTCATCGGCTACGGTTCGGTGAAGCGCCGCGACGTCACCACGGCCGTGTCGTCCGTGTCGACCGATGACATCCAGCACCGTCCCATCCTGTCGGCCGCCCAGGCCATGCAGGGCAAGGCAGCCGGCGTGAGCGTCATCCAGCCCACGGGACAGCCCGGCGGCGACCTGAGCATCCGCGTGCGCGGCACCACGTCGTTCAACGGCAGCAACGACCCGCTCTACGTGGTGGACGGCGTGCCGGTGGACAACATCAAGTTCCTTTCGCCCAACGACATCGCCTCGATGCAAATCCTGAAAGACGCCTCTTCGGCCGCCATCTACGGTTCGCGTGCCGCCAACGGCGTGGTATTGATTACCACCAAGGCCGGACAGGCAGGCAAGGCCAAGGTGGCCCTGACCATCCAGGCCGGCTTCACGCAGGTGGCCAACAAGATCGAGTCGCTCAACACGGCGCAATACAAGGAGCTGATGGACGAAATAGGACTCATCACCCTGCCCGACGGACTGACCGACCAGACCGACTGGTGGGACGAGACCTACACCACGGGCAACACGCAGAACTATCAGGTGTCCGTGTCCGACGGCAACGACAAGCTGCGCTACTACCTCTCCGCCGGCTACCAGAACGAAAAGGGCATCCTGGAGACGGCCTTCTTCCGCCGCTATAACTTCCGTGCCAACATCGAGAACGACGTGCGCAAGTGGCTCCGCATCTCGGCCAACATCGCCTATTCGGACTACACCAGCAACGGTGCCGGCGAGATGGGAACGGGCGCCAACCGCGGCGGCACGGTCTTGTCCGTCATCAACACCCCGCGGTACGCGCCCATCATGGACCCGGAGAATCCGGACCGATACTACAACAACTTCTACGGTGCCAACATCACCAGCCCCTTGGAGAACCTGGAGCGACGCCGCTATGACCGCAGCCGCGAGAACCGACTGGTGGCATCGGGCAGCGCGTTGCTGACCTTCATCCCTAAGGAACTGACCTTCAAGACGACGTTCTCCATCGACCGCCGCAACGCCATCTCCACCACCTTCCTCGACCCCCAGAAGACGCAGCACGGCCGCGACCAGTATGGCGAAGGTTCGGACAACCGCAACCAGAACACCGTGCTGACCTGGGATAACGTCCTGACCTACGACAAGCTGTTCAAGCAGAAGCACGGACTGAACGTGATGGTCGGCTCGTCGTGGACGGATTCGGACTACCGCAACAACTACATCAGCGGCTCGCACTACCGCAACGGACTCATCCAGACGCTGAACGCCGCCAACATGATAGGCCTCAACGGGGCCGGTTCCAGCGCTTCGGAGTGGGGCATCATGTCCTACTTCGGCCGCATCTCCTACAACTACGACGGCAAGTACCTGGCCACGGCCAACGTCCGCGCCGACGGCTCGTCGCGCCTGCATCCCGACCACCGCTGGGGCGTCTTCCCCTCGTTCTCGGCAGCTTGGCGCATCTCGTCGGAAGAGTTCATGGAAGGCACGCGCGGCTGGCTGGACGACCTGAAGATCCGTGCCGGCTGGGGACAGACCGGTAACCAGTCCGGCCTGGGCGACTATGCTTACCTGCAGCTCTACAACATCAATCGCATCCCCTGGTATGAGGAAGGCAACGGCGACGCAGTGCCCACCGTCAGCCCCTCCAACCTGCGCACCCGCGACCTGACCTGGGAGACCACCACGCAGACCAACGTCGGCCTGGACTTCACGGCCTTCAACAGCCGCCTGAACGTCACCTTGGACTGGTATTACAAACGCACCACCGACATGCTGATGAACGTATCCCTGCCGTCGGGCTCGGCCATCGCCAGCAGCATCTCGCGCAACGAGGGCACCATGATCAACAAAGGCTTCGAGTTCTCCATCAGCTCCAAAAACTTCGTGGGTCCCTTCGAGTGGAGCACCGACCTCAACATGTCCTTCAACCGCAACAAGCTGGAAGACCTGGAACTCCAGAAAGTCTACTACGCAGCTACGGCCAGCGAGCGCATCACCGAGTACATCGTGCGCAACGAGCCGGGACGTCCCCTGGGCGGCTTCTATGGTTACGTCTGCGACGGCGTTGACCCCGAGACGGGCGATCTGATGTATCGCGACCTCAACGGCGACGGCGTGGTGTCCACTTCCGACCGTACCTACATCGGCGATCCGAACCCCAAGTTCACTTACGGTATGACCAACACCTTCTCCTATAAGAACTTCACCTTGAGCATCCTCATCCAGGGTTCTTATGGAAACGACGTGTTCAACGCCTCGCGTATGGAGACCGAAGGCATGTACGACGGCAAGAACCAGAGCGCGCGCGTGCTGGACCGCTGGCGCATCCCCGGCCAAATCACCGATGTGCCCCGCGCCAACTACACCATGCACAACTCCACCTACTTCGTGGAAGACGGCAGCTACCTGCGCGTGAAAGACCTCACCCTGTCCTACGACGTCAAAGGCCCTTGGCTGAACAAGCTGGGCGTGACGCGCCTGCAGCCCTACTTCACCGCCACCAACCTGCTGACCTGGACGGGCTACAGCGGCATGGATCCCGAGGTGAACCAGTGGGGAAACAACGGTGCCATCCAAGGTATCGACTGGGGTACGTATCCGCAGTGCCGCTCCTTCGTATTTGGCATTAATCTTGAATTCTAATCAATACCGACCGTTATGAAACTTAGCAATTATAAATATTATCTTTTAGGCGGACTGCTGACAGCCGGGCTGCTCAACTTCTCCGCTTGTAGTCTGGACTACGAACCTTTGGCTTCCTATTCCGATCTGACTGAGGGCATCGAGGAAGAAGAAGGAGAACGCGTGGAGTTTGCCACGAAGGCCGACGTGGAGTCTGCCCTGGAAGCACTTTATCAGAAGATGAAAGACCGCATGGAACACTGGGCGATGGACCAGTTGCTCATCGGTGACAGTCATTCGGACAATGCCTACGGCGGCTCTACCGACGGCGGCGTCGTCAACTACGAGAACAACTCCATAGACGCCAACAACCCCAACATCGTGCGCGACTGGGATCGCTTCATGGAGGACGCTACGGCGGCCACCCGCATCATCAACAACGTCGACCTGGTGCCCGATGCCTCCTTTGCCGAAGCCGACCGCAACAGCATCAAAGCCCAGGCCATGATATTCCGCGCCTTTATCTGGTTCGAGATGACACGCATGTGGGGCAACATCCCCTTGAACCTCACCCTGCCGCCCGACATCACGGCCGACAACATCGAAGAGGTCTACCCCGAATACTTCCCGCCCCAGAACACGCAGCAAGAGGCTTACGAGAAGATTGTGGAAGACCTGCTCTACGCAGTGGAACATGCCCCCAACACCGATGCTGCCGACAAGACGCTGTTCTCTAACGACGTGGCACGCGCGCTGCTGGCCAAGGTCTATGCGGAGAAACCGATGCAGGACTACAGCAAAGTTATCCAATACTGCGACGAGCTGGAAGCCCACGGCTACGGGCTGGCCGACAACTTCTCCGACCTGTTCGGCATGAACGAGCTGGTGACCGACGTGAAGATGCGCAACACCCGCGAGGGCATTCTGGAGGCCCAGTTCCCTGCTTCGGGCGGCAACTGGATGGCCTGGATGTACGGACGCGACCTGTTGGACTATGATTACTCGTTCAGCTGGGCCAAGTGGATTACGCCTTCGCGCGACTTGGTGGCTGCTTTTGAAAAAGCCGGCGACACGGAGCGATACAACGAGACGGTGGTGTGGTACGAGTGCACCTGGAGCAACTATTACCCCAAGGAACACTACGCCTTTGCCTACAAGTGTCGTTCGGGTGCCAGCAGCATCATCTACATCCGTTTTGCCGACATCCTGCTGCTGAAGGCCGAAGCCTACCTGCGTGGAGCGAACAAGGACTTGAACGCCGCCGCCGACATCATCGACCGCATCCGCGAGCGCGCCGGGCTCGACCCGTTGCCTGCCTCCGTGCGTGGCAGCGAGAGCAGCCTGTGGGAAGCCTACAAGCTGGAACGCCGTCTGGAGCTGGCGCTGGAAGGACAACGCTGGTACGACCTGTGCCGCTGGGGCGAGGTGGAGAACGTGATGAACCACATCAACGACGAAGGCCGCGCTGCCAACGTCAAGCCCTACGACGAGAACTCTTACCTGATGCCCCTCCCGCAGACCGTGCTGGACAGCAACGAGAACCTGGTGCAGAACCCGGGCTATTAATCACCCTCTAACGAACTGTAAAGTATGATATTGAACAAGACCAAACTATTGCTCCCGCTGCTGTGCATGAGCTTCACGGCCTGCATGGCATGCAGCGACTCTTCCGCAGGAGGCTCGGACGAGCCCACACCGGGCCCCGGCCCCGGCGAACCCGTTGCCGAGGGCGACGTCAACTATTACCTCACCACGGCCAACCAGGCCTACGACCTTACGCCCGGCACGCTGGACTTCAGCACCGTGGACAACATGTCGCCCAGCACCGTGCGCCTCGATGCGGCCACGCGCTACCAGGAGATGGACGGATTTGGCGCGGCCGTCACCGGCTCCACCAGCTACAACCTCTCGCTGATGCCCGAAGAGGCCCGGACCAAGTTCCTGCAAGAGACCTTTGGGCCGGACAAATACGGCTTCAGCTACGTCCGCGTGTCCATCGGCTGTTCGGACTTCTCGCTGAGCGACTACACCTGCTGCGACACGCCGGGCATCGAGAACTTCGCCTTGACCACGGAAGAGACCAAGTACGTCATCCCGGCCCTGAAGCAGATACTGGCCATCAACCCGGACTTGAAAATCATCGCTTCGCCCTGGACGTGCCCCAAGTGGATGAAGGTGGAAGACCTGGAGAGCCTCAAGCCCTACGACTCGTGGACGGGCGGCCAGCTCAACCCGAAGTACTATCAGGACTATGCCACCTACTTCGTGAAGTGGCTGCAGGCCTTCAAGGACGCCGGCGTGGACATCTACGCCATCACCGTGGAGAACGAGCCCCTGAACCGGGGCAACTCGGCCTCGCTCTACATGAGTTGGGAAGAGCAGCGCGACTTCGTGAAGACGGCCCTCGGCCCGGCCTTGCAGCAGAACGGCTTCGGAGGCGTGAAGATTTACGCCTTCGACCATAACTACAACTACGACAACCAGGCCTCGCAACAGGACTATTCGTTGAAGATATTCCAGGACGCAGATGCCCGGAAGTACTTCACCGGCACGGCCTTCCACGACTACGGCGGCACGCGCGACGAGCTGCTGGACGTCCACCAGAAGGCGCCCGACATGGAACTGCTCTTCACGGAGACCTCCATCGGCGAGTGGAACAACGGCAACGACCTGACCCAGGCCCTGAACCGCGACATGGAAAACGTGGCTCTGGGCACGGTGAACAACTGGTGCGTGGGCGTCATCGTGTGGAACCTGATGCTGGACAGCGACCAGGGCCCGCACGGAGGCCCGGGCGCTTGCGCCACGTGCTACGGCGCCGTGGATGTGGACAACACCAACTACACCACCATCCGCCGCAACTCGCACTACTACATCATTGCCCACCTGGCATCGGTGGTGAAGCCCGGGGCCACGCGCATCGGTACGTCCGGCTACGCCAAAGACGGCATTACCTATGCGGCCTTCGAGAACACCGACGGTACCTATGCCTTCGTGTTGAACAATGCCGGGCAAGAGGCCCAAAGCATCACCGTGGACGACGGCGCGCACCACTTCACCTTCGAGGTGCCGGCGCGGGCGGTCGTTTCCTACCGCTGGGCCAAGTAACCCTACTTTCCCAATGAACCCATAAAAAGACAACAACAAACCATGAAGAAGAATAAACTTTCACTCTTAGCAATCATGGCCGGGACGCTGCTGATGGGCGCCTGCCAGGACGACGACAACGCCCCCGGCAACCCTGTGATGAACAACGTCCCGACGGAGACCATCAACGCCTGCTTTGGCGACAGCCTGGCCTTCACCATCAACGCCTCCGACGCGGAAGTGCCTCTGTCCACCCTCAAGGCGCAGCTGTACTTCGGCGAAGAGATGGTGTCCGAAACCGTCATCCGCACCAAGGTGAGCGGCGAGGACTATTCCGGCAAGATTTACGTGCCTTTCTACAAGGACATCCCCGACGGAACGGCCACGCTGAAATACGTCTTGCAGAACATCCACTTTACCATCACCGAGCAGACGGTGAACGTCAGCTGCACGCGCCCGCAGTACGACCACCTCGTGCTGGTGGCCGAAGACGGCACGCAGTACAACATGCCCCGCACCGGCCAGAACCAGTATGCCGTGACGGCCGACTTCCCGCAGAAACTCAACGCCTACATCCTGGCCCCGGCCTACGGCACTGCCGGCAACGACCTGACCTTTGGCTACGGCACGGACAACGCCATCACCGAGGGCAGCACCACCAACATCCCCTTCTCCAACCTGGAGGCGGGCGAATACACCGTCACCTTCAACACGCTGACCTACGAGGCCGGCCCCTTCCTCACCGTTAACATGAACGGGCAGGAGTTCACACAGGTAGACGCCAACACCATGAAGGTGGAGACGGCCCTGGAGCAGGGACAGGCCATTGCCTTTGAAGGCGTGCCCAACTACGACGAATGGTGGATAGACCCCGATTTCTTCAACAAGGCAGAGGACGGCACGCTGACCTTTGCGGCCATTAGCGGCAACTACCGCATCACGGCCGACACCGAGAACCAGTATTTTAAGGTCGAGGTGCTGGACGGAGCCATGAGCGACGCCACGCTGCAGGCCGACGGAACGGGCGCCCTTTACATCATCGGCGAATACGTGGGCAAGCCTACCGTGCTGAACATGCCCGGATGGGAGCCGTCCAAAGCCATCTGCATGGCGCCCATCGGCAACAAGGTGTACCAGTTTACGGGCGTGGCCGGTTCGGATGCGGCCAATCCTGCCGGCAAGCAGATTTTCAGCCAGCAGGTCAACTTCAAGTTCTACGGCTCGAAGGGATGGGACAACGAGTACAAGAGCGACCGCATGACCACGGACAGCGACCTCTTCATCGTCAATCCGGGTCCGAACGATGACGGCAACATTCACCTGGCCGACGGCGTCACCTTGGAAGACGGCGCCACCTACGTCATCACCGTCGACATGAGCGACCCCGCCCACGCCGTGATGCACGCCGTGAAGAAGTAAGCCTCCCGCCACAAACACACATAGACATATATGCAGGTTCGCCCCGGCAGCACACGGATGCTGTCGGGGCGAATGGCGTCCGGACGGCCCCTCCATCCCCCTCCGGAAGGGCCTGCGGCGGCCTCCGGCTGGCATTATAACGCCCGCTTGCTGGGGCTCTAATTCCCGCTCGCTGGGACTCTAACGCCCGCTCGCTGGGACAGTAACGCCCGGTCGGGCCGTCTTGGTCGCCCCCCGGCGGGCGCAAGTAGTGGGGCGAATCCTTTCCGCTTTGGCAAGAAAAGCGTATCTTTGCGCGGAAAAACCGTCAACGAATCAGAAACGACATACCCTATGATTACCATCGAACAACTGAAGGATGTCAAGGAACGCACCGAGGCCCTGAACCGTTACCTCGACATCGACGCCAAGAAGATACAAGTGGAGGAAGAGCAGCTGCGGACGCAGGCCCCGGGCTTTTGGGACGACCAGAAGGCGGCCGAGGCCCAAATGAAGAAGGTGAAGAGCCTGCAGCAATGGATCAGCGGCTATAACGAGGTGAAGACGCTGACCGACGAGCTGCAGCTGGCCTTTGACTTCCACAAGGACGAGCTGGTGAGCGAGGCCGAGGTGGACGAAGCCTACAACAAAGCCCTTTCCGCCGTCGAGGCCCTGGAGCTGAAGAACATGCTGCGCGACGAGGCAGACCAGATGGACTGCGTGCTGAAGATAAACTCCGGCGCAGGCGGCACCGAGAGCCAGGACTGGGCCAGCATGCTGATGCGCATGTATCTGCGCTATGCCGAGACCCACGGCTACAAGACCAGCATTGCCAACCTGCAGGAGGGCGACGAAGCCGGCATAAAGACCTGCACCATCGAAATCACCGGCCCCTACGCCTACGGCTACCTGAAGGGGGAGAACGGCGTGCACCGACTGGTGCGCGTGTCGCCCTACAATGCCCAGGGCAAGCGCATGACTTCCTTCGCCTCCGTCTTCGTCACCCCGCTGGTGGACGACACCATCGAGGTCACCATCGAGCCCGCCCGAATCTCGTGGGACACCTTCCGAAGCGGCGGAGCCGGCGGCCAGAACGTCAACAAGGTGGAATCGGGCGTCCGCCTGCGTTATCAGTACAAAGACCCCTATACGGGCGAAGAAGAGGAAATTCTCATCGAAAACACCGAGACCCGCGACCAACCCAAGAACCGCGAGAATGCCCTCCGCCTCCTCCGCTCGATGCTCTACGACAAGGAGATGAAGCACCGCATGGCCGAGCAGGCCAAGGTGGAGGCCGGGAAGAAGAAGATTGAGTGGGGCTCGCAGATACGCAGCTACGTCTTCGACGACCGCCGCGTCAAGGACCACCGCACCAACTACCAGACCTCGGACGTGAACGGCGTGATGGACGGCAAGATAGACGGCTTCATCAAGGCCTACCTCATGGAGTTTGCCGGGGCGGAATAAAGGCGAATCCGTAAAAAAGGTTCGGGGAAACGTAATCCGGGTAAGCCCCGTTCCGTCCAAAGTCCTTACCTTTGCCCCGTGCAAGCCGCGCCGGTGCCGCTTGCGTCAGCCACCACGCCGAGATGAAGGAAGAAAACATATTGGACATAAAGACCGTGTGCGAGTGCAACCGTTGCCTGGGCTGCCAGACCCTGCATCCGCAAGCCGCGCTCATCAACCTGGAGAACCCGGACGTGAGGCAGGAGGCCGTGAAGTTTGAATTCTACGCCATCCTGCTGGCAGAGGACTGCGCCGACAACTGCAGCTGCTGCGGCCGCCGTTACTACGACTTTGCCTACGCCACCATGGTCTTCCTCACGCCCGGCGAAGTCTTCCGCATGAGCAAAGCCGACGCCCTGCCCGACAAAGGCCTGCTCCTGGCCTTCGACCCCAATCTGCTGCTGCGCACCACGCTGGACAGCCACATCGGCCAATACACCTTCTTCCGCTACCGCAAGGAGGAAGCCCTGCACCTGTCGCAGCGCGAGACGGCCTGCGTGCGCCGCTACTTCGACGACATAGGCGACGAACTGCGCCACGCCATCGACCGGCATAGCCGCACGCTCCTGTCGCGCCTCATCGAGCTTTTGCTGGACTATTGCGCGCGTTTTTACGAACGGCAGTTCATCACCCGCGAAGAGAAGAACAAAACCCTGGTCCGCCGCCTGGATCGCCTGGTGCTGTCCGCCATCGACGCGGGCCGCCTGGAGCACGGAGCCTTGCCCGGCGCCGCCGAATGGGCCCCGGAGCTGGGGCTGAGCGAGGCCTACCTGTGCGACCTGTTGCGCTTCCAGACGGGCAAGACCCCGTCCGAATATCTCTACTTCCACCGCCTGGAGGCCGCCAAGCGGTTGCTGCAGGCGGGGTGGGGGACGCCGGCGCGCGTGGCCCGTTGGCTGGGCTTCGACAGCGTGGCCCGCTTCAGCTTCGTCTTCAAGAAATACACCGGCCAGGCTCCGGCCGACTATCGGGCCAACTGAGCCGCCCCGCGCGCCCGCCTCCCTCCGCCGCGGGCAGGGTAGGGACGAAAGCCTGCTTTTTTCCCCGTTTTTCTTGCAAACTTCCCGAATTTCCCCTTACTTTGTTCTCAGTTGAACTTTAAAAACACTTTAAGACCATGAGCAAGAACAATAAAAAACGGGTGAACCACACCCAACGCGAAGAACAGCAGGGTAAAAAAGTGATGATGACGTTCACCATTATCGCCGTCGTCCTCATCGTCATCATGCTGGTGGCGTATACTGTCTGGGCCTGACGCGCATGGGACAGGAGATTGAACGCAAGTTCTTGGTGGCGGGCGACTATAGGTCGCTGGCCGCCTCGGCCAGTCGCATCGCGCAGGGATACATTTGCAGCGAGCGGGGACGGACGGTGCGCGTGCGCCTGCGCGACCAACGCGCCTATCTCACCATCAAAGGCCCTTCGGCAGACGACGGCCTGAGCCGCTACGAGTGGGAACAGGAAATCGCCCCTGCCGATGCCCTCGAACTGATGAAGCTCTGCGTGGGCGGCGTCATCGACAAAACCCGCTACTTGGTGCCCTTGGGCTCCCACACCTTCGAGGTGGACGAGTTCCATGGCGACAACGAGGGGCTGGTGGTGGCCGAAGTAGAGCTACGCGCCCCCGACGAGCCTTTCGACCGCCCGCCCTTCCTGGGCCGGGAGGTGACGGGCGAGGTGCGCTACTACAACTCCCAACTGATGCAGCATCCGTATCGCACTTGGAGCGAAGAAGAGAAGGCTGTTGGGCTTGGTTGACCAGTAGACAAGGCTTCAGGCAACAAGGCCGTTTCTGTTTCTTCTTGTACTGCCCCTTGTGGCCTTGTTAACTTGTCGGCTCGTCCCCTGAAAGAACTCGTCCATTCGTCCCTAAAAAGAAATGGAGAAGATCTATCAATACCTGCCGCAGGAGTTTGTCACCTTCGTGCTGGTGACGCTTTTCTCCCTGCTCATCGGCCTTTCGCAACGGCGCATCAGCCTGAAGCGCGAGGGCGAGACCACCTTGTTCGGCACCGACCGGACCTTTACCTTCATCGGCATTCTGGGCTATCTGCTCTACATCCTCGACCCCCGGGAGTTCCGCCTCTTCCTGGGAGGCGGCGCGGTGTTGGGCGTCCTGCTGGCGTTGAATTACTATGTCAAGCAGACGCGCCACCATGTCTTCGGCGTGACCACCATAGTCATCGCCCTCATCACCTATTGCCTGGCGCCCATCGTCATCACGCAGCCCTCGTGGTTCTACGTGATGGTGGTCGTGGTGGTACTGCTGCTGACGGAGCTGAAACACACCTTCACCGAGCTGGCGCAGCGCATGAAGAACGACGAGATGATAATCCTGGCCAAGTTTTTGGCCATCAGCGGCATCATCCTGCCCATGCTTCCCGACCAGGCACTTATCCCCGGCATCAGCCTGACGCCTTACAGCGTGTGGCTGGCCACGGTGGTGGTCTCCGGCATTTCCTACCTGTCTTATCTGCTGAGGCGTTACGTCTTCCGCGAGTCGGGCATCCTGGTGTCCGGCATCGTGGGCGGACTGTACAGCAGCACAGCCACCATCTCCGTCCTGGCGCGCAAGAGCCGGGAGGCGTCCGCGGGCGAGGCTCCGGAATATGCGGCGGCCATGCTGATGGCCATAAGCATGATGTTCTTGCGATTCCTTATTCTGACGGGCATCTTCAGCCGCGAGGTGCTGGCCGTGGTCTATCCCTACCTGCTGCTGATGTCTGCCGTGTCGGCGCTGGTGGCCTGGTGGCTGCATCGCCGGCGCGGGGCGCAGGTGGGGTCGACGGCCGACGAGACCGACACGGGCAACCCGCTGGAGTTTAAGGTAGCGTTGATATTCGCGTTGCTGTTTGTGGTGTTCACGCTGTTGACCCACTACACGCTGCTCTACGCCGGCACGGGCGGACTGACGGTGCTCTCGTTCCTCTCCGGTGTGAGCGACATCACTCCCTTTATCCTCAACCTGCTGCAGGGCACGGGCAACGTGGACGTCCCGCTCGTGGCGGCGTGCAGCCTGCAGGCCATTGTCAGCAACATCGCGGTGAACCTGGCCTATGCCCTGTTCTTTGCCGGGCGGCGCAACGCTCTGAGCCGCTGGGCCTGGAGGGGCTTCGGCGTGGTGATAGGGGCGAACGTGGTGCTGCTGGCGGTGTTTTACCTGTTGTAGGGAACTGCGATTTCCCCTCTCCGTATGGCTTCCATCACGTTGGCGGGCGGGCGTTGCGCCAGGAGCTCGCGCTTCATGTAGTCCATGTAGGGGGCCACGTGCGCGAAGTAGCGTCGGTAGCCCCGGCAGAGGTAGTTGAGTCCCGGCTCGCCGTCGGCGGTGCGGCAGAAGCGGTTTTTGGGACACTCGCCGTTGCAGGCAAAAAGGTAGGGACACTCGCGGCACTGCCGGGGCAGGGCAGACTGCTTGGCCTGGCCGAAGTCCATTTGGCGCTGGCTGTACATCATTTCGACCAGGGTCTGCCGGTAGAGGTTGCCCAGCTTGTACTGCGGGAAGACGAAGTGGTCGCAGGCGTAGACGTCGCCGTTGAATTCCATGACCCCGGCGTGCCCGCACGTCTTGGCCAGGGTGCAGACGCCCGGTTCCTGCCCCACCCAGTTGGCCAGCGTCGAGTCGAACAATTGGACGAACACCTGTCCCACGTCCTGCTTCACCCACTCGTCGAACAAGGCGCAGAGAAACGAGCCCCATTGCTCGGGCGACACGGAAAAGTCGGCCAGGCGCATGCCGTTGTCTTCGTCCACGGCGGCCAGGCGACGCCCGTCGGGGTGGGCGAGGATGCGCTCCACGATGGGTGCGAACTGGATGTAGCGGCAACCTATCTGCCGGAAGAAGCGATAGAATTCCACGGGATAGTCGGCGTTGAAGTCGTTCACCACGGCCATAGCGTTCCATTCCACGCCGTGCTTGTTCAGCAGCTCGATGCCGCGCATCACCTTGACGAACGAGGGCCGCCCCTGGCGGTTCTTGCGATATTCGTCGTGAAATTCCTGGGGCCCGTCGATGGAGATGCCCACCAGCCAGTTGTTTTCCTTGAAGAAGCGGCACCAGTCGTCGGTCAGCAGCGTGCCGTTGGTCTGGATGCAGTTTTCGATGGTGCGTCCGCCGGCATATTTGCGTTGCAACGCCACCGCCTTCTTGTAGAACGCCAGGGGGCGCATCAGCGTCTCTCCGCCGTGCCAGGTGAAGAGCACCTGCGGCAGGGTCTGTGCGCCGATGTATTCGCGTACGAACTTCTCCAGCAGCTCGTCGCTCATCACGTGGCTGGAGTTGGTCGGGTAGAGCCTGGACTTTTCCAGGTAGTAGCAGTAGTCGCAAGCCAGGTTGCAGAGGGCGCCTGCGGGCTTCAGCATGACGTAGAGCGGGCGGGCGAAGGGGGCGAATGTCTGGGCCATATCGTTGGTGTCTTTTTTCGGGTTGGGGCGGCACGGCGCAGGGGCGCGACGCTTCCGCCGGGCAAAGATAGTTTATTTTGCCGAACTTCGTCCGCGCGTCCCCCGATTTCCTTGTTCCGGCCCCTTGCGGAAGGCGTCGCGGCGGGGCCGACCGGGCGTTATAGTTCCAGCGACCGGGGACTGTAGTCCCAGCGACCGGGCGTTATAGTCCCAGCAAGCGGGAGTTATAGTCCCGGCAAGCGGGAGTTATAGTCCCGGCAAACGCCCCCTTTGGCCCCCTTGCAGCGGGCTTGTGGCGCACATTCTCTGCCAATCCTTTCGCCGTTTCGGCAGAATTTCGTATTTTTGCCTGCGGCCTTGGCACACAGCCGGCGCCGCCCCCTTTTCCAACCATTTCCTGACCCACAGTTGATATGAGCGAAGACTACGAAGCATCCAAAGACGATTTAGACCTGACGCCTGCCGACGGCAGCGCGCCGGACGGCGAACACACCGACTATAAACCCGCCGACCTTTCTGCCGACGGGGGGACGAAGCACTACCGGCTGAACGGCATGTATCAGACCTGGTTTCTGGACTATGCCTCCTACGTCATCCTGGAGCGCGCCGTGCCCCACATCATGGACGGACTGAAGCCCGTGCAGCGCCGCATCCTCCACACCATGCGCCGCATGGAAGACGGACGGTATAACAAGGTGGCCAACATCGTGGGCGAGGCCATGAAGTTCCACCCCCACGGCGACGCGTCCATCAAGGATGCCCTGGTGCAGCTGGGCCAGAAAGACCTGCTCATCGACTGCCAGGGCAACTGGGGCAACATCCTGACCGGCGACGACGCGGCCGCCGCCCGCTACATCGAAGCCCGCCTGACGAAGTTTGCCCTCGACGTCGTGTTCAACCCCAAGACCACCGAATGGAAGCAGTCCTACGACGGTCGCAACCGCGAACCCGTCACCCTGCCCGTCAAGTTCCCCCTGCTCCTGGCGCAAGGCGTGGAGGGCATAGCCGTGGGACTCTCCTCGAAGATACTTCCCCACAACTTCAACGAGTTGTGCGACGCTGCCGTCCATTACCTGCACGGTGAGCCCTTCCAGCTCTATCCCGACTTCCAGACGGGCGGCAGCATCGACGTGTCCAAGTACAACGACGGCGAGCGCGGAGGCTCCGTCCGCGTCCGTTCCAAAATAGAGAAGGTGGACAACAAGACCCTGGCCATCCGCGAGATTCCCTACGGCAAGACCGTGGCGGGCGTGTGCGACTCCATCGTCAAGGCCAGCGAGAAGGGCAAAATCAAGATACGCAAGGTGGAAGACCTGACGTCGGGCAACGTGGAGATACTGGTGCACCTGGCGCCCGGGGTTTCGTCGGACAAGACCATCGATGCCCTCTACGCCTTTACCGACTGCGAGGTGAACATCTCGCCCAACTGCTGCGTCATCGACAACCGGAAGCCCCACTTCCTTGCCGTAAGCGACGTGCTGCGCAAGTCCGTGGACAACACCCGCCAGCTTCTCCGCCGCGAGCTGGAGATACACCGCGCCGAGGTCATGGACGCCCTCCACTTCGCTTCCCTCGAAAAGATATTCATCCAGGAGCGCATCTACAAGGACGCCGAGTTCGAGCAGGCCAAGGACATGGATGCCGCCTGCCGGCACGTCGACCTGAGGCTGACGCCCTACTATCCCACCTTTGTCCGCGAGGTGACCAAGGACGACATCCTGCGGCTGATGGAAATCAAGATGGCGCGCATACTCAAGTTCAACGCAGACAAAGCCGAGGAACAGATAGCCCGCATGAAGGCCGACATCGACGAGACCGACCGCCACCTGGCCAACCTGACGGAATACACCGTGGACTGGTTCCGGATGCTGAAGGACAAATACGGCGCCCGCTATCCCCGGCGCACCGAGCTGAGGAACTTCGACGTCATCGAGGCCACCAAGGTCATCGAGGCCAACGAGAAGCTGTACATCAACCGCGAGGAAGGCTTCATTGGCACAGGCCTGAAGAAAGACGAGTTCGTGGCCAACTGCTCGCCCATCGACGACGTCATTATCTTCTTCCGCGACGGACGCTACCTCGTCACCCCCGTGGCCGACAAGAAGTTCGTGGGGAAGAACATCCTCTACGTCAACGTCTTCAAGAAGAACGACAAGCGCACCATCTACAACGTGGCCTACCGCGACGGCAAGGACGGAACCACCTATATGAAGCGTTTCGCCGTTACCGGCGTGGTGCGCGACCGCGAGTACGACCTCACCCAAGGAAAGCCCGACTCGCGCATCCTCTACTTCAGCGCCAATCCCAACGGTGAGGCCGAAGTCATCAAGGTCACCCTCAAGCCCAACCCGCGCGTGCGCAAGATTGTGTTCGAGGAAGACTTCAGCCAACTGGCCATCAAAGGTCGGCAGGCCATCGGCAACATCCTCACCCGCCTGCCCGTGCACAAGATTGTGCTGAAACAGCGGGGCGCCTCCACGCTGGGAGGCAGGCAGGTGTGGTTCGACCGCGACGTCCTCCGCCTCAACTACGACGGCCGGGGCGAATACGTGGGCGAGTTCCAGACGGACGACCGCATCCTCGTCATCCTGGAGAACGGAGACTTCTATGCCACCAACTTCGACCTGGCCAACCACTACGAGCCCGACATCCGCATCCTGGAGAAGTTCGACCCCCGCAAGGTGTGGACCGCCGTCCTCTACGACGCCGACCAGCAGAACTACCCCTACGTCAAGCGTTTCTGTCTGGAGCCCACCGCGCGCAAGCAGAACTACCTGGGCGAGAACCGGAAGAACCGCCTCATCCTCCTGACCGACGAACCCTATCCGCGCCTCGAAGCCGTGTTCGGCGGGCACGACGCCTTCCGTGACCCGCTGGTCATCGAGGCCGACGAGTTCATCGCGGTGAAGGGCTTCAAGGCCAAAGGCAAGCGCCTGACCACCTACACGCTGGACACGGTGAACGAACTGGAGCCCACGCGCCGTCCCGACCCGACGCCGGAACCGGCCACAGGCGACGCCCCGCAGCCCGAACCCGAAAACCTCGACCCGGACCGCGACAAGTCGTCGGAAGACATACTGGACGAGCTGACGGGGCAAATGAAGCTGTTTTGAGAACCTGTAACACGTGTGAAACTTTTACCAAGTCCTCCCTCATGCGACTGCCAAGTAAAGATGCTGATAATAAGGTATTTACCTTCCCCGTCCCCCACGAGCTCCTCGTTGGGGTTCAACGAGACCCTCGTTGGGGTTCAACGAGACCCTCGTTGGGGTTCAACGAGACCCTCGTTGGGGTTCAACGGGAAACACGTTTTTCTTGTAAGGAATTTTGTGCAATCCTTCTCGCCCTCCTCCTTCTCCTCCCGGCCGCAGCCTTGCGGGGGCAGGACGACGCGCGGGGACGGGGCGGCGCGCCCGACTCTCTCCTTGCGTCGCGCCCCGTGGAGCGCGCCACGATGTACGGCCTGGGCTGGGCCAACATGTACGACACCTATCTTTCGCCCCAGGAATACCGCGGCATCGAGTTCCGCCTGTCCCGCGAGAGCCTGCGGCAGACGCGTTGGGGCGGCGGGCGGTGGGTGAGGCAGGCCTTCTTCCAGGGTTACGCCAACTACACGCACAACCACGTAGACAACAACAACACCCTCGCCGCGCTGGTCAACTGGAACTACGGCGTGCTGTGCCGCCTGTGGCAGGCCGGGCGCTTCCGCCTGCTGGCCGGCGGTCTGGCCGACTTGAGCGGGGGCTTCGTGTGGAACATGCGCAACGGCAACAACCCCGCGTCGGCCCGTGCCTCGGTGGCCGTCGATGCCTCGGTGGCGGCGGCGTGGGACTTCCGGGTGAGGCACGTGCCCTTCACGTTGCGTTACCAGCTGGACGTTCCCTTGCTGGGCGCGATGTTCTCGCCGCACTACGGGCAGTCGTACTACGAAATATTCTCGCTGGGCAACGCCCGGGGCGTGGTGCGCTTCACGTCGCTGCACAACCGTCCTTCGTGGCGGCACCGCCTTTCGCTCGACTTTCCCGCCGGCCGCCTGCGCATGAGGCTGACCTACCTGTGGGACGCGCAGCAGGCCGACGTGAACCACATCGAGACGCATGCCTATTCGCACGTCTTCATGGTGGGCTTTGTCAAGCAGTTCTCTCTCTTGCCTAACCCCTAAACCCTCTTATCCGACGATGAAACGAATCCATACCTATATATATATGCTGCTGTGCGCGCTGCCCCTCGTGCTGGGCGGGTGCATCCGCGAGGACGACTACGACAACAGCCCCCTGGGCAACTTCGAGGCCTTGTGGAAGATGATAGACGAGCACTATTGTTTCCTGGACTACAAGCAGGTGGATTGGGATGCCGTCTACGACAAGTACCGCCCGCAAATCTCCGAAGGCATGGGCAGCGAGGCCCTGTTTGAGGTGTTGGGCAACATGCTGGCCGAGCTGAAGGACGGGCACGTCAATCTCTACTCCGCCTGGAACACGGCCCGCTACTGGGACTGGTACCTGGACTACCCGCGCAATTTTAGCGAAGAGCTGGTTGAACAATACCTGGGACGCGACTATCGCATCGGCGCCGGGGCGGAATATACCATCCTGAAAGACAACATCGGATACGTGCGCTATGCCGATTTCTCCGTGGGCGTGGGCGAGGGCAATCTGGACGAAATGATGCTTTATCTCAGCGTGTGCAACGGGCTTATTATCGACGTGCGCAACAATGGCGGCGGCAACCTGACCACCGCCTCCCGCCTGGCGGCCCGCTTCACCAACGAGCGCGTCCTCACCGGCTACATCCAGCACAAGACCGGCCCCGGCCACTCCGACTTCTCCACCCCCGAACCCATCTACCTCGACCCCTCGGACGGCGTGCGCTGGCAGAAGCCCGTGGTAGTCCTGACCAACCGCCACTCTTACAGTGCCACCAACGACTTTGTCAACTCCATGAACTGCCTCCCCCTCGTCACCCTGCTGGGCGACAAGACCGGCGGGGGCGGCGGCCTGCCCTTCTCCTCCGAGTTGCCCAACGGCTGGGGGGTGCGCTTCTCCGCCATTCCCGCGCTCGATGCCGAAGGCCGGCACATCGAGTCCGGCATCGACCCCGACGTGAAGCTGGACATGGCCGACGAGGACGCAGAGCGGGGGCTGGACACCCTTATTGAGGCGGCGCGCGCCCTCTTGAACGGGCGCGGGACGCAGGCCTCCCGATGAAGCGTGCCGCAACTTTCTCGCCCGGATTGTTTGGCCGGTAGGAAAAAACTGCGTATCTTTGTCCCGAAAGAAGCAACACATGCGGGTGTGGCGTAATTGGTAGCCGCGCCAGACTTAGGATCTGGTGCCGCAAGGCGTGTAGGTTCGAGTCCTATCATCCGCACCCTCTCCTGATTGTCATTCGGACAATAAACACAAGCTTAGAAGCCCTTGCACCGTGTGCGCAGGGGCTTTTTTTGCTTCTATGCTGTTGCCGAATGGGAAATAAGGGTTATCTTTGCGCCTATATGACTAAGACATCTGTTCGCATTGCCATGACACACCCGATACGGCTTGCTCTCCCATTGCTCTGCCTGCTGCTGTGCGGGTGGACGCCCGGCCAGCTCCGGGCGCGCGAAAAGCCGCATGTCGTCAATTATACCCGTGCCCAATACGGGGCCGCCAACAAGAACTGGGCCGTGGCCCAGGATGAGAAAGGCGTGATGTACTTTGCCAACGACGCCGGCCTGCTGGAGTCCGACGGCACGAGCTGGCACCTTTATTCGCATCCCGACAACTCGTTGGTGCGCGCCTTGGCCGTGCGTTCGCACAACCTTATTTATACGGGCGGCGATGATGAATTGGACTGCTGGCGCCGCGACCGTACGGGCTCCCTGTCCTATACTTCCTTCCGGCATCTCCTGCCCGCGGGCTGTCCCGGCAACGAGAGCTTCTGGCGGGTGGGCATCGACGGAGACCACGTTTATTTCCAGTCCTTCAGTCATATCTATTCTTACGACGGGCATAGCCTGAAGGCCTTTAGCGTGCCGCGCGGTTTCCTTTTCCTGCACCACGTGCGCGACGAGTGGTGGGTGCAGGAGATGTACGGTCCGCTCTATCGCTTAAAAGAAGGCTTGCTGGAGCGCGTCCCCGGTTCCGAATTTTTGAAAGGCTCGCTGGTGCGCGTCCTGCTGCCCTACGGCGATGACCACTATCTTGTGGGCACGGCAGGCGGTGAGGTCTATCTGTACGACGGGGCGGATCGCTTCATCCCTTGGAACCTGCAACTTTTCACTCTCTTGCGTGGCAAGGAGTTGAACTGCGGCATCTATGTTTCCGGACGGGACTCCTACTTTCTGGGTACGCTGCTGGACGGCATCTACGAGGTGGACCGCCGGGGCAGGCTGCTCAACCACTTCAACACGGGCAACCTGCTGCAGAACAATACCATTCTTTCCCTTGCCGAGGACAAGTATCACAACATCTGGGCTGCTTTGGACAGGGGACTGGCCTACATGCGCTATGCGCCCGGCCTGAGCTACTATGTCACGGCCGACCGCAACCCCAGCAGCGTCTATGCCGCCACCCTTTGGCAGGACTACCTGTTGGTGGGCACCAATCAAGGCGTTTTCTATACCCGGGCCGATAAGGCGGACGACCTGGAGATGTTTTCTACCCTGAGCCTGTTGAAGGGTACTGAAGGACAGGTGTGGGACTTCTACCATCTGAATGACGGACGCTTATACTGCTGCCACAATAACGGTATGCTGGAACTGACGCCGGACTTGCGTGTGCGTCGGCCTTATCCATTCGATACCGGTGTTTTCCGCTTTCTGGAGGGAACCGTCAATGGAAAGCCCTTGCAAATCATTGTCACTTATACAGGCCTCTATGTTACCAATGTCGCCACGGGGCGGACGAATGCCATCACCCAGGTGACCGATCCCGTCACGGACGCCGTCCTGGACCATACCGGCAATATCTGGCTGAAGACTGTCCGCCGGGGCGTGTGGAAGTGCCGCCTCAACGACGCCCTCGATACTCTCCGCTATTATACCTACTACGGGCATGAAACCGACTCCGGACTGCCTGCCGACCTCGGGCTCTTCCGTTGTAGCGGTC
Organism: uncultured Bacteroides sp.; assembly: GCA_949289265.1. Lineage (GTDB taxonomy): Bacteria > Bacteroidota > Bacteroidia > Bacteroidales > Bacteroidaceae > Bacteroides. The sequence continues at coordinate 50,567 of CASENE010000094.1, forward strand.
GCATCGTCTTCCTGGGCGACAATCGTTTCTATACCTACAATGAGAACGCCGACCGGCTTCTGCCCGACAAATTGCTGAACGATTGTTTTGCCGGCGTGGAGGGCTTGAAGCGTCTCGTGCCCATCGACGCCGAGGAAAGCTGGGCCGTGGCCTCCAACGCTATCTATCGTTTCCATTACGACGGTTACATCGCCCGCATCGAGGAGTCCTACCGAGTAGGGACGGACGACTTGGCCCTCATCACCGAGTATGAGAATATCAGCGTGCTCAACGATTCTATCTCGTTGGTCTGCCTTGATGCCGGGTTCATCCTGCATAATGCCCGGTCCGCCCGTTCGCACGAGGTCACTCCTGCCGCCCCCTCGCTGGAGTACGTGCAGACCGGTCGGGAGACCGGCCAGGGTTACGTGGATTTACGCTCCGGCCTCCGCATTCCTTACAAGGACAACAACATTACCGTGGGCTTTTCCATCGACGGCGCCTTTGCCGGCAACCTTTCCGCCGAGTGTCTGCTGGAAGGAGTGGATACGGCCTGGACTTCTACGGGGCGCAGCAACCGAGTGACTTACAACCGCCTGCCTCCGCGCAAGTATCTTCTCCGCCTTCGTAGCACCGACGGCTTGGGGCATTATTCGCCCGATACCGTCCTGGCTTTCACCATTCGTCTGCCTTGGTGGCGTACCGCTTGGGCATGGCTGGGCGCCGTTCTGTTGTTGGGGGGCGTGTTTTGGCTGGCTCACCGGATGATGCGCCGCCGCCTGCGTCTGCGCCATCTGCGTCTCTTGCGGGTGGAGGAGGCTGCCCGTTTGCGCAGGCAGAATGAGCAGCTGCAGAACGAACTGGAGCAGAAGAACGCCGAACTCTTTACACAGGCTTCGTTTATCATCCGCAAGAACGAACTTATCCTCCGGCTGAAGGAGTTGGTGGACGAACTGGTGGGCAAGAACACGCAGAAAGGACTCATTCCATTGTTCCGCCGCATCAACACCTTGCTCTCTGACAACCTCGACGCGGAGGCCGACTGGCAGACCTTCCTTATCCAGTTTGAACAGACTCACCGCAACTTCTTCAAGAGGTTGAAGGAGGCCTATCCGCAATTGACCACGGGCGACTTGCGCCTTTGCGCTTGCCTCAAGCTCAACATGGACACCAAGGACATCGCCTCGTTGATGAACCTCTCTGTCCGTGCCGTGGAGAACAACCGCTATCGCCTGCGTAAAAAGTTGAGCCTTCAGCCTGCGCAAAACTTGAATGAATTTTTCCTGAACATCGACTGAGCCTTTCTCTTTCCCGGACGAACTTTGTTTCCGCCTGGAAACGGGCGGGCTTGCGTTCGGAAGTCTGGGTGCCTGTGTTGCCGTGCCGGTGTCTGTCCCTTTGCGCTTCCTCCTTTCTCCTTCCCCCTTCCCCCTTCCGCGCAGTGGGGAATACGTGTGCTTATAATCGATTGCAAAACAAATGTTTGCTTTGGTTTGAGTGGCGTTTGAGTAGCTCTCGTTTCCTGTGAATTTATGGTATAAGTATTTGCCGTGAACCTTTTCTTTTTGCAACTGCGGTATGTGTCTAATACATTTGCGTTTGGATTTATTCCCGGTTACCGTGAACAAACAAATACCTTAATTAAACCAAAACACTTACCTAATTTTGTAAAGCTATGAGTAGAAAAACAACTTCTTCTCTGCCTTCGGCTCTCCGGCTGAAGCGTTTCCTATGGATGGCCTGCCTGCTGCTGGCGGCAGTGCCTGTGTTCTCACAAGACAAAACCGTGTCGGGCACCGTCATCGACGACCTGGGCGAGCCGCTTATCGGCGTTTCGGTGCAGGTGAAAGGCACAACGAACGGTGTAATTACGGATATCGACGGCCGATACTCTCTTCAAGTGTCCGACGATGTTACTCTTGTATTCTCTTATATTGGTATGCAGACGCAGGAGATTCCTGTGGCCGGCAAGTCGATTGTCAATGTGACATTGCACGAAGATGCGCAACAACTGGAAGAGGTCGTTGTCATCGGTTACGGCTCGGCCAAGTCGAAAGACCTGACCGCTCCCATTGATGTGGTAAAGGAAGAGGAGTTTGTCAACGTGCCCACGTCCTCGCCGATGGCAGCCCTGCAAGGCAAGGTGGCCGGCGTGAACATCGTCAATTCCGGCACGCCGGGCGACGGTCCCAAGGTTACTATCCGTGGCATGGGCTCCTTTGGCGACACGTCTCCGTTGTATGTGGTGGACGGCATGTTCTATGACAACATCAATTTCCTCAACAATGCCGATATTCAGGATATGACGATTCTGAAGGATGCTTCCGCTGCCGCTATCTACGGCGTGCGTGCTGCCAACGGCGTTGTCATCATCACGACGAAGAAAGGCCAGCGCAACCAGCAAGCCAAAATCACGTATAACGGTTATGTCGGCGTCCAGAAGGCCACGAACTTGCTGGAGATGTGTAACTCGCACGAGTATGCCACCATGTTGATGGAGGCCGATCCCGCCAGCTACGGTTACATCTTTGAGCAGTCTGTTGCTGCCTTCGGGGGCGACCTGGACAACCTTCAGTTCAATGCCGACACGGACTGGTACGACGAACTGATCCGCACGGCCATGATGACCAACCACAGCTTGAATATCTCCGGCGGTTCGGACAAGGCTACCTATTCGGCCGGTCTCAGCTACCTGTCGCAAGACGGTATCATGGATGTGGAAAACTACTACCGTCGCCTCAACTTCCGCGCAGCTGTGGACTACGAGGCACGCAAATGGCTGAAGGTCGGTTTCAACGGCGTTTTCAGCAGTTCGCAGCAGCAGTTGCCCAACAACCAGGCTTGGCAGCATGCCTTCAACGCCGCTCCGGTCTATCCCGTGTATGACGAGCGCCGTGGCGACGATGTCTTTCCCACGAAGTACGCTTCGCCCGAGCAGGTCGGCCTGAACACCAATTTCTACAATCCCGTGGCCACGGCCAACTACTACGACAACCGCAACGAAAACTACCAGGTGTTGTCCAACTTCTACGCGCAGCTCAACATCCTGCCCGACAGACTGAACATCCGCTCCAGCTACAGCTATGACTACTCGTCTATCCGTGGCACGACATTCACCCCTTCTTATTACGTCAGCAACAACCAGCAGGCCACCACGACCTCGTTGACAAAGAAAGATAGCCACTATTACAAGTGGGTATGGGACAACACGGCCACTTACACAGACAGCTGGGGCAAGCACAATTTCACCGGTATGCTCGGCGTGTCCATGCGCCAGGAGCAGTACCGCATGCTGACGGGCACCGCGCGAAACGTGCCCGACGGTGCCGATGAATGGCACTATATCGCCCAGGGTAGCGACGAAGGAGTGACCGTGGACGACGACGGCTACCGTTACCGCGGCCTGTCCTACTTCACCCGTTTGAACTATAACTATGACGACAAGTACCTGCTGATGTTCACGTTCCGTGCCGACGGCTCTTCCAAGTACAACGAGAAGTGGGGCTATTTCCCCTCCGTGGGTGCGGCGTGGGTTGTTTCCCAAGAGCCCTTCATGGAAAACCAGCACGTGTTCGACTACCTGAAGTTGCGCGCCAGCTGGGGTAAGCTGGGTAACGACAAGATTGCTGCCAGCGCCGGCTTTGCCAGCATCACGCCGGTGCGTGGCGTCTTCGGCACCAACACGGCTCTCGACGGCTACTACAACACTTCCAATTTCAGTTGGCTGGCTTGGGAAGTGGTGAAGGAGACGAATGTCGGCGTGAACTTCTCCATGCTCAAGAACCGCTTGAGCGCGGACATCGACTGGTATCGCCGCGTCACGGACAATGCCGTCATCTCGCCCACGCTGCCCATGCAGACCACTACGATTGCCGGCAACTACGGCGTCATCCTTAACACCGGTGTCGAACTGTCGCTCAACTGGTCAGACAAAATTGGCGACGACTTCACCTACACCATCGGTACCACCCTGTCTTATCTGCACAACGAAGTGACGGATCTGAAGAACGGCACCTCCATCATCTGCGGCGGCAAGACCGTCAATATGATAGGAGAGAAGATGAATTCCTACTACGGCTACAAGGTGGTGGGCATTTATCAGACGGCCGAGGAAGTGGCTGCCGACCCCATTGCCGTGGCCAACAACCTGGAACCGGGCGACTTCAAATACCAGGACGTGAACGGAGACAATGTCATCGACGGCAGCGACAAGCAGATTCTCGGCTCCTACGTGCCCGACTTTACCTACGGCTTTAACATCGGCTTGACGTGGAAGAATCTCGACTTCAGTCTCTCTACCTACGGACAGGCCGGCGGCGAGTTGTGGAACCGTAAGCGTGCCTTGCGCTATGCCGCTTCCAACTATAACTTCGACCGCGCGCAGTTTGAGAACCGTTGGACAGGGCCCGGGTCTACCAACGAACATCCCTCTGCCAAGGCTTTGACCAAGAGCTGGAACGTGTCGGACAGCAACAGTGCTTCTTACTTTGTAGAAAGTTCCAACTACTTCCGCATACAGAACATTACGCTGGGCTATTCCTTCAAGAACATCAAGTTTGGCAGCTATACCATGCCGGGCATCCGCTTGTCGCTGACGGCCGACCGCCCATTCACGTGGTTCAAGGCCAACAGCTTCACGCCCGAGCTGGCGGCTGCTGCTTCAGAAGGCTGGGATACGGAGGTTTATCCCTTGACCGCTACTTACACCTTTGGCGTACAGATTGATTTCTAACACTTAAAAACATTTGATACATGTCCGCAATCGGCCGCCGGGCGTTTGATGACCGGTTCCAGTAGTAGTGGAACCTGGTTCCCAAGGCAGGGGAATTTGGTTCCCAAGGCAGGGGAATTTGGTTCCCAAGGCAGGGGAATTTGGTTCCCAAGGCAGGGGAATTTGGTTCCCAATGGTAGGGAACCTTGGTTCCCAACGGTAAGGGAACTTGGTTCCCAGTATGGATGAACCACGGTTCCGGCAGCGGTGGAACGTCGTATTTGCAGCGATGTCATTCCGTTGGCTCTTTGCGGGCAATCACCAAACATTAAATAATAAGACAATGAAAATACTTAGAAAGACTTTCGCATATATCCTTCCGGCCATGCTGGTGCTGGGCGGCAACAGCGCCTGCTCCGACTTCATCGAGATTGATCCGGAAAACAAGGTCCCTGCCGAAGAGGTGGACTTCACACAGACCGCGAACATGTATCAGCCCGTGGTCGGCGTCTATAACGAGGTGCGCGCCTCTGCCATGCACTACATCAATGCCCTGCTGATGTTTACCCGCGACGGCGACGTCTGGTCGGGCCGTTACGACGACCAGGGCGCAGCCGCCGACTTCAGCCGCAGCTTTGTCTACGACAATTCCTACTGGGGCCTGAACCAGGTATGGATTAACTGGTATAACATCATCCGTATCGCCAATGCGGCCCTTGAGTCCCTCGACGGCTATGCGCAATACCTTACGGAAGGCAGCGCCGACTATGAGACCTACCTGTCCTATTGCGGCGAAGTCCGCACCATGCGCGCGTGGGCATACTATAACTTGGTGACTAACTTCGGCCCTGTACCTTTGTATCGCGACAACCTGCAGACGGAATTCCGCCGTGTGACCGTTGCCAGCGTTTATAACTACATCCTGAACGAAGACCTGGCATTCGCCATGGAACATATGGAGCGCATGCGCCCCAATCAGATGGTGCATCCGGGTGCCATCACGGCTTATACCGCCGAGATGCTGGCTGCCAAGGTGCACATGCTGCTGGGCAATTGGGAAGAAGTGGAGAGGCTGACCGACGACATCATCCTCAATGGGAACTTCTCGCTGTATGGCGACTACTACCAGCTGTTCAAGATACCCGGCAAGTTGTGTGACGAATCTCTGTTTGAATGCCAAGTCACCGATTTCGGCGTCGGTTCGGGTGATGAAATCACGGTAGACCAGTTCTTCAACTGCCAGGGCCCGTTCTCCTTGACGGACGGCACCAATTCGCTGGGCGGCTGGGGCTTCATCGGCTACGAGCCCGAGTTCGTGGCCTGGGCTGAAGAGCGCGGCGAGGATGTCCGTTTCACCACCTCTTTCCTTCGGGCCGGCAGCACCACGCCCGAAGGCTGGACCATAGGCGGGGCAAATGGCACGTCTACTGACTGTTGGAACGGCAAGGCTTACCTGCCTTACGAGCAGATGACCCCGGGCCGCACGACGTATGGCAGCAACAATAATGTCCGCATTTTCCGCTATGCCGATGTGTTGCTGATGAACTCCGAGGCCAAGATTCGTCTGGGTAAAGACGGCGATGCCGGTTATAACGAAGTCCGCGGCCGTGCCGGCATGCCCGCCAAGACGGGCGTGACGCTGGACGATGTGCTGGATGAGCGTCGCATGGAACTGTGTGGCGAATGGGGTTACGTCTACCAAGACCTGGTGCGCACCGGTCGTGCTGCCACGGTGTTGGGCCCCAAAGGTTGGACAGAGGACAAAATCTATTGGCCGGTTCCTTCCACGCAGCTGCAGAACCTGCCCGATTTGGCTCTTGAACCGATGGAAGAATAAACACAATTAAGCATTTGGGGACAGGCTGTGGCTGCCGGCGACGGTGGATGGTTCGCAGGAATCGTTGCCTGAACAGGCACCCATAGCCTGTCTTTCTATCCGAAACACAAACATGAGATTGTATAATATATTTTTGAGCCTTGCTCTTCTGGCCGCTATGCCTGTCGTGGCGCAAGATTCCGTGCGGGTGGTGAAAGGGCAGGTCAGCGACTATTACATCACGGTGACGAAAGACCGCATCGTCCGCGGGCATGTGCTGGACGAGGCGCGGCGTCCGCTCGAAGGGGCTACGGTGATGTTCTTTGCCAGCCCTATGCACTGCACCACCGCCGCCGACGGCAGTTTTGCCATCAAGGGGGCGGAGAACGATGTGCACCTGTATGTCTATTATCCCGGCAAACAGCTGGTCAACCGGATGCTGGACTTGGGCGAGAACGACATCGAGGTGGTGATGACCGACGAGGCGCACCGCTCTGAACCGCGGCGCCCGGCCGTGGCCACCCGTTGGTATGACCCCGCGGCGCCGCTGGGCCGCACGTACTGCAACCCGATGAACATCAGCTACAACTTCGAGCCGTATAACAACAACGTGCGCCCCAATGGCTCGTTCCGTTCGGCTGCCGACCCGATGGCCGTCACCTATAAGGGTGAATACTTCCTCTTTTCCACCAACCAAGGCGGTTTCCATTGGTCGCGCAACCTGGTAGACTGGGAGTTTGTGCCCGCTTCGTTCCAGCGCCGTCCCACGGACGACGACCAGTGCGCCCCGGCGGCTTACGTCTGCGGTGATACCCTGTTCTACACCGGCTCCACCTACGAAGGGCTGGCCGTGTGGTACAGCACCCACCCCAAGACCGGCCGTTTCAAGCGGGCCATTGAGAAAAACGTCTTGCCTTCGTGGGATCCCTGTCTCTTCCTCGACGACGATGGACGGCTTTACCTTTACTATGGCTCCAGCAACGAATATCCGCTGAAGGCCGTCGAGTTGGATCGCAACGATTTCTATCCCGTCAGCAAGATACACGATGTGTTGATGCTGCGTCCCGAGGAACACGGCTGGGAGCGCTTCGGCATGAATAACGATGACGAAGTGACGCTCCGTCCTTTCACCGAAGGCGCCTATATGACGAAGCACGACGGCAAGTATTACTTCCAGTACGGCGCGCCCGGTACGGAATTCAAGGTTTATGCCGATGGCGTCTACGTGGGCGATTCGCCCTTGGGACCTTTTACCTACCAGAAGCACAATCCTATGTGTTACAAGCCCGGCGGCTTTGTGCAGGGAGCAGGACACGGTGGCACGTTTTGCGACACGAAAGGCAACTATTGGCACGTGGCCACTTGCATGCTGTCGCTGAAATATAAGTTCGAGCGGCGTATCGGCCTTTATCCCGTAGCGTTCGATGCCGATGGCGTGATGTACTCTTCTACAGCTTTTGGCGATTACCCCACGTGGGCCGAGCCGCTGGACATCAAGAATCCCGCCGACCGTTTCACGGGCTGGATGCTCCTGTCCTATGGCAAGCCGGTGCGCGTCTCTTCCACCGACAGTATTTATGCCGCCGACAATATGACGGATGAAAGTATGCGTACCTTTTGGGCGGCCCGCACGGGCAACCCTGGCGAATGGGCCGAATTGGACTTGGGCGGCGTGAAGACTGTACGCGCCTTGCAGCTGAATTTTTACGAGCACAAGGCATTTCAGCATAACCGCGCAATGGATTTGTATCACCAATATCGTATCTTTGCTTCCGAAAATGGCACCGACTGGACGCTGGTCGTGGACAAGAGCGATAATGACCGCGATTGCCCGCATGATTACGTCGAATTGAGCGAGCCCTTGCGTGCGCGTTACCTGCGTTTTGAAAACGTGCATGTGCCTACTGGCCACGTGGCCTTGTCCGGCTTCCGTGTCTTCGGCAACGGAGACGGGCCTGCTCCCGAAACCGTGAAGGGACTCCGCGTGGACCGGGACCGCAGCGATCGCCGCAACGCGTTGATATCGTGGAAGCCCGTAGAAGGAGCCTATGGTTATAACCTCTACTACGGCACGGAACCCGGCAAGCTCTACAACTGCATCACCGTGCTGGGAGCGGAGAGTTATGACTTCCGCGGCCTTGACCGCGATACGGACTATTGTTTCGCCATCGAAGCCTTGAGCGAAAGCGGACGTTCGTCGCTGTCATTCGTAGTGAGCCGCTGAAGCGAAGCAACTCTTGCCTGTAGGGAAAAAGAAAAACATTCATTTACTGAACCTATAAACAAACTGACTAAGACATGAAAAGAGTATCATTACTTGCAGCCGTTTCAATGTCCGCCTTGCTGGCGACCGCTTCGCCCAAGGGAGAAACGCCGGAAAAAGCTCCGCGCGACATGGACACGTTTATAACGGAACTGATGAGCCGGATGACCGTAGAAGAAAAAATCGGCCAGCTCAATCTGCCTGTCACCGGTGAAATCACCACCGGGCAGGCCAAAAGCAGCGATGTGGCCAAGCTGATAGAAAAAGGCCTGGTGGGCGGATTGTTCAACCTCAAGGGAGTAGACCGCATCCGCGACGTGCAGCGTCTGGCTGTGGAAAACTCCCGTCTGGGCATCCCCCTGTTGTTCGGCATGGACGTCATCCACGGCTATGAGACCGTGTTCCCCATACCTCTGGGCCTGTCGTGCTCGTGGGACATGGAGGCTGTCGAGCAGTCGGCACGCATCGCCGCTACCGAGGCCAGCGCCGACGGCATCTGCTGGACGTTCAGCCCCATGGTGGACATCAGCCGCGACCCGCGTTGGGGCCGCGCCAGCGAAGGCAACGGTGAAGACGCTTTCTTGGGAGCTGCCATCGCCCGTGCCATGGTGCGCGGCTATCAGGGTGCCGACAAGGCTACGCAGCTTCAGGCCAACAACCAAATTATGGCGTGCGTCAAGCACTTCGCTCTCTACGGCGCAGCCGAGGCCGGGCGTGACTATAATACGGTAGACATGAGTCATAACCGCATGTATAACGAATACTTCCTTCCCTACAAGGCTGCCGTCGAGGCGGGTGCCGGTAGCGTGATGGCATCGTTCAACGAAGTGGACGGCGTGCCTGCCACGGGCAACCGCTGGCTGATGACCGATGTGCTCCGCACGCAATGGGGTTTCGACGGATTTGTGGTGACCGACTACACGGGCATTGCCGAGATGGTGCCCCACGGCATTGGCGACTTGCAGACCGTGTCGGCCCGTGCGCTCGAGGCGGGTGTGGACATGGACATGGTCAGCGACGGCTTTGTCGGTACGCTGAAGAAGTCCTTGGACGAGGGAAAGCTCAGCATGGAATACGTGGATCAGGCTTGCCGCCGCATCCTCGAAGCCAAGTACAAACTGGGACTTTTTGACGACCCTTATAAATATTGTGACTTGAAGCGTCCTGCCCGCGAGGTGTTCAACAAGGAACACCGGGCCGTAGCCCGCAAGATTGCTTCCGAGTGCTTCGTGCTGCTGAAGAACGAACCCGCCGTTGCCGGAGAGGCTCCTGTGTTGCCGCTGAAGAAGCAAGGCACCGTGGCCGTCATCGGTCCGTTGGGCAATACGCGCAGCAACATGCCCGGCACGTGGAGCGTGGCAGCCCGCCTGAACGACTACAGTTCGCTCTATGAAGGCCTGAAGGAAATGACTGCGGGCAAGGTGAAGGTGCTTTACGCCAAAGGCAGCAACCTCGTGAGCGACGCTGCCTATGAGGAACGGGCCACCATGTTTGGCCGTTCCCTGAACCGTGACAGCCGCACCGACCAGGAACTGCTGGACGAGGCTCTGGCTACTGCCGCCCAGGCGGACGTCATCGTAGCCGCCTTGGGCGAGTCGTCCGAGATGAGCGGCGAGAGCTCCAGCCGTAGCGAGCTGGGCATTCCCGATGTGCAGCGCCGTTTGCTCGAAGCCCTGCTTAAGACCGGCAAGCCCGTGGTGCTGACCCTCTTTACCGGCCGTCCGCTCACGCTGACGTGGGAGAACGAGCATGTTCCCGCCATCCTCAACGTGTGGTTCGGCGGCAGTGAGGCAGCCTATGCCATCGGCGACGTGCTTTTCGGCGATGTCAATCCCAGCGGCAAGCTGACCATGACCTTCCCCAAGAATGTGGGACAAGTGCCTTTGTTCTACAACCACAAGAACACCGGTCGTCCGTTGGCCGAAGGACATTGGTTCGAGAAGTTCCGCAGCAACTACCTGGACATCGACAACGAACCGCTTTATCCCTTTGGGTATGGCCTGTCCTATACCACTTTCCAATATAGCGACGTGAAGCTGGACAAGACCTCGATGAACATCAACGGCGAGATAACGGCCACCGTTACCTTGACCAACACCGGCAAGTATGATGGCGCCGAAGTGGTGCAGCTCTATCTGCGCGACCTCGTGGGCAGTATCACTCGCCCGGTTCAGGAACTGAAAGGCTTCCAAAAGGTCTTCCTGAAGGCCGGCGAGAGCAAGGAGATTTCCTTCAAGATTACGTCCGACCTGCTGAAGTTCTATAACTATGCTCTCGACTACGTCTGCGAGCCGGGCGACTTCGACGTGATGATTGGCGGTAGCAGCCGTGATGTGAAAACGGCGCGCTTTACGTTGCAATAATAAATATTGTTGGGATGAAACATCTATTCTTATATCTTTCGACGGCCCTCCTGCTCCTGCTTTGCGGATGCGGGCAGGGACCGTCTTGCGGGCCCGAGCCTTTGCGGGTAATGACGTTTAACATCCGTCTGGACGTGTCGTCGGACAGCCTTAATGCCTGGCCTTACCGCAAGGACAATGTAGGTAAACTGTTGGCTTATTATGCTCCAGACCTGTTGGGCATGCAGGAAGTCCTGCCCAATCAGATGCAAGACCTGAAGCAACTGCTGCCGCAATATACGGCATTGGGCGTCGGTCGCGACGATGGCAAGGACCGGGGCGAGTACAGTCCCATATTCTTCCGTACGGCTCGTTTCGACCTGTTGGAGAGCGGCAACTTTTCCCTCAGCCAGCAACCGGATTCGTTCGGCATCTTGGGCTGGGACGCTGCTTGCAACCGTGTATGCAGTTGGGCTCTTTTGCGCGATAAGCTGACGGGCCGGAAGGTGGCTTATTTCAACACGCATCTGGATCACGTCGGCGTCACTGCGCGTCGTGAGGGCAGCCGGTTGGTGCTGGAACGCCTGAAGCAGATAGCCCCCGGCCTGCCTGCTATCGTGACCGGCGACTTCAACTGTACGCCCGATGACGAGCCGGCCCACATATTGGGCGAAGGCGGTATGCTGAATGCCTGGACTTCGGCCGGGGTGGCTTACGGGCCTGCCTGGTCGTTCCACGACTTTGGCCGTTTGCCGCTGGAAAAGCGTTCCATGCTGGACTACGTGTTCTTTACGCCGCAACTGAAGGCCACGCGATGCCGCGTCATTCAGGACACGCCTGACGGGGGCTACTACTCGGATCACTGTCCTGTGATGGCCGAACTGACTTTTTTGAACCAGCCATAATATCGAATGAACATGAAACTGATAAAACTATTGTTTGCAATCTGCCTTCTCCTCGGTTTTGCCCAGTGCAAGGGCAAGCAGGGAGAGGGCAATGAACCTGCGCTGAGCGACGAGGCCTTGTTGGACACCGTGCAGCGTCTTACATTCAACTACTTCTGGGACGGGGCCGAACCCAACAGCGGCTTGGCCTGCGAGCGCATCCACCTGGACGGCGTGTATCCGGAAAACGATCAGAACGTTGTCACCACCGGGGGCAGCGGCTTTGGCATCATGGCCGTGCTGGCGGGCATCGACCGCGGTTATGTCACGCGCGAAGAAGGTTTGGCGCGTATGGAGAAAATCGTGTCCTTCCTGGAACGTGCCGACCGTTTCCACGGGGTTTATCCGCACTGGTGGTATGGCGACACGGGCAAGGTGAAGCCCTTCGGGCAGAAGGACAACGGCGGCGACTTGGTGGAGACTGCCTTCCTGATGCAGGCCCTCTTGTGTGTACACCAGTATTACGTGGACGGCACGGAGGCCGAGAAGGCATTGGCCGCCCGCATCGACAAGCTCTGGAAGGAAGTGGAGTGGGACTGGCACCGCCGCGACGGGCAGGACGTGCTCTACTGGCACTGGAGCCCTGAGTATGCCTGGCAGATGAACTTCCCCGTGCGTGGTTACAACGAGTGCCTCATCATGTACGTGCTGGCTGCCGCTTCGCCCACGCACGGCGTGCCTGCCGAGGTCTATCACAAGGGCTGGGCCGAAGACGGAGCCATCGTGGCTCCTCACCGGGTGGAAGACATTCCTCTCCAACTGCGTTACCAGGGCACGGAAGCCGGTCCCCTTTTCTGGGCGCACTATTCCTTCCTGGGCCTTAATCCGACGGGCTTGAAGGATCGCTATTGTGCCAACTACTTCGACGAGATGCGCAACCTCACGCTCATCCACCGTGCCTGGTGCATACGCAACCCCAAGCAGTTCAAGGGTTACGGTGCCGATTGCTGGGGGCTGACGGCCAGCTACTCCGTGACCGGATATGCCGCCCATGCTCCCAACGAACAGGCCGATCTGGGCGTCATCTCGCCCACGGCAGCCCTCTCGTCCATCGTCTATACGCCCGAGGAGTCCATGCAGGTGATGCGCCACCTTTACGAGATGCGCGACAAGGTGTTGGGCCCCTACGGCTTTTACGACGCTTTCAGCGAGACGGATGATTGGTATCCGAAGCGTTACCTGGCCATCGACCAAGGCCCCATTGCCGTCATGATTGAGAATTACCGCAGCGGCCTCCTGTGGCGTCTCTTCATGAGCCATCCCGATGTGCGCAAAGGCCTGGAAAAACTGGGCTTCACGCATCCTTGAGCACGCCTCCCGGGGCAATCTCTTGAATCGGCGGGCCCGCGCTGTCCAGGCGTGGGCCCGCCGTCCTTGTCTCTTCTCCTTTTGCCTTTCGTTTCTCCTCCATTCTCCTTCTTTACGGCCAATTCAAGTAAATTAATAGCCCTGTCGGCACTTCTTATGTGATAAATCCCTATCTTTGTGGCGTTTTTTACGAAGGAACGAAATCCATAACAACAAAGACAATAGAAGATATGGCACAAGAAGACGTTTTCAAGAAACTCGTTTCGCACTGCAAGGAATACGGCTTTGTCTTCCCCAGCAGCGAGATTTATGACGGACTGGGCGCAGTGTACGACTACGGACAGAACGGCGTAGAACTGAAGAACAACATCAAGCAATACTGGTGGCAGAGCATGGTGCTGCTGCACGAGAACATCGTGGGCATCGACTCCGCCATCTTCATGCACCCCACCATCTGGAAAGCCAGCGGCCACGTGGATGCCTTCAACGACCCGCTCATAGACAATCGCGACTCGAAGAAGCGTTATCGCGCCGACGTGCTCATCGAAGACCAGATAGCCAAGTACGACGACAAGATTAACAAGGAAGTGGCCAAGGCCGCCAAGAAATACGGAGACGCCTTCAACGAGGAGGAATTCCGCTCGACCAACGCCCGCGTCCTCGAGCACCAGGCCAAACGCGACGCCCTGCACGAACGCTACACCAAGGCGATGAATGCCGGTCCCGACCTGGACGAACTGCGGCAAATCATCCTCGACGAGGAAATCGTCTGCCCCATCAGCGGGACGAAGAACTGGACCGAAGTGCGGCAGTTCAACCTGATGTTCAGCACCGAGATGGGCAGCACGGCCGACGGCGCCATGAAGGTCTACCTCCGCCCGGAGACGGCGCAAGGCATCTTTGTCAACTACCTGAACGTGCAGAAGACGGGCCGCATGAAAATCCCCTTCGGCATCGCGCAGATCGGCAAGGCCTTCCGCAACGAGATTGTCGCCCGCCAGTTCATCTTCCGCATGAGGGAGTTCGAGCAGATGGAAATGGAGTTCTTCGTAAGGCCCGGCACCGAAATGGAGTGGTTCCGCAAGTGGAAGGAGAACCGCATGAAGTGGCATGTGGCGCTCGGAATGGGCGAGGACAACTACCGCTTCCACGACCACGAGAAGCTCGCCCACTATGCCAACGCCGCGACCGACATCGAGTTCCGCTTCCCGTTCGGGTTCAAGGAGCTCGAGGGCATACATTCGCGTACCGACTTCGACCTCGGCAACCACCAGAACCTTTCAGGAAGGAAGCTCCAGTACTTCGATCCCGAGACGGGGGAGAGCTATGTTCCCTACTGCGTGGAGACTTCTATCGGCGTGGACCGCATGTTCCTCGCCGTGCTCAGCCATTCCTACAGGGAGGAGACGCTCGAGAACGGGGAGAAGAGGACGGTCCTGAGCCTTCCCGCCCCGCTCGCTCCCGTAAAGGCGGCTGTGCTTCCCCTGATCAAGAAGGACGGCCTGCCGGAGTTTGCGCAGAAGGTCATGGACGAGCTCAAATACGACTTCAACTGCCAGTATGACGAGAAGGACAGCATAGGCAAGCGCTACCGCCGCCAGGATGCGATAGGAACGCCCTTCTGCATCACTGTCGACCATGATTCGCTGAGCGATGGCTGCGTCACCGTGCGCGACCGCGACACGATGCAGCAGCAGAGGGTTCCCGTCGCCGGGCTGCGCGCCATGCTCGACGGGAAAGTGAACCTCAACAACCTTCTCAGGAAGCTCTGATGTCCGAGACCTTTGCACAGATAGGCCGCGAAGAGGCAGTGAGGCGGCTGTTCGAAGGCAGCGGCTACGCCGCCTTCGAACAGGGCCTCGCCGCGCGCGGCGAGGCCGACGGCTCCGCCGTCGCCGCCTCCTGCCTGCTCCTCGAGGGCACCGACTTCAGCCTCGTGTACTTCCCCCTGA
The DNA here is from genome assembly GCA_949289265.1 of uncultured Bacteroides sp. Taxonomy (GTDB): domain Bacteria; phylum Bacteroidota; class Bacteroidia; order Bacteroidales; family Bacteroidaceae; genus Bacteroides. The sequence goes on from CASENE010000094.1 coordinate 65,882, forward strand.
AGCACCTCGGCTACAAGAGCGTCGTTTCCGTGACTGGCGAGCTGTATGCCTCAATGGCCCGCCCCGCGAGCCTCGGCATAGTGCTCGGCATCTCTTCCAAACTCGATTTCGAGCATATAGAAAGGCTTTGG
>CASENE010000095.1 GCA_949289265.1 uncultured Bacteroides sp.
AAAGGACGCACCACCTGCATGGACTGCGGTCATAGCTGGATTATGGACAAACAGACAAAATACTACACTTGCCCCGAATGTGGGGCAAGGCTGGAAGTGGTAACAAGTTATGTCCGCAAGGTGCGGCAGAAGCAATATTTCACCGTCCTCACCACGTGCGGTGAATACCAAGTGCTGCGTATGTACCTCCTTTTCGTGGAGATAATGAAATCCCTCTTGACGCAGCTCAAATCCCTCTTTAGAGACGTAAAGTGGCACTTGAGGAAGGGGAATGTGGCATCCCAGGCACAAAAAAAAGGGAATGCACCGTTTGGGGTACATTCCCTTTCCGACCCTTGAGGGGTCTGCCGTGGTTAATGGATTTCAATGACGCGGTTTACTTTGGCCTTTTCTTCGGGCGTGCGCTTCGGCAACTCGATGGTCAGGACACCGTCGGCCACGTTGGCGTTGATTCTTTCCTTCTCCACGTCGTCCGGCAGAACCAGGCTCTGCTGGAACTTCGTGTAGGAGAACTCGCGGCGCAGGTACTTCTTGTTGTCCTTGTCCTCTTCCTTGCTTTCGTTCTTCTTTTCCATCGTGATGACCAGTTCGTTGTCTTCACTCAGGTGGATGTTGAAGTCTTCCTTCGTCATGCCCGGGGCAGCGACCTCTACTTTGTAGTCTTTGTCGCTCTCGATGACGTTGATGGCCGGGGCGGTGGCGTTGGCTCTTACCATCCAGTCGTTGTCAAAGAAATCATTAAAGATACTCGGTAACCAGTTCTGATTGTAATTTCTTCTTGTAGGCATCATAGTTGTAATCTCCTATATTTAATTTGTTTATTACTAAATTGTTTTCTGAAGCCCTCCGCCTTTCGGCTTCGCGCTTCGCCCTATTCCTTGCAAAGGCTGTGCCGTTTGGCAAAGTGTCAGCTATGGGGCGGTGTTTTTAAACCTGTGCAGGCCTTTTTAAACCTTTTCGGGTGGATTTTAAACTTTCTTCCGGATGTCTTGCTGACAGGTTGTTGCCAGCAGGAGCGGACGTGGACAAAATGACTGTTTTCGTGCCGGTTTGTCACCGGGAGTTGGCTTCTGAAACGACTTCAGAGCCTGCGGGTATCTTATTTATATAAATAATGTGTGGCCTGCGGAAGATTGGGCTCGGCATTCCCGGATGAAAGGCTATTTTATTTCTTGCCTGCCACCCCGCCCGTTGGGCATCTCTTCTCCGAGAAAGGAGGGGAGAGGAACGGTTGTTTCTGTTTTGACGCCTCCTCTTGTCCGGGATGACGTTTTATTATTAAATAATCAAAATAAACTCCCCGGATGCGGCTTCTTTGAAAAGTTTTCTTATATTTGCAGTGTCGTTCGCTGACACTTTGTGCGCGACGAGAGACGTTAACCAAGTTCTCCAAATTTAAACTGTGATATCATGAACATCGAACGTATCATGGCCTCCCTGGAGGCAAAGCATCCCGGTGAATCCGAGTATCTGCAAGCAGTGAGAGAAGTCCTCCTTTCCATCGAGGACGTCTACAATCAGCATCCCGAATTTGAGAAAGCCAAGATTATCGAAAGATTGGTGGAGCCCGACCGCATTTTCACCTTCCGCGTGACGTGGGTGGACGACAAGGGCGAGGTGCAGACCAACCTGGGCTATCGGGTGCAGTTCAACAACGCCATTGGCCCCTACAAGGGCGGCATCCGTTTCCATGCCTCTGTCAACCTCTCCATACTGAAGTTCCTGGGCTTCGAGCAGACCTTCAAGAACGCGCTGACCACGCTGCCGATGGGCGGCGGCAAGGGCGGTTCGGACTTTTCGCCCCGCGGCAAGAGCGATGCGGAAATCATGCGCTTCTGCCAGGCGTTTATCCTGGAGTTGTGGCGTCATCTGGGCCCCGACATGGATGTGCCTGCGGGCGACATCGGCGTGGGCGGACGCGAAGTAGGCTATATGTTCGGCATGTATAAGAAGCTGACGCGCGAGTTTACGGGCACCTTCACGGGCAAGGGACTGGAGTTTGGCGGTTCGCTGATCCGTCCGGAGGCCACGGGCTTTGGCGGCTTGTATTTCGTCAGCCAGATGTTGCAGACCAAGGGCATCGACATCAAGGGGAAGACGGTGGCCATCTCGGGCTTCGGCAACGTGGCCTGGGGCGCTGCCACCAAAGCCACGCAGTTGGGCGCCAAGGTGGTGACCATCTCCGGCCCGGACGGATATGTCTATGACCCGGACGGCATCAGCGGGGAGAAGATAGACTATATGCTGGAGCTTCGGGCTTCGGGCAACGACGTGGTGGAACCTTATGTGGAGCAGTTCCCCAATGCCACCTTCGTGCCGGGCAAGCGGCCGTGGGAGGTGAAAGTGGACATTGCCCTGCCTTGTGCCACGCAGAACGAACTGGATGGCGAGGACGCGCGGCATCTGATAGACAACCAGGTGCTCTGCGTGGGCGAAATCTCCAACATGGGCTGCACGCCCGAGGCCATCGACCTCTTCATTGAACACAAGATGATGTATGCGCCGGGCAAGGCTGTCAATGCGGGTGGCGTGGCCACCAGCGGCCTGGAGATGAGCCAGAACGCCATGCACATCAGCTGGAGCGCCGACGAGGTGGACCAGCGTCTGCACGGCATCATGCACGCCATCCATGCACAGTGCGTGAAGTATGGCACAGAGCCTGACGGATATATCAACTACGTGAAAGGCGCCAACATTGCCGGCTTCATGAAGGTGGCGCACGCCATGATGGGGCAAGGCATCATCTGATATTGGACGTAAACTTTGTTTAGTTGTATTTGTATTTGTGGTTTATGCCGCCTGTGCCTGCGAAGGTAGCGGGCGGTATTTTTTTGCGCTTTCGGGAGATTTGCTACCTTTGCAGAGGAATTTGTCAGTTGGCGAGTTAACAAGGAGACGAGGGGACAAGTTGACAAGGGGACAAGTTAACGAGTTTACAAGGAGACAAGGAGACGAGTTAACAAGACCACAAGGATGGAGTTTACCATGTATAATCCTGTTTTTACAAGACCTTGTCTCCTCGTCAACTTGTCCACTGAACAACTAAACGAACGTTTTATATGTTACAAAATGAACTGAAACTGAGGCGTGACAAGATTCGCGCACTGATGGCGCAACGCGGCATAGACGCTGCCCTTATCACCTGCAACGTGAACCTGATTTATACCTACGGACGTGTCGTCAGCGGCTATTTGTACCTACCTCTGCAGGCTCCTGCCCAGTTGTTTGTGAAGCGTCCCAATAACTTGGCGGGCGAATATGTGCGTCCCATCCGTAAGCCGGAACAACTGCCGGACTTGCTGAAAGAATGCGGATTGGCCCTGCCTGCCCGGCTGATGCTGGAGGGAGATGAGTTGTCTTACAATGAATACGGACGTCTGGCTGCCTGTTTCCCGGAGGCGGAAGTGTTGCCTTGCGGTACGGAGTTGATACGCAGGGCTCGTAGCGTGAAGACTGAGATGGAAGTGGAGTTGTTCCGCCGTTCGGGAGCGGCTCATGCCCGTGCCTATGCGCAGATACCGTCTGTCTATAAGCCGGGGATGACAGACCGCCAGCTGTCTATCGAGATAGAGCGTCTGATGCGTCTGGAGGGTTGTTTGGGCATCTTCCGCGTGTTTGGCCGCAGCATGGAAATTTTTATGGGTAGCGTGTTGACCGGCAACAATGCTGCCGCCCCCAGTCCTTATGACTTTGCCCTAGGAGGGGAGGGGCTGGACGACAGCCTGCCCGGTGGAGCCAACGGCACGTTGCTGCAGGCTGGACAGAGCGTCATGGTGGACTTGGGAGGTAACTTCTATGGCTATATGTGCGACATGAGCCGGGTCTATTCCATCGGACATCTGCCGCAGAAGGCCTACGATGCCCATCAGGCTTGCCTGGAGGCACAGGCAGAGGTGACGGCTTTGGCCAAGCCCGGCGTGACGGGCGAGGCTCTTTACCAGAAAGCCGTCGAGGTGGTGGAGAAAGCCGGTTTTGCAGACTACTTCATGGGCATCGGTCAGAAGGCCAAATTCGTAGGCCACGGCATCGGACTGGAAATCAACGAGTCGCCTGTATTGGCTCCTCGCATGAAACAGGAACTGGAGCCGGGTATGGTCTTTGCGTTGGAGCCTAAGATTGTGTTGCCGGAGATTGGGCCTGTGGGCATCGAAAACTCGTGGGCCGTTACGTCGGACGGCGTGGAGAAGCTGACACAGGCTCCGGAGGAAATCGTAAGTCTGAATTAAGAATTGTGGTTAGTGATTAGTGGTTAGTGGTTAGCGATTAGTGGTTAGTGGTTAGTGATTAATGATAAATGATAAATAGGTTGCTCATGAGTCTTGTTGTCACGTATTAACTATTAATCACTAATCATTAATCACTAACCACTTACCACTTACCCATAATTCTCAATTTCTATTGTCCCTCATAATATTCCCCTAAATAATAGCGTGCCACGAAGTCCCAATTGTCTTGCAGTAGTTGTTTACCGTGGTGGAAAGGGAAACGGACTTCAGGCAACAGGCCGGTTGTCATGCCCAGTTTCAGAAGGTCGAAGGGACAGCAGCCCGGTTGGCAGAAGAGCTGATAGCCTTCGTTGGCAGCGCGTTGCGAGTCGTACAGCGGGTTGTGAGGGTCGCAGAAGCAGGCTGCCACGTCGTGAGCCAGCAAGATGCCTTTGACATTGGCAAAGATGACAAACTCCTGTTTGGCTGCCAGGTCGGGCAACAGGCCCGATGACTGGTTCTCCCATCCTAATACCTCGGTGAAAAAACGGCACAAGGCCGGATAGTCCGCAAAATAGAGCAGGGGATGGCCGCCCGAATACTCCAGGCAGCGCAGGGCGTGGCGGTTCATGCCGACTGTGGGCGTGCTGGCGGGCAGGGGAGTGGCGGGAATGCGCAGTTGTTCCGTTCCCTTCATCCAGCAGACGGAAGGCGTCTCGTTGACAGGCGCCTCTTCAAACGAGGTGTCCATCAGGTCGTAGGCCGTTTCGCTCAGCACCGTCAGCCGCTCGTCTTCGGGGTCGAACAAGGTGTAATCGTCCGGTCGGTGGCTGGCAGGGCGTGCCAGTTGGCTCCACAAGACCAGGGCAATATCTTCCGGATTGATTTCGTCGTCCACGTATGTCTCTTGCGTCGCATAGAAAGGCAGCGGATGTCCGTAGCGGGTGCGGTAGAGTTGGGAGAATTGTTTCCAGCCTCCCCGTTGGGCAATGGCGTCCTGAAAGTAGAGCGTCAGGGCCAGCGTGGCTTTTTCCTGTTGGTCGGCTCCGCTTTCCTTGAACAGGGCCGAGTGTCTCACGGCGGGGAAGAGCAGCGAGGCAAAGTCCACGTACCATTTGTCGGAGGGAAGCACTTGCTTGCGTCCGTTGGCTTTCAGCCAGGCGTTGAGGGAGATATTCATGAGTTCAGAGTCTTTTCAGGGCTAACTTGATGACTTGCTCGACCGGGGCGGAGGGCTCTTCCTTCAGGATGGCCAGTACCACTTTTTGCGACGGCCCTTGGGCAAAGCCCAGCATGGTCAGGGCTGCCACGGCCTCGTCCATGAGTTCGGTGCTGGCAGGCATGTTGGTGGCGGCGTCCAATCCGGCGGCAGAGGCCACGGCGCCGGTCTTTATCTTGTCTTTCAGGTCGACAATGATGCGCTGTGCCGTTTTCAGTCCGATGCCTTTCACGGTCTTCAGCAGGTTGGCGTTTTCGCTGCCGATGACGTTGATCAGCTCGTTGGGCGAGAGGGCCGAGAGAATCATGCGGGCCGTGTTGCCGCCGATGCCCGACACAGAGATGAGCAGCAGGAACAGTTCGCGCTCCTGTCGGTCGGCAAAGCCATAAAGCGCATAGGCGTCTTCGCGTATGGCCTCGTAGATATAGAGTTTGCAGGCCTTTTCCCCTTGTATGGCCGAGTAGGTGTTGAGCGATATGTTGGCGGCATAGCCCACGCCGTTGCAATCAATAACAGCCATGGCGGGAGTCAGTTCGGCAATTTCGCCTTTGAGGTATTCAATCATAGATGATAATTTAGTAGTGACGAGCTACAAGCTACGAGCTACGAGTCAAGTGACTTTAGTTCTTAGTGCAACAGCCACTTGTAGCTCGTAGCTCGTCACTTGTAGCTGCGGGGCCTCGCCCCGCTAAATTCCCATTTTTCCGCGAAGATAAGCATTCTTGTTGAAATGACATAATCTAAAAAAAGAAAAACAAAGTGAACAAAGAAGGGATGAAGGCGATTATCTGCGAAGAAATGCTTACTTTTGCGCCCGCTAAACAGAAATGTGACAAATAAAACCTATAAAAGTATGAAAAAAGTAAGAGCTGCCATCGTTGGTTATGGCAATATCGGGCACTATGTGCTCCAGGCCCTGCAGGCTGCTCCCGACTTCGAGGTTGCCGGTGTGGTGCGTCGGGCTGGAGCAGAAAACCGTCCGGCTGAACTGAGTGAATATCCTGTGGTGAAGCATATCGGCGAACTGAACGACGTCGATGTGGCCATCCTCTGCACGCCGACCCGCAAGGTGGAAGAGTATGCCAAGGAAATCCTGGCGATGGGTATCCACACGGTCGACAGCTTCGACATACACACCGACGTGCCTGCCCTGCGCCATACGCTGGGCGAGGTGGCCAAGGCCCATGGCACGGTTTCCATCATCTCTGCCGGTTGGGACCCGGGCAGTGACTCCGTGGTGCGCACGCTGCTCGAAGCCATTGCCCCCAAGGGTATCACCTACACCAACTTCGGCCCGGGCATGAGCATGGGACATACGGTGGCCGTCAAGGCTGTGCCGGGCGTCAAGGCTGCGCTGTCCATGACCATCCCCGTGGGTACGGGCATACACCGCCGCATGGTCTACATCGAGGTGGAGGAAGGCTATGACTTCAACCAGGTGGCGGCGGCTATCAAGGCAGACCCCTATTTCGTGAACGACGAGACGCACGTGCAGCAGGTGCCCAGCGTGGATGCTCTGTTGGACATGGGCCACGGCGTGAACCTCACCCGCAAGGGCGTGTCGGGCAAGACGCAGAACCAGTTGTTCGAGTTCAACATGCGCATCAATAACCCCGCCCTCACCGCCCAGGTGCTGGTATGCGTAGCCCGTGCGGCCATGCGTCAGCAGCCGGGCTGTTACACCATGATCGAGGTGCCTGTCATCGACCTGTTGCCGGGCGAGCGCGACGAGTGGATTGGCCACTTGGTGTAAGAGGCCGACGGATACATATCTTATTATAAGAAGAGCGGACAAGGGAAGCGATGGCTTGCCTGTCCGCTCTTCTGCGTTCGGGGGGATGCTACAGCCGGGTCTTGTAGATCCGTGCCAGGGCCTTCTGGTACTGGTTTTCCAGCTGCAGGAGGTTGGACTTGCTCTGATAGACCACGGAGACCTCGACGAAGTATTCGATCATGCTTAGTTCGCCCCCTTCGAGCGCCTTGCGCAGCAGTGTCAGGTCTTGCTGCCGGGCAAAGGCCTGGCGGTATTCCCGGATGGATTCGTCCAGTTGCCGGGCCTCGTCGAAGAGTTGCCACAGGGCAGACGAGGCATTCAGGACGGCGCTCTCCCGCAGGTAGTCCGTGCTCCGTGCCTGGCTCTTGGCGGCTTTCACCTTGTGGCGGTTCTCGAAGAGGGGGAAGGAGAAGCCCACCACAATGCCGTTGAGCGGATGGCGGGTCTCGGTGTTGCGGCGGTAGCCCACCTCCAGGCCGGGCAGCCATCCCTGCTTGCTGGCCGACACTTGGCGGAGGGCGGCGTCGTGCTCGCTTTGCAGGGCTTGCAGCGCGGGGTCGGCGGCCAGCAGCTCGTCTGCCAGGGCGGCGAAGTCCTGGGGCAGGGGCGCCGGGGCATAGTCGGTCAGTCCCAGCGCGGCGGGGCTGGGCATGGCAGGCTCGGGCAGTGGACGGCCGGGGGCCAGAGGCTGGTTGCCGTTGAGGGCCGTCAGTTCCTGCAGCTTGGCCCGGAGTGCGGTCTGGTTCAGGCGGCTCTCGGTGCGGACGTTCAGCAGTTCCAGGTTTATCTTGTTCACCTCGAGTGCATTGGCGTCGCCCGTGCGGAGGCGTTCGGCGTAGAGGCGGGCCAGGCTTTCGGCGTTGTCGAGGCGTTCGTCCAGCAGCAGCTGTTGGCGGTAGAGGAGGATGACGTCCAGGCAGGCTTCCTTGGCCTGGAGGAGGATGTCTTGCCTCTGGGCTGCCTGCCGGGCGTCGAGGGCGGCGTTCTTCAGCCGGGCGGCCCGCCCGCGCGTGGCGTAGAGACTTGGGAAGTCGAAGCTTTGCGAGATGATAAGCTCGCCCGTGGTGATGTGCTTGTCGTCGCTGTCCCACAGGTGGGAGTAGGACAACGAGGGGTTGGGCAGGTTGTTGTCCGCCCGGTTTTCGAGTTGCTGGGCGCGGGTCTGGTGGGCCGAGGCCTGCAGCTGCGGGTTGTGGGTCTCTATTTGGCGCAGGATGCGGTCGATGCCGTCCTGGGCGGCCGTCCCTGCCGAGACGAGCAGGGCGGCCAGGAGGAGGAGGGTAGGTTTCATTGGGTTAGTGTTTAGTGGTGGTTGATATTAGCTACGAGCTACAAGCTACGAGCTACGAGTTCCGCTGCCAATACTTGTAGCTCGTAGCTCGTAGCTTGTAGCTTAGTTCTCAGTCGTCCCTTCGCGGTGCATCCACAGGTAGACCACCGGGATGATGAACCCGTTGAGGAACGTGGAGGTCAGCAGGCCGCCCAGGATGACTTTGGCCATGGGACTCTGGATCTCGTTGCCGCTCAAGTCGCTGCCCAGGGCCAGGGGCACCAGGGCGAGGGCCGAGCAGAGGGCCGTCATGAGGATGGGGTTCAACCTGTCCAGCGAGCCTCGGACGACGCTCTGGCGGATGCCGTAGCCTTCCTCCCGTTGCAGGTGCTGGTAGTGGCTGATGAGCAGCATGCCGTTGCGGGTGGCGATGCCGAAGAGGGATATGAACCCGATGACGGCCGGGATGCTCACCTCGCCCGTGGTCAGCAGCAGGGCGAACACGCCGCCTATCAGGGCCAGGGGCAGGTTGATGAGGATGACGGCGCTCTCCCTGACGCTGCGGAACTGGTGGTAGAGCAGCAGGAAGATGACGGCCAGCGACATCAGCGAGGCCAGCGTCAGCGTGCGGCTGGCGGCCTGCTCGCTCTCAAACTGTCCCCCATATTCCACGTGGTAGCCCTCGGGCAGGGGCACCCTTTGGTCTATCCGCTGGCGGATGTCCTCCACCACGCCGCGCAAGTCCCGTCCCTCCACGTTGGCGGAGACGACGACTTTGCGCTTCACGTTCTCCCGGCTGATGCTGTTGGGCCCTGCGGCCGAGCGTATGTCGGCCACCTGTTCCAGGGGCACCTTTCCCCCGCTTCCGGTGTCTATCATCAGTTGGCGCAGCTCCTGGATGCGGTCGTGCAGGTCGTGGCGCACGCGCACCGTCAGGTCGAAGCTCTTGCCCGCTTCATACACCTGGCTCACCGCCTCGCCGGCCAGGCAGGCCGTCACCCATTCGGCAAACTGGGGGAGCGTGATGCCGTAGCGGGCCAGCATCTCGCGGCGCGGGCGGATGGTCAGTTGCGGGCGTTCTATCTGCTGTTCCACCGTCAGGTCGGCCACTCCGGGCACGTCCTTCACGGCATCCCGGATGTCGTTGCCCAGTTGGAAGAGGCGGTTCAGGTCGTCGCCGAACAGCTTGATGGCGATGTTGGCCTGCGTGCCGCTCAGCATGGCGTCGATGCGGTGGCTGATGGGCTGGCCTATCTCTACGTTCGCCCCGCTCAAGGTGGAGAGCCGTCGGCGCACCTCGGCCGTCAGTTCGGCGCGGCTTCGGCCTTGCAGCTCGAAGGGCGCCTCTATCTCGCTGACGTTGACGCCCAGCGCGTGTTCGTCCAGCTCGGCGCGTCCCGTCTTGCGGGCCACCGTCCGGATTTCGGGTATCTCCAGCAGCAGCATCTCGGCCCGCCGCCCCAGGCTGTCGCTCTCTTCCAGCGAGATGCCGGGCAGGGAGGAGACGTTGATAGTGAACGACCCCTCGTTGAAGGGCGGCAGGAACGACCGGCCCAGGGTGAAGAACAAGCCGAGGGCGACGAGGAACACCACTACAGTCGCTCCCACCAGCCGCCGTCCGTGGCGGAGGCTCAGCAAGAGCAGCGTCTCATACCGCCGCTTCAGCCAGCGGGCCACGGCGGAGTCGCCCGCACCCGCCTTTATCCCCTCTACGGAGGGGTTCTGGATAGGGTCAGGAAGTGGGTAAGGATGACATCCCGATGTCTTATCGGATGACATCCCGATGTCTTGCCCTATGACATCCCGATGTCTTGCCGGATGACATCCCGATGTCTTGTTGGGTGACCCTTCGGTCTCATCCTTGGTGACTCTGCAGACTCCTCCTTGGGGACTCTGCTGACTCATGTCTACTCCCTCCGAAGGGTCTTCCGTCCCCATGCTTCGGTGGTCATAAATGATGACACCCTCTCTCTCTCCGCGCTTCCTGAGCATCAGCGAGCAGAGCACCGGGGTGACCGTCAGCGCCACTACCGTGGAGGCCGCCAGGGCGGTGATGAAGGCGATGCCCAGGGGCACCAGCATGCGTCCCTCCATCCCGCTCAGGAAGAAGAGGGGGACGAAGCTGACGATGATGATGAGGGTGCTGTTGAGGATGGGCAGGCGGACTTCGCGGGAGGCGTCGAACACCACCTGCAGCGTCCCCCTCCGCTCTTCGCGGGGGAGGAGGCGGTTCTCATGCAGGCGGCGGTAGACGTTCTCCACGTCCACAATGGCGTCGTCCACCAACGAGCCTATCGCGATGGCCATGCCTCCCAGGCTCATGGTGTTGATGCTGAGGCCCATCCAGTGCAGGGTGAGCAGCGAGGCCAGGAGCGACAGGGGGAGGGTGACGAGGGAGATGACCGTGGTCCGCACATTGGCCAGGAAGAGGAAGAGGACGACTACCACAAACAGTCCCCCTTCTACGAGCGACTTCTTCACGTTGCCGATAGCGCTCTCTATGAACCGGCTCTGCCGGAAGATGTCGGTGCTGACGTGCACGTCGGGGGGCAGGTTCTTCGCGAGGTCGGCCAGGGCGGCCTCCAGGCGCGAGGTCAGTTCGAGGGTGCTGGTGTGGGGTTGCTTGGTCACGGTGAGCAGCACGGCGGGCTTGCCCCGCTCCGAGGCGGCGCCCAGGCGGGGCAGCTTGGGCCCCACGCGCACGTCGGCCACGTCCTCCAGGCGCACGGGGTTGAGGCCTCCGTCCTGCGTCTTCACCACGGCGCGCCCCATCTGTGCCACGTCCGTCGTGGCCAGCAGGCCGCGCACGATGTATTCGTTGCCATATTGGTAGAGCACCCCGCCGTTGGCGTTGACGTTCATGCCCCGCGTGGCGGCCAACACTTCGCCCAGGGTGACGCCGTAGTGCCGCATGCGCCCCGGGTCCAACTGGATTTGGTATTCCTTGACGTCGCCGCCCAGCACGGCCACCTGGGCCACGCCTCCGGTGGACAGCAGGCGGGGACGGATGGTCCAGTCGGCCAGCGTGCGCAGGTCCATCATCGTGGTGGAGTCGGCGGTCAGCCCCACAATGAGCATCTCGCCCAGGATGGAGGACTGGGGTCCCAGCGTGGGCCGCCCTACGTTGGGGGGCAACGCCTCGCTGACCACGGAGAGCTTCTCGCTCACGATCTGCCGGGCCAGGTAGACGTCCGTGTCCCAATCAAACTCCACCCATACCACCGAGAAGCCGTTGGTGCTGGACGAGCGCACCCGGCGCACGCCCGTGGCTCCGTTGACAGCCGTCTCGATGGGGAAAGTCACCAGTTGTTCCACCTCTTCCGTGGCCATGCCGTTGGCTTCCGTCATGATGACCACGGTCGGCGCGTTCAGGTCGGGGAAGACGTCCACCTCGGTGTGCAGCGCCGTATAGGTACCTCCCGCCAGCAGCAACACCGAAGCCAGAAGCACCAGCATCCGGTTGTGGAGGGAGAAGTGAATAATCTTGTTCAGCATAGCTTGTTGTCTTGGTTCATGGTTCTACATCCGGGTTAGTGTTCGTGCGTGTGCGCGGGGATGGCGTTGGAGGCCGAGGCCAGCTTCACCTGGTAGGCTCCCTGCGTGACGATGCGGTCGCCCGCCCGCACGCCGGAGAGTATCTGCACCCGCCGCCCGTCGTCGGTCCCCACGGTCACGAGTTGCTTCTCGTAGCACTCGGCGTCCACCTGCCGGTAGACGAAGTAGCTGCCCTGTTCTTCGGTCAGCGCCGTTTCGGGCAGGGCAATGACGCCTTCCTGGGGCCGGGACAAGAGGTAGACCTCGACGAAGGAGCCGGGCGTCACCGTCCCCCGGTTGTCGAACTCGAAGGTGACGGGCAGGTAGTAGCCGTCGTCGCCCGGGGCCTTGCCATAGGAGAGGAGGCGGCCATCCAGCTCGCCCAGGTCGTACACCCGGCTGTCGTATGGGGTGCGGAAGTGGGCCGAGACGATGGAGGGCAGTTCCGCATAGTACCGCTCGGACACGTCGGCCCGCAGGAAGAGCTTCCGGTCGCGGGCGAGGCTGACCAGCGGTTGCCCCACGGTGACGTAGTCGCCCTCCTTCACCAGCAGGCTCTTGACGTACCCGCCCATGGGGGCTGTCACCACTTGCCCGTCTCGGGTCTGGTTGCGCGCCACGGCCTCATAGCTGATGCGTGCGTTCTCGTAAGCCTCCCGCGCCCGGGCAAAGTCTTTCTGAGAGACTATCTGGTCGGCCACCAGGGCTTCCATGCGTTCATATTCCTTGCGGGCCACTTCGTAGGCCACGCGCGCCTTCTGCACCGGGTCTCCCTCGGCCAGGTTGCGCGACGACAGCACGGCCAGCGGCGTGCCTTCGCCTACCTTCATTCCTTCGACCACGCGCCCGGGGAACGATACCACGCCGGCCACGGTGGCCACCGCCGTCCGTTCGTCTCCCTGCGCGGCCAACACCTGCCCGCTGGTCTGGATGACCCTGTGGAAGGTGCCGGGTTGTATCTCTGTGACCACCACGCCGGCCGCACGGGCCTTGTCCGGTGTTAGTACGATTTCGTTGCCTCCGTGTGCAGCCTCTGTCCCGTGGTCGTGTCCTTCGTGTTCCGGGCCCTCGGCCTCGTGGTCGTGTTGTTCGGCGGCATGGTCATGCCCTTCGTGTCCCCCGCTCGAGGGACTGCTGCAGGCGCCGAGCAGGCATAGGCTCAGCGTCCCGATGATGAATCCTTTCTTCATAGGTGATGTGTGTTGGATGATTGTTGCGCAAAAGTACGGACTGCCCCCTGCAACCGGGTTGCAATCCTCGGAAAAGTCTCAGGCTGCGGGAGCGGGAGGGGCACGGAGTCCTTGGGCCTGCGCGACGTGCCTGCCGTGCAGGGACTCTATATAATAATAGGTGGGATTTCCTCGTGGGGAGGCCAGGGCAGACAGACGGTCGGCCAGCGTCAGGAGTGCCGGCAAGAAACAGGCGTCTCCCGCCTGGGCAGGTTGCAGCCATCCGGTGTCCACGGTGGGCCGTTGCTGGAAGAAGTGGGTGGCGGGGCAGCCGGTGTGGCAGCAGCAGTGTTCCCCGTCGCAGTGCTTGCCGTTGTTGGGGGTCGGACGGGCATCGGCGCAGGTCTCTCCCAGGTCGTTCTTCATGCACAACTGTCCGCCGGCATGGTGATGATGAGGGACGACAGGCACGCCCAGCATCAGGATGCTGACCACAAACAAGAGGTATGCGAGGCGCCGCTGTAGTCTCATGATCGTCTTCTTCTCTAACAGGTTGTCATAACGGCGGCAAAGATAGGGCTTACCCGGGAATAACCCAAGCGGGAGGGGAATTTTATTGTCCGCAGTGTGAAAATAGGGGAGATGGGAGAGGGGATGGGAGCGTGTGTGCGTCCGTCTCTTCCTAAGAGACGGTGCTAAGTGCGGGCAAAGTTAGGTAAAATATTGATTATCTCCATAAAAAGTCTCTTGAAAAATGATGGCTGTTAGACAAATCGTGTGTCACATTGCACGTTGTTGACGGACTTCTGGAGGATTATCGTTTGTCTCTCAAACGGTTATGTGCTCTGTCCGTCTCTTAGGAAGAGACGGACAAAAAACTTCCCCTGATGCGGGAAGCCATCAAAAACGGATTTGGTCTTATGTCAGCCCTGTGTGCGACCTGTGTACTCAAATCCCGAACTTTGGGAGATTTATTTGCAACTGATTGGATGACAGACGACTATGCATCCTTTCAGGACTAGAAGAATTACATGTCCCGCTGAAAACGACCCGAATATGCTCCTGGATACGTCGACAGACAAAGCCCTTTCTTCTGCGGCGGTGACGCCCGTTGTCACTCCCCTGTGGTACGTGATGCGCGACTTGAAGCGTCCCAACGCCAAACTTCCCGCCTACCGTTATTTGACGGACGAGGGGCTGGAGGTCTTTACCCCCATGTGCTGGCGTCTGTACACCCGTCAGGGCCGTCGCATCCGCGAAGAGCGTCCTTTTCTGTCCGACCTGCTCTTTGTGCACACCACCCGTCCCGTCTTGGATGCCTACGTCGAGTCCGTCTCCACCCTGCAATACCGGTACCTGCGTGGCGGTTATTGCCTGCCGATGACGGTGGGCGATGCAGAGATGGAACGTTTCATCCGTGCCGTCCGCACCGACAACTCTCCGCGCTATTACCTGCCCGGCGAACTGACTTCCGCCATGTATGGCCACCGTGTCCGCATCGTGGGAGGCCCGTTGGATGGATACGAAGGCCGGCTGCTCTCTGTGCGCGGGTCGCGGGTGCGTCGCCTGTTGGTGGACATCCCCAACCTGCTGACCGCCGGCATCGAGGTCAATCCGGAATATGTGCAACTGATCAATGTTTAGTGATTAATGATAAGTAACTAAGTAACCAATCATATTTAGTTTATACTATATTCAGGAGTCAGAAGGAGTTAGAAGGAGTTATCGCTTCGCTCAAGGAGTTAGATGCCAATACCTTTTTATAATCGCCGGGGCAACTATCGGCCTATAACTCCTTTTAACTACCTATAACTCCCTCCCATTACCTTATCATTAATCACTAATCATTAATCATTAATCATTTATCATTTATCATTAACCATCCGATTCCATGTCTCGTTTTCTTTCCCAAGCCCGCATCCTGCGTTCGCTCTATACGATGGCTCTTCTGGGGTTGCCGTGGGAGGGTGTTCGCCTGAATGCGGCCGACTGCGCCCGTCGCTCCTTGGTCCTGTTCGACCGGATGCTGGAACAAGCAGACCGTGCCGGCGATACGTCCGAGCGACTGATGCTGCTGACCTCTGCCTGCGCCCTGTTGCGCGATACCACGATGGTCACTGACTTTGGCCGGGAAGACCGTTGGCTGGAACTGGCAGAAGCGGTGACGGCCCAGGGGCTTCGCGAGGCCGTGTCCCGTCCCTCGTTGGGCGTTCCCCTTTGCCTCTGCCTGGCCGACTATTACTATCAGACAGCGGGCGCGGAGGATGACAGTGGCTACCGCTACTTGTGTGATACGTTGGATGCATGGGCCGCTTCGTTCGTTCCCGGCCGGGGATGGGCGGATGCCGGTTTGGCCGAGGCGATGGCCCGCCTCCTTGTGATGAACCGTTATTCCTATATGTTTCTGGACGCTTCGCGGGACGCCGTGATTCGGGATGCCTGCCGGCTGTGTGCCGGTCGGATGAAGGTCTTGCCTACGGTCTCCACCACCTTGCTGGAACTGTGGTACGCCCTCAACACCGAGGGGAATGCCTGCCCGCTGGACGAGGCTGCCGCCCGCGATGCCGCCGACCGCCTGGCCCGCTTCGGCAACCGTTTCCCTTCGGACAGCGACGAGTGGCTGCTGGGTCGTTCCTACCGTCTGGCGTGGGAATGCCGGAAGCAGACCGTGCTTTCGGTCGTGGAATGATAGCAATTTTGGATAACTTATGCGACAACTCTTGGATACCTATCCCGTTCTGCTCCTGCTGATACCCTTCGCAGTAGCCTTCTGTTCGGTCTGCTGGATTCACCCCCGGTTGGTGCGTCTGGCCCGCATGAAAGGTATTGTGGACAACCCCAACAGCCGCAAGTTGCAACGCACGCCTGTCCCCGTGCTGGGCGGCACGGCTGTATTCTTCGGCCTGTTCCTGGGGTTGGGATGCCTGTCTCCCTTTCTGGACTGCGACCGGCTGTTCCTAATATTCACCCTGATGACGTTGATGCTCTACACCGGCACGTTGGACGACATCATGGGGCTTTCTCCCCGCCTGCGCTTTGCCGTCGAGATTCTTTCGGTGCTGTTGCTGGTGTTCATCGGGCATCAGTCCATCAACGACTTCCACGGCCTGTGGGGAGTGGGCATCATCCCCTTGTGGGTTGCCGCCCCGCTCACCGTCTTTGCCTCGGTGGGCATCATCAATGCCATCAACCTGATAGACGGCGTCAACGGCCTTTCTTCGGGCTATTGCGTGATGGCCTGCGTCATCTTTTCCGTCTTCTTCTGGTGCCGGGACGACATGACCATGACCGTGCTGGCCGTGGTCTGTGTGGGTGCTTTGGTTCCGTTCTTTATACACAATGTTTTCGGCGACTCCTCGCGGATGTTCATCGGCGACGGCGGCACGTTGGTTATGGGCATGCTCATGTCCGTGTTTGTCATCCGTGTGCTGCACGCGGGAGTGGCCGATGCTTCGGCCGTGACGCCTGACGAGGGCTTGATTCCCTTCACCTTGGCCGTGCTCTCCATCCCGGTGTTCGACACGTTGCGGGTGATGTCCTGCCGCATGGCTCGAGGGCGTTCGCCTTTCCTGCCGGACAAGACCCACCTGCACCACCTGTTCATCGGCGTCGGTTTTTCGCACCCCGGCACCACGTTCTGCATCCTGTCGCTGAACCTGCTGGTGGTGGTGACCTGGTGGCTGCTGTCGGCCTGCGGCGTGTCGGTAGATGTGCAGCTGTATGCGGTGGTGGGGCTGGGCCTGCTCTTCACCTTCGGCCTGTACTTCGGCGTGCAGGCCTTGCCGCGCAAGGGCAAGGCCTACCGTTTCCTGCGCCGGTTGGCCGTGTGGTCGCACATCGAGCGCAAGGGCATCTACTTCTGGTTGCAACGCCAAGTGGACAGAACTTGAGCAGCAGCCCCGCTTTCAGCGACGTGCCGGCTGCGGGCGTGTTTACAGATCCTTGTATTCCTTGGCCGCGTCGAAGCAGGGACATGCCTTCTGCGGGTTCAGGTCTCTGTGTCCCACGATGAGCGCCCTGGGGTATTGCCGTTTGAGGTTCCGCAGCAGCAGGTGCATGGCAGCGATTTGTGGCAGGGTGCGCGTGTCGCGTGGCCGCCCTTGCGCGTCCAGGCCTCCTTCGTAGCAGATGCCCACGGAATGGCGGTTGTGGTTCTTGCAATGCGCTCCTATCTCGTCCAGCAGCCGGCCGGTGTGCACGTCGCCGTCGCGGGTGATGTAGAAGTGATAGCCGATGTCCCGGAATTTCCGGTGTTGGATATGCTCCAGGCGACAGGCTTCGTAGTCCAGGCTTTGTCCGTCCGGTGTGGCCGAACAATGGATGATGAGTAAAGTGACGGTTCTCATAGGGCAGAGGTTCAGAAGTTGCACGCGCTGATGCCAAAGGCGCCGGCGATGGCCGATGCCACGGTCAGAATGATTTTCACAATCAGTCCCCATTTCGACTTGGGGGTACGGGTGGATTTGGGTTGTGCCATAGTTTTTTGAGTTTATAAGTAGATTGTAAAATTAGTAGATACTTTTTTAGGAGTTATAGGTAGTTATAGGGAGTTACAGGTAGTTAGAAGGAGTTAGAGGCCGATAGTTGTTCCGGCGACACACAAAAGGTATTGGCCTTTAACTCCCTGAGCGAAGCGAACACTCCTTCTAACTCCTTCTTACTCCCTCCTGATTATCCCAGCGGCGTCTCTTCGCTGCCTCCGCCGGAGGAGGTTCCGTCGCCGTCGTCATCGGTGGCAGTCACGTTGTAGGGCGTCGCTTCGCGCAGTTGTCCCTCCAGGTTGATCTGCTCGTTGCTCAGTTCGCCGGTGGCGCGGGCACGGAGTTTCAGGCCCTTGACATTCTCGGAGACTTTGAATGTTTCGGCGCTCTCGGCCCCGTGGTCGCTGACGATGCCCACGGAGAAGATGGCCAAGTCGTCCAGCTTGACGTTCTTTCCGTCCAGGATGAGCTCTTTGATGCAGGACACCATGTCTGCCAGCACGCCCTTGATGACGCCCGGCGAGAACGGTGTGTTGTGTTTCGACATGTGTTTGGCCAGCGCCACGATGTCCAGAGTTTCCGAGATGACCGGTCGGGCATACCACAATCCCTTGCACGGATGGTTTTCGCCCACGATTTGCATTTTACGATACGTAATCATAAAAAATTGAGAATTGAGAATTAAGAATTAAAAAATACGAACCGACGATTAAGAATTAAGGATTAAGAGTTGACAATTAGCATTAATCACTAATCACTAATCATTAACCACTAATCACTAACCATTAATCATCGCTGATTGTACTGCAAAGATAAGGCGGCGCGCACGGCTGTTGGCCGGTTTCTGGCGGTTGTGGTCCGATAGTGTCCGTTAGTGTCTGTTAATGTAGAAAGGAAGTTAGGTAATGCCGTTGATTTTCAGTATCTTTATGTCGTCAGAAAGAGACAAGATACCATACAACGCATTAAACCTGCTTTCCATGCAACAAGAAACTTTCATTATTCGTGCTTACGGGCGTACCGAACTGGCCCAGTGTTATTTCCCCCACCTCCATCCGCAGGCAGCCTACCGCAAGCTGCAGGGATGGATTGATTATTGTCCACACCTGCGTGAGCGTCTGGATGCCGTAGGTGCCAACCCTCGCAGCCGGGTCTATATGCCGCTGCAGGTGCGGATGATTGTGGAGGCGATTGGGGAACCGTGAGGAAATTGAGAATTATTGTTCAGCTACGAGCTACAGGCTACGAGTGACGAGTAAAGTTGCTCACAAGACTCTGCGTGCAGCCTGCTCGTAGCTCGTAGCTTGTAGCTCGTAGCTGAATAATTCGTTCATTCAAGTGCTACTTGAGCCGTCTAAAGTGCCTCTTGAGCAGCGTAAACATCCACTTTACGGTTGCCGTCTTCTTGCCTGGCGTCGCCATAGCGGGCCATGGCTTTCTTGCGCAGCTCAATGGCCTCGCCCGTCAGTTCCACCACCCGGTAGCCCCGCTTCCCGCCTTGGCGGATGGCCTCATACCCTTCCTGCTTCATGGCGATGCCTATCTTCACGGCGCTGAGCTTGTGGCGGATGCCCACGCTGATGCGCAGCAGGATTTGCGCGTTGGTCAGGAACGAACATTCCTGTCCTGGCAGGGGCCGTTGGAAATACGTCTGTATCAACTCCCGCTCCAGCGAGGGCACTTCGAAATGCCGGTTGTGTTCGTTCAGCTGCCGCAGTTCTTCCTCCTCCAGCCAATACGGGAAGTCGCTTGTGGCCAGGTGGAAGGCCTGCGCATAGATGCCCGCGTAGTCCAAGGGGTGGTCGTAGGGGCTGTCGATGTTCTCCACCTCGAAGGGCATCCAACGCCGGTTGCCTGTCTGGTCGGTGAGGAAATGCAGGTTGTTGCTCGTCCCGCAGAAACTGGCAATGTGCGGCCGCAGCATCTTGAAGTGGGCGTAGGCGGCCCGTTCGTTGACGTGGCGCATGGTGGTGAGCGCCTTCAGTTGGTTCATCTCCCGTCCTTCCATTTCGTCCAGTTCCTCCAGGCAGACAATGGCAAACTCGGCCAATGTCAGCATGTCGTCCCGGCTGATGTTGCGGCTGTTGCTCTTCAGGTAGAAATAGCGGCGCAGTTCGGGCGGCAGGAGGTTGTTCAGCCAAGTGGTCTTGTAGATGCCTTGGCGGCCGATGAGCACCAGAATTTCGTGGTTCACCACGTCGTTGTCGAAGAGCGAGGCCACCATGGCCACCAGCCATTTCTTGAAGAACGCCGGAAACAGTTCTTTGCCCGTCTTGACGTGTACCTGTGCGGCCAGTCGGGCGATGTGGTCGGTCTGCCCGTCCCACGCCGGCAAGTTGTCGAAATAGCTGGCGAAGGGATTGTGCAGCGGCACGAACTCCGACTCGAGCACGGCCCTCATGTCCTGGATGCGCACGGGGCGTACCTCCTTGCACATCCTGCACCACAGGGTGTTTACCGTCCGGTCGGTCACGTCCTCGAAAGAGGCATCTCCGTCCGGGCACATCTCGCACTTGCCCGTCACGGTGTTCTTGCGGTAACGCCCTTGTGCGGCCAGAAAGGTTTCGATGTCGGAGACGGCCTCGCGCCCGGCGGGCGATTTCTGGGCGGAACGGGCTGGCAGCATCCGTGTGCCGTGTTCTTCCGTCTTCGCATAGCAGGAGCGGAAAATGCCGGAAACGTCTCCGTCGTAATCCGCAAAAATCTCCAGCCCCCATTCGGTGGCAGCCTGCAGGGCCACGCCATAGGCATTCAGCAGATAGCCCGTGCGCATGATGTATTCGTTGCGATGATGTTCGGCATATTCGATGCCGGCTTGGGCCAGTTCCTGCCGGATGGCGGCCACCACCCGGCGGAGGCGTGTCTGGCTGCGCGCTGTCTTCGGGACAGCCGTAGACGAGGGCTGGGCCATTATTTCAAAAGGCTGTGCGTCGGGCACGAACCAGGCCTCCGGGTCGTGGGCCAATCCGCTCAGGCGGGTGATGTTCTTGCATTGCCCGTCGAAAGCCAGGCCGGTCAACTGGGCATAATGTTGGTTCACTTGTTCAAAAGCCAGTTTGTAGAGCTCTGTTTCGTTCTTGAACTGAGCGCCCGCTTGGCCGACGTAGGGGCAGATGACGCGGATTCCTTTCCCGCTGATGGTGGTATAGGCCAGCAGCGTATGCGGGTCTTGCCGGATTTGTTGCAAGCAGTCCTCCATCCGCTCTTCGGGTATATGGTCGAAGTCGGCCAGGCACAGATGAGTCCATCCGCAGATGTTCTCGCGCTTCTTGCCGTCGGCAAAGCGCACGGCCACGGCGAAACAGGCACAGTGCGCCTTGGCCCGTGCGGCATCGGTTTTCCAGCCTTGCTGCAGGCAGTAACGGTGTTTGGCCGTGTGGTCGGCCAGGAAAGGCTCCTTGCGGATCATTTCTACAAGAGCATTCAGGGAAATCTCGGTCGGACACGTGTCCGAATAGCCTTGAAAAAGGCTCAGCATAATTTCTGACATAGCATTATGTTTTTGAGGTTAACAATGAACCTGAGGTTTAAAAACGCCTCGAATGTACGCAGAAATTCCGGCATTTCCATGCGGCTCGTTTCCCTCTATATGGGAACTGAAACAGCCTGTTTTTAACGCTAATTAAAATCTTTTGGCATTGTGAGCTGTTACGCGGATTCATTCACCCATAAAAAATAGTGCACAATGAAGAAAGATTATTATAAGAACCCTGCTTTGGGCGTTTTTTTTCAAACCTGCAAGAAATCATTCCAGTCGACGGACGTCGCCTGAATTTTGAAACCATTTGTAGAAAGGCCGGAATGGCGCGCCGCATCTATTCGGATGTGAGGCGAGGCGACAACAAGAACCTGTATGCCTATTATGCTGTGTTCCGCATCTACCTGCATGCGTTGCTGGACAAGCGTCAGGTGCATCTGTTGCTGCATGTCCTGCGCGCTTTGTACCAGGCCTTGGAGGAAGATTTTGAGACTCGCCATCGCCTTTAGCAGAGGGTAAGATGCCAACAGCCTTGACGGGTTGTCACCTTTATATAGCGACTTATATATGTGAATGCGTTTTTAGCTATCTATTAACATTCATTAATATTGTAGCCACCCGGGCGCGCGCGTAAAGAAAGTGCATAATATAGGGTGCCAACCTGTCAAGGCATCGTCGTCCGGACAAAGGGCAAATGTCCGTTAGTGTGGATTAATTTCCTTCCGGACATTTGGATGGACGGATGTTTTGTTTATCTTTGCAGGCAGGAATAAAAAAAGCAGCAAGATGGAACCACAGAGACGTTACCCGGTAGGGATACAGACATTTTCGGAACTGATAAACAAGCATTACCTGTATATCGACAAGACGGAATATGTTTATCGGATGGCACATGGCGACTCCAAATATCTGTTTTTGAGTCGTCCCCGCCGTTTCGGCAAATCGTTGCTGACCAGTACGTTGCATGCCTACTTTGAGGGGCGGAAAGACCTGTTCGAAGGTCTGGCCATCGAGCAGTTGGAAACGGAATGGACGGCGTATCCCGTGTTACATTTCGACATGAGTCGTGCCAAACACGTGGATAAAGAAACGCTGGAGTCGATGTTGTCGACTCAACTGGAGGCTTACGAAACTGTGTACGGCTCCTCTTCGCCCGGCAAAACATTGAACGACCGTTTGGCACTTTTGATTCGGCGGGCGTACGAACAGACAGGCCGCCAGGTGGTGGTGCTGATAGACGAATACGACGCCCCGCTGCTGGACGTGGTGCACGAGGAGAAAGGCCTGCCGGTGCTGCGTAACGTCATGCGCAATTTCTACAGCCCGCTGAAGGCCTGCGACCCCTACCTGTGCTTTGTCTTCCTGACCGGTATCACCAAGTTCTCCCAGCTGAGCATTTTCAGCGAGTTGAACAACATCCAGAACATCAGCATGCTGCCCGAGTATGCCGCCGTCTGCGGCATCACGCAGGAGGAGATGGAAACGCAGATGAGCGAAGACTTGGATGTGCTGGCCACCCGTCTGAAGAAAAACCGCGGGGAAACCCTGCAGCTGCTGAAGGACAACTACGACGGCTACCATTTCACGTGGCCCTCGCCCGACATCTACAATCCTTTCAGCCTGCTGAGCGCTTTCAATGAAGGCCGACTAAACTCTTACTGGTTCGGCAGCGGCACGCCGACCTACCTGATAGAGATGCTGAAACGTTTTGCGGTGTCTCCTTCCGAAATCGGTGGCCGTGAAGTGCAGGCGGAAGATTTTGATGCTCCCACCGAGCATATGAGCGATATTACTCCGTTGCTTTACCAAAGCGGTTATTTGACGATTAAAGGCTATGATGAGTTTTCCGAGTTGTTCAATCTGGACATTCCCAACCGCGAAATCCGCATAGGTCTTTACCGGAGTCTTTTGCCGCATTACGTCCGTGGCAGCAAAATGCCGGGCAACACGGTGATAGCCAAGATGTCGGCCTCCATTCGGAGGGGGCATTTGGAAGAAGCCCTTCGGTTGTTGCAAACTTTCCTGTCCACTATTCCCTATACGAATCAGCCCATGCAGGAGGCTCATTATCAGCAATTGTTCTTTGTCGTTTTCAGTTTGTTGGGCGCGCAGGTGGATATCGAAGTGCGCACGCCGCGTGGACGTGTGGACGTGGTGTTGCGTACGGCGACCACGCTCTATGTGGTGGAACTGAAGTTGAACCGGAGTGCCGATACCGCCATGAACCAGATAGACCTGAAGAATTATCCCGAACGTTTCGCTCTGTGCGGCCTGCCTGTGGTGAAGGTGGGAATAAACTTTGATGCTGAGAGACGGACGATAGGGGAGTGGGTGATAGAGCCTTGTCAGAACAAGGGGTAAGGCGGTACTATTGAAGCTATGGCTGTGATATTGGATAGATTTGTTCAGCAATTTGTTTAATTTGTATTATCTTTGTCCACTGAACTCAATAGAAATAGAAGCAGCAAGATGGAACCACGGAGACGTTACCCGGTAGGGATACAGACATTTTCGGAACTGATAAACAAGCATTACCTGTATATCGACAAGACGGAATACGTGTACCGAATGGCGCATGGCAATTCCCAGTACCTGTTCTTGAATCGTCCCCGTCGTTTCGGCAAATCGTTGCTGACCAGTACGTTGCATGCCTACTTTGAGGGGCGGAAAGACCTGTTCGAGGGCCTGGCCATTGAGCAGTTGGAAACGGAATGGACGGCGTATCCCGTGCTGCATTTCGACATGAGCCGGGCGAAGCATGTGGACAAGGAGACATTGGAATCCATGTTGTCGACCCAGCTGGAGGCTTACGAGGCTGTGTATGGTCTTTCTTTGCCCAATAAAACCTTGAACGACCGTCTGGCCCTTTTGATCCAGCGCGCTTGTCAGCAGACAGGCCGCCAGGTGGTGGTGCTGATAGACGAATACGACGCCCCGCTGCTGGACGTGGTGCACGAGGAGAAAGACCTGCCGGTGCTTCGCAACGTGATGCGCAATTTCTACAGCCCGCTGAAGGCCTGCGACCCCTACCTGCGCTTTGTCTTTCTGACCGGCATCACCAAGTTCTCCCAACTCAGTATCTTCAGTGAACTGAACAACATTGAAAACATCAGTATGGATGAAGCTTATGCTGCCATCTGTGGTATCACGCAGGAAGAGATGGAAACTCAGATGAGCGAAGACCTGGACATATTGGCCACTCGTCTGAAACTGTCCCACGAGGAAATCTTGCAACAGCTGAAGAATAATTATGATGGCTACCACTTCACGTGGCCTTCGCCCGACATTTATAACCCGTTCAGTCTACTAACTGCCTTCAATAAGGGGCGTTTGGATGCTTATTGGTTCGGCAGCGGCACTCCTACCTACCTGATAGAGATGCTGCGCAAGTACCATGTTTCTCCCCAGGAGATCGGTGGTCGTGAAACGATGGCGGAAGATTTTGATGCCCCCACCGAGCGGATGACCGACATTACCCCCCTGCTCTATCAGAGCGGCTACGTCACCATTAAGGATTACGATGAGATAACCGGGCAGTACCTGCTTGATCTTCCCAACAAGGAGGTGCGCATCGGTCTGCTGAAAAGCCTGCTCCCGCTTTATTTGCCCCACCGTAGTATAGAAGGCAA
>CASENE010000096.1 GCA_949289265.1 uncultured Bacteroides sp.
CGCGAGCAACGGCGCTAACATTCAAAAACAAGTAAAACTATGCCAAGATCAGTAAATCATGTTGCTTCAAGAGCAAGAAGAAAGAAAATCCTGAAATTAACCAGAGGTTATTTCGGTGCGAGAAAGAACGTATGGACCGTTGCCAAGAACACGTGGGAAAAAGGTCTGACCTACGCTTTCCGCGACCGTAAGAATAAGAAGAGAAACTTCCGTGCCTTGTGGATTCAGCGTATCAACGCTGCTGCACGTCTGGAAGGCATGTCTTATTCCAAGCTGATGGGTGCTTTGCACAAGGCCGGCATTGAGATTAACCGCAAGGTGCTGGCTGATTTGGCCATGAATCATCCCGAAGCATTCAAGGCTATCGTGGCCAAAGTGAAGGTTGCCTGATAGCATATTGGGTTAAACTATTATTTTTTATGGGGAGCGCGGATTTCGCAGAACAGGCAGGCAGGATGACTGCATGCCGACGCTGAGAAGTCCGCGTTCATTGTTTGCCAAAGCGCGAGTATACGAGCTGGGGAGAGGCTTGGGAGAGTCCTCGGGCAGGGAAAGTGAATTAAAATCTGAAATAATATAAAGATATTCCTGTTTTTCTTGCTTCTTTCAAATAAACTCACTACTTTTGTTGTAGAAAATAATAGCCGCATTGATTGGATCGGGAAACTCATCAATTATTATGAAATACCGAGACAAGCTTCGCTTCTCAATGGCGGGCCACGCCCTTCGGGGTAACCTTTGAGTCGGTGGATTACAAAGAGAACGAGCACTCAAACCATGTCATTCGGAGTTTCATCACATCATCGGTGCGGCTTTCTTATAAGAAAAGGACGGTTCCTTTGGGAATCGTCCTTTTTTGCGTTTGTGCTTTGTCTATTTGTTGTCGCGCAGGTCTCTCACCCGCACGGCCTTGCCGTCGGTTTGGGGCAGGGTGCCTTTGTTGACGAATTGCAGTTTGGGGGTGAGCAGAATCTCGTCCTTGAGCCGGCGGGTGATTTCCTTGCGGATTTGCTCCAGTTCCAGGTAGTTGTCGGAGGTCAGGTCGTTGAGCTCTACTTCCACAATCATTTCGTCTTGGTTGCGGATGGTGTCCAGGGTGATGAGGTAATTGCTGCCCAGTTGCGGGTATTGCACCAGAATTTTTTCCACCTGCATGGGGAAGATGTTGACGCCCTTGATGATGAACATGTCGTCGCTGCGCCCTTTGATGCGGTCAATGCGCAAGTGGGTGCGGCCGCAGGGGCAGGGGCCAGGCAGGATGCGAGTCAGGTCGCGGGTGCGGTAGCGGATGAGGGGCATCATTTCGCGGTCAAGCGTGGTCAGTACCAATTCGCCTATCTCTCCGTCCGGCATCGGCTCTCCGGTCTGCGGGTCGATGATTTCCACCAGATAGCAGTCTTCCCAGAAGTGCATGCCGTTTTGTTCGGGACACTCAAAGGCCACGCCCGGGCCGTTCATCTCTGTCATGCCGAAGCTGTTGAAGGCCTTCACGTTGAGTAGCTTCTCTATCTTTCGGCGCTGCTCGTCGGTGTGCGGTTCGGCTCCGATGACAAGGGTGCGCAGGCTGGTGGAGGTGGGGTCTATGCCCTCTTCCTGAAACACTTCGGCCAGGCGGATGGCGTAGCTGGGGATGGCGTGCAGGGCGGTGGTTCCGAAGTCTTGGATGAATTTGATTTGCCGCTTGCTGTTGCCTGCCGCAGCCGGGACGGTCAGGGCTCCCAGGCGTTCGGCGCCGTATTGGAAGCCCAGTCCGCCGGTGAACATGCCGTAGCCCGAACTGTTTTGGAAGACGTCCGTCCGGCGGATGCCCACCATGTAGAGGCAGCGTGCCACCAGGTTGGCCCACGAGTCCAGGTCGTGTTGGGAGTGTACGATGACGGTGGGCGTGCCGGTGGTGCCGCTCGACGAGTGGATGCGCACGCCGTCTCGCCGCATGTCGCCTGCCACGAGGCCGAAGGGGTAGTTGGCGCGCATGTCGGCCTTGGTGGTGAAGGGCAGCCGGCGGATGTCGTCCAGCGAATGGATGTCGTCGGCCGAGATGCCGTTGTCGCGGAACACTTTGCCGTAGTAGGGAGAGCGGGAGGCAATGCGTAAGGTCTTCTTCAAGCGTTGCAGCTGCAGGGCTTTCAGGGCTTCCCGCGGCATGGTTTCTATGTCTTCTTCCCAATATTTGTCAGTCATGGTCGTAAGTGTGTGGGGTAGGTGAGGGGTGTCATATCATTTGTTCTGCCATATTCTTGCCGGCTTCCAGGGCTTTCAGGTTCAGCTCTACGATGCTTTCGCCTTTGCGGGCGAAGATGTCGCGGATGCTGGCCTGCATCTTTTCGTAGCCGATGCCCAGGAAGGGGATGGTGGCCCCCAGCAATACGATGTTGGCCACGCGCGGACTGCCTATTTGGCGCGCCGCTTGGTTGACGTCGAGCACGATGTGGTGTGGCAACCGGTCGATTTCTGCCCGAATGGCCTCTTCGGACGGATAGTTGGGGATGTTGACCAGGGGGACGGCGTTGGTCACCAGCCAGCCCTCGTCGTCCAGATAAGGCAGGTAGCGCAGCGCCTCCATGGGCTCCAGGGAGATGATGAGGTCGCATTTGCCCGTGGGAATCAGGTCGGAGGCGATGGGACGGTCGCTGAGGCGCAGGTTGGACTGTACGTCGCCGCCCCGTTGGCTCATGCCATGCACTTCGGCCTGTTTCAGATAGAGTCCGTCTTTCAAGGCCGCTTGGCCGATGACGGCGGCGATGGAGAGGATGCCTTGTCCTCCCACGCCCGATAGTATGATGTCTTTCTTCATGGCTTTCTGTGTGTGGGTGGGGTTACTTGTTTCTTTTCTTGCGTGCCAGGGTCTGGATGCATTCGCGGCGGGGGATGATGACCGACACGCCGTGATAGGCCAGCTCTTCGCGCAATATCTGTTCCATTTCGGCATAGTTCTTTTTCAGGGGCACCACGACGCGGATGTGTTCGGGGGCCACGCCGATGCCGGCGCAGATGCTTTCCAGGCGTCCCGTGCCGGCCGAGTCTTGCCCGCCGGTCATGGCCGTGGTCTCGTTGTCGGAGATGATGATGGTGACGTCGGCCTGCTCGTTGACGCAGTCCAGCAGTCCTGTCATGCCGGAGTGGGTAAAGGTAGAGTCGCCGATGACGGCCACGGCGGGATAGATGCCGGCGTCGGCCGCTCCCTTGGCCATGGTGATAGAGGCGCCCATGTCCACCGTGGAGTGGAGAGCGTGGAAGGGGGCGCCGGCTCCCAGCGTATAGCAGCCGATGTCGCCAAACACGCGGTGTTCCGGATAGTCCCGGCGCAACACCTGCGTCAGGATGGTATACATGTCGCGGTGTCCGCAGCCTTCGCACAAAGCGGGCGGGCGCACGGCCACGAGCGAGGGCGTGGCGTAGCTGCTGGTCGGGGCCTGGCCGAGGGCACGGGCCACGATGTCCGGCGTCAGTTCGCCGTCGGGGGGCAGGGTGCCGTCTGTGCGGCCCTTGATGTGCAGGCCTTTGCCCAGGCAGCCTCTCAGTTGCTTTTCCACGAAGGGTTGTCCGTCTTCCACCACCAGCAGCGTCCGGCATTCGTCGGCCATCCGTTGCAGCAGTTTGAGCGGCAGGGGATACTGGCCGATTTTCAGCAACGGGTGGGGACAACCGTCCGGATAGTTTTCCATCACGTAGTTATAGCCGATGCCGCAGGCTACGATGCCCAGGCTCTTGTCCGTCCCGTCCGCATAGACGTTGAAGGACGACTCTTCCGAGGCTTTCACCAGCTCGGCCTGCTTCTCCAGCAAGGCGCGGTAGCGGCGGCGGGCGATGCCCGGCAGGAGGATGAACTGTTGCGGGTCAGTGGGAGCGGGCGGTGCGGGCGGCAGTTGGGGTTGACTCCGCTTGATGCCGGCACGCGAGTGCGACAGGCGGGTGACGAGGCGCATCAGCACGGGTTCGCCCGTCTGTTCGGAAAAGTCGAAGCCCCGGTAGGCCATGTCGTAGGCTTCCTGTTGGTTGGCCGGTTCGTACATGGGGACGAGGGAGAAGTCGCCGTAGAAGCGGCTGTCTTGTTCGTTTTGCGAGGAGTGCATCCCCGGGTCGTCTGCCGCCACCACAATCAGTCCGCCCCGCACGCCGGTGATGGCCGCGTTGACAAAGCAGTCGGCTGCTACGTTCATGCCCACGTGTTTCATGCACACCAAGGCGCGCTTGCCGGCATACGACATGCCCAGCGCGGCCTCCATGGCTGTCTTTTCGTTGGCCGACCACCGGCTGTGTATCCGTCGTTCCCTTTGCTCGGGGGCGGCCTGTATGTATTCCGTGATTTCGGTGGAGGGAGTGCCGGGGTAGGCGTAGACGCCCGACAGGCCGGCGTCCAGGGCCCCTTGTGCCAGGGCTTCGTCTCCCAATAAGAGCTGTCTGTTCATCGTATCAGGGTTGTTAGTCATGGTTTAAATGTCAATATAGGTGCAAATATACTTCTTTTGCTGATATTCCGAAGCTGTTTCAGCGGAAAATCTTTCTTTTGTTCAGAGCCTGCTGGTATCGGCGCGCGTTGCGCAGGTGGTCGGCATAGTTGGCCGCAAAGTTGTGGCGTCCCGAGAAATCTTCCTTGGCACACATGTAAAGATAGTTGTGGCGGGCATAGTTCAGCACCGCGTCCAGGCCTTCGGGCGTGGCGATGCGGATGGGGCCGGGCGGCAGTCCGGTGTGCAGGTAGGTGTTGTAGGGCGAGTCGATGGCCAGGTCGGCGTTCGTCACCCGTTGCCGGCCGAAGTCGCCCAAGGCGAAGCGTACGGTGGGGTCGGCCTGCAGCGGCATACCCCGGCGCAGGCGGTTGATGTACAACCCGGCCACCACGGGCTTTTCGCTCCGGTCGTTCGTCTCTTCTTCCACAATCGAGGCCAGCGTGGCCACGTCGACGGGCGTCATGCCCAAGGCCCGGGCTTTGGCCCGCCGGTCGCTGTTCCAGAAGCGTTCGTGTTCGCGCTCCATGCGCTGCAGGAACTCGGTTGCGTCCATGTCCCAGTAGACCTCGTAGGTGTCGGGGATGAACAGGGCGGGCAGCGTGCGGCAGTCGTAGCCCAGGGAGGCGATGCGTGCGCTGTCGGCCAACGCCTGCGCGATGTCGGCGCTGTCGGCCATCAGTTGCCGCCCCACGTTGCGCGCCAGCCTGTCCAGCGAGCGGGTACTGCCTATCACCAGGTTGACGGGCTCCTGATAGCCGCGCAACAGCCGGCTGAGCACGTGGTAGCAACTCTCGCCCGGACGGATGGCATAGCGTCCGGTGCGTACGTGTTCGGCATAGCGGCGGTAGCGGCCCATCAGCCGGAAACCGGTGCGGGCGAGGGCCGGGGGCTGTGCGGCTTGTTCCACCTTATTATATACAGAATCTGCCGTGTCGTCGGAGTCGACGTAGACGTACACCGGAGCCTTGGGGTGGAACAGGGGGCCGAACCATACGTAGGCCGCGAATCCCCCGCAGGCGGCCAGCGCCACCAGCACGGCGGCCGTCAGGATGAGGAGCAATCGTTTCTTTTTCTTTTCCATGGGGGCAAAGATACGCAGATTCGCCGGATATCCGTTCCGCCGGAGGGCAGAAAATAGCGGCGCGCGGCCGTGGCGGCATTTCCTGTTTGCGGGGCTTAAAGAGTCGTGAAGCTGGGACTGAAGTCCCCGGTCGCTGGAACTATAATGCCAGCTTGCTGGGACTATGATGCCCGGTCGCTGGGACTACAGTGCCCGGTCGGCCCGGCTTAAGTGATTGCGGGAGAGGAATATACGAAAAAAAGGAAGAGAGACCGAAATCCTCTTCCTTCCTGCTTTTGAGCCGTTAGCCAGACTTGAACTGGCGACCTACGCGTTACGAATGCGTTGCTCTACCAACTGAGCTATAACGGCGATTGGTTGTCTTTCGCTTACGGGGTGCAAAGGTACTGCTTTATTTGGAACCTCCAAACAAATTGGCCGTTTTTTTCTAAAAATTCGAACCGGAGGCCTGACAAACAGCTTCCGGAGCCTCCGGAAACCTGTTGCCGGGCTTGGGTTCCGGTGGCCGTTTGATACTGTTCGTCTCGCTTTGGGGAAAAAGTTGGAAGTGCAAAAGTCTGATTTTACCAAATAATGTGTTAACTTTGCCGCCGATTCATGTAAAGTAGCTATACTACATCTTTTTGAAACCTACATTTATGCGCAAAATTGTTCTATTATTTGCCTTAATGTTTGCCGTCGTGGGCACGGTCGTGGCCCAGCAGATGACAGACGATCAGATTGTCCAGTATGTGAAAGACGCGAACAAGGCCGGAAAGAGCCAGCAGCAGATTGCCTCCGAACTGATGCGGCGTGGTGTCACGCGCGAGCAGTTGGAAAGTCTCTACAGTCGTTATCAGAGCGGCGCATATGGCAACGGCCAGAGCGACAGTCAGCCGGGCAGCCGGAGCCGCATGCGTTCCAAAGCGTCGGATGTCCGTCAGGAACGGCGAACGTCTGCCGACGCCAGCGAGAGGGACAAGGCCGCTAAGCGTCGCCGGCAAATTCGCTCTACGGAGAATGAGAACTATCAGAGCACCCGCCTGCAGACCAACCTGGACGGAGAGATGAACGCAGGGGAAGACTCGCTCTGGATGTACGACCCCTACTATCTGGAAGGTGAGCCGGAAGAAGACCCCACCCAGCAAATCTTCGGCCACAATATCTTTACGAACGAAAACCTGACTTTTGAGCCGAACGTCAACGTAGCCACTCCCGTGGACTATCGCTTGGGCCCTGGCGACGAGGTTATCATCGACGTGTGGGGCGCCTCGGAGACCACCATCCGCGAGACCATCTCGCCCGAGGGAAGCATCCAGGTCAGCAACCTGGGCCCCGTCTATCTGAGCGGGAAGACCGTGGCCGAGGCCAACCAGTATCTGAAAGAAGAATTTGCCAAGATTTATTCGGGCGTGTCGGGCAACGTGCCCAATACGCAGGTCAAACTGACGCTGGGCGAGATTCGCTCCATCCAGGTGAACGTGATGGGCGAGGTAGCGGTGCCGGGCACCTATACGCTCTCGTCGTTTGCCTCTGTTTTCCATGCCTTGTATATGGCCGGTGGCGTGAACGACATCGGTAGCCTGCGCAGCATACGTGTGGTGCGCGACGGCAAGGTGGCAGCCGACCTTGATGTCTACGAGTTCATCCTGAAGGGGCGGATGAAGAACGATATCCGTTTGCAGGACGGCGACGTCATCCTGGTGCAGCCCTATCAGGCACTGGTGCAGATTTTGGGCAAGGTGAAACGTCCCATGTTCTACGAACTGAAGAAGGGAGAGACGGCCGCTCTGCTGCTGGACTTTGCCGGCGGCTTTACGGGCGATGCCTACAAGAAGGCTGTCCGCGTCATCCGCAAGAGCGGGCGCGAGATGCAGGTATATAACGTGGACGACCAGGAATTTGCCTCCTTCATCATGGACGACGGAGACCAAGTGACGGTGGACTCTGTGTTGCAACGCTTTGAAAACCGCGTGGAGATTCGGGGAGCTGTCTACCGGGCCGGGCTCTACCAACTGGACGGCGGGATGAACACCGTGAAACAGCTGATTGAAAAGGCCGAGGGCGTGCGAGGCGACGCATTTCTCAACCGCGCCATTCTGGACCGCGAACACGACGACTTGGAGCACGAGATTCTCCAAGTGGACGTGAAAGGCATCCTGAAAGGCACCGTGGCCGACATCCCCTTGCAGAAGAACGACGTGCTCTACATCCCCAGCATACACGACTTGAAGGAAGAGGCCACGCTGACCATCCACGGCGAAGTGGCCAATCCGGGCACCTACCTCTATTCGTCCAACATGACCATCGAAGACCTGGTGATGCAGGCCGGCGGTTTGCTGGAGACGGCATCCACCACCAAGGTGGAAGTGGCTCGCCGCGTCAAAGACCCCAAGAGCTCGGAGTTCAGCACCGTCATCGGCCAAAGCTATGCCTTCGACCTGAAGGACGGCCTGGTGGTAGGCGACGAGGACTTTCACCTCCAGCCTTTCGACGAAGTCTATGTGCGTCGCAGTCCGGCTTACCACGAGCAGCAGAATGTGATGGTGGGCGGCGAAGTGCTGTTCAGCGGCAACTACGCCTTGTCCAAGAAAAACGAACGTCTGAGTGACTTGATTAAGAAGGCCGGAGGCGTCACCCCCGATGCCTACGTGAAGGGTGCCCGTCTTGTCCGCAGGAAGACGGAAGACGAATTGCGCCGGGAAGAAGACGTATTGCGCATGGCCAAGAGCGGAGCTGGGCAGGATTCCATTGACATCAAAAACCTTGATCTGTCCGAAGTCTACTCGGTGGGCATCGATTTGGAAGGCGCCTTGAAGACACCCGGCTCGGACGACGACCTGGTGCTGCGCGAGGGCGATATCCTCTACGTGCCCGAGTATGTCAGCACGGTGAAAATCAGCGGTGCGGTGATGTATCCCAATACGGTCACCTACAAGGAAGGCGAAAGCCTGAAGTACTACATCAACCAGGCCGGAGGCTTCGGCAACAATGCCAAGAAGAAGAAGGCTTTCGTGGTCTACATGAACGGCACGGTTTCCCGCCTGCGCACGGGCAACTCCAAGGCGATAGAGCCGGGATGCGAAATCATCGTGCCCAGCAAGGACAAGCGCAACAAGATGTCGCCTGCCGAAATCCTCAGCATCGGTACGTCTACGGCTTCCCTGGCTACGATGATTGCCACATTGGTTAACCTCTTTAAGTAACAGCGACTATGAGCGAAGATAAGATACAATGCACTTCTGGCACTTCTCAGCAGCCCGAGGAGCAGGAAATTGATTTGATAGAGTTGGCCCAGAAGGTATGGGCCGACCGTAAACTGGTGTTCAAGGCTTGCGGCATCGCAGTGGTGGTAGCCCTGGTGGTGGCCTTCAGCATTCCCAAAGAGTATGCCACCAGCGTAACCCTGGCTCCGGAGACCGGCGCTAAGAATGCTACGGGCAGCATGGGCGCTTTGGCCGCCATGGCCGGCATCAATCTGGGTTCTTCCACCGGCGAGGATGCGCTGTCGCCCGAGTTGTATCCGGACATTGTGAATTCCACTCCCTTTCTGACCAACCTTTTTGACGTGAAGGTCAAGAACGAAGAGGCGGAGATAGACACCACCCTCTATGCCTACCTGAAAGATGACCAGCGCTCTCCTTGGTGGAGCGTGGTTCTGTCTGCACCGTTCAAGGCTCTTGGTTGGGCAGTCTCTCTTTTCAAGGAGGAACCGGAAGAAGGCGATGTGGCCCTCGACCCCTTCCGCTTGACCGTGGAAGAAACTGAGATAGCCAAGGCCCTGAGTTCCCGCCTGTCCGTTTCGGTGGACAAGAAGACGGGCGTTACTACACTGACCGTCACCATGCAAGACCCGGTGATTTCGGCCTCGCTGACCGATACCGTGATGCACTGCCTGCAAAACTACATTACCGACTATCGCACCAACAAAGCGCGCCACGACTTGGCCTTTACCGAAAAGCTCTACGAAGAGGCCAAAGACGACTATACCCGGGCGCAACAGCAGTATGCCGCTTTTGTGGACGCCAACCAGAGCATCGTCTTGCTGAGCTATCGGGCAGAGCAGGAGCGTTTGCAGAACGAGATGAACCTGGCCTACCAGGGCTATACGCGGATGGCCCAACAGTTGCAGATGGCACGTGCCAAGGTGCAGGAAATCACGCCGGTCTATACCGTGGTACAGCCTGCCACAGTGCCCTTGCGTGCGGCCAAACCCAATAAGGTGATGATTCTGATAGGTTTCGTTTTCCTGGCTGCGGTAGGTTCTGTGGGTTGGATATTGTTCGTGAAAGACTTTCTGAAGAACTGGAAAAAGTCGAAAGAAGAAGCCGCGCAGGCTGTATCCGAATAGGGAATATTTTTCGCTTTTGCCTCCTCCTTGCCGTTGGAAAAGCATAAGAGGTGCGCAATGAAAAAAGCAGCCGGAGAAACCATTCGTTTCTCCGGCTGCTTCCGTTTGTGAAAGATACAATAAGGTTTAGGCTTTTATTCGAATAATGTTTTGAATTTGCGGAAGATTTTCTCCTTGATGGAAGTATTGGGCTGGAAGTTTTCGGACTTATCCAACTCTTCCAGCGTCTTCTTCTCGTCTTTGCTCAAGGTTTCGGGCACGTAGATGCTGACGTTCACCAGCAGGTCGCCCGTGCCATATCCGTTGACGCTGGGCAGACCCTTGTTGCGCAGGCGGAGCACCTTGCCGGGTTGGGTGCCCGGTTCTATCTTCACTTTCACCCGTCCGTCTATGGTGGGTATCTCTACCGTTCCTCCCAAGGCTGCCGTGGGGAAGTTTAGCAGCAGGTTGTATATCAGGTCGTTTTCGTCACGAATCAGTTCCTTGTCCGGTTCTTCCTCTACCAGGATGAGCAGGTCGCCCGGCACGCCGTTGTGCTTACCGGCATTGCCTTTGCCGCTCATGGAGAGTTGCATGCCTTCGGCCACGCCTTTCGGAATCTTTACCGTCACTACCTCTTCGCCGTAAACGATGCCTTCGCCGCCGCATTCCTTGCACTTGTTTTTGATGATGTGGCCTTCGCCGCCGCAAGTGGGACACGTCGTGCGTGTCTGCATCGTGCCCAGAATAGTCTGTTGGTTGCGGATGACAGAGCCCGAGCCTTTACACGTGGGGCAGGTCTCCACCCCTGAGTTGCCTTCTGCGCCGGAACCGTGGCAGTGGGGACACGTCACATACTTTTTCAGTTTGAATTTCTTTTCTACGCCTGTCGAAATCTCTTTCAGCGTCAGTTTTACCTTTACCCGCAGGTCAGAGCCTCTGTATCGGCGCACTTGCGAACTGCTGCCGCCCCCAAAGCCTCCGAATCCTCCATGTCCGCCGAAGATATTGCCGAACATCGAGAAAATGTCGTCCATCGACATGCCGCCGCCGAATCCTTCAAACGGGCCGCCGTTGCCGGCTGCTCCGCTCATGCCTGCATGGCCGAACTGGTCATAGCGGGCGCGCTTCTCCGGGTTGCTCAGCACGTCATAAGCCTCTGCCGCTTCTTTGAATTTCTCTTCTGCTTCCTTGTCGCCGGGATTCCTGTCCGGGTGATACTGGATGGCCTTCTTGCGATAAGCCTTCTTGATTTCGTCTGCCGATGCGTTCTTCTCAACGCCTAAAACCTCATAGTAATCTCTCTTTTCCATATTTCAACACTTGTCTTTTATTCTCCCACTACCACCTTTGCATGTCGGATTACCTTGTCGTTCAGCGTATAACCCGTCTGCACGCAGTCCAGGATTTTGCCCTTTCGGCCCTCTTCCGGTGCGGGAATGACGGCAATGGCTTCGTGATAATCCGTGTTGAGCGGTTGGTCTTGGGTTTCAATCACCTTGACGCCGTTCTGTCCCAGCACGGTCATGAACTTGTTGTAAATCAGTTCCACGCCTTCTTTTACCGCCTGCACGTCCGTGGCCTTTTCCATGTTTTTCAGGGCGCGTTCCAAGTCGTCCACGATGGGCAAGATACTGCTGATGCTTTTTTCTCCGCCGTTCAATATCAGTTCGGCTTTCTCCTTCATCGTCCGTTTGCGGTAGTTGTCAAACTCGGCCGAGAGACGCAGGTATTTGTCTTTTTGCTCTGCAATCGTCTCGTTGGCCTTGTCCAGTTCCGCTTTCAGCTTCTCTTCCTCTGTTTGGGGGGTATCCTTCTTTTCTTCTTTCTGTTGGTTTTCGTTGGAAACCTTTTCCTCAGCATGTTCAGACTGGTTTTTCAGTTCCGTTTCCTCTTGGTTTGTTTTTTCTTTCTTATCCATATTGTTACGGTTTTTATTGTGCGAATAGAATATCGGTTGTTCCACAAAAACTTTGCCAAAGGGGGCCTGTACCGGTAAAACGCTGCAAAGGTACTGCTTTTATGTCACATTGACAGCGCATTTTACCACTATTTCCCGGATTTTTCCTAACTTTGCGCCCCCAAAACGGGGAATCAGTGCGGGTGTTTTTGTTCGTAGCATGCGGCTCACGGCCCGTCTCTGGTAAATTATCATCTCAAAACAACTATGATTACAGTATCCAACGTATCAGTGCAGTTTGGCAAACGCATCTTGTTTAATGACGTAAACCTGAAGTTTACGAGTGGCAATTGTTACGGCATCATCGGTGCCAACGGTGCCGGTAAGTCTACTTTCTTGAAAACCATTTCGGGCGAGTTGGAGCCGACCACGGGCAGCATCACGCTGGGGCCGGGCGAACGTCTGTCCGTCTTGAGCCAGGATCACTTCAAGTGGGATGCTTTTACGGTGATGGACACCGTTCTGATGGGGCATTCTGTGTTGTGGGACATCATGAAGCAGCGCGAGGCCATCTATGCCAAGGAAGATTTCACGGACGAGGATGGCATGAAGGTGTCGGAACTGGAAGAAAAGTTTGCTGAGCTGGACGGCTGGAATGCTGAAAGCGATGCTGCCGCCCTGCTGAGCGGATTGGGCATCACGGAAGACAAGCACTACCAGCAGATGGCCGACCTGAACAACAAAGAGAAGGTGCGCGTCATGTTGGCGCAGGCCCTTTTCGGCAATCCGGACAATCTCTTGCTGGACGAACCTACCAACGATTTGGACATGGATACGGTGACCTGGCTGGAAGACTATCTGGCCAACTTCGAGCATACCGTGCTGGTGGTCAGCCACGACCGCCATTTTCTCGATGCCGTCTGCACCCATACCGTAGACATTGATTACGGCAAAATCAACCTCTTTGCCGGCAACTATAGTTTTTGGTACCAGTCCAGCCAGCTGGCCCTTCGCCAGCAGCAAAACCAGAAGGCCAAGGTGGAGGAAAAACGGAAGGAACTGGAAGAATTCATACGCCGCTTCAGTGCCAATGTGGCCAAGAGCAAGCAGACCACCAGCCGCAAGAAAATGCTGGAAAAGCTGACGGTGGACGAAATCAAGCCTTCTTCGCGCAAATATCCCGGCATCATTTTCACTCCGGAGCGGGAACCGGGCAACCAGATATTGGAAGTGTCCGGACTGACTAAAACGTTGGAAGACGGCACCGTGCTGTTCCGCGACGTCAATTTCAACGTGGAAAAAGGAGACAAGATTGTCTTCCTGTCCCACGATCCGCGTGCTATGACCGCTCTCTTCGAGATTATCAACGGAAACATGAAGCCCGACAGCGGTCATTACAACTGGGGTGTCACCATCACCACTGCCTACCTGCCGCTGGACAACACGGCGTTTTTCAATACCGACCTGAATCTGGTGGAATGGCTCAGCCAGTTTGGCGAGGGCAACGAGGTCTACATGAAGAGTTTCCTGGGACGGATGCTGTTTTCCGGCGAAGAGGTGCTGAAGAAGGCCAGCGTCTTGTCCGGAGGCGAGAAGATGCGCTGCATGATAGCCCGCATGCAGTTGCGCAACGCCAACTGCCTCATCTTGGACACGCCTACCAATCATCTCGACCTGGAGTCCATCCAGGCTTTCAACAACAACTTGAAGATTTATAAAGGCAACATCCTTTTTGCTTCCCACGACCATGAGTTCATCCAGACCGTGGCCAACCGCATCATCGAACTGACGCCCAACGGCATCATCGACAAGATGATGGAATACGACGACTACATCTCGTCCGACCACATCAAGGCACTGCGCGAACGGATGTATGCCACGCAGGCATAACCGCCTCTTTCTTACGGCCGCTCTGGTAGATGAGCCGGCTTTCTTCTTCGCCAAACAGCTTGTCGCCCAGGGTCGTGATGTTGTTGCCCGTGGCCACCACGTAGTGCAGGTTGTCACATCCGATGAAAGCGCCAAACTCGATGGCGGTCACGGTAGGAGGCAATACCAGGGTGCCGCACAGCCGGGTGCAGCCGCTGAAGGCACGTTGCCCGATGCTTTTCAGGCCATTGGGCAAGACGACCTTCAGCAGGTATTTCTTCTGGGTGAAGGTATAGGCGGGGATGGCCGTGGCGTTGCTTTTCTCCAGGTCGGCCATCACCAGGTTAGGCATGTAGTCGCGCATCAGGGCGAAATCTGCCTCGTCCAGTTTGCCTTCCACGGTCAGGAAATTGATGTCTTTGGGCTGTTTGCCTTTCTGCAGGAGTTCGCTGGCCAGGCTGCCCATGCGTCCTATCTGCACCTTGGCCCAAGACGGCTCTCCTTCCACAAAGGCAAATGTTTTCCACTCTTTCCGGCTGCGATAGGCATCGCTGCAGCCATCGGGCACAAAGACGGCCGTCAGGCTGTCGGCCAGCGCCTCGTCCTGCAAACGGGGTGCCTCCGTATTTCGTATCTGGCAAATCTGTAGATTCACGCATCCTTTGAAGGCTGCCTTGCCTATCTCTTTCATTCCGCCGGGCAGGATGATCCTGCGCAATGTCGTTTTCCCTGCGTAGGTATTATCGTCCGTCTGTTGGCAGAAGGCAAAAGCAGGCAGGGTGTTGGCCGGATAGATGTGGAAGCCTTTCCACGTCCCCTGCCGTCCGGCATACAGCGTGATGCTGGCTTCCGAAATGTCCAATACCTGCAACTGCTTGAACTCGTCGCGCAGGTGGCGGAAGTCCACCGCATTCAGCCGTCCCTGCAGCCGCAGGTAGGTAATCTGGTTGGCTTCTTCTTCAGTAAGCATTTCCACCATCGTGCCTCCCTTGGGCACGAAGAGCAGTTTGCTTTTTTGTCCGTAGATGTTGAGCGTGGTCAGCAGTGCGAAGACCCCGATGAGCAGTTTGATTCGTTTCATGGTTGTTTGTTGTTATCAGACTTTCAAAGATAAGAAGAAATGGGGAAGATTCGCGTATTTTTTCCTTTTTATGATTATTTTTGTCGCTTGTTAATGAAAAAAAACCTTGGATGCGTCATGGTAGAAAGGAAGGAAGACAACGGCCTGCAGCCCGGTAAGACAGGATTTTGGCAGCGGATGGCAGCCATAGCCCTCGATGCCGGCATGTTTTTGCTCTTCAGTTTCGGACTGTATGTCTTGTGGGCAGCCTTTGCCCGCTTGCTTTGGGCGCCCGATGCAGTGGGAACTATCTCTGCGGGCGCCTGGTGGCTGGTGGCCGATGAGGCCGGGCTGTTGTGCGCCGTGCTCGTGTCTGCCTGGCTGGTCTTGCGTCGGCGCGGGCTGCCGGTCTCCGGCCTGGGACTCTCCTTCCGTCGGCGTGAGGCCCTGAAAGGTGGCGGCCTGGCAGTGGCGGCTTATGCCTGCGTCCTGGTTCTTTCGTGGGGCTTGGGCATCGTGCGTCTGGAGTCGGTGGCCTTTCCTGCCACTTCTTTGGGCATCATGGCCTTGTATTTCCTGCTGGTTGCCTTGGCCGAAGAACTGATGGTGCGCGGCTTTCTGTTGGGGCGGATGCTGGACGGCGGGCTAAACCGTTGGGCGGCCTTGTTGCTTTCCTCCCTGCTTTTCTCGTTGATGCACCTGTTCAATCCGGCTTTCTCTTGGCTCTCGTTGCTCAATATCCTGTTGGCCGGCCTGGTGCTGGGCGTGCCCTATGCCTATACCCGCAACCTCAGTTTCCCGGTCTTTTTCCACTGGCTTTGGAACTGGCTGCAAGGCCCGGTGTTGGGCTATCGCGTCAGTGGCAATGAAACAGGCGAATCCCTTTTTTCCTTTACTCTCTCAGGGCCTGACTGGCTGACGGGCGGTTCCTTCGGCTTCGAAGGCTCCCTGCTTTGCAGCGTCTTGTTGCTGCTTATCCTCGGTGGTCTGCTGCGCTGTTACGGGAGACGGCGCATGGCGTAGACCTCCCCTCACGGCCTAATCTACCTTTTTCAGTTGAATCCGTTTCCGTTCCCGGTCGATGCCGACGACCTGCACCCGCACATGCTGGTGGATGGTCACTACCTCGTTCGGGTCTGCCACAAAGCGGTCGGCCAGTTGCGAACGGTGGATCAGGCCGTTCTCCTTGATGCCTATGTCCACAAACGCGCCGAAGTTGGTGATGTTGTTCACAATGCCCGGCAGCTCCATGCCTTCGCGCAAATCATCCAGACTGTGTATATTCGGGTCGAACTCGAAGCATTCGATGGGGCCCCGCGGGTCGCGCCCCGGTTTATCCAGTTCCTGCATGATGTCTTGCAGTGTGGGCATGCCCGTGGTGTCCGTCACATAGCGTTTCAGGTCAATCCGCTGGCGCAGTGCCTTGTCGGCAATCAGTTCCTTCACGCTACATCCCTGGTCGCGCGCCATCTGCTCCACCACGGCATAGCTCTCTGGATGCACGGCCGTGTTGTCCAGCGGATTCTCGGCCTGCGGAATGCGGAGGAAACCAGCGCATTGCTCAAAAGCCTTGGCCCCCATGCGCGGCACCTTCAGCAACTCCTTTCTCGACGTGAAAGCCCCGTTCTCCGTGCGATAGTCCACGATGTTCTGCGCCAGTTGAGGCCCCACGCCCGAGATGTACGTCAGCAGGGCGGTGCCCGCCGTGTTCACGTTTACGCCCACCAGGTTCACGCAACTCTCCACGGTCTGATCCAGCGCCTTCTTCAGCTTTCCCTGGTCTACGTCGTGCTGGTATTGTCCCACGCCGATGGATTTGGGGTCAATTTTCACCAGTTCGGCCAGCGGGTCCATCAGGCGTCGGCCTATTGATACGGATCCCCGCACCGTCACGTCATATTCCGGGAACTCGTCGCGGGCTATCTTCGAGGCCGAGTAGACCGATGCTCCTTGTTCGCTCACCACAAACACCTGCACCTCCCGTCGGAAAGTCTGCCTCTTCAGGAAGTCTTCCGTCTCTCGGCTGGCCGTTCCGTTGCCGATGGCTATGGCGTCTATCCGATAGGTCTCTACCATGGCTTGCACCTTGGCAAAGGCTTCCCGGGGTTTGCTGACGGGCGGGTGCGGATAGATGTTCTCGTTGTGCAGCAGGTTGCCCTGTTCGTCCAGGCACACCACCTTGCACCCCGTGCGGAATCCCGGGTCGATGCCCATCACCCGTTTCCGTCCCAAGGGAGGGGCCAGCAACAGCTGTCGCAGGTTGGCGGCAAAGACGCGGATGGCCTCGTCGTCGGCCTGCTCCTTGCTTAGCTTGGCAAACTCCGTCTCGATGGAAGGCTTCAGCAACCGTTTGTAGGCATCCTGCACCGCCTCGCCCACCAGTCGGCCGCTGGCGTTGCGGCTGCGCACCCACTGCCGTTCCAGCCTCTCCTCGCATGCCTCGTTGTCCGGGTGGATGGACACCCGCAGCCAGCCTTCGTTCTCGGCCCGGCGTATGGCCAGCAGGCGGTGCGAGCCGCAGCGTTTCAGCGGTTGCTCGAAGTCGAAGTAGTCCCTGTATTTGGCACCCTCCGCTTCCTTGCCCTTCACCACCTTGGCTGTCAGCACGCCCTGCCGGGCAAAGGCCTGGCGCACCGTGTGGCGGGTTCGCTCGTCTTCGCTGACCTGCTCGGCAAGGATGTCGCATGCGCCTCTCAGGGCTTCGTCCGCATCCTTCACCTCTCCCTTCACGTAGCGGGCCGCCGCCTTTTCCGGATGCTCTTCGCGTTGCAGCATCAGCAGCGTGGCCAGCGGCTCCAGTCCTTTCTGCCGGGCCGCCTCGGCGCGTGTTTTCCTCTTGGGCTTATACGGCAGGTAGATGTCCTCCAGCACGGGGGCGTCCCATGTCTCGTCGATGCGCCGGCGCAGTTCCGGGGTCAGCTTCCCCTGCTCCTCTATGGTGTTCAGGATGGTCTCCTTGCGACGGGCCGTCTCCTTCAGTTTCTCGTATTGTGCCTGTATGGCCTCTATCTGCACTTCGTCCAGTCCGCCCGTGCGTTCCTTACGGTAGCGGCTGATGAAAGGGATGGTGGCTCCTTCGTCCAGCAGGGCGATGGTGGCGCTCACTTGTTTCTCCGCCAAGCCCAGGGCGGCGGCTGTCAGTTGGCTGAATGATGTATTCATAAACGGTTGGGTTGCTAAACTGGAAGTGTTGTCCTGCGGATGCTTGTCTCATCCGTTTGGCGCGGCAAAAGTAGCGAAAACCCTCCGAACTTGCAAAGCGTTTTCCCGCTAACCGTTCCGCAGGCGCATGGCCCTGTGTCTCCTTTTTTCTATACCCGCTTCGCCCCGTTTTCACGCCGGGTTCGCCTTTCCCTTCGTCTTTATGGAGACGAACCAGGGACGAAGGAGGGGCGAAGGGGGGACGAACCTGGTGCGAACCGGGTTGCTTGCGTTTTTCTTGCGAGATGCTGTCGGGCGGAAATCGCTTTTTGTTGAAATAATATTGTTTATTAGATTTTTTTGGTTTACCTTTGCACGCGTTACGGAATCAAATTCTATTTATCGTGAGTTTTACTCTGGTACGATGAAGGAACAGGTAGTCCGCATCCTTACGGTTCACGCTTTCAGCAAAATCTTTGCCTCCGTTGGTGTGGCAGGGAAGGGAAGAATGTGGTTTTAGAGGAATGCCGGCCTGCGACTTTCATCGTTTTTTCCTATATTCATTTTTCATCTCACTTTTTCTGGCATGGGACAGTGGCGGGGACGTGCGGCCGACGGTCAGCCTGTCGGTTTGCGCTTTCCGTGGGGCAGTGGCGTTATTGGTTTTCCCGCTCTCTGCCTGTCCTTGGAATCCTGTGCCCTGCCGGGAGAACAGGCGGCTGTTTTTTGCGCATACGTGCATTACATGAATCACCCTTTGGCCGACTTTCTCCCGGCTTTTACGCTGCATTCCGCGATTTTGCCCGAAGAGGATTTCCCCTCTGGCTCTGTCCTGCCGGTGCATCCGGCGGGAATGGAGCGTTTCGGGTAAGTACTAACATTCGTAATAGTTTTTAAGACAGATGATGACAATTCGTAAAGTGCTGTTGCTCGTCCTTCTGGTGGGGGGAATATCGGCTCCCGTCCATGCCCAGATGAGCGACGAGCAGGTGGTGAACTATGTGAAGCAAGGCAAGGCGGCCGGAAAGGCTGACCGTGACATTGGGCGTGAGCTGCTGGCGCGGGGGGTAACCCGTGAGCAGGTGGAACGCATTCGTACAACTTATGCCACATCGGGCGATAAGACTGTCCAGGTGGGCCAGGCGGTTGCCGGCCGAGCGCGGCAGGAGCAGGAG
Source organism: uncultured Bacteroides sp. (assembly GCA_949289265.1). Taxonomy (GTDB): domain Bacteria; phylum Bacteroidota; class Bacteroidia; order Bacteroidales; family Bacteroidaceae; genus Bacteroides. The sequence goes on from CASENE010000096.1 coordinate 18,987, forward strand.
TATGTGGAAGTCCCGTTGGCGGCCAGCATGGAGCAGGGGACAGGCCGTGACACGGCAGAAAACTCTGTAGGGGAGGAGCCAGCATCCCAGGAACGGCGGGTGTTCGGGCGCGAAGTGTTCAACAATCCGTTGCTGACCTTCGAGCCGAATGAAAACATGGCTACCCCCAAGAATTACCGGCTGGGGCCCGGCGACGAGGTCATCATAGACATCTGGGGTGCCAACGAGGCTACCATCCGGCAGGAAATCACGCCCGAGGGAAACATCATGGTGAGCCAGATAGGCCCTGTCTATCTGAACGGGTTGACCATAGCCGAGGCCGACGGGAAGATTCGCGAGGTGCTGTCGCGCAAGTATGCCGGGGTGTCGGGCGAACATCCCGAGTCGCAAGTCAGTGTTACATTAGGTCAGATACGCAGCATCCAGATTCACGTGATGGGCGAGGTGCGGGTGCCGGGCACTTACCGGTTGTCTTCGTTTGCCACCGTATTCCATGCCTTGTACAGGGCAGGCGGCATTTCGCCCATCGGCTCCTTGCGTGGCATCCGAGTGATGCGCGGAGACCGTCAGGTGGCTACGGTCGATGTGTATGACTATATCTTGCGCGGACAACTGAACGACGATGTCCGCCTGGAGGAGGGCGACGTGCTGATAGTCCCTCCGTATGACATGCTGGTGGCGATAGAGGGTCATGTGAAACGTCCCATGTATTATGAAATGAAGGAAGGCGAGTCGCTGGGAGCCCTTATCCGGTATGCTGGCGGTTTCATGGGCGATGCTTATACGGAGGAGGTGCAGGTGATACGTCGCACGGGTCGCGAGAATCGCTTGTTCAGTGTGCTGGCGGCTGATTATGGCGGCTGGCGGCTGGAAGACGGCGACGGCGTGACTGTAGGCGCCATTCTGGACCGTTTTGCCAACCGGGTGGAGATTCGCGGAGCGGTGTATCGTCCGGGCATGTACGAGCTGGGCGGCACGCTGAACACGGTGAAGGACTTGGTGGAACGGGCCGACGGCTTGACCGGGGATGCGTTTCAGGGTCGTGCCTTGCTCACCCGCGAGCGGGAAGATCTGACGCATGAGGTGGTGGCCATCGACCTGGCAGCCCTATTGGGAGGCCGCGTGCCCGACATCCCCCTGAGGCGTGAGGATGTGCTGGTGGTGGCCAGCATCCGTGAGTTGGAAGCCAAGGGCGCTTTCCGCATCAGCGGCGAGGTGACCCGGCCGGGTGTTTATCCTTATGTGGAGAATACCACGCTGGAAGACCTGCTGGTGCAGGCCGGAGGCTTGCTGGAGAGCGCTTCGACAGTGCGGGTGGATGTGTCCCGCCGCCTGAAAGACCCGGAAAGCGTGGAGCCCGGCAAAGCATTGAGCCGGGTATATACGTTTGCTGTGAAAGAGGGATACGTGGTGGACGGCACGCTGGGCTTCGTGCTCGAGCCTTTCGACGAGGTGGAGGTGCGGCGCAGTCCGGCCTACCAGGTGCAGCGCCGGGTGACGATAAGCGGCGAGGCAGTGTTTGCCGGAGGCTATACGCTGGTGAAGAAGAATGAACGTCTGTCCGACCTGGTGAAGCGGGCCGGTGGGTTGACGCCCGATGCCTATGTGCGGGGCGGTCGCTTGATCCGTCGGCTGAACGAGGAAGAGCGGGCGCAGCGGCAGGCTGCCTTGGATATGGCGCGGATGAATGCGGGCAGCGACTCTGTCTCGTTGGCCAAGTTGCGCCTGGACGACCGCTATACGGTGGGCATCGAGTTGGATAAGGCGCTGGAGCAGCCGAGCTCGGACTATGACGTGGTGTTGCGCGAAGGCGATTCGCTGTACATCCCCGAATACATCAGCACGGTGAGGATTATGGGCGAGGTGCAGTATCCCAACACGGTGACTTACCTCTCCGGCAAGAACCTGTCTTATTACGTCAACCAGGCGGGCGGCTATGGACGGATGGCCAAGAAACGCCGGGCGTATGTCATCCACATGAATGGTACGGTGAGCCGTCTGAAGCGTTTCCGGCGTACCAAGATTGAACCGGGCAGCCAGATTATCATTCCCAGCAAGAAAGAACGCAAGGGGATGAACATCGCGGAAATCATGTCGCTGACCACTTCTGCCGCTTCTTTGGGCACAATGGCGGCCACGATTGCCAATTTGGTGAAGAATTAGACATAGCTTATCGTTTTATGGAAAAAGACACAAGACAGATGCCTGCCTCTGCTGCAACGGAAGAGCAGGAGATTGATTTGTTGGAGCTGGCCGGCAAGGTGTGGAAGGCCCGCCGCCTGTTGCTGAAGACGTGCGGCATAGCTTTGGTGGCGGCTTTGGTGGTGGCGTTCAGCATCCCCAAGGAATACACCGCAAGCGTGATGCTGGCTCCGGAGGTGGAGGGAGGTAGCCGTTCGTTGGGCGGGCTGAGCGCTTTGGCCGGCATGGCAGGTATCAGCATGCGCGGCACCGAAGGGGGAGATGCTTTGTCGCCGGACTTGTATCCGGATATCGTATCTTCCGTCGATTTCGTTACCGAGCTTTTTGCCGTGCCTGTGGAGGATGCGGAAGGCGAACTGAAGACTGACCTCTATCATTACCTGCGGGATGAGCAGCGTTCCCCTTGGTGGAGCGTAGTTTTGTCTTTGCCCTTCCGGGGGCTTTCGTGGGTGCTTTCCTTGTTTAAGGAGGCGGACGATGAGGCATCCGGCGTGGTAGACCCTTTCCGCCTGTCGCAGGAAGAGATGGAGGTGGTGAAGGCATTGAACAACCGGATAGCCGTGTCCGTGGACAAGAAGACTTCGGTCATCACCCTGTCCGTCACCATGCAAGACCCGCTGGTGTCTGCCGTCCTGACAGACACGGTGATGCAACATCTGCAGGCGTATATCACCGACTATCGCACCAACAAGGCGCGGCACGACCTGGAGTTCACGCAGCAACTGTATGACGAGGCCCGGAAGAAATATTATGCGGCCCAGCAGGCTTATGCCGATTATGTGGATATGAACCAGAACATCTCCTTGCGGCGTGTGCAGACCCGGCAGGAACGTCTGCAGAACGAGATGACGCTGGCTTATAACCTGTATAACCAGACTGCCCAGCAACTGCAGTTGGCCAAGGCCAAAGTGCAGGAGAATACGCCGGTCTATACGATTGTCCAGGCGGCCACAGTTCCGCTGAAAGCCTCCAAACCGTCGAAGCTGATGATTCTGATGGGGTTCGTGTTCTTGGCGGGAGTAGGGGCTGTGGGTTGGATTTTGTTTGGCCGGGAACTGGTGGATTCGTGGCGGCAGAGAGCGTCGGCCGGGGAGTAGCCCTTTTTCAATTGCCAACAATTTATTTTGTAGAATAACGAAGTTTGATGTATCTTTGCGGCGTTATAGCAAGTTATTCGGTATTCCCCGTGAGCACAGGCTCTTGTACGGTGAAAGAATGGACAGACTATATCTTTACGGCATTTCTCCTGGCCTTTGCATCGGTTGTCCGGCGCACGGGAAAGGGGATTTTTTCGTTTAAGGTGCTTGCTGTCCGGATGCCTGTCGGCTTTCATGGGCCGTTTGGGGGCGGGGAATACCGGGATTTCCATTGATACATTCAGAAAATTACGCGATTTATCTTTTGCGGCTCTTTCTTCCTGTCTTCGGGGACTGGCGGCGGCGTCGGCTGTAGGGCATGGCTGCCGGGCCGTACAGGCCGGGGATAAGGACGGAGCTTTACGTCATTTTTATTGCATTTCCTGTATATGTTGAAGTTGTCTTTGCGCGGACGTTTTTTCCGTCGCTATATTTCTTCCAAGGTGTTGCCGGTGTGGAGCATCTTGCTGATAGATGTGTTGTCGGTCTGCCTTTCTGTTTTTGGAGCTTTTCTGTTGCGGTTTGACTGGGAGTCCATCGAGTTCCATTCTACGGTGGTGGCACAAAGCATTCTGGCTGTGGTGCTGGTCAACTTGGTGTTCTTTCATGTTTTCCGTACCTACTCCAATGTCCTGCGTTTCTCGTCTTTCGTGGATGTGCTGCGCATTTTTGTGTCGCTGACGGTGGCCTATGCTGTGCTTATGGCTTTCGTGGCCTTGTGCGGCGATTGGTTTCATCCTGCTTTCTTGCCGTTCAGCGTACTGATTATCTCCTATGTGTGCAGTTTCGCATTGCTGGTGTGCTCGCGGGTGTTGGTCAAGGTGGTGTTCGATGCCTTGAACCTGGACAGGAGTAACAGTCTCAATACCTTTATCTATGGAGCGCGCGAGGCCGGGGTGAACATCGCCAAGGCTTTGCGGGTGAACCGGGACAACCGCTATCGCCTGCGGGGCTTTGTGGCCGACGAGCCGGAGCTGGTGAACAAGGAAATCATGGGGGTGCGCGTTTATCCCAACGACGAAAAGTTGGAAGAGAATTTGAGGAAGCATCACGTGGAGATGGTGATTGTCTCTCCGCTCAAAATGGAGCAGCTGAAGCATACCGACATGGCCGACCGCCTGCTGGCGATGAACATCAAGCTGATGACGGCTCCGCCGCTGAGCGAATGGAACAGTCCTGTGCTGAAGGGCGACCAACTGAAAGAGATTGAGATAGAGGATTTGCTGCCGCGCGATCCCATCGAGATTGATATCCGCAAGGTGGCCTCGCACCTGGAAGGCAAACGGGTGATGATTACCGGCGCTGCCGGCTCGATAGGCAGTGAAATCATGCGTCAGGTGGCCTCTTTCAATCCTTATCAGCTGATATTGGTAGACCAGGCCGAGACGCCTCTGCATGATATCCGTCTGGAGTTGCAAGACCATTGGCGCGACCTTTCTGCCGAAACCATAGTGGCCGACATTGCCAACGCTACGCGCATGGAGAGCATCTTCAGGCAGTATCGGCCCCAGTATATCTTCCATGCTGCTGCGTATAAGCATGTGCCGATGATGGAGGACAATGTGTCCGAGTCCATACAGACCAATGTGAACGGTACGCGCACGGTGGCCGACCTGGCTGTGAAATACGGTGCGGAGAAGTTTGTGATGATTTCTACGGACAAGGCCGTGAATCCCACCAACGTGATGGGGTGCTCGAAACGCATTTGTGAAATCTACGTGCAGTCCTTGGCCAAGAAACTCCAGAAAGAGGGCAAAGCCGCTACGCAGTTCATCACTACCCGCTTTGGCAACGTGCTGGGGTCTAACGGTTCGGTGATTCCCCGCTTCCGTGACCAGATACAGCGGGGCGGCCCGGTGACGGTGACCCATCCGGACATCATCCGCTATTTTATGACCATTCCGGAGGCTTGCCGCCTGGTGCTGGAAGCCGGAAGTATGGGACATGGGGGAGAGATATACATCTTTGATATGGGCAAGCCGGTGAAGATTGTCGACTTGGCCCGCCGGATGATCAGCCTTTCCGGGCGTACGGATGTCAAGATAGAATTTACGGGCCTGCGGCATGGCGAAAAACTTTACGAGGAACTGCTGAACGTGAAGGAGTTGACCAAGCCCACTTATCACGAGAAGATTATGATTGCCACGGTGCGCGAGTATGACTATGACGAGGTGAAAGAGCGCATCCAGCATCTGATAGATATCAGCTATACGTATGACCCCATGAAGATAGTGGCGGCCATGAAGGATATTGTGCCCGAATATGTCAGCAAGAATTCGTGCTTCGAGGTGTTGGATAAGAAGAAAGGATAATTCCCATTCATAGTCCCTTTCATTTGTTTTTTCATCTTATCTTTGCGGCATTAAGTAAAAAATGGATGCCTCTGATAAACATACTTCTTGGTACGCTATCCGTACCTTCAACTGTCAGGAACTTCGCTTGGCCGAATTCTTGACGGAGAAGGGGAAGGAGTATTTTGTCCCAATGACTTATGCCGAGCGGCGCAACAGGGAGGGGCATGTCAAGCGTATGCTGGTGCCGGTGGTGCATAACCTGGTGTTTGTGCGCAAAGACGAGTCTCAGAAGCAAATGATGCATCTGTTGGCTGAGTGTAACCTGCCGATGATGGTTTTCCGCAAGGAGGGCAGCGGCGAGTGGTATGAGATTCCTGACGGGCAGATGCTGGAGTTCCGTGCGTTGTGTGACCCTGATTTCAAGGACACGTTGTTCATGACGAGCGAAGAGGCCGACGCCAAGCCCGGCAAGATGGTGGAGGTGATACACGGCCCCTTTACCGGCATGACGGGGAAGTTGCACCGGGTGAAGAACAGTTATTACTTCATCAAGACCTTGGTGGGCGTAGGGGTGATGCTGCATATATCCAGGTGGTATTGCCGGGTGCTGGATTGAGGACGGGACGAGTGTTGTTATTTGGAGATAAACTATTTGGTTTGTTGTCTGTTTTTTCTAACTTTGTGGCGTAATCAAAAGTAAAAGGGCATGGAGCAGCAGAAACGTTATCCGGTAGGGATACAGACATTCGAGAAAATAAGGACTGGCAATTACTTGTATGTCGACAAGACGGAATACGTGTACCGTATGGCGCATACCAATTCTAACTACCTGTTTCTGAGTCGTCCCCGCCGTTTCGGAAAATCTTTGTTGACCAGTACGTTGCATGCCTATTTTGAGGGACGGAAAGACCTGTTCGAGGGTCTGGCCATTGAGCAGTTGGAAACGGAATGGACAGCCTATCCTGTGTTACATTTCGACATGAGCCTGGGCAAGCACATGGAGAAGGAGCAATTGGAGCGTTATCTGGATTACTGCCTGCGGGAGCAGGAAAAGAAATTTGACATTTCAACGAACCTGACGGATGCCAATACGCGGTTGAGCAATCTCATCAGAAATCTCTACGAACAGACAGGCCGCCAGGTGGTGGTGCTGATAGACGAATACGACGCCCCCTTGCTGGACGTGGTGCACGAGGAGAAAGATCTGCCGGTGCTGCGCAACGTGATGCGCAATTTCTACAGCCCGCTGAAGGCCTGCGACCCCTACTTGCGCTTTGTCTTCCTGACCGGCATCACCAAGTTTTCGCAGCTGAGCATTTTCAGCGAGTTGAACAATATCCAGAACATCAGTATGCTGCCCGAATATGCCGCCGTCTGCGGCATCACGCAGGAAGAGATGGAAACGCAGATGAGCGAAGATTTGGATGTGCTGGCCATCCGTCTGAAGAAAAACCGCGGGGAAACCCTGCAACTGCTGAAGGACAACTACGACGGCTACCATTTCACGTGGCCCTCGCCCGACATCTACAATCCTTTCAGCCTGCTGAGCGCTTTCAACGAAGGCCGACTGAACTCTTACTGGTTCGGCAGCGGCACGCCGACCTACCTGATAGAGATGCTGCGCAAGTACCATGTTTCTCCCCAGGAGATCGGTGGTCGTGAAACGATGGCGGAAGATTTCGATGCCCCCACCGAGCGGATGACCGACATCACTCCCCTGCTCTATCAGAGCGGCTACGTCACCATTAAGGATTACGATGAGATAACCGGCCAGTACCTGCTTGATCTTCCCAACAAGGAGGTGCGCATCGGTCTGCTGAAAAGCCTGCTCCCGCTTTATTTGCCCCACCGTAG
>CASENE010000097.1 GCA_949289265.1 uncultured Bacteroides sp.
AGAGCGGCTACGTCACCATTAAGGATTACGATGAGATAACCGGGCAGTACCTGCTTGATCTTCCCAACAAGGAGGTGCGCATCGGTCTGCTGAAAAGCCTGCTCCCGCTTTATTTGCCCCACCGTAGTATAGAAGGCAAGAATACGGTGGCCGACATGTACCGTGCCCTCCGTGTGGAAAACATGGATGCGGCGTTGCAACACCTGCAACGGTTCCTTTCCACAGTGCCCTATGCAGAGAACACCGACTACGAGGGCCACTATCAGCAGTTGCTGTATGTCATCTTCAGTCTGCTGGGCATGTATGTGGACGTGGAGGTTCGCACGCCCCGCGGCCGGGTAGACATGGTGCTGCGCACGGCCACCACGCTTTATGTGGTGGAACTGAAGCTGGACAAGAGCGCCGAGACCGCCATGAACCAGATAGACCTGAAGAATTATCCCGAACGGTTTCCCTGTGCGGCCTGCCGGTGGTGAAGGTGGGCATTGATTTCGACAGCGAACGGCATACGCTGAGGGAGTGGAAGATAGAAAAGTAGTGACTTAAAATCCGACGCTACTGCATTTATTGAAAATCTTTTCTTTTGCCAAATCAGATAAAGACCTGGAGGAAATAAAGAAAGGATTGTCCGCTTACTTTGCCCGTCGTGCAGAGGAGGAGATGGACAAAATGTGGCAACATTTATAATTTCCGAGGACAAGCACTTGGATGCTTTGTCAAGGACTCCTTTCCCGAAAACCAACAAGATAAGCCTGAAAGAATTTCTGGACATTTTGCAGGGGGGGCGTTAGTGCAGGTTGGAAGGCGGTAGCATGAAATGCCGTTTCTGTCCTGACACATCCTCGGCCATTTAGATGTAACCGCGATGGGTTACGTCGCTGGTATCTACGGATTGCCATAAGATATTTTCGTTCTTTTACATACTAACTACGCACCGTGAGCAGTTTTTATGCCAACAAGATTTTTCAGCTCCTGCGTCGTGCCACCAAGCTGGACATTGTGAAAGTGTTTTCTTTCACCGCCATGTCCACCCTGGTACGTATGCTGACCGGTTTGGTCAGCGTGAAAGTAGTAGCTGGGATTATCGGCCCTGCCGGGGTGGCTTTGGTCGGTCAGTTGAACAACTTTGCCACCATCGCCCTATCCCTCTCCACGGGGGGCATCAACAGCGGCATTACCAAATACATTGCCGAATACAAGGAAGACGAGCATAAAGTCAAGGATTGCCTTTCCACCGCCTTGCGCATTACCGTAGTTTGCTCCGTGCTGGTAGGTGTTTTCCTGATAGTCGCCCATTCCTACCTGAGCCAATACGTCATGCTTTCGCCGGACTACGGCTATGTTTTTGTCATCTTCGGCTTCACTATTCTGTTCTACGCCTTGAACATGGCGTTGGCATCGGTTATCAACGGCTTCAAGGAATTCAAGCGATATGTCAAGATCAATATAGCGGGCAGTTTGGTCGGACTCGTATTTACTTTGGCTTTAGTCATTCTTTGGCAGTTGAAGGGTGCCCTGATCAGTGCTGTTACTTTCCAGAGTATAATGCTGTTTATATCTCTGTGGATGGTGCGCAAACTGCCCTGGCTGCGGTGGAGCTACTTTAAGAACAAACTGAATAAAGAATTATCCAAGAAATATTTGCGGTATTCATTGATGACCTTTGCTTCGGCGGCTACGGCTCCTGTTTCTCAGATGTTGTTGCGTGGTTATGTCATATCTGAAATATCTGCTACGGAAGCCGGCTGGTGGGAAGCCATGAACCGCATTTCCAACATGTACCTGATGGTTGTCACCACTTCTTTCAGCGTGTATTACCTTCCGAGACTTTCAGAATTAACGGATAAAAAGGAACTGCGTGCCGAAATATTCCGTTCATACAAGGTGATTGTCCCTTGCCTGTTGGGTGGTTTCGCTTTGATCTACTTCTTACGTTTTTTTGTTATCCGGTTATTATTTACGCAAGATTTCCTGCCCATGGAGAATTTGTTTATCTGGCAGCTGGCAGGCGATTTCTTCAAGATAACCAGTTGGCTGCTTGCCTTCCTGATGGTCGCCAAAGCCATGACCCGGTGGTTCATAACTACGGAAATCGGTTTTTCCTTGCTTTTTGTCGGGTTGGGCTTTCTTTTCATGCAATGGAACGGGTTGGTGGGCATCACACAAGCCTATTTAGTCAACTATTTTCTTTATTTGGCCATGATGGCCTGTATCTTCCGAAAATTATTGTTGTATGGAAAATAATGAACCGAGAATCATTGCGCTTCCCAAGATTCTGGACAAGCGTGGAAACCTCTCTGTCATTGAAGAATGGAAGAATGTTCCTTTCAAGATAGAGCGTACGTATTGGATTTATGACGTGCCGGGCGGCGAAGCGCGTGGTGGTCATGCCTACAAGGAGAATCAGGAGTTTATAGTAGCCCTTTCGGGCAGTTTTGATGTCATCTTGGACAATGGGAAAGAGAAGCGAACTTTCTCTTTGAACCGGTCCTATTACGGACTATATGTGCCGAAAGGAATATGGCGGGAGATGAACAATTTTTCGACCAATAGTCTGGCGTTGATATTGTCCTCAACAGCATACAATGCGGAGGATTATATTTATGATTATGAGCAATTCTTATCCATGCAGAGGTAACAGAATGATAGCTTCTCTTCAATCTTGGCGGTTTATTTTTGCCCTGATGATTTTCCTGCACCATTTTCCGGTGGACGGAGAAGGATTGTTTAGAGCAGGGGGAACTTGTGGGGTGTCTTTCTTTTTGATTCTGAGTGGATTTGTAATGACAGCTGGCTATGGGGAGAAAGTGGTGGCTTCTTCCTTTTCTTTCGGTAATTATATCAGAAAGAGAATCGCTAGGATTTATCCGTTGCATATCTTTTGTTTTCTGGCTGCACTTGTGCTGGCTTATAAAACCATAGATGGGCATTACCTGTTGACATTGCTACCTAACGTGTTGTTGCTGCAAAGTTGGATTCCTATTCAAAGTATCTATTTTTCAGGTAATGCCGTTTCTTGGTGTCTGGCTGATTTGCTGTTCTTTTACGCCCTGTTCCCCTTGTTGGTTAAGGTCTTTTTCAAGGGTACGTTGAAGCGTTCCCTTGGGTGGGTTGGAGCTTTGTTCGTCATGTATTGGATGGCCTTTCCATTCATCTCGGAAGAGAAGAGTCATGCCTTGCTTTACATTTCTCCGATATTCCGTTTGTTTGATTTCATTCTTGGCATCTTATTGTATGTCGTGTATCAGTATATGCAATCAAAGGATATAGACATTTGGATGTGTAGTCGTTCATGGGTAGTGAAGAGCTTGATGGAACTCTTGGTAGTTTTCTTGTTGGTGGCAGTCATTGGTTGTTTTTCGATGATACCGGAAAAGTTCTATTATGCTTCCTACTATTGGTTCCCTATGAGTATTCTTATTTTGTGTTTTTCATTATTTAACATTTCGGGGGGGGTAATTTCCGGTTTCTTAAACCAGAAGTGGCTTGTCTATTTGGGAAACATCAGTTTCAGTATTTATATGATACACTTATTAGGCATCACACTTATGAATGCCGTATTGGATAAAATCGGCCTTGACATAATTGGCTGGCAGGTTCGGCTTCCTTTATTTTTACTTGTCACATTGATATTTGCAGTCTGCGTCAACAAATATTATGAAAAGCCTTTGGGTAATTGGTTGAATAAGAAATTACAAAAATAACATGAAACGAATAACTGTTTATGACTGCTCGGTCATTGAGTTGCCTCGCATTGCAAATCGGGCAGGCAACATCACACCCATTCACGGGTATGTGAATGTGCCTTTTGATATTCGGCGGGTATTCTATTCATATGATATTCCCGGCGGCGAGGCACGTGGTGCTCATGCCCACAAGGAATGCCATCAGTTCCTGATTGCTGCCAGTGGCAGTTATGAGGTGGTGTTGGATGACGGTGTGAACAAGCGCACCGTCCTGTTGAACCGTCCTTTTTATGGATTGCATATCCCTCCCGGAATATGGGCAGCGGAGCAAGGCTTTTCTTCGGGTGCTATTTGTCTGGTGTTGGCTTCGCATGGATATGATGCAGAGGATTATATACGGGATTATAATGAATTTATAGACTATAGAAATGAAGTTGGATAATACATTTAGATTGAACAGATATGGCATTGCTGTAAGGTTAGCAGATGAAAAAGATTCAGAGTTTTTATTGTCATTACGTACCGATGAAAAGTTGTCTCGCTTTCTTCATGCCACGGATAATGATTTGGAAAAGCAAAGGCAATGGATGTGTGCATATAAAAAACGTGAGATGGAGGGAACGGATTATTATTTCATTTATAGTATTGCAAATTCTCCGTTTGGAGCCAATAGAATTTATGATATCAAGGATAATGTAGGGACAGGTGGCAGTTGGATTTGTAAACCTCAGATGGATCCAGAATATTCTGTAGCTACACTACTTATAATGCGTGATATTATGTTTGAAATTTTGGGGCTGGAATATGACAAATTTGATGTCCGCAAGGGGAATACGCATGTCCGAAAACTCCATCTTATGATGGGAGCAAAAAAAATAGGTGAAACCGAGTTGGATGATTTGTTCATTCTGAGCAAGGAAGATTATGTTGAGAATAAGAAAAATATTATTGAGATGTTAAATTTGGAAATATAATTGATTATGGAATTGAATGAGTTTGTTGCGAATTTTGCTAATCAGTTTGACGATACTGATATTTCAGAAATTAAGCCAGAAACTAAATATCAGGAGCTGGATGAGTGGTCATCGCTTTTGTCGATGTCTGTCATCGCATTTGTAAAAACAGAATACGGAAAGACTATAACTGGGAAAGAAATTCGTTCTTGTCGCACAGTTAAGGATTTGTATGATTTGGTAGCAGCAAAATAATGGACGTTCAGGAGTATAATAATCCTTTTACATTGCAGGGGAAACGTATCTTAATAACGGGTGCGTCATCAGGTATTGGGCGTTCTGTTGCTTTGAATGTAGCTAAACAAGGTGGCGTGGTTTATATTTGCGGGCGGAACGAGCTACGCTTGAAAGAAACGTTTGATTTACTTTTAGGTTCTCATCATCAGATGTTTGTAGGAGATCTGACACAGGAATCGTACCTTTCAAAATTGTCGGAATCTCTTCCGGCCCTTGATGGCATAGTGCATTGTGCCGGAATTGGGCATCGAAAAATATGTAAGCAAATTCAGGCCTCGGACGTGGATGAGGTGATGAATATTAATTTTAAATTTCCGGTCTTACTCCAGTCTGCTTTATTGGCTAAGAAAAAAGTGAGAAAAGACGCCTCTATCGTTTTCATAGCCTCAAAAGCAGCTTCCTCTCCCAGCATTGGCAATGCTGTTTATAGTGCTTCGAAAGGAGCTATTATATCGTATGCAAAATGTTTAGCTTTAGAATTGGCTTCACGTGGAATCAGAGTAAACTGTATTAGTCCGGCTATGGTTTGGACGGATTTGATTTTAGCAGGAGGCATTTCAAAAGAAGAATTGGAGGAAGCCCAATTAAAATATCCGTTGAAACGCTATGGACGACCTGAAGACGTTGCATATTTGGTTATTTATCTTTTGTCAGATGTGTCTTCTTGGATGACAGGTAGTGATTTGGATCTGACAGGGGGGGGAGAACGGTAATCTTTGATAGAAAAAATGTAGAATATGGGTGCATTTATTAAGGCTATTGCTTATTATTTACCGGAGAAAGTTGTTACTAACGAAGATCTGGTAAAAGAATTCCCGGAATGGAGTGTGGAGAAAGTGGCAGCAAAAGTTGGAGTGAAAAAACGACATATAGCTTCTGACAAGGAAACTGCAGGAGATATGGCGGAAAAAGCTGCTCGAAAATTGTTTGATTCATATAATATAAGTCCTACTGAGGTTGACTTTATCTTATTATGTACTCAGAGTCCCGACTATTTTTTACCCTCTACGGCTTGTGTGTTACAGGATCGATTAGGAATTCCTGTACGGAGTGGAGCTTTAGATTATAACCTAGGTTGTTCCGGGTGTATATATGGTTTGGCATTGGCTAAAGGACTTATCACTGCAGGAATGGCTAAAAATGTTTTATTGTTGACAGCTGAGACATATAATAAATATCTACATCCTGGTGATAAAAGCAATAGATCTATTTTTGGGGATGGTGCGGCAGCTTGCATTGTCTCTACATCTGGTTTTGCAGAGATCGGTGATTTCGTGTTGGGAACAGATGGTAGTGGAGCTAAAAATTTAATAGTCAAGACTGGGGCTTCCCGCTGTAAAGAACGAACCGGCTTTTCTCAAGTTGACGAGGAAGGACATATTCAGTATGACGATTATCTCTATATGAATGGGGGAGCCATCTTTAATTTTACATTGGATGTCGTTCCTTCTTTGCTGAAGGATGTGCTGGAAAAGAATAAACTAAGAAAAGAGGATGTAGATTATTACATATTTCATCAGGCAAATAAGTTTATGTTGAATACAATCCGTAAGGTCTGCTCTATTCCTCAAGGACAGTTTTACATTAATATGGAAGAGACTGGAAATACGGTTTCCTCAACAGTGCTAATTGGACTGAAAGATGCGATAGATAAACAGTTAGTTTCAGTTGGTTCAGAAATAATATTATTAGGTTTTGGAGTGGGCCTGAGTTATGCCGGATGTTCTATAAAGTTGATATAAATATTGATTATGATTAAGTTTTTAGAATTACAAAAAGTCACCGCCAAATATGCGGATGAGATTCATGCGGCCGTCAATCGTGTTGTAGATTCCGGCTGGTATCTTCAAGGAGAAGAAAACAAGAAGTTTGAAGCGGATTATGCCGATTACATAGGTACGAAATATGCCGTAGGTTGTGGCAACGGTCTGGATGCCCTGATATGGATATTCCGTGCTTATGTGGAAATGGAAGTAATGAATCCGGGTGACGAGGTGATTGTTCCGGCTAATACCTATATCGCTTCCATCCTGGCCATCAGTGAAAACGGATTGAAGCCTGTATTGGTGGAGCCCAGCATGGAAACCTATCAGATAGATGATGCAAAAATTGAGGAAGCAATCACCGAAAAGACAAAAGCTATCCTGATTGTGCACCTTTACGGTCAGTGTGCCTATACGGATAAGATTGGCGAGCTGTGCAGGAAGTACAATCTGAAACTGGTGGAAGACAATGCCCAGGCGCATGGTTGTAAATTCAAAGGACGTCGCACGGGTTCACTGGGCGATGCGGCAGGTCATAGCTTCTATCCAGGCAAGAATTTGGGCGCTTTGGGTGATGCCGGTGCAGTGACTACCAATGACGAGGAATTGGCCAAGATTGTGCGTGCGGTTGCCAATTATGGTTCACAACGCAAATATGTGTTTAAGTACAAAGGTCGTAACAGCCGCTTGGATGAAATACAGGCTGCTGTATTGGATGTCAAATTGAAGCACCTGGACGAGGACAATGCCATTCGTAGACAAATTGCCAAGTATTATATAGAGCATATTACGAATCCGGCCATCATAACCCCTAAGGTGAAAGATTGGGATGCCCATGTATTCCATATCTTTTCGATTCGTTGCGAGCAGCGTGATGCATTGCAGCAGTATCTGACGGAAAATGGTATCCAGACGGTGATTCATTATCCGATACCTCCGCACAAGCAGGAGTGCTACAAGGAATGGAATGGGTTGTCGTTTCCGATTACAGAACAGATACACCGGGAGGAGTTGAGTCTGCCGATGAGTCCGGTGATGACGGAAGAAGAGGTGAAGAAGGTGGTAGAAGTGGTGAATAGATGGAAATAATGTTTTTCTCTCTTGTATGGATAATCAATTGGTTTCAATAGTCGTTTTTACTTATAATTCAGCAAAATATGTGTTAGAAACGCTGGAGAGTGCGCGGAAACAGACTTATTCCAATATTGAATTAATTATTTCAGATGATGGTTCAACTGATGACACGGTGAATTTGTGCCGCGATTGGCTTGGGAAGTGGAATAAACGTTTTGTACGTGCTGAATTGTTGACATCTCTTGTTAATACAGGAATTCCAGCGAATTTTAATAGGGGGTATAAAGTAGTTCAAGGTAATTGGATAAAGGGAATAGCAGGAGATGATGTCTTGAAAGAAGATGCAATAGAACAGTTTATTAGAAGCTATAATGGGGATGCCTATATAGTAGAGACTTCTTATCAAGAATTATTGCTAGGGAAGAGTGGTAGATATTTTATTGGGAATGCAATATTCCCTTCTCAAAAAGAAATTTGTTTATGCAACTTGCCAGTAGAACTACAGTATAAAAAAATATTATGGTCTTGCTTTATTGCAGCTCCAACGATTTTTTTAAAACGTGATTTGTTTAATTTTGTTGGATATTATGATGAAAGATATCGTTTAATGGAGGATTGGCCATTTTGGTTGAAGTGTTTGGAGTATGGCTATAGAATTGATTTTTTGCCAATATTAACGGTCTATTATCGGAATGGACACGAGAGTGTAACGTCAAATACATCTCAGATGTTTTATAATGACGCTTTTTATAAAACAGAGCAGACTTTTATTAAAAATGAGATTTATCCGAAAATATCTTTATTCAATTTTTTGTATTGGGAGGATCGTATCATTATGAAATTGAGGCATTATGTATTAGTTTCTATATTTCAAAATAAAAAGAATGCTTTTTCAAATAGAGTAGCCTCGTATATTCTATTCTTATCATTTCAGCGATTGTACATGAAAATTAGCGGTTATGTTCGATATATAAAATGATAAAACTTAATCCTCTATGATACCTAAAATCATTCATTATTGCTGGTTCGGCAGAAACCCTCTGCCTCCATTAGCAATCAAGTGCATAGCATCTTGGAAGAAATACTTTCCCGATTATGAAATAAAAGAATGGAATGAAGAAAACTTTAATGTGAATATCATTTCTTACACTCAGGAGGCATACAAAGCTAAGAAGTATGCTTTTGTTAGTGATTATGCTCGCTTTTGGATTCTCTATAAATATGGTGGACTTTATTTTGACACGGATGTGGAGGTGATTAAGCCTATGGATGATATTGTTGCTAAAGGACCGTTTATGGGGTGCGAAAAGCGGATAGGAGAGAATAATTTTAAGACTTTAGCTGTTGCTCCAGGCTTAGGATTGGGGGCATCGGCTGGGCTTGGTTTATATAAAGATCTGCTTGATTTATATTCAACATTGCATTTTAATAATGAGGATAATAGTTTTAATCTTAAAACAGTGGTAGAATATACAACTGAAGTTTTATATAAATACGGATTGAAAGATACATGTGAAATACAAAAGTGTGCAGGGGTATTTATTTATCCTAAGGATTGGTTTTGTCCAATGGATTACGATACAGGAAAGATTTGTTTAACTTTTAATACGCGTGCGATACATCATTATTGTGGGTCATGGCTTTCGCATAAAGAAAAAGTACGAATCCAGGTAATTCGGCTCATTGGGAAAGAAGTGACAGTAATGCTTAGATGGATAAAACATTTATTTGTTAAAAGATGAATGCTTTCTATTTATGTGCGTAAGAGTTAGTTCATTAATAGCTTAATCTAATGTCGGCTTATTGTTCTCTTTTAGTAGCAATAATTTTGTTCGCTTTTGTTGAATTCCTTGCTTCTAAATTGAATAAAATTTCTTATTATTACTTTTATGTTATTGTCGCAGTCTTATTTATTTGCATCGCAGGATTGGCAAATGGGAATGGCTTAGATTGGGATTCATATCAAGAAATTTCAGAATTGGGCTTAACATTTCGTGATATTGGTTTTCATTCTTCATATGAACCTTTTTTCCTCCTATTATATAATATATTTCCATCTTATCACATTTTCTTATTTTTCTTTGTCTTGATAAACTTTATATTATTATCAAAGACTATTTTACGTTATTCTCCATATGTGGCAATTTCTATATTAGTGTATGTTTGTACGTATTATTTTTGGGGAATGATGGGGCAATTAAGACAAGCTTTAGCTATTTCTATTATTGTTTTTGCATGGCCTTATATTGAATCTAGGAAGTTTGTTATTTATGTACTTATTGCATCGTTATTCCATTATTCGGCAATTGTATGTTTACTATATTTGTTGATTCCTAACTTTCTATATAAGAAGAAGTATTATATTGCAATATTATTTGTTGCTATTTTTTTGTGTGGCTTGATTCAGGGATTAATGAAAACTTTTCTTGAGGGATTTGTCGGTGGAAAAATATTATATTATTTAAGTGAAGATGGTGGGATAAGTATAATCTTTTTCTTTTATAAGTTATTCGTTTTCTTTATGTTTCTATCTGTCATCAACAGAGTTGAATCACTATTGCCTAAATATAAAATTTTGAATATTTATTTCTTATCTATATTGTTATATTTGTTACTATCTTTTTCCGCCTCAATAGGAGGAAGGATAGTGCTGTATTTTTCTGTTTTTGAGATTTTGATTATTCCATTTATTATTCATTTTTACTGGAAAAAGAAAACAGGATTGCTCGTCTTTATGTTGTTCCTAATATTAAATATATATCAGTTTTTTTCTTTCCTATTTTCATATTCTGATATCTTCGTACCATATAAATGTTTGTTTCTATGAATATATTATATTTGATTACCGGCATGTATAATTCTGCTGGAATGGAAAGGACGGTAGCAAATAAGGCCAATTATTTTACAAGTCATGGGCATGACGTTACTATAGTTACTACGGATCAAAAAAAACGACCTTATTTTTATAAGATTTCCTCTAAGGTAAAAACAATTGATTTGCGTTTGAATTTTTCGGATCATGATAATTGTAATATTATCATTCGTACATTGTTTTTTTGGTATAAAAAATATCTGTTTAAATTGAGAATGAATGAAATATTACATAGAAATGATTATGATATAGTTGTAACTTTAATTTTGAAAAGTACGGATTTCTTGTATAAAATAAAGGATTCTAGTGTAAAAATTGTAGAACATCATTTTTCTCGTGAACACTATAGACTATTGCATCCATCGTTTACAAATGGTTTTTTAGTCCGATTGGCATATAAATATAGAGATTATCATGTCATTCAAAATCTAAAGCATTATGATTGTTTCGTTGTTCTGACTAAAGAAGATGCAATGGCTTGGGGAAAGAGTTTGTCTAATGTGCGGGTTATTTACAATAGTATTGAATATAAAAAAGGTGTTATTGCAGATTTGTGCAATAAGAAGGTGGTAAGTGTAGGGAGGTTAGAATATCAAAAGGGGTATGATTTATTACTTCCGATATGGAAGCAAGTCGTGAAAAAACATCCAGACTGGAATTTGGTAATATACGGAGCAGGTTCTTTAAAGGAAAATTTAGAGATAAGATTAAGAGACATGGGATTAGAAAATAGCGTATCATTATGTCCTCCTACTGCCGATGTTGAATCTGTGCTTTTAGATAGTAGTATATATGTCTTACCATCTCGTTTTGAAGGGTTACCTATGGTCCTTTTAGAGGCCATGTCATTAGGTTTGCCTCCGGTTGCATTTAAATGTCCATGTGGTCCTAGAGATGTGATAATTGATGGCCTTAATGGCTTTTTGATAAAACCAGGCGATAGTGATGCATTTGCAGAGAGGATTAATTTTTTGATTGAAAATCCTACCGATCGGAAGATAATAGGAAAGGAAAGCAAGAAAAGTATGGCTGCTTTTTCTCATAGGGAGATTGGTGGTGAATGGGAAAAATTGTTTAATGAACTTTTATCTAAAAAAACGTAATCGTGTTATAGCCATGTATCACGCACTATTTTATTCCAGTGTTTCTTCTAAGCAGCTTTTTCAAACGCAGCGATTTTATTCAATAGATATATCTATATTGAAAGATTTAGGTTGTAAGGTCATTTTGTCAAATAGGATTATAGATGCCTTGCTTTTTTGGCGGTATGATTTCGTGTTTGCCTATTTCTATCGGAAGTCTTTTTTCGTTGCTTTGATAGCGGCTCTATTTGGTAAAAGTACATATTTTACAGGAGGTATAGATGATTTAGATGCCGATTATGCTTCAAAGAGACGTTATAGAATTCAAAAAATATTCTTTAGATTGTGTTATAAAATATCTAAGTCGTGTATCGTTGTATCTGAAGCAGATAGAAAAAACATATCCAAAGTTTTGAATGATAAAGCCAAATTGTCTTATTCAGAACATACTATAGATGTTAAGTCTTTCTCCAATATTGATTTTGTAGCTAAAGAGAATCTATTTACTTCGGTGGTATGGATGGGGAATATAGATAATGTGAAGCGAAAAGGAATAGATACAGCTTTGGCTGTATTTTCTTTATTGCGGATGACGGAACAGTACTCTAATTATAAGTTTATTATCATGGGGAAAAAAGGGGATGGGACAACCTATGTGGAATCTTTGATAGAAAAATTCGGATTAGAAGATGCAGTGATTCTGACCGATGAAATCCCCGAAAATGTTAAAGTTAAATTATTGCAAAAGAGTAAGTACTATTTCCAACTGTCAATTTATGAGGGATTTGGGCTTGCAGCTTTAGAGGCTTTGGCTGCAAAAAATATCGTGATTCATTCGGGAAAAGGAGGGTTGTCTAATCCGATTTTTTCATCTGGTATTTACTTTAATATTGAGAATGATTTGCGCGTTGAAACGGATTCCTTGTTAAGGAAAATGTCAGAATATGATGAAACACAGTTAGACGTAGTCGCTGATTATATTCATCAATATTATGATAATACACGTCGTAAGGATGATTTTCGTAGAATAATAACAGAGTTTATAAAGTAATATATGTCAGTATTCAAAGACAAAACCCTTTTAATCACCGGCGGTACCGGTAGCTTCGGCAACGCCGTCCTCCGTCGCTTCCTGGACAGCGACATCAAGGAAATCCGCATCTTTTCGCGGGACGAGAAGAAGCAGGATGACATGCGTCATCATCTTCAGAACCCCAAGGTGAAGTTCTACATCGGCAATGTGCGCGACCGTCAGTCGGTGGACGGCGTGATGCAGGGTGTGGATTATGTGTTTTCGGCGGCTGCCCTGAAGCAGGTGCCCAGTTGTGAGTTTTTCCCGCTGCAGGCGGTGCAGACCAACGTGATAGGCACGGACAACGTGCTGGAGTCGGCCATCGCGCACGGGGTGAAGAACGTGGTGGTATTGTCTACGGACAAGGCGGCTTATCCCATCAATGCCATGGGCATCAGCAAGGCGATGATGGAGAAGGTGGCGATTGCCAAAGGACGTCAGCTGGGCGTGGGGGCCAAGACGACTATCTGTTGCACACGCTATGGCAACGTGATGGCCAGCCGTGGTTCGGTGATTCCGCTGTGGGTGGAGCAAATCAAGTCCGGCAAGCCTATCACCATCACCGACCCGCACATGACTCGCTTCATGATGACGCTGGACGATGCGGTGGACTTGGTGGTGTATGCCTTTACGCATGCCGAGAATGGCGACTTGTTTGTACAGAAGGCTCCGGCGGCTACGCTGGAGACTCTGGCGCAGGCGTTGAAGGAGACGTATGCGCAGATTGACCCACGGTATGGGGAGACGGAGGTGAAGGTGATTGGCACGCGCCACGGGGAGAAGTTGTATGAAACGCTGGTGACCCGCGAGGAGATGGCGAAGGCTATTGATATGGGCGAGTATTACCGCATCCCGTGCGACACGCGCGACCTGAACTATGACAAGTTTTTCGTGGAAGGCAGCGAGGAGGTGTCGAGGATTGAAGATTATCATTCGCACAACACGCGCCGCCTGGATGTGGAGGGCATGAAACAGCTCTTGCTGAAACTCCGTTTTATCCGCGAAGACCTGGGGCTGGAGGAAAAGGCGAAGCCCACGGAGATTAAGAGCGAATAAACGGGAAACCAAATATTAACTTTATAGAAAAGAAGGCTGCCAAGTTGCTGCGTTCATAAAGATTCACTATCTTTGTTCTGACTAAAAGCGGAGGAATATGGAAGCAACTGTATTTAATCCTGTTCAACAGCATCTTTTGAAGATGTTTGCGTATGACGGTTCGGAAGAAAGACTTTCGGAAGTAAAGGAAGTTCTCTCCCGGTATTTTTTCCGGAAGTTGGATGAAAGTCTTGACAAGGCATGGGAATCCGGAGTGCTCAGTCAGGAACGTCTGGATGAGTTGCGGAATGTGGACGTGCGCAAATATTTGAAGGATGAAAAGAAATAGGATTGTGCTGGACACGAATACGCTGGTGCAATGCATCTCACCACATTGCCGTTACCGGAGGATTTGGGAAAGTTATGTGGAGGGGGGAATATGTGCTTTGCGTGTCTAACGATATCCTGAATGAATACGAGGAAATTTTAGAGAAACTGGCCGGGGTGGCAGTGGCAAAATATGCCATTGAGGCTATTCTGAATAGTCCTAATACCTTGTTCTGTGTTCCTTCTTATCACTTCAATTTGATAGAGGCCGATCCTGATGATAATAAGTTTGTGGATTGCGCCATTGCAACAGGAGCAACTTGTATTGTCACTGAAGACAAACATTTTTCAGTCTTAAACCGGATAGATTTTCCAAAGGTGATAATTCTGGGCATTGATATTTTCCTTCGTACCTTAGAATAGGTAGCTCTTCTTTCCTTTCCATTTCAATACTAATTTATGAATATCTTAGTGACCGGCGCCAAGGGGTTTGTCGGTCGAAACCTTGTATCCCAATTGCGCAATATCCAAAGTGGGAAGGCGAAGAATTATGCCCTTGCTGCGGAAGGATTGGAGATTTGGGAGTATGATGTGGATACAGATCCCGCCTTGTTGGACGAGTATTGCCGACAGGCGGATTTTGTGTTTAACCTGGCCGGGGTCAATCGTCCCAAAGATCCTGCGGAGTTTATGAAGGGCAACTTCGGCTTTGCCTCTCTGTTGCTGAATACGCTGAAGAAGCACGGGAATGCATGTCCGGTGATGATTTCCTCGTCCATACAGGCTGCCTTGGATAATCCCTATGGAGAGTCGAAGCGGGCAGGGGAGGAGTTGATGTTCGACTATGCCCGCGAGACGGGCGCCAAGGTGTTGGTGTATCGTTTCCCGAATGTGTTTGGCAAGTGGTGCCGTCCCAATTACAACAGTGCGGTAGCTACGTTCTGCTACAACATAGCCCGCGGTTTGCCCATCCGGGTGAATGATCCGAACGTGACGATGCACTTGGTGTATATTGACGATGTGGTGGATGAACTGATTGGGGCGTTGAGCGGCATGGAGCACCGCAACGGCAAGTATGGCGAGGTGCCGGTGGTGCATACGGTCACTTTGGGCAGAATCGTGGAGCTGCTGCAGTCATTTCAGAAGAGCCGGACGGACCTGAGTGTTCCTGATGTGGGCGATGCTTTCACCAAAAAACTTTATTCTACTTATCTGTCTTATTTGCCGGAAGATGGGTTTGGCTATCCGCTGAAGATGAATGTGGATGCCCGCGGCAGTTTCACGGAGATTATCCGTACGGCTGACAGGGGGCAGTTTTCTGTCAATATCTCCAAACCTCATATCACGAAAGGCAACCATTGGCATCATACGAAGAACGAGAAGTTCCTGGTGGTCAGCGGACGGGGAGTCATCCGCTTCCGCAATATGAATGACCCGGAGGGGAAGGTGATGGAATATTTTGTTTCCGGCGAGAAGTTGGAAGTGATAGATATCCCTGTCGGTTATACCCACAATATTGAGAATCTGGGCGATACGGACATGGTGACTTTCATGTGGTGTAACGAGTGTTTTGACCCGGAGAAACCGGATACGTATTTTGAGAAGGTGTAAAATGGGAATTTAGCGGGGCGAAGCCCCGCAGCTACAAGTGACGAGCTACGAGCTACAAGTGGCTGTGCACTAAGAACTAAGGTCACTTGACTCGTAGCTTGTAGCTTGTAGCTCGTCACTACTAAATTATCATTTATGAACATAAGACTGGATTATTCAGAAGTGAAATTTCAGAATGACGGCAGGCTGAAGTTGCTGATCATCGTAGGCACCCGTCCGGAGATTATCCGCCTGGCAGCTGTCATCAACAAGTGCCGTGTGTATTTTGACTGTATCCTGGCTCATACGGGGCAGAATTATGATTATAATCTGAATGGCATCTTCTTCCGGGATTTGCGGCTGAAGGAGCCGGAAGTTTATATGGATGCCGTGGGGGATGACTTGGGAGCCACGATGGGCAATATCCTGAATGCATCGTATAAGCTGATGGTGCAGACGCAGCCGGATGCGGTGCTGGTGTTGGGCGATACCAATTCGTGCCTGAGCGTCATCAGTGCCAAACGCCTTCACATCCCCATCTTCCATATGGAGGCAGGGAACCGTTGTTTTGACGAATGCCTGCCGGAAGAGACAAACCGCCGCATCGTGGATATTATTTCGGACGTGAACATGTGTTATTCGGAGCATGCACGCCGTTATCTGAATGCGTCGGGCGTGGCCAAGGAACGCACGTATGTGACCGGGTCGCCCATGGCGGAAGTGTTGCATGAGAACCTGGCTGCTATCGAGGCTTCGGACATACACGCGCGGCTGAACCTGGCGAAAGGAAAATACATCCTCTTGTCTGCCCACCGGGAGGAGAATATCGACACGGAGAAGAATTTCCTGTCTCTGTTCCGTGCTATCAATGCCATGGCGGAGAAATACGACATGCCTATTCTTTATAGCTGCCATCCTCGCAGTCGTAAGCGTCTGGAGGCGAGCGGATTCCAGTTGGATAGGCGCGTCATCCGCCACGAACCGTTGGGATTCCATGATTACAACTGCCTTCAGATGAATGCTTTTGCCGTGGTTAGCGACAGTGGGACGCTTCCGGAAGAGAGCTCGTTTTTCTTGTCTGTGGGGCATCCTTTCCCTGCCGTGTGCATCCGCACCAGCACAGAGCGTCCAGAGGCATTGGACAAAGGCTGTTTCGTATTGGCCGGCATTGACGAGAAATCGTTGTTGCAGGCTGTGGATACGGCGGTCGAGATGAATAAGAACGGAGACAGCGGAGTGCCGGTGCCGGATTATACGGATGAGAATGTGGCGGCCAAGGTGGTGAAACTGATACAAAGCTATACGGGCGTAGTGAACAAGATGGTGTGGAGAAAGTACTGAGCCTATGCGTTGCCTGTTGTTGACTAACCATTTTTATCCGGAGATGTTCAGGTGCAACGACATTGCGTTTGAACTGGTGAAAAGGGGATACGAGGTAACGGTGCTGACTGCCATACCGGATTATCCTCAAGGAAAGTTTTATGAAGGATATTCACTCTTCAGAAGGCGGCGTGAACGCATTCAGGGAGTGGAAGTCATCCGTGTGCCTGTCATACCGCGCGGCGATGGCAGGGCATTGCGCATGATGTTGAACTATGCTTCTTGCACGTTCTTCATGATGTCTTATGCGCTTTATCATGCGTTGTTCCGTCGGTATGACTGCATCTTTGTGCATCAGACCTCTCCGGCTACCATTGCTTTGCCGGGCGTGTTGATAAAGAAAATCCAGCATATCCCGATGGACTTATGGATATTGGACATGTGGCCGCAAAGCCTGGTGGCAGGAGGTGTGCGCAGTTCGTGGGTTTATCGTCTGGTGGATAGGATGATGGATTTTATCTATCGAAATAGTGCGGTGATTCACATCAGTTCGTTGGGATTCCGGAAGATGCTGGAGGCACGCGGAGTGCCCGATGAGAAAATCGTGTATTTGCCCAATTGGAGTGACGATTCCATTGTTCATGCTCCACAGATGGAAATACCTGCATTGCCTACAGGGTTCATCGTGATGTTTGCCGGCAATCTGGGCGAAGCACAGAATTTGGAAAATGTGTTGGCTGCGGCCACTCGGTTGAAAGACTGCGAGAAGATACATTGGGTGTTTCTGGGTGATGGACGTAAGAAGCCATGGATGGAGCAGTATGTGGCTCAGAATCGGTTGGAGAACACGGTGCATCTGCTGGGGCGTTTCCCCATAGAGACGATGCCCAGTTTTTTCCGGAAAGCAGATATTATGCTGGTCTCGTTGGCGGATGAGGTGGTATTTAATATGACTTTGCCGGCCAAGGTACAGGCTTATATGTCGTGTGCAAAGCCTATTTTAGGCATGCTGAACGGCGAAGGGCAGGAAATCATAGCGAAAGCCGGATGCGGAAAGTGGGTGGATGCCAACGATGTGGACGGTTTGGCGCAGACGGTATTGGCTTTTAGCCGGATGCCGACAGAAGAGCGGGAGGCCATGGGACGCAATGGGTATGAGTATTATATGCGTTATTTCCAGAAAAAGGTTTGCATGGATATCGTGGATGGCGCACTGCACGATTTGACTAACAAAGTAAACGATAATTGAGTAGGCAAGTGGACGAGTTAACAAGGCAACGAGGTAGGGTAAAACTCCGGATGCAAAGTGATAAGTCTTGTCCTCGTAGTCTTGTTAACTTGTCTCCTGGTCAACTTTATAATCCAGAAAGAAAATATGAGTGAAATCAAAATCATAGAAGGCGGTATTTTTACCGATTACCGGGGACAGATCTCGCACGTGAATGATTTGGATATGAGTGAGATTGCCCGGTTTTATATGATACATCACAGTGATACCTCCGTTATCCGTGCTTGGCACGGACATCAGGCGGAAAAGAAATGGTTTTATGCCGTGAAGGGGGCGTTTACCACTGCTTTTGTGAAGATAGACGATTGGGAGCATCCTTCTCCTGATTTGAAGCCGGAAGTCTTTCATTTGACGGCAAACGAAAGCCGGATGTTGTGCATCCCGGAGGGATATGCCAATGGCATCAAGGCAGAGGAGCCGGATTCCATCTTGATGGTTTTCTCCAATAAAATATTGTCTGAAGCGGTGAAGGATAGTTGGAGATATGACCCACATTTATGGATGAAGTGGGAACCGTAATGGATGACGGGAATGAATAAAGACAAGCGTCCGGGGAGGTAAAAACTTCTCCGGACGCTTGCGTTTATAGCGTTTATCATTCCTCTTCCTTCGTCTTTCTCTTTTTTATATTCTCTTGGATAAACCGTATTTTCTGGTGCGCCTCTTCTGTCTGCGCCTTGATTTGGGTGATGGAGGAGAGCACTTGTGAAAGCGTGGAGACGGAGGCTGCTGCCTGGCGGTCGGCGCGGGTCAGGGCGGTGGTATAGGTACGGTCGCCCAGGTAGTCAACACGCAGGTTCTGGTCGGCATGGAGGGCCACGAAGCTGATGACGTCTCCGTCTTCGCCTTGTCGGTAGTCGGCTTTCTCGATGGTTACGCCCAGGTCTTTGGTTTCATAGCTGTCTTTGGACGTCGGGGTTTGGGCAAAGGTGCCGTCGGGTGCGGTGACTTTCACGGCGGTGTGGTGGACGGGCGTGTTGCCGCAATAGATGGAGGTGAGGCTCAGTTTGCCGTTCTCGTCCGTTTGGAAGCGGAGGAAGGAGCGATGCAGGTTCTTCTCTATCACTTGCGACGGAGCGAGGTAGCGGCCGGTCTGCTGGTAGGCGGTGTCTTTCTCCAGCACAAAGCGGGGAGTCAGTTCTGTCAGCCGTTTCTGTTCTTCTTGCAGGCAACTGTCCAGGTAGGCCAAGGTGCGTTGCTGTTCGGCCAGCTCGATGTCCTGCAGCAGGTAGAGGCCGGCACGACGGGTGTCGAAGGCTTTGGGATAGAGTATCTTGATGCTGTCTATCTCTTGCTTGGCCTCGTTGTATAGTCCGGCCTCGAAGGCCTGGCGGGCTTTGTCGAGACGGACGGCTGCCTCCTTTTCGATGTCTTGGCAAGCGGCCAGGCTGAGGCAGAGGCTTGTCCAGAGAATGAGCGATTTCTTCATACGGTGCTTGTTGGATGGTTGACGAGGCAAAAATAGAAATAATTCCGTATCTTTGCGGCCATTTAGAAGAAAAATACGAATACTTATGCTGGAACTTACGACAGAGGAACTGAAACGGCACTTTGAGGCTGACATATTCAAGCAGATTTCGGCCACGGCAGACGAACTGGGTCTGGAGTGTTACGTGGTGGGAGGATACGTGCGCGACATCTTTTTGCAAAGGCCCTCGAAGGACATCGACGTGGTGGTGGTAGGCAGCGGCATTGTGGTGGCTGAGGCTTTGGGCAAGCGGTTGGGCCGGGGGGCGCACCTGTCTGTATTCAAGAATTTCGGTACGGCACAGGTGAAGTTCCGGGGGACGGAAGTGGAATTCGTAGGAGCGCGCAAGGAATCATATACGCACGATTCGCGGAAACCGGTGGTGGAGAATGGCACCTTGGAAGACGACCAGAACCGGCGCGATTTTACCATCAATGCCTTGGCGGTGTGCCTGAACAAAGACCGCTTTGGCGAGTTGGTGGACCCGTTCGACGGCATCGGCGACCTGAAGGAGCGCACCATCCGTACGCCCCTGGACCCGGACGTGACGTTTAGCGACGACCCCCTGCGCATGATGCGTTGCATCCGTTTTGCCACGCAGCTGAACTTTTATATCGACGACGACACGTTCGAGGCATTGGGGCGCAACCGGGAGCGCATCTCCATCATTTCGCGCGAGCGCATCGCAGACGAACTGAACAAGATTATCCTGTCGCCCGCGCCGTCAAAGGGCTTCATCGACCTGGACCGTTCGGGCCTGCTGGAGCTGATATTCCCCGAACTGGTGGCCTTGCAAGGCGTGGAGACACGCAACGGAAGGGGGCATAAGGATAATTTCTACCACACCCTGGAGGTGCTGGACAATATCAGCAAGAAGACAGACAATCTATGGTTGCGCTGGGCGGCACTTTTGCATGACATCGGCAAGCCGCAGACCAAGCGGTGGGTGCCGAGGCTGGGCTGGACCTTCCACAATCATAACTTCATAGGGGCAAAGATGGTGCCGGAACTTTTCAGGAAGATGAAGCTGCCCATGAACGAGAAAA
The DNA here is from genome assembly GCA_949289265.1 of uncultured Bacteroides sp. GTDB lineage: Bacteria > Bacteroidota > Bacteroidia > Bacteroidales > Bacteroidaceae > Bacteroides. The sequence goes on from CASENE010000097.1 coordinate 20,874, forward strand.
TGAAATACGTGCAGAAGCTGGTGGGGCTGCACATGCGCCCCATCGTGATTGCGGACGAGGAGGTGACGGATTCGGCGGTGCGTCGGTTGCTGTTTGAAGCAGGAGATGACATTGACGACCTGATGACCTTGTGCGAGGCGGACATCACGTCGAAAAACCGGGAACGGAAACAGCGCTTCCTGGACAATTTCCAGTTGGTCAGACGTAAGTTGAAAGACCTGGAAGAGAAAGACCGCATTCGTAATTTCCAGCCCCCGGTCAGTGGCGAGGAAATCATGCAGACCTTCGGCTTGCCTCCTTGCCAGCAGGTAGGAGTCCTGAAGGCGGCCATCAAGGATGCCATCCTGGACGGGGTGATTCCGAACGAGCATGAGGCGGCACATGCGTTCATGATGCAGCGTGCCCAAAAGATGGGATTGACCCCGAAAACGCCGGACGGAGCGACGGCATAGTCTTTAATTCGCCCCTGTTGATAGGGCGAAATGAACATTTGGTTAAAATTTTTATTTCTTTCCCTGTAAGGGTTAACGAAATAATCTTTATATTTGCATCCGGATAAGAACTTGTTTGAATTTTGCCGGTGTCGTGTCGCGCTGAACTTTCCGGGTTCACTTTCCCGTCGTTATGAGGAGTGTAGCTGGATACGTGGCGGACAAGGACGAAGAAAGTGGCCGCGGAGATACTCCGGACAGGCTGAATAAAAATCTTAAAAAGGAAAATTGGAACGGGTTCTGAGATAGAAATGATTTTATACATGATATCAATGAATGCAAAAAGATTCCGGTATCGTCTGGCCATGGGCGGTACTTTGTTTTTTGCTTGCGCCCTGATGGGCGGACAGGCAATGGCACAAGTCAAAGAGAAACGTGATTTCCCCTCTGACGAGCACATCACTGCTTTTGCGAATACCACTTTCTGCACGGCGTTCCTGAACGATAGGGGCGGATTGTACACGTTGCGCGACGTAGCCATCGTGGACATGAACGGCATCGACAAGATGGTCTTCAATCCCACGGGCAGCTCGCTGGCATTGATGCGGGGGGACAAGAACATCTCCATCTATTCTTTCCGCGAGCGCAATCGCCGTTTGTTTGAGTTGAAAGACAAACGGAAAGGGCTGAAAGACCGTGAAGTGCTGACGCTGGACAATCCCATCAACCTGACAGAAGAGCAAATCAAGGATTTGTCGAAGGGAAAAATCATGCCGTTGGCCATGTGTTATGCGCCCGATGCCCGCCATTTCGTCGTTTCCAATTCATTGGGAGAGATTATCATCTATGACACACGTGCCTACGAGCCTCAGGCCTACATTCAGGGTAAGTCCCTGGCTACGGTGTTGGCCGTAAGCTCTAACAACTATTTTATTGCCGCCGGTTCCGGCAAGAATATCGACGTTTGGAACTTTCAGACCAAGGAGTTGCGCAAGGCCGTTGCGATGACGGGCAATGTGGTGGGCTTCGATTTCTCCGCCGATGCCTCTCAGCTGGCCGTGGTGACGGACGACAACCGCCTGAGCATCCTCGACACGAAAACGTGGGAGGTGGTTTATACCTTTGACAAGTTGGGTGGCAAGCTGTCGTCGCCTTCTTTCCACCCGCTGGGCAAGTATGTCGGCGTGGTGAAGGACGGGAACGCCATCCTGGTGGTGAACCTGAAAAACGGCGCCGTGGAACAGACGTTGAACGAACCGATGGACGGCGTGCTGGCCAACCGCTTCTTCATCAATCAGCAGAACAGCGATGTGTTTATGGTTTCCAACCGTCCGCAGAGCCTGGTGTTCTGGGACGCCAACGGACTGAATCCCTTCTACGGCAAGTTGCTTAACGACGAGGTGGATGCCCGTATGAACGAGTGGGTAAAGATGATGCAGGGCGAGTCGATGGAAGAATATGCCATCCGCGTGAACGACGAGACCCGCTTGAAGCAGCAGCAACTCTTCGCGCAGGAGGTGGCCACGGAACTGGCCGGCGACCGTCTGGCCATTGAAAACCCCTTTGTGGGCGAGTATAATGCGGCAGACAACAAGCTGAACATCGGATTCAAGACCTTGCCCACCATTGCCATCGAGGTGCCCGAAGGCGAAGTAGGGGACTTCAAGGACGGCAACCTGAAGTTCAACAATGCCGTGTATGTCCTCAACGACAAGGACGAGTTCGAACTGGCTTATGTGGAGGTGCTGAACGAAACTACGAACAAGGTGTATATCTACGACAACATCGGGCGCACCAAGTTGACTGCCCTCGAGGCCGACGAAAACTTTGTGCCTCTGGAAATCATGCAGCAGGCCAGCCGCGAAGAGGTGCAGTTGCAGGAAATCAAGCAGGCCGTGGTGGAAGAGAAGAAGCAGGAACAGTTGATTACCGAAAACACGCAGATTGACGTGAACACGGAAGTCGTGCCCGACGTGGATGCGAACGGAAATAAAATCTATAACTACAAGGTCAGCTACCAGTATGAGGTAATCAACAAGGCTTTCTCCGCCAAGGAGGATTTCCCCTCGGGCGGCTATGACATCACGCGTTCCAATGCCGCCATGTCGTTGATGAAGATTATCAAGGATGCCTTCGAGGGCGACTTCTCGAAATACCTGTCCGAAGGCAAGCAGGTGAAAATCATCATCACCGGCTCGGCCGACGCCAGTCCTATCCGTGGACGCATTGCCTATCGCGGACAATACGGGGAGTTTGTGGATGAACCCTACTACAAGGATGGCAACCTGGACAACATCACGGTGACCAAGGCATCGGGCATTACGACGAACGAACAGCTGGCCCTGCTGCGTGCCGCCGGTGTGATGGACTATGTGGAAAAGAATGTCACGACGCTGCAGAATACGACCAACCAATACGAGTTCCATGTGGAAGTGGCCAAAGAGCGCGGCGGTGAGTTCCGCAAAATCAACGTGCAGTTTGTTATTGTAGACGCATTTCCCGTGCAATAAAGTAGGTGTTGGCTGCCGTCAAGTGCCTGTTGAGCGACGTAAACAGGCACTTGGCAGACGCAGTGACCATCTTGCAGACTGTTCAGAGGAAGTCCGGCCAATGTCTTTTCGGAAGAGGAGGCGTTGGCCCGGCTTCCTTGGTTGCTTGAAAGGCGGCATGCCTGACGACGAAAACCATGCAGAATTAATTATATAAGATATGAGACGTAAATTCACACTAACTGCTATTTTGTTCTTGCTGGTGGTATGTGGAAGCGTGAGGGCGCAGGATGCGGCCTCGGCCTCCCAGCGTGCCAACCAGCAATTTGTGCTTTATGAGAGCGAGCGGGACAAAGGCGGGACTCCGGATGCGATGTACGCCTATTTGTTGGAGAGCTACCGGGAGTATCTGAAAGTCTTGTCCTCGCCCGGCAACGAGTCGTATCTGACCGGCGCCAAAAACCGTTTGCGCAGCATTTACTCCAGCCTGCTCGATGCGGCCATTTATTATTCCAACCGGAAGGATGCGGCCAAGGGGCTGGACTTTGCCGCTGCCTACATCGAGTTGCCCAAGTTGCAGATATTCCGAAGCGAACTGCTGCCCAGGGCTTCCAACTATTCGTCGGTGGTCTACTTTGCGGCCGTGTCGGCCTACAACCTGCAGAAATATTCGCAGGCCATTGACCTGTTCAACGAATACCTGAACACGGGCGACAAGACCCAGGAGAAGGACTGCTACGTCTACCTGAACCTCATCTATCTGTCCCAGAAGAGCTATGCCGAGCAAGAGAAGGTTCTGGAAGAAGCCATTGCCAAATACCCGGTTTCGCTGGACTTCCTCTATAACCTGGTGAACGTGCACATCGCCACGAACAACATGCCCAAGCTGCTGAGCGCCATCGACCGCATCTTGGAGGTAGACCCCAACAACCAGCAGGTGCTGCCCATCAAGGCGCGCATCATGGAGATGCAGGGCAAGAACCAGGAAGCTTTGGACATATACAAGCGCCTGTATGCCCTGTCGCCCGACAGCTTTGAGCTGCTGACCGGCCTGGCCCGCGCCAACTTCAATGTGGCCACGGAGATTGTGAACAGCGGACTCACCATTGCCAGCGATGCGGAATATGCGTTGGTGCGCCAGCGTGCTTCGGGCTATCTGCTGGAGGCCAAGGATTTGTTCCTGAAGATATTGGAGAAGGAGCCTACTTCGCAGAAATACATGCAGGGGCTGGCCGGGGTCTACCAGTATATGGACATGAAGCCGGAATACGAAGTGCTGTCTAAAATCATTGCCGACGGCGCTTCCTATGCCACTTTCCCCGCACGCCTGACGGCCTACAACGAGGCGTTGAAGAAAATGCCGGCCGCCAATGCCACCGAGAACACGCCGATTCCCATGCCGATGGAGCCGGCACAGCTGGTCATCGTGGTGGACAGCTTCATGGACGGCAACAACAACAAGGTGATAGATGCCGGCGAGAGCTTTGCCGTGCAGTTCACCATCGAAAACCGGGGCAAGGGCGATGCATACAACATCCGCTTGCGTTTCTCCGAGCAACAGGGGTATGACGAATTCTTTGACGGCCCGCGCGAGCTGGACGGCGGAAACATCCTGGCCGGGGCCTCCAAGACCTACACGTTCCGCTACCTGGTGAAGAAAGACCTGCCCACGGCCCTGGCCAAGATTAACCTCTATGCGTTCGAGGCCAACGGCTTCGATGCCGACCCGGCCGAGCTGGTGGTGAACACGCAGGAATATGCCATGCCGCGTCTGCGCGTGGCCGACCATCAGTTCTTTGCGGCCGACGGCTCGTCCATCACCCTGGGCAAGAACGGTCGCCTGACCTTGGCCTTGCAGAACTATGGCGCCAAGACCGCCCGCAACGTGAAGCTGAACTTCAAACTGCCCCGCAATGTGTTTACCACGGACATGCCGGAGATGGTGATAGACAGCATCGCCCCGGGCGAGGTGGCCACGCTGGACTATGGGTTCCTGGTGAACAAGCGTTATGACGGCGACTCGATAGCGGTGCTGGTGTCGGTGAGCGAAGACACCCATTCGTCTTACCTGAACGAAGCCTACAAGGTGAAGCTGGGCGAATATCTGACGGCATCCAGCGCCATCAAGATACAAGGCAATGTGGCCACGCGCAAGGTGGTGGCCAAGGACTACCACCTGACCTTCGACAGCGAGCTGCTGGAAGATGTGCCCGTGGGGGCGGTGAATCCGCATCGCTATGCCCTGGTGATTGGCAACGAGGACTACAGCATGACCGGCGCGAATGCCGAAATCAACGTGCCTTATGCCGTCAACGACGCCATGGTCTTCCGTGAATACTGCGTGCGTACCTTTGGCGTGCCCGACAATCAGATTCACATCATCCCCAACGCCACGGCCGGCATGATGCACGAACAGTTGGACTGGCTGATGAACATGGCCAGCGCCGACCCCGAAGCCGAACTGATTTTCTATTACTCCGGCCACGGCAACAACGACGAGGCCACGAAGGAACCCTACCTCCTGCCGGTGGACATCACGGGCAAGAACATCCGCCTGGGCATCTCGTTGGCCGACCTCTACAAGCGTCTGGCCAGCTATCCCATCAAGGGCGCCTATGTCTTCCTGGACGCCTGCTTCAGCGGCGGATACAAGAGCAACGCCCCGCTGATAGCCCAGAAAGGCGTGCGCGTAGTGCCCCGCATGGGCGTGCCTCAGGGACATACCTTGAGCTTCTCGTCCAGCAGCGGCGACCAGACTTCGAGCGTCTACCACGAAAAGAAGCAGGGCTATTACACCTACTTCCTCGTCAAGGCCATCAAGGATGCCCACGGCGACATCACGATGAAACAGCTGTTTGAGAAGACCAATGCCGACGTCAAGCAGGCCACGGCCCTGATAGGCAAGATGCAGGAGCCCCAATACATGGTTTCGCCCACGTGGACCGACTGGGGAGACATCCGTCTGAGAACGCCCCTGCCCGAAGAGGCAGCAGGACAGGCCGCCAACGGCCAGCCGGTTGAGGCCAACTAAGGCCGCTGAGGGAAGAACATAAGCATCAGGCAGATGGAGCGAGGACTGTACAGGCAGTCTCCGTTCCATCTGCCTGATTTGTTTGTATACTCCTGACACCTATTTATATTATGCGATAAAAAACAGTTGTCCGCCGGATAAAACTCCCAATCCGCTGCCAAAAGTTCGCAATCTACGGGAAAAACTGTAAATTTAGGCTGGATTTACATAAATCTAACCTGGATTTATGTAAATTTAGACTGAATTTATGTAAATCCAGCCTGGATTTATACTTTTTCTAAGACATCGGCAACTTTTCCCCGCGGATTGGCCCGCTTTGGGGGGCTGGAAAGGGAGAAAAACGGTGTCCTTCCCCGCTTCCCGGGCCGGGACATCGGTCTTTCAAACCTTTGACTGCGAGGCAGGCGAACCCTAAATAAGCTGAAGTTTTATTTTTTTTAAGAAGTAAGGCGGGTTTTTCTTTTGAAACAAACTGAAAAAGTGTCATCTTTGCAGGCAGTTTTCCGCTATTGGAAAAGTTGAATTGATTTTTTACGATAAGAATGACGAAGTACAGACACACGCTTTTGGCGCTTTTGCTCACGATGTTTGCCGGTGTGGCGCTTGCCCAGAACAATACGAATTCACCTTATACCAGATACGGGTACGGACAACTGACAGACCCGGGTTCGGCTAACAGCAGGGGCATGGGAGGCGTCGCTTATGCGTTGCGCGACAAGTATCATGTCAATTTTGCCAATCCGGCCTCGTATTCGGCGGTCGATTCGCTGACGTTTATCTTCGACGGCGGCATCACCCTGCAGAACACGAACTTCAGCAACGGCACGGTGCGGAAAAACGCCAAGAACTCCAGCTTCGACTACATCACCATGCAGTTCCGGGCAGCCAAGTGGGCCGGCATCAGCCTCGGCTTGCTTCCCTATGCCAACGTGGGCTACAGCTTTGGCGAGTCGCGCGAGAATCCCGACCTTTCGTCGGCAGCCAGCCAGGTGACATATAGCGGCGACGGAGGCCTGCATCAGTTGTATCTCGGAGCCGGCTTCAAGCTGCTGAAGAACCTGTCTGTGGGCGCCAATATCTCTTATTTCTGGGGCAGCATTTCGCGCACGCAGATGCTGAGTTTCCCCAACTCCAGTGAGATATTCTCGTCGATTGTCTCCACGTCGGCCAATTTGAAGAGCTACAAGCTGGACATCGGAGCCCAATATACCCAGAACTTCGGCAAGAAGCACGCGCTGACCTTGGGCGTTGTCTTTTCGCCGGGCCACGACCTGAACAGCACGGCCGTGGAGGCCCGTCAGACCGGCACCGACGCCAATGCCACGGTGAGCCAGACCGACATCACCGGCAGTTTCGGCATTCCCACCACGTGGGGCGGCGGCCTGGCCTACGAATACGACCAACGCCTGACAGTGGCTGCCGATGTCATGTTGCAGAACTGGGACGAGGTGTCCTATATGGGCGAGAAAGACGTATTCTGCCGTCGGGGCAAGGTGGCCCTGGGCGCGGAGTTCATGCCCAATCCTTTCAGCCGCAGCTACCTGGGACGCATCAAGTATCGGGTGGGCGCCTATTATTCCAAGCCTTATTATAAGATAGCCAACCAACGTGCTGCCAACGAATACGGGGTAAGCGCCGGCTTCGGCCTGCCCATCCCTCGGACTCGTTCGCTGGTCAGCGTGTCTGCGCAATACGTCCGCGTCAAGGGCACTACAGCCCAGTTCCTGGACGAGAATACCCTGCGCCTGTGCATCGGCATTACGTTCAACGAGCGCTGGTTCTTCAAGCGCAAGGTGGATTGAGGTGAAAGCCATGTGTGTGACGGATACCGGAAATACGGACAGGCGGCGTTGCGGATGGCGGGCGTGCATAGGGATGTCGTGCTTGCTGTGGCTGCTGCTGTCGTCTTGTTCCGGGCGGCATAAACAGATGGGTGCGGCCATCACGGAGCGCGACTCGTTGCCGGTGATGGACACGCGGGGAGTGACGACGCTGGTTTCCGACTCCGGCTTGATACGCTATCGCATCCTGACGGAAGAATGGCTGGTGTACGACCGCAAGGAACCGCCCTATTGGGCCTTCGAGAAAGGGGTTTATGTGGAAAAGTTCGACACGCTGTTTCAGGTGGAGGCCAACATCAAGGCCGACACCGCCTACTTCTACAATAAAGAGGAGTTGTGGAAGCTGATGGGGAACGTGCACATCCAGAACCTGAAGGGCGAGCAGTTTGATACGGAATTGCTTTATTGGGACCAGAAGAAGGGGCGGGTCTATTCCGACCGTTTCATCCGCATCGAGCAACCCGACCGGATCATCACCGGGAGGGGATTCGAGTCTAACCAGGAGATGACGATTTATACCATCCACAAGCCGGAAGGCATCTTCTACGTGGAAGACGAGCAGACCGCCGCGCCGGACAGTCTCCGGACGGATTCCGCGACGGTTGCGGCGGACACGGTGCGCCCCATGCCGGCTGACACGCTGCGGGTACGCCCTGCGCGGTTGCAGAAAGTTCGGCGGCAAGAAAGGTAGTCAAGGCGATGGAAACAATAGGATATTTATTGACGGCAATCGTGCTTTCCACGTTCTTTTCGGGGATGGCCGTGGCCTTTGCCTCGATGGACAAGGTGCGTTTCGAGATGGCCAAAGACTTGCATTGGGACGCACGCATCATCACGCTTTTCCTACATCATTCCGGCAGTTTCCGTTCATCCATGTTGGTGGGCAGCCACATTGCCCTGGTGGTCTACGTGCTTTGCGTGGCCGTCCTGGTGGAGAGATACTGGCCTGTGGAGACGGGGGGCGAAGCCATTTTCCTGCCGGTGCTGCAGGTGGTGATAGCGGTGGCCCTCATCCTGTTCACCAGTGAGTTCCTGCCCCGCACCCTGTTCAAGGAGCATCCCAACCGCATGTTGCGTCTCTTTGCCGTCCCCCTCCTGCTCAGTTATGTCTTGTTGTGTCCTCTTTCGTGGCTGCTTTCGTCCTGCTCCCGGCTGTTGTTGCGGCTGGTGGGTCTGAAAATCAACAAGAAGGCCTCGGACAAGGCTTTCGGCAAGGTGGAGTTCGACCGTTTTGTGCAGCAGAGCCTGGAGGAGGTGGAGGATGAGAAAGAACTGGACGAGGAAGTCCGCATCTTTCAGAACGCGCTGGACTTTTCCAACGTGAAGATACGCGACTGCATGGTGCCCCGCACGGAGGTGGTGGCCGTGGAACAGACAGAATCGCTGGAACATCTGCGCAGTCTCTTCGTGGAATCGGGCTTGTCGAAAATCATCGTCTACGACGGAAACATCGACCGGGTGACAGGATACATCCACTCCTCTGAGATGTTCCGCAACCCGGCAGACTGGCGCCGGTGCGTCAAGTCCATCCCCATCGTGCCCGAAACCATGCAGGCGCACAAGCTGATGCAACTCTTCATGCAGCAGAAGAAGACCCTGGCCGTGGTGGTGGACGAGTTTGGCGGCACGTCGGGCATCGTCTCGCTGGAAGACCTGGTGGAAGAAATCTTTGGCGATATCGAGGACGAACATGATAATACGTCGTACGTCTGCAAGCAGGTGGGCGCGGGCGAATACGTGCTTTCCGCCCGCCTGGAAATCGAGAAGGTCAACGAAACTTTCGATTTGGACTTGCCCGAATCGGATGATTATCAGACAGTGGGCGGATTGATACTGAACCGTTATCAGAATTTCCCCAAGTTGCACGAGGTGGTGACGGTGGGGCGGTACCAGTTCAAAATCCTGCGCGTGACAGCCACAAAAATAGAACTTGTGCGCTTGAAAGTCACAGAATAAAGCCCGTAGATGCAATTTTTTGTGGAATCTGTAGACGCTTATTCGCATTTTTTGTATCTTCGTGCGCTCAAATGAAAGGTTATGAGAGAATAATAAGAAAACAATAAATAATCGTATTAACAAAAATGGCAACATTACAAAAGATTCGGTCCAAAGGACCCTTGGTTGTGATTGTGGTTGGTTTGGCGCTGTTTGCCTTCATCGCAGGCGATGCGTGGCAGGTGATGCGTCCACACCAGTCGCAGGACATAGGTGAAGTGAACGGGGAGAGCCTCTCCGCTCAGGATTATCAAGCGATGGTGGAAGAATATACGGAAGTGGTGAAAACCGCCCGTAACGTCAGCTCCCTGACAGACGAAGAAATGAGCTCCCTGCAGGACGAAGTGTGGCGGACGTACGTAGAAAACAAACTGATAGAGACGGAAGCTGCCAAGTTGGGATTGCAGGTGACCGACGCCGAACTGCAGTCCATCATCAATGCCGGTGTACATCCGCTGCTGCAGGGACTGCCTTTCCGCAACCCGCAGACCGGCGCTTTCGACCGCGACATGCTGAACAAGTTCCTGGTGGACTACTCCAAGATGAACATGGCCCAGATGCCTGCCGAATATGCCGAGTCCTATCAAAAGTTATACAACTACTGGCAGTTTGTCGAGAAAACGCTGGTGCAGACCCGCTTGCGTGAGAAATACATGTCGCTGATAGGCACGGCACTGGTGTCGAATCCGGTGGAGGCCAAAAACGCCTTCGACGGACGCACGGCCCAGACAGACCTGCTGTTGGCCGCTGTCCCCTATACTTCGGTGCCCGACTCTGCCGTAAGCATTTCCGAGGCCGACCTGCGCGATGCCTATGACAAGAAGAAGGAGCAATACAGACAATATGCCGAGACGCGCAACATCCGCTTTATCGACGTGCAGGTGACTGCCAGCGACGAGGACAAGGCTGCCTTGCGCAAGGAGATGGACGAATATACCGCCCAACTGGCCGGCAACGTGGCGGACTATGCCACCTTCGTGCGTTCCACGGGTTCGGATGTTCCTTACGTTGACCTCTATTACACCACCCGCTCGTTGCCGGGCGACGTGGTGGCCCGCTTGGACTCGGTGGCCACGGGCGATGTGTTCGGCCCCTACTACAACGCGGCTGACAACACGCTGAATTCCTTCAAGAAACTGGCCGTGGCCTCGATGCCTGACTCGGTGGAGTTCCGCCAAATTCAGGTGATGGCCGAGACATCTGACAAGACCAAGACGCTGGCCGACAGCATCTACAACGCCATCAAGGGTGGCGCCGACTTTGCAGAACTGGCCCAGCGGTACGGACAGACTGGCCAGCCGGTGTGGATTTCTTCTGCCAACTACGAAGGAGCCCAGTTGGACGGCGACAATCTGAAATACCTCACCGCCATCACCACGGGCAACAAGAACGAACTGCAGAACCTGACATTGGCGCAGGCCAACGTCATTCTGCAAGTGACGGACAAGAAGGCCGTGAAGGAAAAATACAAAGTGGCCATCGTGAAGCGTCCCGTCGAGTTCAGCAAGGAGACCTATAGCAAGGCATACAACAACTTCAGCCAGTTCATCGCCACCAACAACACGTTGGAGAAGATGATTGCCAACGCCGAAGATGCCGGCTACCGTCTCTTGGAACGCCGCGACCTGGGCAGTGCCGAACACGGCATCGGCGGCATCCGCGACACGAAGGATGCCTTGCGCTGGGCCTTCCAGGCCAAGCCGGGCGAAGTATCCGGCCTGTTTGAGTGTGGCGACAACGACCACATGCTGATGGTTGGTCTGGAGAGCGTTGTGCCCGAAGGTTATCGTCCCTTGGCATTGGTGCAGGGCCAGTTGCGCTTCGAGTTGCTGCGCGACAAGAAAGCCGAAAAGATTCTGGCAGACATGCAGGCCGCAGGCGCTTCTTCGTTCGACCAGTATAAGGGCATGGCCAATGCCGTGAGCGACTCCGTGAAGCACGTGACGTTCTCTGCCGCAGCCTATGTCCCCGCCCTCAGCAGCAGCGAGCCTCTGGTAAGCGCCTATGCTTCCGTGGCCGACCTGAACCAGCTGAGCCAGCCCATCAAGGGCAATGGCGGCGTGTTTGTCCTGATGCCCTATGCCAAGGACAAAACCAGCGAAGAATACGACGAGGCTGCCGAGATGGACACGCAGGCATCCATGCACGCCCGCATGGCCATGCAGTTCCTCAACGACCTCTATCTGAAGGCCGATGTGAAAGACATGCGCTACCTGTTCTTCTAAACAGCTGTCGCATATATTATATATAAGGAAAGAGTGAGAGCCGTCCGGTGTGCAGCCGGGCGGCTCTTGCTGTGTTTATCTCCCTCGTGTTCCGGGCCAAATCCCTGTTTACGTCGCTCAAATCCCTGTTTACGCCACTCAAATCCCTGTTTACGCGGCTCAAGTTCCTGTTGGCTGCCGTCCCTTCCCGTGTGGGGCGGAAGAAGAAACTTGGCCCTTATCGGTCGTTCATTCTGCAGAAATGTGTACTTTTGCAGTCATGATTGAATCGGGATACAATTTACAGAACTTGATAGACCCACTGACGCAAAGCAACCTTAGCTTTGCGCTCTATCGTTTGCCATGGGAGAAAGACCCCGTGCTGGTGCTTCAGCGCGAGGGGATGCCCTATGCCTGTGCCTCGTTGCCGGGCCTGAATGGAAAGTCCGGTTTTGTGCTGGCGCCTTTCTGCGCGACGGCTCGGCAGCCAGTGGTGCTGATTCGTCCGGACCGGAAGGCCATCGGCTGGGCGGAGGTGGCCGAAGCCTTGTCGGGGCTGGAGATTCCGATGGCCGATGAGGACAGGCAGCCGTTGGCGACTCCGGATTATGGTCGTCGGGACTATGCGGCCGCCTTCGGCCGTTTCATCGAGCCGTTGCGCGCCGGCGCATTCCGGAAACTGGTGCTTTCCCGTTGCGAACGCTTGGACTTGCCCGCGTCTTTTTCGCCCTTGGCCACCTTTGTCAATGCCTGCCGCCACTATCCGCGCATGATGATATCTCTGGTGCACACGCCCTTGACAGGGACATGGATAGGCAGCACGCCCGAAATCATCTTAAGCGAGGAACGGGGCCGCTGGCACACGGTGTCCTTGGCCGGCACCATGCCCATGCAGGGCGAGACTGTCCCCGAGAACTGGAGTCTGAAGAACCGCGAGGAGCAGATGCTGGTGAGCGCTTACTTGCGCGACGTGCTCGGACGGGTGGGGGCCCGCCTCACCGAAGAGGGGCCTTATACGGCTCGTGCGGGGCAGGTGGTGCACCTGAAGACGGACTTCTTTTTCGACCTGGAGACCAACGAGAACCTGGGCGACATCCTGCACGAACTGCATCCTACGCCTGCCGTGTGCGGATTGCCCAAGCAGGCTGCCTACGACTTCATCCTGGGCAACGAGGGATACGAGCGCGGTTATTATTCCGGGGTGATAGGCTGGCTGGACTCGTGGGGCGGACATACTTCCCTCTATGTCAACCTGCGTTGCATGCGGGTGGACGGCGCGCGGGCCACTCTCTATGCGGGTGGAGGCATCCTGCCGTCGTCGGCCGAAGAAAACGAGTGGGAAGAGACCCGTCATAAGATGGACACGATGCGGAGGATTATCAGCTAAAAACGGACATTCCATTATGTATACAGACAAGAAAAATATCCTGCAGCTTGCCGTGCTGCTGTCGGCTCACGGCGTGCGCCATGTGGTGCTCTGCCCCGGCAGCCGGGACATCCCCTTGGCACGAACCTTTTCGTCGTTGCCGGAGTACGTCTGCCATGCGGTGACGGACGAGCGCAGCGCGGGCTTCGTGGCATTGGGGCTTGCGCTGCACGAGGGGGCGCCGGTGGCCGTGTGCTGCACGTCGGGGTCGGCGTTGCTCAACTTGCATCCGGCCGTGGCCGAGGCCTTCTACCGGCAAGTTCCCCTGGTGGTCATCTCGGCCGACCGTCCCGCCGCCTGGATTGGGCAGATGGACGGGCAGACGTTGCCCCAGCCCGGCGTGTTCGGCACGCTGGTGAAGAAGTCGGTCGACCTGCCCGAAGTGGCTACGGACGAAGACGAATGGTATTGCAACCGGCTTATCAACGAGGCCCTGCTGGCCACCGACCACCACGGGCGCGGGCCGGTGCACATCAATGTGCCTGTGGGCGAGCCATTTTTCGATTGTCCGGTGACCGACTTGCCTCGGGCACGCGTCATCCGCCGTAGCACAGGCCGGTTGGAGGCCCTCAAAGAGAAACTTTCCCGCTATCGGAAGCGGATGCTGGTCATCGGGCAGGGCGAACCGGGCTTTGCCGCGTCGCTTCCCCGGACGTCAGACTTCGCGAACCACTTTGCCTGCATGGCCGAACATATCTCCAACTACGCCGGGGCAGCCATCGGCAACATCGAGCCCTTGCTCTCGTCCCTGACGCCGGACGAACAGCAAGAGTTGCGGCCCGAACTGCTGATTACCTACGGCGGGCACATCCTCTCCAAGCGTCTGAAGAAATACCTGCGGCGCTATCCGCCCGTGGAGCATTGGCACATCAGCCCGTCGGGCGAGGTGGTCGACCTGTTTGGCGCGCTGACCCTGTTGGTCGAGGCCGAGCCGGCCGATTTCTTCGCCCGGGTAGGGACGTTGGAAGACGAAGCGTCGTCGAACTATGCCGCCCGCTGGATGCAGCGGGCGGCAGCCTTGCCTCCGGCCCGTTTCGCTTATTCGGAGATGGGCGCCATCGGCGAGGTCGTCCGGCATCTGCCTGTGCCCTGCGCGCTGCATCTGGCCAACAGTTCCGTGGTGCGCTACGCCCAGTTGTTCCCCTTGCCCGCCGGGGTGGAAGTTTCGTCCAACCGGGGGACGAACGGCATCGAGGGGTCGCTGTCGGCAGCGGTGGGATATGCCGCCGTGTCTGCGGTGCCCAACTTTGTCTTTATCGGCGACCTGAGTTTCTTTTATGACATGAACGGCTTGTGGAATGCGTGCTACGGCCCGAACCTGCGCATCCTGTTGCTGAACAATGCCGGCGGTGAAATCTTCCACGCCCTGCCCGGCCTGCAACTGTCGGCCGAGGCCCGTCGGTTTGTCGTGGCCCCGCATCACGCTTCGGCCCGTGGCTGGGCGGAGACCTGCGGCTTCTGCTACCTGTCGGCCCGCGACGGAGACGAACTGGCGGCAGCCTTGCCCCGCTTTGTGCAGCCCGAGGCCACCGACCGTCCGTTGCTGCTGGAAGTCTTTACGGACAAGACCCGGGACGTGCAACTGCTGAGAGACTATTATCATTCACTGAAACCCTAAAAACAACGATACGATGAGAGAATGGAAAACCATCAAAGAATACGAGGATATTCTTTTCGACTTCTACAACGGCATTGCCAAGATTACCATCAACCGTCCGCGTTATCGCAACGCCTTCACCCCCAAGACGGTGGCCGAAATCGGCGACGCGCTCGCCTATTGCCGTGAGTGTGCGGACATCTGCGTAGTGGTGCTGACCGGCGCGGGCGACAAGGCTTTCTGCTCCGGCGGCGACATGCACGTCAAAGGCCATGGCGGCTACGTGGGTACCGACGGCGTGCCCCGCCTGAACGTGCTGGAGGTGCAGAAACAGATACGTTCTCTGCCCAAGCCCGTCATCGCCATGGTCAACGGCTATGCCATCGGCGGCGGACACGTATTGCACGTGGTGTGCGACCTGACCATCGCCTCCGAGAATGCCATCTTCGGACAGACAGGCCCCCGTGTGGGCAGCTTCGATGCCGGTTTCGGCTCGTCCTACCTGGCCCGCGTCGTCGGACAGAAGAAGGCGCGCGAAATCTGGTTCCTCTGCCGCCAGTATTCCGCCCAGGAAGCGCTGGAGATGGGTTTGGTGAACAAGGTCGTGCCTTTCGACCGCCTGGAAGACGAAGTGGTGGAGTGGGCCGAGACCATGATGCAGCACAGTCCCCTGGCCTTGCGCATGATAAAGGCCGGACTGAACGCCGAACTGGACGGTCAGGCCGGCATCCAGGAACTGGCGGGCGACGCCACCATGCTCTACTACATGACCGAAGAGGCGCAGGAAGGCGGGCGCGCGTTTCTGGAGAAGCGCAAGCCCGACTGGTCCAAGTATCCGAAGATGCCCTGAACATTCCTTGAGGGCGTGTCAAATAGCCGTACATCTGTCGCTCTGTGTCATGTATGATTGCATTCCGGCACACCCTCAGCCTTCTTAACTTGAAGAACGATGAAATACAGCATAAAGATTATTCCCCGCACCCTGCACTTCAAGCAGCCTGCGGGCACCTCGCGTGGTGTTTACCGCACCCGCCAGGTCTGGTATCTGCTCCTGACGGAAGACGGCCGGGAGGGCTATGGGGTGGGAGAGTGTGCCCCGTTGCCGGACTTGAGTTGCGACGCCCGCCCCGATTACGGGCAAGTATTGGCCGGGATATGCCGGGCCTTTGAAGAGGAAGGCCGCATTGACTACGAGGCTCTTCGCCCCTATCCCTCCATGCTCTTCGGTTTGGAAACGGCCCTGTTGCACTTGCAGGCGGGCAGCGTGCGCTTCTTCCGCACGCCCTTTGCCGCCGGACAGGCCGGCATCCCCATCAACGGTCTGATATGGATGGGCAATTTCGAGGAAATGGCCCGTCGCCTGGAGGAAAAGATGCGCCTGGGCTTCCGCTGCATCAAGGTGAAGATTGGCGCCATCGACTTCGACCGCGAAGTGGAGCTGCTGGAGCGTGTGCGCCAACGCTTCTCCCCCAGCGAAGTGGAACTGCGCGTAGATGCCAACGGTGCTTTTCGGCCTGCCGATGCCCGGCAAAAGCTGGAGACGCTCAGCCGCTTCCACCTGCACTCCATCGAGCAGCCCATCCGCGCCGGGCAATGGAAGGAGATGGCTGCGCTTTGTGCAGACGCCCCCTTTCCCATCGCCTTGGACGAGGAGCTTATCGGCGTGAACGACTCCGCCCGCAAGGCCGAACTGCTGGACACCATCCGCCCGCAATACATCATTCTGAAGCCCTCGCTGCACGGCGGCCTGCACGGCGCGAAAGAGTGGATAGACCTGGCCGAGGCGCGGGGCATCGGCTATTGGATAACCTCTGCCCTGGAGTCCAACGTAGGCCTGAACGCCATCGCCCAATGGACGGCCACCCTGCGCCCGCAGATGCCGCAAGGGCTGGGCACCGGACTGCTCTTCACGGACAACGTGGACTATCCGCTGCACATCGAGGGCGATTGCCTGTGGTGCCGGGGTGACGCTACGGAACCCGATTTGCCGGGCTACCTCCGATGAACAGGCAGTCACTCGTCCCCTTGTCCCCTCATCCCCTTGTCAACTTGTCAACTCGTCCCCTCGTCAACTAAAAACATGTTATCATCCATCTCCCAACAGACCATCACGATAGACGGCACGACCTACGGTGCCGCCGAATGCCGGGGCCTTCTGCGTGCCCTGTTCGCGGAAAGATACGGCAAAGACAGCTTCCACGCCTGCCTGGCGGACTTCCTGGCCGAGTGGTTTGACGATGCGACCACCCTGCGCGTCCACACTTCCGGTTCGACCGGCGTTCCCAAGGAATTGTATGTCGAGAAAGAGCGCATGATGAGCTCCGCCCGCATGACCGTCCGCTTCCTGGGGCTGCGGGCAGGCGACGCGGCCCTGCTCTGCATGCCCCTGCCCTACATTGCCGGAAAGATGGTGGTGGTGCGCGCCCTGGTGGCGGGCTTGAACCTGATTCCCGTCGCCCCCTCCGGACATCCGTTGGCGGGGCTGTCGGAGTCACCCGTCTTTGCTGCCATGATTCCCATGCAAGTGTTCAACACCCTGCAAGTGCCGGCCGAACGAGAGCGGCTGGAGGGCATACGCCAGCTCATCATCGGCGGCGGCGCGGTGGATGCGGCCCTGGGCGCCGCGCTGAAGACCTTTCCCAACGCCGTGTGGAGCACCTACGGCATGACCGAGACCCTGTCGCACGTCGCCATGCGCCGCCTCAGCGGGCCGGAAGCCTCGGAGTGGTACACCCCGTTCGAGGGCGTGGGCCTGACCCTGGGCACGGATGGCGTGCTCATCATCCACGCCCCGGCGGTGAACCCCGACCGCTTGGCCACGAACGACCTGGCGGAGCTGGGCGCGGACGGGCGTTTCCGCGTGCTGGGCCGCAAGGACAATACTATCAACACGGGCGGCGTGAAAGTGCAAGTGGAGCAAGTGGAGGCCGCCTTGCAGCCGCACCTGCCTTTCCCCTTCGCCGTCACCTCGGCGCCCGACCCTAAGTTTGGCGAGCGCATCGTCCTCTTGGTGGAGGGCGTGCCGGCCACGCACCCGCTCCTGGCCCCCGCCTTTGCCGCCCTGCCTCCCTACTGGCGACCCAAGCAGGTGGTCAGCGTGGCCGCCCTGCCCAAGACCGGAACAGGGAAACCCGACCGTGCGGAGGCGCGTCGGCTGGCGTTATAATGCCCGCTTGCTGGCGTTCCAATCCCCGGTCGCTGGCATTATAATGCCCGGTCGGTGGAACTATAATGCCCGGTCGGGCTGCTTGCAGG
This sequence comes from uncultured Bacteroides sp., assembly GCA_949289265.1. Lineage (GTDB taxonomy): Bacteria > Bacteroidota > Bacteroidia > Bacteroidales > Bacteroidaceae > Bacteroides. The sequence goes on from CASENE010000097.1 coordinate 39,143, forward strand.
GGCTGTCAGGAAGGGCCTTTTCCCCGCCGCGTGGCGCGCTCGCCAAAGCAAGTCTTGCCCCAAAGCGGTTGGCTGTCTGCGTCTTTATTCCTACCTTTGCATCCGGATTAACCGGAAACATACAGAAAGGAATGGATACGATGCAGAAACAATCTCTCTTGGGCAAGACCTTGACGGAGCTGCGGGCGGTGGTCAACGGCCTGGGCATGCCCGCCTTTGCCGCCAAGCAGATAGCCGCATGGCTGTATGACAAGAAAGTGACGACGATAGACGCGATGACCAACCTGTCGCTGAAGCACCGCGAGCTGCTGAAGGAAGCCTACGAAGTGGGGGCCGAGCCGCCCGTGGAGGCCATGCGCTCGGTGGACGGCACGGTGAAATACCTCTACCGCGTGGGCGACCGTGGCTTTGTGGAGGCCGTCTACATCCCCGAGGGCGACCGCGCCACGCTGTGCGTGTCCTCGCAGGTGGGGTGCAAGATGCACTGCCGTTTCTGCATGACCGGCCGCCAGGGCTTTTCTGCCAACCTGACCGCCGGGCAAATCATCAACCAAATCAATTCCCTGCCCGAGCGCGACCGGCTGACCAACGTCGTGATGATGGGCATGGGCGAGCCCCTGGACAACCTGGACGAGGTGCTCAAGGCGCTTGAAGTCATGACCGCTCCCTATGGCTACGCCTGGAGTCCCAAGCGCGTCACCCTCTCCACCGTGGGCCTGCGCAAGGGCCTGCGCCGTTATCTGGACGAGACCGACTGTCACCTGGCCGTCAGCCTGCATTCGCCCATCCCCCAGCAACGCCTGCAACTGATGCCCGCCGAAAAGGCATTCTCCATCGAGGACATTGTGGACGAGCTGCGCCGGTATGACTTCAGCAAGCAGCGTCGCCTTTCGTTTGAATACATCCTGTTCAAGGGCGTCAACGACTCGCCTTCGCACGCCAAGGCCCTGCTGAAGCTGCTTCGCGGTCTCGATTGCCGGGTCAACCTGATTCGCTTTCATGCCATCCCCGACTCCGACCTGCAAGGCTGCGACGCCGAGGCGATGACTGCCTTCCGCGACTACCTGACCTCGCACGGGCTGTTCACTACCATACGCGCCTCGCGCGGGGAGGACATCTTTGCGGCGTGCGGCATGCTGTCTACGGCCAAGATGGCAGACGAGAATGTGAATTAATCTAAATAATCGGTCGCTTTCTGCCAGATGTGCCTCTTTCTTCGTAGCTTTGTCCAAATATTCCCTGCCCGTCCGTCCGCCCGGGCCATTGCCGTCCGGTGGGCTGCCGTTTGGGCGTGGGTGCTGATGGCGGGGTGCCTGCTGGCATCTTGCAACGGCTTGCAGGGCATAGGGTCGGTGCCGGCATCCAGCGGGCGTCCCTACGAATTGCTGGTCGTGGCCGAGAAAGACGTGTGGAATGCCCCCGCTGGGCAGGCTGTGCGCCGGATGCTGGAGGCCGACGTGCCCGGCTTGCCGCAGGCGGAACCCTCGTTCCGGGTGATGCACGCCGCGCCGGAAGACTTCGATGCCGTGCTGCGCCTGGTGAGGAACATCCTGGTGGTGGAGGTGGACAAGGACAAACATCCGCAGGCTTCCTTCCGCTTTGCGAAGGATGCGTATGCCTCGCCGCAGGTGATAGGATATCTGGGTGCGCCGGACGAATCGTCCCTGCAAGCCTGGATGGAGAAACGGCAGCAGAGCGTGGCCCGCCTTTTTCTCCGGACAGAAAGAGCGCGCGCCGTGCAAGGGCTGAAGGAAAGCCACAGTGCCGGGGTGCTGGCGCAGGTGAGGGAGATGTTTGGCTGCGAGGTCTGGGTGCCCGCCGCCCTGAAAGCGTCCAAGACCGGCAAGGACTTCCTGTGGGTCAGCACCAATGCGGCGACCGACGACCGGAACTTTGTGATGTACAGTTTTCCCTATGCCTCGGCAGATGTCTTCACAAAGGCCGGATTCGTGCACAAGCGCGACTCGGTGATGGCCGTCAACATCCCCGGCGCGTGTCCCGGCATGCACATGGCCACCGATTCGCTCATGACGGATGTCCGCCGCCTGCGGGTGCGGGGAACGGAGGTGCTGGAGGCGCGCGGGCTTTGGCGCATGGAGGGTGACTTTATGGGCGGCCCCTACGTGGCTCATGCCCGGCTGGACACCGCGCAGGGACGAGTGGTGGTGGCAGAGGTGTTTGTCTATGCCCCCGGCAGGCCCAAACGCAACCTGCTGCGTGCCCTGGAGGCATCGCTCTACACGCTGCGGTGTCCCGGCGAACAAAGGATAAGCAATCATTAATATATAAAGGAGTAGTTAGTGTTATGGAAGGAAATAAAATAAGAATAGGCATTACGCAGGGCGACGTCAACGGTGTGGGATACGAAGTAATCCTGAGAACCTTTGCCGAGCCTGCGATGCTCGAACTGTGCACCCCCATTGTCTACGGGTCGCCCAAGGTGGCTGCCTATCACCGCAAGTCGCTCGACCTGCCCACCAATTTCAGCATCGTGAACTCGGCTTCCGAAGCCGGCGAAGGACGCCTCAGCGTGGTGAACTGCACGGAGGAGGAAATCAAGGTGGAGTTCGGCAAGGCCGATGCCGAGGCTGGCAAGGCCGCACTGGATGCCTTGGAGAAGGCCATGGAAGAATACAAGGCCGGACTGATTGATGCCATTGTCACCGCTCCCATCAACAAACATACCATCCACTCGGAGCAGTTCGACTTCCCCGGACATACGGAATACATCGAGCAACGCCTAGGCGAGGGACAGAAGGCATTGATGATCCTGATGAAGGGAGACCTGCGCGTGGCGCTGGTGACGGGCCATATCCCTGTCAGCCAGATTGCCTCGACGCTGACCAAGGAACTGATAGAAGAGAAGCTGGCCATTTTCCACCACTCGCTGAAGCAAGACTTCGGCATCAGCGCCCCGCGCATAGCCGTCCTCTCCCTGAACCCCCATGCGGGCGACGGCGGCCTGCTGGGGACGGAGGAAGAAGAAATCATTGTCCCGGCCCTGAAGGAAATGATGGGCAAGGGAGTGCTGTGTTACGGCCCTTATCCTGCCGACGGCTTCATGGGGTCGGGCAACTTCACCCACTTCGACGGTATCCTGGCGATGTATCATGACCAGGGACTGGCTCCCTTCAAGGCACTGGCCATGGACGAGGGAGTCAACTACACGGCCGGATTGCCCGTGGTGCGCACGTCGCCTGCCCACGGCACAGCCTACGACATCGCCGGCAAGGGCGTGGCTTCCGAAGACTCGTTCCGCCAAGCCATCTATGTGGCCATCGACGTGTTCCGCAACCGGATGCGCGAGAAAGAGGCTCGTTCCAATCCTTTGCGGAAGCAATATTACGAGAAGCGTGACGATAGCGACAAGTTGAAACTCGATACTCCGGAAGAGGAACTGTGATATGACAAAAGCTGAAATACAACAGGTCAAACTGCGTTTTGGCATCATCGGCAACAACGAGGGGCTGATGAGGGCGATAGACGTAGCCATCCAGGTGGCCCCTACCGATTTGTCTGTGCTGATTACGGGCGAAAGCGGCGTGGGTAAGGAGAGCTTCCCGCAGATTATCCACCAGTACAGCCGCCGCAAGCACGGGCAGTATATCGCCGTCAACTGCGGCGCCATCCCCGAAGGCACGATAGACTCCGAACTGTTTGGCCATGAGAAGGGCGCCTTTACCGGTGCCATTGGAGAGAGGAAGGGCTATTTCGGCGAGGCCAACGGCGGAACCATCTTTCTGGACGAAGTAGGCGAATTGCCTTTGCCCACGCAGGCGCGTCTGTTGCGTGTGTTGGAGAGCGGCGAGTTCATCAAGGTCGGGTCGTCCAAGGTGGAGAAGACCGACGTGCGCATCGTGGCCGCCACCAACGTCAACCTGAGGCAGGCCATTGCCGACGGCCGTTTCCGCGAAGATTTGTATTACCGTCTGAACACCGTCCCCATCCAGATTCCACCTTTGCGCGAGCGGGGTGAAGACGTGGTGCTGCTGTTCCGGAAGTTTGCTTCCGACTTTGCCGAGAAGTATCACATGCCGGCCATCCAGCTGACCGACGATGCCAAGCAACTGCTCACCGCTTATTCGTGGCCGGGCAATGTGCGCCAGCTGAAGAACATCACGGAACAGATTTCCATCATCGAGACCAATCGCGACATTACGGCCTCCATCCTGAAGAACTACTTGCCCGAGCAAGATGCCGCACAGACCCTGCCTGCCTTGTCGGGTCGGAGGGATAAGGACTTTGGGAGCGAACGGGAGATACTCTATCAGGTGCTCTTCGACATGCGGCAGGATGTGACCGAACTGAAAAAACTGGTGCACGAAATCATGGCGGAACGCGCGGCAGCCAACGGGGCTTCCCTGACCGGTCAGACTCCGTATTACCCGGGTGCCACTCCGGCCGTGGTGCCTCCTCCGTCGGCAACGTCCAACGTGCCCACCATCATCAGCCATCCCGTCAAGTCGCCGCATGCCGTGGACGATGACATTCAGGACACGGAAGAGTATGTGGAAGAGTCGCTCTCGCTGGACGATGTGGAGAAAGAAATGATACGGAAAGCCTTGGAGAAACATCACGGCCGGCGGAAGAGTGCGGCCCAAGACCTGAATATCTCCGAGCGTACATTATATAGAAAAATAAAGGAATATGGTTTGGATTAAAAGAATATGGCTGCCGGTGGTGGCCCTGTGCATCTTGCCTTTCTGCGTGACCTCGTGCAGGATTCAGTTGGGCCTGGCTCCCATCAGTTCCATCGACTACTCGAAGGTGAAGACCATCTCGATAGCAGAGTTCCAGAATCAGGCAGAATACGTCTATGCGCCTTTGGCCATCGAGTTCAACCAGCGACTGAAGGATATGTTCATCCAGCAGACGCGTCTGAAGCTGGTCAATTCGGGCGGCGACTTGGAGCTGGACGGAGAGATAACGGGTTATAACCAGTATAACCAGGGTGTAGATGCCAGCGGTTATTCGTCGGAAGTGAAGCTGACATTGACCGTCAATGTGCGTTATGTCAACAATACCAATCATGAGGAAGACTTTGAACAACAGTTTTCGGCTTTTCAGACCTACGAGTCCACGCAGCTGCTGACGGCAGTGCAGGATGAGCTGATTACCCTGATGGTAAGAGACATAACGGAACAGATATTCAATTCGACCGTAGCAAACTGGTAATGCCCGCATGATGACCGCTGCCTTGTTGAGACAATGGATAGAACAGCCCGGAACGCTGGACGAGCATTCTATGGGCGAGTTGCGCATGTGGATTGAGCGTTATCCTTATTTCCAGTCGGTGCGTCTGCTCTATTTAAAGAACCTGGCTCTGCTGGAGGACGCTTCTTTCGGGGAGGAACTGCATAAGCAAGCCTTGTTTGTGGCCGACCGTCGTGTGTTGTTCCGCCTTATCGAAGGAGAAAACGAGGAGAACGGCGCGTTGGATGCCGCCTTGCATTCGGTTGCCTCTGCCGCCGAAGAACCTGGCATCGACCGGACTTTGTCGTTGATAGATGCCTTCCTGGCGCAGTCGCCCGAGAGAGTGCAGCCGGCCCAATCCGCCGAGTTGGACTATGCGCTGGACTACACTCCTTATCTGTTGCAGGAGGATGAGGCCGGTGACGAGTCCGGTGCAGAAGAAAAAACGGCGGAGGTACCTCCCTTGCGGGGGCAGGAGTTGATAGACAGCTTCATCCAAGGGCAGCGACAGGGGCGTATGGAGCAGCATGTCTCTCCCTTGGCTGCTGCCGATGTGCCTGCCGACGCTCAGTCTTCGGGACCCGACATCTCCCATGCCGACGAATTGGATGAAAGCTGTTTTACGGAGACGCTGGCTAAAATCTACATCAAACAGCACCGATATGAGAAGGCATTGGAAATTATTAAAAAGTTAAGTTTGAATTATCCAAAAAAAAACGCTTACTTTGCAGACCAAATCAGAACGCTGGAAAAATTGATTATTAACGCTAAATCAAAGTAATAGAAAATGTTGTACGTATTTTTAGTTATCTTAATGCTGATAGCAGCTGTGTTGATGTGTTTCATTGTGTTGATTCAGAACTCCAAGGGAGGCGGCTTGGCATCCAGTTTCTCTTCGTCCAACCAAATCATGGGTGTGCGTAAGACGACGGACTTTCTGGAGAAGACCACGTGGGGACTGGCCATCGCGATGGTGGTGATCAGCATTGCGTCGGCCTACGTGTTGCCTACGACTTCCGGCAGAAGCGATGCCATCCTGGAACAGGCTCAGAAGGAAGAAAGCACCAACCCGTATAACATGCCCATCGGCACCAACGCACCGGCAGAATTGCCTGCTGCACCGGCCGATTCAAATGCTGCTCAATAAAGGTGAGAAAGAGCGGCATCCTTTTCGGGGCACAAGAAAAAATCAGAAGGCGCGGATTACGCGGACGTTCGCGGATAATGGTATCCGTGGGAGTCGCGTGGTCCGCGCTTTTTGTTTGACTACTTATTTATTATAGAAAAAAAAGAGAATGACTGAATCGTTGAAAAGCAAACTGAATGATTCCAAGGCTGTCCGCTGGGGAGCGTTGGGGATTGTGGCCTTCACCATGATGGCCGCTTATTATGTGAATGATGTGGTGGCTCCCCTGAAGTCGATGCTGGAGGTTGACCTGAACTGGTCGAGTTCCGATTTCGGTTTCTACACCGGTGGTTATAGCTTCCTGAACGTGTTCTTTCTGATGCTGATTTGGGGCGGACTGATTCTGGACCGTTTCGGTATCCGTTTCACCGGGCGGCTGGCCACCATCCTGATGGTGGGTGGCACGGCGTTGGAGTATTACGCCATGACTGTCCTGGTGGGGGCCGATGCCGAGATGTTCGGTTGCCATGAGATGTTCGGCTATCAGATAGGCGTGTTCATGGCGTTTGTGGGTTATTCCATCTTCGGGGTAGGAGCCGAGGTGGCCGGCATCACGGTGACGAAAATCATCGCCAAGTGGTTCCAGGGCAAGGAACTGGCTACGGCCATGGGCGTGCAGGTAGCTTTGGCGCGCATCGGTTCGCAGGCCGGTTATGCGCTGGCCATTCCCCTGGCCAGGGCTTATGAAATCACCACACCCGTATTGGTGGGCCTGATATTGCTGTTGGGCGGCCTGATAGCCTTCTTTATCTTCGCCATCATGGACAAGAAGCTGGACCGCCAGCTGGCGGCTGCCAAGGTCGAGGCCGGCGAGCCGGACGCGTCCGAGAAGTTCTCTTTCAAGGACGTGAAAAACATCCTGGTCAACCCCGGTTTCTGGCTTATCGCCCTGCTGTGCGTGTTGTTCTATTCGTGCGTGTTCCCCTTCCAGAAGTTCGCTTCGGAGTTCATGATTCTGAAGTATGGCATCGACGAGAACGTGGCCGGCACCTTTGCCGGACTGCCGGCGCTGGGTGCCTTGTTCCTGACCCCCATCTTCGGCGGCTACATCGACAAGCGGGGCAAGGCGGCTTCCATCATGGCGTTGGGCTCGGCCATGCTGATAGGCGTGCACTTTATCTACGCCATCCCGGGCATTGACTACTGGCTGGTGGCTATCGTGCTGATGATTATTTTGGGCATAGCCTTCTCGCTGGTGCCTTCGGCCATGTGGCCGGCCGTGGCCAAGATATTCCCCGTGAACCAGTTGGGCACGGCCTACGCTCTTATCTTCTTCATCCAGAACATAGGCTTGTGGGGCATCCCGACCTTGATTGGCAAGGTGCTTGACGTTTATTGCATCGTGGGGAAGGACGCGAACGGCGCCAACATCTACGACTATACCCTGCCGATGTGCATCTTTACCGGCATCGCCGTCCTGTCGCTCGGGGTGGCCTTCCTGCTGAAGCGGGCCGACAAGAAGCACGGATACCGGCTGGAGGAACCGAACCTGCAGAAGTAACCTGACGGAGAGGAACGGCTGATGAAGAGGACGGACAAAGTCAACCTGCTGGACACGGTGCCTGTGCGGAGCGGACATCTCACGACGGAGTGGGAGGGCGACTGCGCGGTGCTGGCCTATCCGCGCTTCAAGCGGGCGTGGATGCGCCGTCTCTTCCTGCCCAAGTCCATGTCGCCCTTCATCCGCATCCGGCTGGAGGAGCACGGCACGGCGGTGTGGCGGCTGATTGACGGCCGGCGCACGGTGGGCGAGATTATCGGTCTGCTGGCCTCGCACTTCGGAGACGAGGAATATGCCCAGCGGGTGACGGCCTACCTGATGCAGATGCAGCGCGACGGGTTGGTGCGCCTGCAGGTGCCGCTGCGGGGCGAGTGAATGCCCTATGCCGGGGCCGGCCATGCGAAAGGGGCGGACGACACGTGGAATGAATCCCTGTCGTCCGCCCCTTTTGGTTGGGTTGCGATGTCAGTCGCGTTCCACCTTGAGCAGTCCGCCCGTGGCCGTGTCGAACAGCACCCGGATGGTGGAGTTCTTGTTGAACAACACGGGGGCCAGGTATTCGCGGGTGCCGAACTGGGTGACCGGCAGTTCGGCCTCCAGCAACGGGTGGTTGCCCTGGGTCAAGGTGATGCGGGCCCGTCCCGGCAGGTTGTAGGCCACGCCTTCCAGTTCTTTCTTTTTCTTGGTCTCGTCTTCCGTCAGCGGGGGCAGGGCGGGCGTCTGCAGGTTGGCGATGCTGAGGTAATAGGGCTCTCCGGCCAGGTCGTCCGCCTCCAGCAGTCCCAGTTTGCGGGAGAAGCGGAAGACGACTTTCTCTTTCATCTCTTCCGGCGCGATGCGCAGGCGCACGGTGGTGGTGTCTGTCTCGGTTTGTCCGCTGAACATCTGGGTCAGCACGCGGTCTTGCAGCTGCAGGTTGTCCAGCATCAGTTTCAGTTGGCGGCCGTCCTGGGGCACTACGTCCGATTCGCCCCGCAACAGGGCGTTGCGGCTGTCGCGTATGTTGTAGATTTCCTTGGCCACCAGCTCGGCCATCTTGGCGGTGGAGCTGGCCATCAGGATGTCTTCGGTCAGGAAGCGGGTCGGGTCGGGCAGGGGTGTCTTGCGGCCGGCGCCGGCCGAGGTGTCCTGCGGGCGGGGATGGTCGCCGCTGAAAGGCAGGTTGATGGAGCGCACAATGCCGTCTTCGGTCAGTTCCATCAGCGGGGCCACGGTCTTGTCTTTCAGCTTGACGAAGTACGTCTGGTCGCGGTCGGGCACGCCCACGCTCTGCATCTGTATGTTTTCCAGCGTCCAGTGCGTCTCTGCGTCGGCCGACACGTTGTTCAGCTGCAGGTAGCGTCCGGCATACTGGCAGAAGCGTCCCGGCGTGTAGTTGTGGCGCACCAACTGGAGGGTGATTTCTATTTCGGTCTTGGGCAACATGTAGGTCACTCCGTAGTCCTTGCCGCGCATCACTCCGGCCGTCACTTCCGTTTGCGCGAGGGCGGGCGCCGCGATGCTCCCGGCAAGCAGGGCGGCGAGGATATAGGTTTTGTTCTGTCTCATACCTGTCTGGTTTTAATCTTGGGTTACGGGCAAAGGTAGTCAACTTCCCCCATACAAAGGCTTTGATTATGGATTATTAACGTAAACCACGCACACGGGCTTGTCCACCCGGATGTCCTTGCGGACGTCCGTCAGCAGGCCTGTTTCCGGGTCGCGTCGATACACCTGTATGACTCCGCTGTCCCTGCAGGCCGCCAGCAGGTACTTGCCGTTGGGCGAGATGCCGAAGTTCCTGGGGTGCAGCCCGGTGCGCTGATAGCCTGCCGGGGCCAACGTGCCGTCGTGCGGATGGACGGCGAAGATGGCTATCCCGTCGTTCCGGCCCCGGTTGCTGGCATAGAGGAACCGACCGTCCGGACTGAGGTGTATGTCGGCGCTGCCGCGGGCCCCGGCGCTGTCGGCCAAGATGGTCTGCACCGGCGTCAGGATGCCGTCGGCGTAGGACAGAACCGTAATCGCCCCGCTCAGTTCGCCGATGACGTAGGCATGTCTTCCGTCGGGCGCAAAGGTGAGGTGGCGCGGGCCGGTGTCGGGGTCCAGCTGTACGAAGGTCGAATCGGGCGACTGCTCCAGTCCCCGCGCCGTGACGTCCAGGCGCATCAGGCGGTCGGCGCTGAAGTCGGTGGCGAAGACGTGCCGTCCGTCGGGAGTGAAGGCCGTGCAGTGCACGTGCGGCACGCATTGCCTCACGCTGTCGGGCCCCGTGGCGATGCCCCGAAACAGCGTGTCCATCGGCAACGTCTGCCCATCGTCCTGCAGGGGGAACACCGACAGACTGCCCCCGCTGTAGTTGGCCGTCAGCACCCATCGTCCGTCGGTGCTGACGTGGCAGGGGTCTTCGCCCTGCGTGAGGCGGCTGTTCAGCAGCGTGAGGCGGCCCGTCTTGCGGTCGAGGGCCAGGGCGGCGAGCGCCGCCGTGCTGTCGTTCATCTCGTTGACGGCATACACGCGGCTGCCGTCGGCCGACGTCAGAAGAAACGAGGGGTTGGGCTGGGACACCGAGTCGAGCGCCCGGCTCTCGCCCGTCTCCTGGTTGAAGCGGAAGGTGTAGATGCCCCGGCTGCTGCCGTTGGTGTAGGTGCCCACCAGCAAGGTCAGTTCGGCCTCGTCCTGTGCCGGGCGTGGGGCGCAGGCCTGGAGGCAAAGCGCGGCGGCCATCAGGGGAAATAAAGATGTCTTCATTGTGCTTGATGATTGGTCGAATCGTGTAATATCACCGCAAAGATACGTTTTTCCTTCCAAATTCCCGCTCTTCTTCCCCCGTTGCGGCGGGGTTTTGTTCCCTGTTTTCCGGGGATATAATGCCGTCGACCTGGGACTATAGTTCCAGCGACCAGGGACTCTAATGCCAGCAACCTGGGACTCCAATGCCAGCAAGCGGGAATTATATCTCCACCGAGGGCTGAAAGACAGGCCGTTGAGGAGGAACCGAAAGAGGCCTCCGGACGGCTTTCCCCGGCGCTTCTGCCGACAATAAGTCCGTTTTTGCTTGCATACCAGCGAAATTCGGCTTATTTTTGTCCGTGGAAAACAGAGGAGGAAGAACTATGGCAAGTAATTACATCCGTTTCGACTGGGCCATGAAGCGCCTGCTTCGCAACAAGGCCAACTTCGGCGTGCTGGAGGGCCTGCTTACCACGCTGCTGAAGGAGCGCATCGTGATTCAGAAACTGCTGGAGAGCGAAAGCAACCAGGCCGACGAGTTCGACAAGTATAACCGCGTGGACCTCCTGGCCGAGAACAGCAAGGGGGAATTGATATTGATTGAGGTGCAGAACAACAACGAGTATGCCTATTTCCAACGCATGCTGTTCGGCACATCCAAGCTGGTGACCGAGTACATCAACCGGGGCGAGGGCTATGACAAGGTGCGCAAGGTCTATAGCGTGAACATCGTGTATTTCGCCTTGGGCCACGGCACGGACATCGTTTATCACGGCAAGACGGAATTCCGCGGCATTCACAACGGAGAACTGTTGGAGCTCAGTCCGTTTCAGAAACAGACGTTCAAGGTCGATGCCGTGAGCCAGCTTTATCCGGAGTATTACATCCTGAAGGTAAACGACTTCAACCGGGTGGCCACGACTCCGCTCGAGGAATGGATTTATTACCTCAACACGGGCGATGTTCCCGACGGCGCCTCCGCACCCGGCCTGGAAGAAGTCAAGGAACGCCTGAAGCTGGAGCGTATGACCAAGGACGAACTGAATGCTTATTATCGCCACCTGGACAACATCGTCATATTGCGCGACAATATCTTTACGGAACGCGCGGAAGGTCGTGCGGAAGGTCATGCTGAGGGCCGCGCAGAGGGGCTTGCCGAAGGCCGTGCTGAAGGGCTTGCGGAAGGCCGTGCGGAGGGTGAGAAAAACAAGCAAATGGAAATAGCCAAGAACCTGAAGAAGATGGGACTTGCAGCGGAAGATATTTCGCGGGCCACTGGGTTGACTCCGGAGGAGGTGGAAGGGCTGTAAGGAAGGAAAGCGAATGATTGGTTTACTGGTGGAATAACTGAAAAAGGCACGACATGTGCCGCGCCTTTTTATCCACTGGTCATATGCTCCAATCCAAGTTACTCCCATTTGAAATCGAATTCAACATTCCCGTTTTCCATATATTTTATGGGATAACCGTCAGCGTCCAGCTCATAGGTTATGTTGTCATCATTAACGGTTTTTACCAGATTCTTGCACCAAACTCCTAATAACTGCGGATGGGCCTGTAGGAAACAATAATCATCCACTTCGCCTATTACGGGATCCGCATAAGTCGGGAATTTATTTTCCTTATCCATGTAGTAAGTATATGTCGTATAATAGGGGCTCCCTGCTCGACCGTAGCTTATTACATTCCCGTTCTCCCACGTGAATATCATGTCACCGTATTTTATCAGATGCCCTTCACTGTCGTATTCGCAAGTTATGTCATCGTTAACCCTGCGGAGAAGGTCGTCGTATAAAAACCTGCTGCCTTCGCTTCCGTCGGCATAGAGAAGTGTTGCCAATGTGTAGTCGCCCATTTTTTCATATTTGACATAGGCATTGTTTTCATCAGGATAAGCCAAATCATAAATGTTAGCCAACCAGCCGTCTGAGTTGTATTCCAGTGTCGTGATCTCACCGTAATTTGCGGTTTCCCTTATATAAACCAACTTCTTGGTCGTACTGCCACCGGGCGTATTGGGGTTCGGTGACTCTTCATCGTCGCCGCAAGCGGCGAAACCTACACTCATAAACAAGGCCATAAAGGCCATTCCGATAAATTTCACTGTTTTCATTGTTTCTATTTTAAGTTAAAAATACTACCATATACCACCTAAATATGTTCGATACTCAAAGTTGCTCTTTTCCCTTGATTGGATTACTCCGCCAACCGGGATTATCCGCTGATCCGAAAATCCGCTGACCCCATTAACTTCAAATGTAGACACACAGAAAGGGCGTGGGAACTATTGGATGTCACCGCATTGAGGCTCTGGACTGCCCATCTTCAAGTGATAAACAATAGCCCACGCCAGACTTTTATATAGACTACCCATAAATAGGATAGGTATATAACACTGACGTGAGCGTTCTTGTCTACTATCCTTGAAGATTGAAATTGTCCAGATTCCAATGCAGGATAATATCTTAAACGCTCTTCGTTACAATATGTCTGTCCTTACAACTGTAAGGACGCAACAAAAGTACGGAGAAAGGATTTGAAAACAAAGGAAAAACTCGGATTTTTGTTAGGAATAGGTTGGAGAACATAAATAACCCTTTCCCCGTTCTTCCTATAAGAGTTTTGACTGCTAATATTTGCTAATAAATGATTGTAGATTGCGGAAGAAGACATATCTTTGCGGCCAAAGAAAGCGTTCGGTGAATGATAGAGGTATGCCATTTGTTCCTTTTTCATCCCTCAATATTGAAATGTCGTGCGCAATCTTTTGTTTTTTTACCTGTTGTATGAGTTTGGGGTTGACTGGATTTGACAGCGGGCAGAAATGGTAGGCAAGCATGCAGTGCTTCGTTGGCTGGCACTTAAATCTCAGTCCTCGAAAATTTATCTGGCGAAAACAACTACGCTCTCGCTGCGTAATCGAAGCACAGTAGATTAACGCTTAATTCCGGCACCAGGTGCTGGAACGGGACATCACTCGGAAGCTGTTGCTCCGAAGCATTCCGGTCAAGTGGTGCAGTCACATCGGGGATAGCCGTTGTCGGCCTCGCGGCGGCGGTGAAGTTTCAGAGGATAAGGTTACGGTTGATGGCTTTGGTTCTGCCGTAGCACGAAAACTTAGGCAAAGATAAGCATGTAGAAAACTTATGATTTCCTCGTTTGGACGAGGGTTCGACTCCCTCCAGCTCCACGAACGATAAAAGCCGTTGATTGCCAACGGCTTCTATCGTTTGAATATAGTCTGTTCTCTTTTCTAACTGCCTGTTCTAGTCAGCCGAGGGCATCTGTGCTTTGCTACTGATGGATGAGCCTGCCTTGTGTGTATGTCTCTCCTTTCCTTTCCACTTGTAGGGTTTGGCTTTGTTCGTCAACGGGTGCACCGTTACGAATTTTGCTGAAATAAACCTCGTTTTCTGCCCCAAAAAGAGTTGTTATCCGGTTTCGTTGGTAGATTTGCCGAAAGAAAGCCTCCGCAGGAAAAGGATATTTCGATAATACTTCTTACCTTTGCGCAGAACGAACAATCAACCGATTCTAAAAACATATCGTAATTATGGCAACAACACCAGAATTCAAGTATGCGCCCATGTTCCAGTTGGGCAAAGACGACACGGAATACTACCTGCTGAGCAAGGAAGGCGTGTCTGTGAGCGAGTTTGAGGGGAAACCTATCCTGAAGGTCAGCCCCGAGGCATTGACGATGTTGACCAACGCGGCTTTCCGTGATGTCAACTTCCTGTTGCGCCGTTCGCACAACGAGCAGGTGGCTAAAATCCTGACCGATCCCGAGGCCAGCGAGAACGACAAGTATGTGGCACTGACCTTCCTCCGCAATGCCGAGGTGGCCAGCAAGGGACAGTTGCCTTTCTGCCAAGACACCGGCACGGCCATCATCCACGGCGAGAAGGGCCAGCAGGTATGGACGGGATTCTGCGACGAGGAGGCTCTGTCGAAAGGTGTGTACAAGACTTACACGGAAGAGAACCTGCGCTATTCGCAGAACGCGCCTCTTACCATGTATGACGAGGTGAACACCCGCTGCAACCTGCCTGCACAGATTGACATCGAGGCTACGGAGGGCGACGAGTACAAGTTCCTCTGCGTGGTGAAGGGCGGCGGTTCGGCCAACAAAACGTACTTCTATCAGGAGACCAAGGCCCGCATCCAGAATCCGGGTACGCTTGTTCCTTTCCTTGTGGAGAAGATGAAGAGTTTGGGCACTGCCGCTTGTCCTCCGTACCACATTGCCTTCGTTATCGGCGGCACGTCGGCCGAGAAGAACCTGCTGACGGTGAAGTTGGCCTCGACTCATTATTACGACAGCTTGCCTACGACGGGCGACGAGACGGGCCGTGCCTTCCGCGACGTGGAACTGGAGAAGCTGCTGCTGGAAGAGGCCCACAAGATTGGTTTCGGTGCCCAATTCGGCGGCAAGGCCTTTGCCCACGACGTGCGTGTCCTCCGTCTGCCGCGCCACGGCGCTTCCTGCCCCATCGGCCTGGGCGTGAGCTGCTCGGCCGACCGCAACATCAAGGCCAAGATTAATAAGGACGGCATCTGGATTGAGAAGCTGGACGACAATCCCGGCGAACTGATTCCCGCCGAATTGCGCAATGCCGGCGAGGGTGGCGCCGTACGCATCGACCTGAACCAGCCCATGAAGGAAATCTGCAAGATTCTCTCCCAATATCCCGTGGCCACGCGTGTCAGCCTGAACGGCACCATCATCGTAGCCCGCGACATTGCCCATGCCAAGCTGAAAGCACGCTTGGATGCCGGTCAGGATTTGCCGCAGTATTTCAAGGATCACCCCGTGCTCTATGCCGGCCCGGCCAAGACGCCTAAGGGCATGCCTTGCGGTTCGATGGGGCCCACGACGGCCAACCGCATGGATCCCTACGTGGACGAGTTCCAAGACCACGGCGGTTCGATGGTGATGATTGCCAAGGGCAACCGCACACAGGTGGTGACGGATGCCTGCCAGAAGCACGGCGGCTTCTACCTGGGCAGCATCGGCGGTCCCGCAGCCGTTCTCTCGATGAACAGCATCAAGAGCATTGAATGCGTGGAATATCCCGAGCTGGGCATGGAGGCCATCTGGAAGATAGACGTGGTGGACTTCCCCGCCTTCATCCTGGTGGACGACAAGGGCAACGACTTCTTCAAGCAGTTGAAGCCTTGGAATTGCAAGAAATGAAATCTTGTTTATAGCTAAGCAATAGTTTGTTTGGCAATGATTGTGAAAGGCGGCTTCTTACGCGGAGGCCGCCTTTTTCTAGTTCGCCCAGCACGAATATTCTCTAATCGGTGTAAGTCCGTAACACGCCCGATAGCGGGAAGTGTATAGCCAAGGGCAAGGG
>CASENE010000098.1 GCA_949289265.1 uncultured Bacteroides sp.
ATGGGCTGTTTTTGCTGACAGGCTCCTTGCATGAAAGGAAGAAACTGGAGGCGGAAACGGAGGAAATGCCGGCTTCTGAGGGGTTAAAAAGCAGGCTTTTTGCTGCCTGATTGTAGGTTTTCTGTCGTCAGATCGTAGGTTTCCAGTCGTCAGAACGTAGGTTTTCTTTGGGAAAAACGCCGCTTTTCGCTCGGAAAGTGCCTGCTTTTCGTTCGACGAAGGGTCGCTTTGTCGGTTTTTCATCGGTTTCCCGCGGTTTTTTCTTCGTTTGGGGAGGATGAAACTTCTATTTCAAATGTAAGGATTTCGCTATCCGGCTGTGTGCGAGCGTGTAAGCCTTCCGGCTCTTCGTTCTTTCCCATCGGCCTTGACTTGGGGCGGAAAGAAGCGATTCTCGGGCGGTTGGAAAATCAAAGTGTCATTTTGTCGGCAGGGCGTTGGGGAAGTGCGGCGGGCCGAGGGTGTGGAATATTTCTACAAGTTTGTAGATGCTTTCTACAGGGCGGGCCGTCTGAAGGGCTTCCGCGAGATTGCAGACGGGAAAGTTTTTCTATTGAAAATTAAACGGTTACGCCGGTTTATGGTGGAAAATTGGAAAAATGGTATTATCTTTGCACCCTCATTCCTAAAAACAGGGTTTAATTAGCTAAACAAACAGACATGAGACTATTTTTTACGAAGAAGGAATTAAAGCTGAGAAAGAAAAGACTGGTGACGATGGTGGTATGCATGGCAGTGCTGCTGGGCATCTATATCGTGGTGACTTGGCCGAAGAAGGTCGAGCCCATCCCTCCCGTAGTGGTGGTGGAACCCGTCGGCCAGGACGATGTCGAGATATACGGCGACTATGTGGGCCGCATCCGTGCCCAGCAGTTCGTCGAAGTGCGTGCGCGTGTCGAAGGCTTTCTGGAGAGCATGGCTTTCGAAGAGGGTACGTATGTGACGAAGAATCAGGTGTTGTTCGTCATCGACCAGAAGCAGTACCGCGCCAAGGCCGACAAGGCACGTGCCCAGCTTCGCAAGGACTCGGCTCAGGTGCGCAAGACCAAACGCGACCTGGAGCGTATCCGTCCCTTGTTTGAGCAGAACGCGGCCAGCCAGCTCGACCGGGATAACGCCATTGCTGCCTACGAGACGGCTGTGGCCAGCATGGGCATGAGCCAGGCTGACCTTGACCAGGCTGAACAGGAACTGGGCTACACGTGGGTGCGTTCTCCGATTTCGGGTCACATCAGCGAACGTCACGTCGACCTCGGTACGCTGGTGGGTACCAGCGGAAAGTCGTTGCTGGCCACCATTGTCAAGAGCGACACGGTGCTGGTGGACTTCAGCATGACGGCCCTCGATTATCTGAAGGGCAAGGAACGCAACGTGGTCATTGGCCAGAAGGACTCGACCCGTTCTTGGCAGCCTACGGTTACCATCACCCTGCCCGACAACAGCCAGTATATATATAAAGGTATAGTGGATTTTGCCGAGCCGCAGGTCAATCCCAAGACGGGAACTTTCTCCGTTCGTGCCGAGATGCCCAACCCTGACCGCGTGCTCTTGCCCGGTCAGTTCACCAAGGTGCGTGTGCTGCTCGACGTGCGTGAGCATGCCACCGTTGTACCCCAGAAGGCTCTGATGATTGAGAAAGGTGGTGCACATGTTTATGTCATGCGCCGCGACTCCACCGTGGAGCGTCGCTTCATCGAGCTGGGTCCCGAGTTTGGCAACAACGTCGTGGTGGAACGTGGTATCGTGCCCGGCGAGAACATCGTGACCGAAGGTTACCACAAGCTGACCCCTGGCATAAAGGTACGCGTAGGCAAGCCTGCGGAGGGTGAAGAATAAGGAGCGGCAAAGAGAGAGACCGCATTGCAATCAGAGTTCTAACATCAGAAACCTATTCCGCTTATGAAAGTGAATTTCTTTATTGACAGGCCGGTATTCTCGGCTGTCATCTCTATATTGATCGTCATTGTGGGTATCATCGGCCTGATGATGCTTCCCATCGACCAGTATCCCCAGATCACGCCTCCTGTGGTGAAGATATCGGCTTCCTACCCCGGAGCCAGTGCCGTCACCGTGTCGCAGGCCGTGGCCACTCCCATCGAACAGGAACTGAACGGTACGCCGGGTATGCTCTACATGGAGTCAACCAGCTCCAATACGGGTAGCTTCTCGGCCACCGTCACCTTCGACATTTCGGCCGACCCCGACCTGGCTGCCGTCGAAATACAGAACCGCATCAAGTTGGCCGAATCGCGTCTGCCCGCCGAAGTGGTGCAGAACGGCATCGAGGTGGACAAGCAGTCGCCCAGCCAGCTGATGACCATCTGCCTGACGTCGGACGACCCCAAGTTCGATGAAATCTATCTGAGTAACTTTGCCACGCTGAATGTGGTGGACCTGTTGCGACGCATTCCTGGCGTGGGGCGTGTGTCCAACATCGGAAGCCGTTACTACGCCATGCAGATATGGGTCGATCCTGCCCGTCTGGCCAACTACGGACTGACGGTGAAGGACGTACAGGATGCCTTGAAGGACCAGAACCGCGAGTCGGCGGCCGGTGTCTTGGGCCAGCAGCCTGTTGACGGGCTCGATATCACCATCCCCATCACCGCGCAGGGACGTCTGTCGTCGGCTTCCCAGTTCGAGGAAATCGTATTGCGTGCCAATGCCGACGGTTCGCTGATCCGCCTGCGCGACGTGGCCCGCATTTCGCTGGAAGCGCAGTCCTATAATACCGAGAGTGGTATCAATGCCGGCAATGCCGCTGTGCTGGGGCTCTACATGCTGCCCGGCGCCAACGCCATGGAGGTGGCCGAG
>CASENE010000099.1 GCA_949289265.1 uncultured Bacteroides sp.
GAAGACGGGACGTATGAAGATTCCCTTCGGCATTGCACAGATAGGTAAGGCTTTCCGCAACGAGATTGTGGCCCGTCAGTTCATCTTCCGCATGAGGGAGTTCGAGCAGATGGAGATGCAGTTCTTCGTGAAGCCCGGCACCGAGCTCGAGTGGTTCCAGAAGTGGAAGGAGACCCGCCTCCGCTGGCACAAGGCCCTGGGCTTCGGCGACGACCACTACCGTTTCCACGACCACGAGAAGCTGGCCCACTACGCCAACGCCGCCACCGACATCGAGTTCCTCATGCCCTTCGGCTTCAAGGAGGTGGAAGGCATCCACAGCCGCACCAACTTCGACCTCAGCCAGCACGAGAAATACTCCGGTAAGAACATCAAGTACTTCGACCCCGAGACCAACGAGAGCTACACGCCCTACGTCATCGAGACGAGTATCGGCGTAGACCGCATGTTCCTCAGCGTCATGTCCGCCGCCTACCGCGAGGAGAAGCTGGACAACGGAGAGACCCGCGTCGTCCTCCGCCTGCCCGCCGCCCTGGCCCCCGTCAAGCTGGCCGTGCTGCCCCTGGTCAAGAAAGACGGCCTGCCCGAAAAGGCGCGCCAGATCATCGACACGCTGAAGTTCCACTTCAACTGCCAGTACGACGAGAAAGACTCCATCGGCAAGCGTTACCGCCGGCAAGACGCCATAGGCACCCCCTACTGCGTCACCGTCGACCACGAGACCCTGCAGGACAACTGCGTCACCCTGCGCGACCGCGACACCATGCAGCAGGAACGCGTCCCCATCGACAGCCTGGACAGCCTCATCGCCGACCGCGTCAGCATCACCTCGCTGCTCAAGACCCTCTGATTCCTAAACCCGGTGGGTGTGTCAAAAAACGCTGAACACTTTCAAAATGTAATATATCAGGCACGGATTTCGCGGAACAACGCGGATTGAATCAGTTTAATCCATGATATCCGCGTAGTCCGCGCCTAAAAGAAGCATTCAGAGCGTTTTGACACACCTCCGCATAATCCCTCTGGCATGAAACCGAACATCCTCATCCTCCTCTTCGCCCTCCTCTCGCTGGCCGCCTGCAAGGAGACCGAAGAGACCACCGAATACGACAACTGGCGCCAGCGCAACGACGCCTTTGCCGACTCGCTCTACGCCCTGGCTGGCGACAACTACCTGGTGTGGAACGACCCCGCGCCTGCCCCCGAGACCCGCGCCAGCACCCAGGTGCCGCAGATGCGCCTCGGCGAGCTGTACGCCATCCTCGTGCAGGACGCCGCCACCACCGCCGGGCAACAGTACACCTACGCCAAGAAGCTGGTGGACAACCCCCAGGGCAAGCGACTGCTCTACACCGACCAGGTCAGCGTCTACTACCGCGGCACGTACATCAACGGCGTGGAGTTCGACGGCAACTTCGATGGCTACGGCGCCCTCGACCAGCAGGTGCCCCTCGACCAGGCCGCGATGAAGTGGCCCACGGACTTCGACCTGCCCGCCACGTTCTCCGTCAACGGCCTGGTGAGCGGCATGACCTGGACCCTGCAGTTTGCCCGCACCGGCGAACGCTGGCTGCTGTACATCCCCTACGAGGTGGGCTACGGCGAGGACGACTACACGCCCTCCATCTACAGCACCACCATCCCCGGCTGCTCGCTGCTGACGTTCGACGTTGTCATAGTCGACCTGGTGGACGAAGACTGAGCCACTGACCGGGCATTATAACGCCCGCTTGCTGGCATTGGAACGCCCGCTGGCTGGGACTATAACGCCCGCTCGCGGGAATTATAACGCCACTATGCGCTGATTGCCAGTCCGTTCCCTCCCGTTTTCGATGCGCCGGGAGTGGAAGTTCGCGCCCTCTCCTTTTCCATAAGGAGCCAGGGACGTAAGACCCCAAGCATCCAAGATTCAAGCAACTCACTAACTAAAACAGATATGAAAGCAATGAACTACCTCACCGCAGCCGCCCTCTGCCTCGCCCTGGGCGCCTGCCAGTCCGGCCAGAAGAGCCTGGGGACGGGCATCGACCTGACGAACCTGGACACCACCGCCCTGCCCGGCGCGGACTTCTACCAGTACGCCTGCGGCGGATGGATGAAGCAGCACCCCCTGCCCGACGAGCACTCGCAGTACGGCTCGTTCACCATCCTGGCCGAGAACAACGTCAAGCAGATACAAGGACTCATCGAAGACCTGGGACGCGCCGAGCAGCCCGCCGGCAGCGTGGCGCAGAAGATAGGCACGCTCTACCGCGTGGCCATGGACAGCGTGAAACTCAACGCCGACGGCGCCGCCCCCATCCGGGCCGAACTGCAGGAAATCGCTTCCCTCAAGGACAAGGCCGGACTCTACGCCCTGCTGCCCTCGCTGGCACGCCGCGGCGTGGGCTCCTACCTTAGCATCTACGTGGGCGCCGACGAGAAGAACGCCCGCATGAACGCCGTGCAGATCGGGCAGAGCGGCCTGTCGATGGGCGAGCGCGACTACTACCTGCTGGACGACGAGGCTACCGTGAAGATCCGCGAGGCCTTCAAGGCCCACGTGGTCAAGATGCTCACCCTGGCCGGTTACGATGAAGCCACGGCCCAGCATGCCCGCGACGTCGTGATGGCCGTCGAGACCCGCCTGGCCAAGGCCTTCCGCAGCCGCGTCGAACTGCGCGACCCGCAGGCCAACTACAACAAGATGACCCTCGACCAGCTGAAGGCGCAGTACCCTACCTTCGGTTGGGACGCCTACCTCGCGGGCTTCGGCCTGAAGGACGTGACGGAAGTCATCGTGGGCCAGCCCGCTTCATTGGCCGCCTCCGCCAAAGATCTGGACACCCTGCCGCTGGACGACCAGAAGCTCTACCTGCAGTGGAAGCTGGTCAACGCCGCCGCATCCTGCCTGAGCGACGCCCTCGTCGAGCAGGACTTCGACTTTTATAGCCGCACGCTGTCCGGCGCCCAGGAGATGCAGCCACGCTGGAAGCGCGCCGTGGGCACCGTGAGCGGCGTCTTGGGCGAAGCCGTCGGCCAGATGTACGTAGAGCGTTACTTCCCCGCCGCAGCCAAAGAGCGCATGACGGCCCTGGTGAAGAACCTGCAGACCGCCTTGGGCGAACGCATCCAGGCCTTGGAATGGATGAGCGACAGCACCAAGGCCCGCGCCCTGGAGAAGTTGGCCACGTTCCGCGTGAAGATTGGCTATCCCGACAAGTGGAAGGACTACAGCACGCTGGACATCCGCGACGACTCCTACTGGGCCAACATCGAGCGCGCCAGCCAATGGGCCTACGACGACATGATGGCCAAAGCCGGCAAGCCTGTCGACCCCGAGGAATGGTTCATGACTCCGCAGACCGTCAACGCCTACTACAACCCGACGACCAACGAAATCTGCTTCCCCGCCGGCATCCTGCAGCCCCCCTTCTTCGACATGCAGGCCGACGACGCCTTTAACTACGGAGCCATCGGCGTGGTCATCGGACACGAGATGACCCACGGCTTCGACGACCAGGGCCGCCAATATGACAAGGACGGCAACCTGAAGGACTGGTGGACGGCCGAGGATGCCGAACGCTTCAACCAGCGCGCCCAGGTGATGGTGGACTTCTTCGACAGCATCCAGGTGGCACCGGGCGTACATGCCAACGGCCGTCAGACCCTGGGCGAGAACATTGCCGACTACGGCGGCCTGCAAGTCTCCTTCCAAGCCTTCAAGAACGCCACCAAGGACGCGCCCCTGCCCACCGTGGACGGCCTGACGCCCGAACAGCGCTTCTTCCTGGCCTATGCCGGCGTGTGGGCCAACAACATCCGCCCCGAAGCCGTGCTCTACCTCACGAAGATGGACGTACACTCGCTGGGCGAATGGCGCGTCAACGGCGCCCTGCCCCAGATAGATGCCTGGTACGACGCCTTCGGCATCCAGGAGGGCGACCCCATGTACTTGCCCAAGGAGAAGCGCGTCTCCATCTGGTAAAGGCTGGCACCCTGCATTGTCCTGCGGCTTACGCTATTTAGAAGGCGTACAAATTAAACCTTTTTATGGCGTGGGGTGAAACAACCAACGGATAAAAGCACTACATTTGCAACGTCCAATAAGGACGAACCTAACTTAAAACTTAGACAATATGGCTTACGTAATTAGTGACGACTGCATCGCTTGCGGCACTTGCATCGACGAGTGTCCGGTAGGCGCCATCTCTGAAGGCGACAAGTATTCGATTGACCCCGAAGCATGCACGGAGTGCGGCACCTGCGCCAGTGTTTGCCCCTCCGAGGCTATTCATCCCGCTGAATAATCGGGCGCGCCTTTATTGACGGAAACAAAGAAAGAAGGAGGATGGTTCCCTGCATGGGGAGCCATCCTCCTTGCGTTTTATGCGCCCCCTTAGCGGGCTTCCTTGTAGTCGAAGTAGTCGAACTGGGCTTCGGCCTCGGAGCTTGAGTCGGCCGAGGTGGCGAACAGGCCCAGCATGAGGCCGGTGAAGCCGCCCACCGTCTCCGTGCTGAGGTAGCGGCTGTTGAGGCTGCCCAGCGGGCGGAAGGTGCGTCCGTCGGTGGAGTAGGAGAAGGCGTAGGCGTCCGGCGTGCCCTCCACGCGCAGGCTGACGTAGCTGTCGGAAGGCACCGTGGCCAGGGGCTCTTCGTGCGTCAGGCGGCCCATCTTGTGGCGCAGGGTGACGCCCGTCTGTCCGTCGGCCTGCCGGCGCAGCACGATGTCGCTGTGGGCGTCTTCATACATGTAGACCGTCAGTCCGGCCTCGTCGCCTGCCGATGCGCGGCGCAGGCGCAGGGAGGTGGTGGCGCAGAAGTTGGGCAAGTCCTGGCGGCGGAGCACCAGCGTGGGGCTGTCGTCGGTAGTCTCCAGGCCTACGGGCGTGGCGCGGAGGCACAGCCGTCCGTCCTTCAGGCGGTAGTCTTCCGGATGATAGTTGCGCACGTACACCCATTCGTGGCCCAGCGTGTCGGTGTCGAAGTCCGTGCGTTCAGGCCGTGCGGGCAGGGACTGCTGGGGCAGGGTGGGGACGTCCATTTGCAGGCTGATGGTGCCGTCGGCGTTCACCACGGGCCAGGCGTCCTTGTCCCACCGCACCGGGGCCAGGAAGGTCTCGCGTCCCATCAGGTGGTGCTGGCTGCCAAAGGTGCGGAAGGCCAGGCACACCATCCACCAGCTGCCGTCCGGCGCCTGCACCAGGTCGGCGTGGCCCGTCCCCTGGATGGGATTGGACTGCGCGTTCTGGTTGATGTGCGTCAGGATGGGGTTGGCCGGGTTGCCCGTGTAGGGGCCGTCGATGCGGCGGCTGCGGGCGATGGTCACCTTGTGGCCGTATTCCGTGCCCCCCTCCGAGATGAGCAGGTAATACCAGCCGTCCTTCTTGTAGATGTGCGGCCCTTCGGGATACCGCCCGCCCGTGCCCGTCCAGATGGGCTTCGAGGGCGTCAGTTGTTCGCCCGTCGTCGGGTCTATCTGGCAGAGGTAGATGGCGTCGGACGGGTTGCTCACCAGCCAACACTTGCCGTCCTCGAAGTAGAGCGAGGGGTCGATGCCGCCCTGTTCCAGCCACACGGGTTCCGACCACGGGCCGGCGGGGTCGGTGGCGTGCACCAGGAAGTTGCCTTTGTCCGTCACGTTGGTGGTAATCATGTAGAACACGCCGTCGTTGTAGCGGATGGTGGGGGCATAGATGCCGCCCCAGGTGCTGGCTCCGTCCAGCTTGAGCTGCGAGGGGCGCGTCAGGCAGTGTCCTATCTGCTGCCAATGCACGAGGTCGGTGCTGTGATACAGCGGTACGCCGGGAAAGTACTGGAAGCTGCTGTTCACCAGGTAGAAGTCGTTGCCTGCCCGGCATACGCTGGGGTCGGGGTGGAAGCCCGGTATCACCGGGTTCCGGTAGCCTTGGGACGGCTGTTGCGCCCAGGCCGACAGGCCGAAGGCCAGGCCTGCCAAGAGAATCAGTTTTCTCATTGTCATGAAGTTTTTTTGTTAGTAAAGGTTTGTCCGTACCGACAAAGTTAGACAGAAGGACGCGGAAGTCCAAGCCCCCGGCGCGTGCGGCCGGCCCGCGGCAACATTCTGGCCCCCATTTTGCAACAAAGCGATACTCCCCCCGTCCCTTCCGACCCCCTCCCGGAGGGCCTTCCAACCCCGCCGACCGGGCGTTATAATCCCCGCGACCTGGCATTAGAGTCCCCGCAAGCTGGCATTAGAGTCCCCGCCGGCTGGCATTATAATCCCCGGTCGGTCCCCTCAGAAGGCCCTCTGGCGGGGGCGGGAGGCGTATTTTGCGGGGCTTCCCTTGCTTTTGTCCGCGTTTTTTGCTTCTTTTGCGCTGTAAATCTATCGAAACCCATGAGACGATTCCCTTGGACGACCTTGCTGCTGCTGTGCCTCCTCGCGCCGCTTCGGGCGCAGCACTACATGTTCAGGCACCTGGAGATGCGCGACGGCCTGTCCAACAACCAGGTGAACGTCATCCATCAAGACCGCGACGGATTCCTGTGGTTCGGCACGGCCTCCGGCCTGAACCGCTACGACGGCTACGCGCTGAAGGTCTACCGCAGCGTGCCGGCCGACACCGCCTCGCTGCCCGACAACTTCATAGCCGACATTCAGGAGGATGCCGACGGCTGCCTGTGGATACGCACCGGGGGCGGCTACGTGCTGTATCGCCCGGACACGGATGCCTTCGACCGCCGCATCGAGGCCCGTTTGTGGGCCATGGGCATTTCGGGCGTCCCCACGGAGGTCTACGTCGACTCCGCGCGCGTGCTCTGGATATACCTGGCCGATGCCCACCGCCTCTACCGCTACGCGCCGGGCGACGCGGCCGCTACCTTGTCCGCCGGAGCGACGGAAGCCCTGCGGGGCGCGGGCGGCCTGCGCTTTGCCGAATGCGCCGAGGGACTGCTGCTGGCCGACGACCGGGGGGCGGTGCATTGCCTCGACCGCCGCAGCCTGGAGCTGAAGTGGACCGAGCCGGGACTGGCCCGCCTGCTGGCCGACGACGACCGCCGCTACGACGTGACGCCCTATGCCGACCGCCGCGGGCGGCTGTGGTTGTGCTGCACGGCGGGCATGGGCCGCTACGACCTGAAGAGCCGCACGTGGGAAGTGTTGCGCCGTTGCGACGGCCCCTCGGAGGTGTGCCGCGCCGTGACGGAAGACAAGGACGGGCGCATCTGGATAGGGAAAGACCAGGACGGCATCGAAATCCTGGGCCCGGCGGGCACGGAGCCCGTCTGTCTGGACAGCCGCGCGGACAACGAGCACAGCCTCTCCAGCAACACCGTCACCACCTTCTACGAAGACCCGGCCGGAACCATGTGGGTGGGCACCTACAAGGGCGGCGTCTCCTATTATAATGAAAGCATGTTCAAATTCGGCGGCGCCGCGCTGGGCGACATCCACTGCGTCGAAGACGGGGGCAACGGCGTCCTCTGGCTGGGCACCAACGGGGCGGGACTGATACGCTGGGACAGGCAGACGGGCCGCCGGCAGGTCTTCGCCCACCGTCCGGGCGACCCCGGCTCGCTGTCGAGCGACGTCGTCGTCACCCTGCTGCGCGACAGCCGCGGACGCCTGTGGGCCGGCACCTACTACGGAGGCCTGAGCTGCTACGACGGCCGCCGCTTCGTCAACTACCTGCCCCGCGACGGCCAACCGGGCTCCCTGCCCGATGCCGATGTCTGGGCCTTGGCCGAAGACCGCGACGGATACATCTGGGTGGGCACGCTGAACCACGGCCTGCAATGCCTCGACCCCCGCACGGGCGTGTTCACCTCCTACGATTCGGCCCGCTCGGGCCTGTCTTCCGACTGTGTGGTGTCCCTCTGCCTCAGCCGCGACGGCCGCCGCCTGTGGGTGGGCACGGTGAGCGGAGTGTTCGTGATGGACGTGCAGACGCGCGTGTTGAGCCGCTTTGCTTCCGCGCGCTCCGGCCGGACTTACTTCGACTACGACGGGGTGATGCAGCTCTGCGAAGACAGTCGCGGGCGCCTGTGGGTGGCCACGCGGGCCGGCCTCTATGTGTACGACCCCTCGTCGGACTCCGTCTGCGAGGTGCCGCTGTCCGACGACGGCTCGCGCCTGCCCGTCACCGGCCTGGTGGAAGACGACCGGCAGGAGATGTGGGCCAGCGTGGGCGGCAGGCTGCTCAACATCGTCGCCACGGCAGACCCGCGCACGGGCCGCCTCGCCTTCAGCCGCCATACCTACAGCGACAAAGACGGCCTGCAGGGAGGAGACTTCAACCAGCGTGCGCTCAAACGGCTGGCCACGGGCGAACTGGTGGCCGGCGGTCTGTACGGGGTCAACTATTTCCACCCCGGCAACATCCGATACAACCGCGTGCCGCCCCGCGTCCTCTTCACCGGGTTGCAGCTGTTCAACGAACCGGTGCGGGTGGGCGTGCCGGTGCAGGGGCGGGTCGTCCTGGACAAAGCCCTGAACCGCTCTCGCGAAGTCGTGCTGGACTACAAACAGAATGTCTTTACCGTCTTTCTGGCTACCGACAACTACGTCCTGCCCGAAAAGACCCGCTACTGCTACAAGCTGGAGGGCTTCAACGAAGACTGGCTCTCCGAGACCGGCAACCAGCACCGCGTCACCTATACCAACCTGGCTCCGGGCACCTACTGGCTGCGCGTGAAGGCGGCCAACAGCGACGGCATGGGCTACGGCCACGAGGCCCGCCTGAAGATTGTCATCCGCCCGCCCTTTTGGCTCACCCCCTGGGCCTACATCGCCTATGCGTTGCTGTTGGGCGGCGTCTTGCTGCTGGCCTACCGGCAGGTGAAGCGTCGCGAGCGCAACAAGTACCGCATCCGTCAGATGGAAGAGGACGCCCGGCGCAACGAGGAGCTCAATCAAATGAAGTTCCGCTTCTTTACCAACGTCAGCCACGAGCTGCGCACGCCGCTCACCCTGATTATCTCGCCGTTGGAAAGCCTCATCCAGCACACGGGCGATGCCGCCACGGCCCAAAAGCTGCAGATGATATACCGCAACGCCCAGCGCCTGCTCAACCTGGTGAACCAACTGCTGGACTTCCGGAAGAACGAAATGGCCGGCGCGCGCCTGTCCTTGTCCGAGGGCGACGTGGTGCCCTTTGTGCAGAACATCTGCAATTCCTTCCTCATGCTGTCCGAAAAGAAGGGCGTGCGCTTCACCTTTGCCTCCTCCCGTCCGTCGTTGGGCATGGCCTTCGACGCCGACAAGCTGGGCAAGGTGGTGATGAACCTGTTGTCCAATGCCTTCAAGTTTACGCCCGACGGCGGCAGCGTATCCGTCGCGCTGGACGTGCCCGACCGTCAACCCGAGGTGCTGGAAATCCGCGTGGCCGACACCGGCATCGGCATCAGCGACGCCGACAAGGCCCGCATCTTCGAGCGGTTCTACCAGGCCGGGCCGGGCCATGCGTCTCCGCTCTCTACGGGCAGCGGCATCGGCCTCAGCTTGGTGCGTGACTTCGTGGCCCTGCACGGCGGCACGGTGCGTGTGGCCGACAATCCTGGTGGAGGCAGCGTGTTTGTGGTGGACATTCCCTTGCGTCATACCGCTCTTGCCGCTTCGCCCGCTGCGGCTGTTCCTGCCGCCGTCGCTGTCCCGGCCGAAGCGCAGCCTGCCGCGTCCGGCCCTGCTTCGCCCGGCGCGTCCCCTCCGGCAACAGCTCCGTCCCAGGCCCCGCTTCCGCCCTCTGCCGCCCGCGGCAAGGAGGAAAAGCCTCTGGTGCTGGTGGTGGACGACAGCCGCGACTTCACCGACTTTATGCAGGACGCCCTGAGCCTTTACTTCCGCGTGCAGGTCGCTTCCAACGGGCAGGATGCATTGGACTTTATCCACCGGCAGAAGCCCGACCTCATCTTGTGCGACTGGATGATGCCCGTGATGGACGGCTGCGAACTGTGCCGCCGGGTGAAGGCCGACAAACAGACCGCTGGCATCCCCTTCGTCCTGCTCACCGCCAAGCAGTCTGTCGAAACCAAGGTGGAGGGCCTGACCGTGGGAGCCGACGACTATGTGACCAAGCCCTTCAACCTCGAGGTGCTGACGCTGCGCATCCGCAAGCTCATCGAGTTGAGCCGCAAGTCGAAGCCCCGCGGGCTCATCGACCCCACGCCCGAGGAAATCGTGGTCACGCCGCTGGACGAGAAGCTGATTGCCGATGCCATCCGCTATGTGGAGAAGAACATCGCGCGCAGCGACCTGTCGGTGGAAGAACTGAGCCGGGAGCTGGGCATGAGCCGCGCCCATTTCTACAAAAAAGTGCTGCAGATTACCGGCAAGACACCCATCGAGTTCATCCGCGTCATCCGCCTGAAGCGCGCCGCACAACTGCTGCGCGAGAGCCAACAGAACGTGTCCGAGATTGCCTACCAGCTGGGCTTCAATAACCCCAAGTATTTCAGCCGTTACTTCAAGGAAGAATTCGGCATGCTGCCCTCCGTCTACCAGGAAAAGGAAGGCCGGTGACAAATCATACCCCAACCGGCAACATTTTATCCCGGGGCGGAATCAAATTATCCCCTTGCCGGTATCATCCGGAAGGCGCGTTGTGCGGGAGAATGTCTACCTTTGCCCTCAGCGAAAACCATTTAAACAAGTATTGCTATATGAAACTGAAAAACACTTCATGGGGCTTGTTCACCGGTTTGTTGCTGGCTGCCTGCTCGGGCACCGGCTACCAACTGACCGACGACGGCCGCGGAGTGGTTGTGACTGTAGACCAGGCGCAACCGACAGACGTACGCAAGGTACGCGTAGAAGTAATGGGTGAGAAGCTGTTCCGTGTATCGGCCACACCCGAGAAACAATTTTCGGAGGCGCAGAGCCTTATCATCGTCCCGCAGGAGCAGAAGACCGACTTCACGGTGAGCGAGCAGGGCGACGACATTGCCGTAAAGACCGCGCAGGCCAGCGCCCTCGTGTCGCTCAAGACCGGGCAGGTGCGCTTCCTCGATGCAGAAGGCAACCAGATTCTGGCCGAAGACGTCCGCACCTTCCAGCCCGTCGAGGTGGATGGGACGCAGGCCTACACCGTGCGCCAGACCTTCCAGTCGGCCGGCGATGACGAAGGCTGGTACGGACTGGGCCAACACCAGGCCGACGAGTTCAACTACAAGGGCAAGAACGAAGAACTGTTCCAGTACAACACTAAGGTGTCTGTCCCCTTCATCGTGTCTACCAAGAACTACGGCGTGCTGTGGGACAGCTACTCGCTGTGCCGCTTCGGCGATGCGCGCGACTATGCGCAGCTGGGCGAGGTGTTCAAACTGTATGACAAAGACGGCAAGGAAGGCTCGCTGACCGGTACGTATGTGCCCGACAGCAAGAGCGGCGCCAAGACCCTGGTGCGGCAGGAAGACTCTATTTATTTTGAGCACCTGGTGCGTGCCGACCTGTCGAAAGGCAAGGAGCGCGTGGTCAACCTGCCGGAGGGATTCCCCTTCCTGGGCGCGCACGTTACCTACGAGGGCGAGATAGAACCCTCGGAAACGGGCCTCTTCCGCTTTATCCTTTATTACGCAGGCTATACGCAGGTGTATGTCAACAACGAGCTGGTGGTGCCCGAACGCTGGCGCACGGCCTGGAACCCCAACAGCTATAAGTTCGCCGTCAACCTCGAGGCCGGCAAGCGTGTGCCTGTCCGCATCGAGTGGCGGCCCGACGGCGGCGTGTCCTATTGCGGCCTGCGCGTCCTGTCGCCCGTGTCGCCCGAAGAGCAGAGCAAGATGGCCTGGTGGGGCGAGATGCAGAACGAGATTGACTACTACTTTGTGTGCGGCGACAGCATGGACGACGTTGTCAGCGGCTACCGCACCCTGACGGGGAAGTCGCCCATCATGCCCAAGTGGGCTATGGGATACTGGCAGAGCCGTGAGAAATACAACACGCAGGACGAAGTGCTTTCCACGCTGAAGGAGTTCCGCCGGCGGCAGGTGCCCATTGACAACATCGTCATCGACTGGTTGCACTGGCCGCAGGATTCGTGGGGCAGCCACGAGTTCGACCCGGAGCGCTTCCCCCAGCCTAAACAGATGGTGGACAGCATCCATGCCATGAACGGGCGGCTGATGGTGTCCGTATGGCCCAAGTTCTATACGACGACCGAGCACTACAAGGAGTTTGCCGACCGGGGCTGGATGTACCTGCAGTCCGTCAAGGACAGCCTGAAAGACTGGGTGGGCCCCGGCTATCACTACGGCTTTTATGACGCCTACCAGCCCGAGGCGCGCAAGCTGTTCTGGCAGCAGATGTACGAGCACTACTATCCGTTGGGCGTGGATGCCTGGTGGATGGACGCCAGCGAGCCCAACGTTCGCGACTGCACGGACATGGACTACCGCAAGGCGCTCTGCGGGCCCACGGCTCTGGGACCTTCGGCCCAATACTTCAACGCTTATGCCCTGATGAACGCCGAGGCCATCTACGACGGACAGCGCGGGGTGGACAACGACCGCCGCGTCTTCCTGCTGACCCGTTCGGGCTTTGCCGGCCTGCAACGCTATTCCACGGCCACCTGGAGCGGAGACATCGCCACGCGCTGGGAAGACATGAAGGCGCAGATTGCGGCCGGATTGAACTTTGCCGTCAGCGGTATTCCCTATTGGACGATGGATATCGGCGGCTTCTGCGTGGAAAACCGCTATGTGCAGGGACAACAAGTGTATAACGCCACGGGACGCGAGAACGCCGACTACAAGGAGTGGCGCGAGCTCAACACGCGCTGGTACCAGTTCGGAGCGTTTTGTCCCCTGTTCCGCGCGCATGGACAGTATCCTTACCGCGAAGTATGGAACATCGCCCCCGAAGGCCATCCCGCCTACCGCTCCATTACCTACTACACGCGCCTGCGCTACCGCCTGATGCCCTACATCTATTCGCTGGCCGGAATGACTTATTTCCGCGACTATACCATTATGCGTCCCCTGGTGATGGACTTTGCTGCCGACCACGAGACCTTCGACGTGGGCGACCAGTTCATGTTCGGCCCCTCGCTGCTGGTAGCTCCCGTCTATCAGTATGGCGCCCGCGAGCGTTCCGTCTACTTCCCTGCCGGCACGGCGTGGTATGACTTCTACACCGGACGCCGTGTGGACGGCGGACAGCGCGCCACGGTTTCCGCACCCTACGAGCGCATCCCGCTCTACGTCCGCCAAGGCTCCATCCTGCCCGTGGGCCCGGCCCTGCAATACACCGACGAGAAGCCTGCCGACCTCGTCACGCTCTACGTCTACGCCGGCGCCGATGCCTCGTTTACGCTCTATGAAGACGAAGGCACCAACTACGGCTACGAGCGCGGCCAGTATGCCACCATCCCCCTGACCTACAACGAGCAGGAGGGCACGCTGACCATCGGCGCGCGCCAGGGCCAGTTCCCCGGCATGTTGCAGGAGCGCACGTTCCGCATCGTCGTGGTGGACGAAGAGCATCCCCGCGCCTTCAACCCCGATGCCAGCGGCCGCGAGGTGCGTTACTCCGGACAAGAGACGACCGTGAAACTCTGAGGCACGGGAGCGGAGGGGCGGTAAGCTCCTTCGCTCCTCTCCTCCTGCTTCCTTTTCCTTCCAGCCCCGCTCCAAAAACGGCCGGGCCGGGAGGAAAAAACGCTTTCTTGCCGACGGAAGTTATAAATTCAGCCTGGATTTATGTAAATTAAGGCTGGATTTATGTAAATCTAAGCTGGATTTATGTAAATTCAGGCTGAATTTATAGTTTTTGCCGCAGCGCGCCGGTTTTTCCCTTGCGGACGCGGGATTTTCCCGAAGCAGCAGGAAGAAAGGCGTGCCGAAATGCGAGTATTAGTCACTCCATTCTCCTCCTCTTTCTTACCTGCCACTCCGCCCGTTGGGCACCCCTCCTCCGTGGGAAGAGGGGAAATGAATCGTTTTTTCATTCTAAATTCCTTTTTACCCATGAAACTTTCTCAACTTCTGCGCAAGCTCTTGCCCCTAGTGGCTGCCGGAGGCCTGTTGTCGTGCGCTCAACATCCGGCTGCCGACGAATCCCTGTCCCGCAGCCGCGACTTTACGACCGACTGGGCTTTCTGCCTGGGCGACGATACGCTGGCCGCCCTTCCCGGTTACGACGACTCCTCCTGGCGACGCCTCGACCTCCCGCACGACTGGGCCATCGAGGGCGACTTCAGCCAGGACAACCCGTCCGGCGTGGGCGGAGGCGCCCTGCCCGGCGGCGTGGGCTGGTATCGCAAGACCTTCCGCGCCGACGAGGTCGACCGGGGCCGCAGGCTCTACATCGACTTCGACGGCGTGTACATGAACTCCAGCGTCTATATCAACGGGCACTGCCTCGGCACGCGCCCCTACGGCTACATCTCCTTCCGCTACGACCTCACCCCCTACGTCCGTTGGGGCGAAGAGAACACCCTGGCCGTGCGCGTGGACAATGCGGAGCAGCCCAACTCGCGCTGGTATTCCGGCTGCGGCATCTACCGCAACGTCCGCCTCACTTGCCTCGACCCGGTGCACGTGGCCCAGTGGGGCACCTATGTGACGGCCTCCGATGTCAGCGACCGCCAGGCCCGCCTCTGCGTGCGCACCACGGTGGAGAACACCCTGGACGCCGACGCCAGCCTCACCATCCGCACCGACCTGATTGACCAGGACGGGCAGACGGTGCTCACCGCCACCTCCACGCCCCTGTCCGCCCGGGCCGACACGCTGACCGAGGCGGTGCAGACGATGGACGTGCCCGCTCCCCAGCTGTGGAGCGTAGAGCGGCCCTATCTCTATACGGTGCGCACCACTTTGCTTTCCGAGGACCGCACGCTGGACGTGTACGACACGCCCTTTGGCTTCCGTTCCTTCTGCTTCGACGCGCAAAAGGGCTTCATCCTCAACGGGCGTCGCATGAAGATAAACGGCGTCTGCCTGCACCACGACCTGGGATGCCTGGGCGCGGCGGTCAACGTCCGTGCCATGCAGCGCCAGCTGGAGATTCTGAAGGAGATGGGTTGCAACGGCATCCGCTGCTCGCACAATCCTCCTGCGCCCGAACTGCTCGACCTGTGCGACCGCATGGGCTTCATCGTCATGGACGAGACCTTTGACATGTGGCGTAAACAGAAGACCGCGCACGACTATGCCCGCTACTTCAACCAATGGCACGAGCAGGACCTGACCGACCTGGTCCGCCGCGACCGCAACCACCCCTCCATCTTCATCTGGAGCATAGGCAACGAAGTGCTGGAGCAATGGAGCGACGCCCGGGCCGATACCCTCAGCCTGGCCGAGGCCAACCTGTTGCTGAACTTCGGCCATAGCCAGGAGATGCTGGCCAAGGAAGACGGGGAGATGTCCGTCAATTCCCTCCTCACCAAGAAACTGGCCGACATGACCCGCGCCCTCGACCCCACGCGCCCCGTCACCGCCGGCTGCAACGAGCCGAACCCGGGCAACCACCTTTTCCGTTCGGGCGCGCTGGACATCATCGGCTTCAACTACCACGACGACTGGTTTGCCGGCGTGCCGAAGAACTTCCCCGGCCAGCCCTTCCTGGTCACCGAGAGCGTCTCGGCCCTGATGACCCGGGGCTACTACCGCATGCCCTCCGACTCGATGTACGTCTGGCCCACGCGTTGGGACATACCCTTTGCCGACCCGTCGTTCTCCTGCTCGTCGTATGACAACTGCCACGTGCCCTGGGGGAATACCCACGAAGGAACCCTGCGCCACGTCAAGAACAACGACTTCATCGCGGGCCAATACATCTGGACAGGCTTCGACTACCTGGGCGAACCCACTCCCTACGGATGGCCTGCCCGCAGCTCGTACTTCGGGGTCGTAGACCTGGCCGGCTTCCCCAAGGACGTCTACTACCTGTATCAGAGCGAGTGGCGCCCGGACAAGACCGTGCTCCATCTCTTCCCTCACTGGAACTGGAAGGAGGGACAGACCATCGACCTCTGGGCTTACTATAACAACGCCGACGAGGTGGAACTCTTTGTCAACGGGCAGTCGCAGGGCGTGCGCAGCAAGGGTAAGGACGACTTCCACGTCATGTGGCGCGTCGTCTTCCGGCCGGGCACTGTCAAGGCCGTGTCGCGCAAGGCGGGCAAGGTGGTGGCCGAGCAGGAGATTCACACCGCCGGACAACCCGCCCGCATACGCCTCACCCCCGACCGCACGGACATCCGCTGCGACGGCCGGGACCTCAGCTTTGTCACCGTGGAGATTGTGGACGAGGACGGCAACCTTTGTCCCTGGGCCGACAACGACGTGACCTTCAGCGTGGAGGGCGCCGGTTTCATCGCCGGGGTGGACAACGGCAGCCCCACGTCGCTGGAGCGCTTCAAGGCCAACCACCGCAAGGCGTTCTACGGCAAGTGCCTCGTCGTCATCCAGAACAACGGTGAGGACGGCCCCATCCGCCTGCGCGCCACGGCCGACGGTCTGGACGAAGCCCGCGCCGACTTGCTGGCCGACTAAGTATGTTCCCCGCCCGCCACGGGCGGGGAACTGTTTTCCCTTTCTTCTTATTACTACATCGCTTATGAAAAACTTATTGACCCTGTTCGTCGCCCTGCTGCCCGCCGCGCTGTGGGCTACCGCCCCCGTGCCGGAAGACACGTGCAACCATCGCCTGTGGTACACCGCGCCCGCCGCTATCTGGGAAGAGACACTCCCCCTGGGCAACGGACGGCTGGGCATGATGCCCGACGGCGGCATCGGCAGCGAGCACGTCGTCCTCAACGAAATCTCCCTCTGGAGCGGTTCGGAGTCCGACTATAGCAACCCTTCGGCTGCCGACAGCCTGCCCGCCATCCGCCGCCTGCTCTTCGAGGGACGGAACCTCGAGGCGCAGGAACTGATGTATCGCAGCTTCGTGCCCCGCAAGCAGGAGACCGACGGACGTTATGGCTCCTATCAGGTCTTGGGCGACCTCTACCTGGATTTTAAATACGGCGAAGCGCGGAAAGCGATTGCCCCGCAGCGTTATGCCCGTTCGCTCTCCCTGCGCGACGCGGTGGCGCATACCTCCTTTACCCTGGACGGCGTGGACTACGGGCGCACCTACTTCGTGTCGCGCGACCGCGACGTGATGCTCATCCGCCTTACGGCCAGCCGCGACGGCGCCCTGTCGTTCACCGCCCGCCTCAGCCGGGCCGAGAATGCCGTAGTCACCACGGACAACTATTCGTTGCTGCTGTGTGGGCAGTTGCCCAGCGGCAATCCGGAGAAAGAAGGCATGAGTTTTCGCGTGTCGATGCGGGTAGTTTCCCAGACCGGCCGCCTCGCCATCGCTCCCGACCCCAAGGACGGCATCCTTCTGGAGGGCAGCCGGGAGGCTTGGGTGGTGATTTCCGCCGCTACGTCTTTCTCGGCTCCCGGCACCGACTTCCCCGGCGAACGCTTTGGCAGCGTGTGCGACAGCCTGGAGAACTTCTATGCCGGCGATTTGTATGCGGATACGGAAGCGGAGGCGCAGAAGAAGAGATGGACGGCGGTTTACGCGCCCACCGACGGGATGATGTCTGTGCTCCGTTCCTCGTTGGACTCCCACGTTGCCGCACACCGCGCCCTCTACGACCGCGTCTCGCTCCGCCTCCCGTCCTCGCCGGACGATGCCTTGCCTACCGACCAACGCCTCCTGCGCTTTGCCGACCACCCCTCGCCCGGTCTGGCTGCCCTTTACTATAACTATGGCCGCTACCTCCTCATCAGCAGCACGCGCCCCGGTTCGCTGCCGCCCAACCTGCAGGGGCTTTGGGCCAACGGCACGCTGACTCCCTGGAACGGCGACTATCACACCAACATCAACATCCAGATGAACCACTGGCCCCTGGAGCAGGCGGGCTTGTCCGAACTCTACCAGCCGCTGACCACGCTGGTGGAACGCCTTGTCCCCTCAGGTCGCCAGACCGCCCGCGCCTTCTACGGGGCGGATGCCCGCGGCTGGGTGTTGCACATGATGACCAATGTGTGGAACTATACCGCTCCCGGCGAACACCCCTCGTGGGGCGCCACCAATACGGGCGGGGCCTGGCTCTGCGCCCACCTGTGGGAGCACTACCTCTATTCGCAAGACACTGCCTACCTGCGCCGCGTCTATCCCATCCTGAAGGGGGCTGCCGAGTTCTTCGTCTCCACCACCGTGCGCGAACCCCGCCGGGGCTGGCTGGTCACCGCCCCCACGTCGTCGCCCGAGAATGCCTTCTACCTGCCGGGCGACACCCTGCATCCTGTCAGTATCTGCATGGGACCCACGATGGACGTGCAGCTGCTCACCGAGCTTTACACCAACGTGGCCGCCGCCGCACGCGTCCTGGGGCGCGACAGTGCTTTTGCCGCGCGCCTGGAGGCAGACATCCGCCGGTTTCCGCCCATGCAGGTCAGCAGCCGCGGGGGCTATCTGCAGGAGTGGCTGGAAGACTACCGCGAGGTGGATGTGCACCACCGCCATGTATCCCATCTCTACGGGCTGCACCCTGCCAACCTGATTTCGCCTACCCGGACTCCCCGCCTGGCCGAGGCCTGCCGCGTCACGCTGAACCGTAGGGGCGACGAGGCCACCGGATGGAGCCGCGCCTGGAAGATGAACTTCTGGGCCCGCCTGGCCGACGGCAACCGGGCCTGGGCGCTGTTCCGCAGCCTCTTGCAGCCGGCCGTCGACCCCGCGACGGGACAGCACGGCAGCGGCACGTTTCCCAACCTGTTCTGCTCGCACCCGCCTTTCCAGATAGACGGCAACTTTGGCGGCACGGCCGGCATCGGCGAGATGCTGCTGCAGAGTCACGAGGGCTTCATTCATCTGTTGCCCGCCCTGCCGGACTGCTGGTCGGAGGGCAGTTTCCGCGGGCTGTGCGTGCGTGGCGGAGCTTCCGTAGACCTCGACTGGGCCGACCGTCGTCCCGGACAGGCCGTCCTGAAGGCCCGCGTGGCGGGAACCTTCCGCTTGAAGATGCCCGCAGGAGCCTCGCAGGCCACGGTTGCCCTGGACGGCCGCACCACGGTCTGCCGCGAGCCGATGATATCCCTGCCGATGGCTGCCGGCAGCCGGGCCGAAATCCGCTTTGCCTACTGAGGCGCCGGCGGGGATGCCCGCGCTTATTCCACGGGGATGCGCTGCACCGGCTGCTGCTTCACGGCATCCAGGGGCACAGCCCGGTAGCGGGTGCGGGCGAAGTCTATGCCGCCAAGGTCGATGCAGCGGATGCGGCTGTCGTACATGGTGCGGAAGTAGATGCAGCCGCCTGCGATGTCGGTGGCCGAGGTCCATTGCGTGGCGCTGGGGATGTCCGCCGGGGCTTGTCCGCCGGTAAATTCGATGCCTACGGGGATATCGAAGCTGTTCAGAATCTGAAAACTCTGGAGCACGGCCAGCTGGGCAGTGGGCTGCTGGGGAGCCGTGGCCTGGAAGAAGGCGGCCCGCACGAAGCGCGAAGGAGGGGTAACGTCGCCCGGCAGGCCCAGGAAGCCGCTGCCTGCGCCGAAGGCCTTCAGGGCGATGCCGTCCAGCTGTTGCGCCGGCGCCGAACCCGGCACGAGGTTGACGTAGTTATTGAGGTTGGCGAGGTGCCAGGGCAGGTCGGGCGAATTGGTCAGTACGCCCAGCGGATGCTCGTAGAAGTGCAGCTCGCCGCCGTTCATGATTTCCAGGACTACCTGTCTGCCGGAACGGTCGGTGAAGCGCCAATGCACGGTGGAGGCGCGCGGGTCTATCTGCACCACGTGTACGCGGGCCACGGCCGCTTTCACCTCGTCCACGTCGGCGCATGTACCCAGCAGCCACGCCACCAGTTGGAGGTCGGCGATGGTCGTGCTCTTCCGGGCGGGGTCGTAGTCCTCATACCGGCCGTAGGCGGGGAAGTAGAACAGTCCGGCCGACAAGCCCGCCTCGTTCAGCCCTTCGGCCACGAAGTTTTCCTGTTCCACCGCCAGGCCCACGTAGCCATAGCGCGCGGTGAAGGCCATGCCGTCCGTCTGTCCGCCGGGCAGGAGCGACTGTTGCCGGTGTCCGCGCGGCACGACGACGTACTGGCTGTTCAGGTTGCTGCCGCCCCATTCGATGGTGCGGGCCACGACGGTGTGTCCGTCCCGGCTTTTCAAGGTGATGCCGGTGCAGGCGGAAGCAGACGGGGCGGCGGCCAGGGTGCAGGCCGCCAGCAGGAGGGAGAGGAGGATAGGTTGTTTCATAAGCGTATGAAGTTGGTTAGGAATATGCGCGAAGGGGCATCACAAGGAGAACAAACCAGGATGCCGGATGGTTCAAAAGGGGTTGGTATTCAGCGTTTAGTGGGACTATAATCCCCGGTCGCTGGCGTTATAGTCCCCGGTTGCTGGCGTTCTAATGCCCGGTTGCTGGCGTTCTAATGCCCGGTTGCTGGCGTTATAATGCCCGGTTCCGGGCGTTTGGGCCCATTGTCCGCCCGCTTGGCAAGAGGGAGGCCGGCATAAGCAGCCGGATGGGGTGGGGAAGAGCGGCGTGGGGCGGGGACGTGGCGTGCGGGCAGGCGGTCAGTAGAGCAGTTCGCCCAGCCCCTGCCTTACGACGACCGGCTCGTCGCCGGTGCAGTCCACCACCGTCGAGCCTTCCAGCCCGCCGATGCCCCCGTCGATGACCAGGTCGGCCAGTTCGCCGTATTTTTCGTCTATCAGTTCCGGGTCGGTGACGTACTCGATGTCCTCTCGTTCGTCGCGGGGCAGGGTGGTGGTCAGTATGGGCGCGTCCAGCAGGCGGGCAATCTCCCGTATGATGGGATTATCCGGCATGCGGATGCCCACTTCGCGGCGGTTGCGGAAGATTTTGGGCAGGCGCGTGGTGCCGTTCAGGATGAAGGTGAAGGGGCCGGGCAGGTTGCGTTTCATCAGCTTGAAGGTGTTGTTGTCCACCTTGGCATACTCGCTGATGGCAGCCAGGTCGTAGCAGATGATGGACAGGTTGTTCTTCTTCGGGTCTATGCCCTTGAGGCGGCAGATGCGCTCGATGGCGCGTTCCTTCAGCCCGTGGCAGCCGATGGCGTACATGGTGTCGGTGGGGTAGATGACCAGTCCGCCGTCGTTCAGCGTGTCGATGACGCGCTGCAGGTCGTCGGGGTCGTTGTTTTGGGAATAGAGTTTGAGCAGCATGGGGTTAGTGTGTTATCCAATTTTCTATTTGTATCCCTGGGATTCGCGCAAGGTGTTTTACATTCTCGGTCACCAATGTGAGCTCGTATTGCAAGGCAGTGCAACCTATCAGCAAATCGAAGTCGTCTATCAGCAATCCTTGTCTTCTGAGCAGGCTTTTGATGTCGCCGTATTTTTCCAGGCAAGCATACATCGGCAGTATGGTAAAATAGTCTTCAATGAAGTGCACTCCTTGCATCTTCTTCTCCTTCTGTCCGCTGTTGCAAGCACCGTAGTAGAGTTCGGCCAAGGTTATTTCAGAGATGAAGCAGTTTTTCTTGCCACATCGTTCTATCCGTCCTTCCACGTTATGCAGGTCTTTGAGGAGATAGATGCAGATATTGGTATCCAGGAGATACTGTTTCATAGTTCGGCGATGATGTTGCGGGTTATTCCTTGGGTACGTGCTTCCCTGATTTGGGCTATTTCTTCTTCAGCGGTCAAGCCGTCGTCTTTCCATGCGCCGGCTATTTGCTGGAGCTGTTTCTTGTCCTGTTCCTGAGCCGTGTCTTTAAATGTGAGCGAGGAAGCCAATAGCTCTATCAGTCGCCGCTTGGTTTCGTTACCCAAATTGACTAAGTCGTTGTAGAATATCTCTTCCGCTCGTAGGTTCAGTGTATTCATACGCTTGATGCTTTGGTGTGTACAACGGCAAAGATACGGAAGTTATTCGGGAAATCATTCGTTTGCAGCCGATTTTATCCTTCCTCCCATTCTTTTGTCTTACGTTCCTTGTCCAGCTTCTTAATCTTGGTCCATGCCTCGCGGAACTTGGGGCAGAGGGTCACCGCTTTCTCGTAGTTGCGCAGGGCGGCGTCTTTCATGCCCAGGCGGATGCACTCGTCGCCCATCTGGATGTATTCGCGGGCGTATTTCAGGAGGGCTTTCTCTTTTTCCACGGCTTCCTGGCGCAGGCGCATGTTGTCCTGGCGCAGACGGTTGATGATGTTCAGTTTGCGGCGGATGAGGCGCTGGGCGGAGGGCTTCTCGATGTCGTAGCGCGAATGGATGGCTTTGAAGAACTCCGTCAGGAAGGTATCGAAGTCGCCCTGGTCGAAGGCACGTGCGGCGGCGGCGTACTGGATGTCTGCCTGTGCCTGTTTCAGGGCGCGGTGGATGGCTTGGGGGTTGTTGAAGCGTTGGGCGAACTGCGTGATTTCCGGTCGCACGAACACGTCGGCTGGGCGGATGGGCTGGCGCAACTGCATCCCTTCCAGCGAGGTACAGCGGCTCAGGGCCACGTAGGTCTGTCCGCCTGCAAAGACGCCGCCCGTCAGGTCTATCACCACCCGGCTGAACGTCAGGCCCTGGCTCTTGTGGACGGTGATGGCCCAGGCCAGGCGCACGGGGAACTGGGTGAACGTGCCCAGCACTTCTTCTTCAATCTCCTTTTTCTCTTCGTTGTATTTGTAGCGGATGTTGCGCCACGACTCCGGCCGTACGTCGCACTCGCGGCCGTCGTCGGTGATGATGTAGAGGATGTGCTGTTCTTCGTCGAAGCCGCTGACCATGCCGATGGTGCCGTTCACCCAGCGGCGGTCGGGGTCGTTCTTCACGAAGATGACCTGTGCGCCGGGCTTCAGTTCGAGGTCGCGCGTGGTGGGCAGGCTGCTGTCGGGGAAGTCTCCCTCCACTTGCCCGGAGAAGGTGACCGCCTGTCCGGGCAGGGCGTCCAGCTTGCGCTCGTTGATGTAGTCCACCGTGTCGCGGCGGGTGGCCAAGGTGATGTAGAGGTCGTTGCCCGAGTCTTCTATCTGCGTGCCGCAACGGGCGTTGAGCACCTGCAGGTCGGCATGGGTCAGCGAGGCGTTGCGGATGTGGTCCAGCACGCTGACGAATGTCGGGTCGCTCTGCCGGTACACCTTCTGCAGTTCGATGGACACCAGGTCTATCTGGCTGAAGACGCGGGCCGAGAAGAAGAAGGGGGTGGGGTAGAAGCGGTTCAGGATGTCGCGCTCGTCGCCCTTCACCACCGGTTCCAGTTGGTAGACGTCGCCCACCAGCAGCAGTTGCTTGCCGCCGAAGGGTTCACGCAGGTTGTGCGAATAGACGCGCAGGATGCGGTCGACGGCGTCGATGATGTCGGCCCGCACCATGGATATCTCGTCGATAATGACCAGTTCCAGCTCTTCCAGCAGCTTGCGGTGTTCCTTGGTGTAGCGCAGGAATTGGT
Source organism: uncultured Bacteroides sp. (assembly GCA_949289265.1). GTDB lineage: Bacteria > Bacteroidota > Bacteroidia > Bacteroidales > Bacteroidaceae > Bacteroides. The sequence goes on from CASENE010000099.1 coordinate 23,291, forward strand.
GGATGCGTCCCCGTTGCAGGCTCAGGTTGGGGTCGTCCGGCAGGAGGGGATGGAAGGGCAGGCGGAAGAAACTGTGCAGCGTGCTGCCTCCGGCGTTGATGGCGGCGATGCCCGTGGGGGCCAGGACGACGTGCTTCTTCCGGACGTTGTCGCAGATGTAGCGCAGGAAGGTCGATTTGCCCGTACCCGCCTTGCCCGTCAGGAAGAGCGACTGGCGGGTGTATTTGACGAGCTCCAGCGCCTGGCGGAACTCGTGGTTGGAGGTGTCGGGCACGAACTTCATACGGCGTAGGTCTCGATGGCTTTGGCCAGTCCGTCGTTGTCCACGGTGTCTGTCACGTAGTCGGCGGCGGCCTTCACCTCGTCGCCGGCGTTGCCCATGGCGATGCCTATGCCCGCGTGGCGCAGCATGGGGATGTCGTTGCCGCCGTCGCCCACGGCCATGGTCTCTTCCACGCGGAGGCCGAAGTGCCGGCAGATTTGGTCGATGCCCAGTTGCTTGGTGATGCCGCAGGCCGTGACGTCCACGAAGGCGGGATGCCAGCGGCCAATCTCGCAGTGCGGGATGGAGGGGCGTATCTCCTGCTCCTGTTCGGCGTTGAGGAAGGGCGACATCTGGTAGACCTCGGCGATGCTCTCCAGGGCTTCTTCCGGCGTGCGGGCGGGCAGTTCCTTGGCGTGCAGGTATTCGTTGAATATCCGGTGCAGCATCTCGCCCGGCTGGCAGGCGCAGATGTCGTGTTCGCCCACCACCACGCAGGTGATGCCGCGCGCGGCGCAATAATCCAGCAGGGCTTTCGCCTCGTCGGCGGGCAGGGGCGCCTTGCTGATGACCTCGTCGCCCACGAAGCAGTAGCCCCCGTTCATGGTGACGTAGCCGTCGATGAGGCCCCGCTCTGTCAACGGGCCCAGGTTGTTGATGAGCACTTGGGGGCGTCCCGTGGCGATGAACACCTTCACGCTGCGGCGGCGGGCGGCGGCAATGGCCTCGACGGCGGAGGCGGGGATGCAGTGGGTCTGGAAGCTGACCAGCGTGCCGTCTATGTCGAGAAACAGGGCTTTTATCATGGGCATGTCTATTAGGATTGGCTGCAAAAGTAAGAAAATATCGGGAGATTTCGTACTTTTGCGTCCATTACTGAAAGAAGTGCGTCATGAAACATTGGATACTCTTGTTGCTGTTGGGAGCGTTGGCTGCCTGTCACCGCGGCGCGGACGACCTCACCCTGCTGCGCCGTGCCGATGCCCTGTGGCAGGCCGACATGGACAGTGCCGCCGCCTTGCTGGCCCGGGTGGAGCGCCCCGAACTGTTGCCGCGCGCAGACCTGCTGGACTATGGCTGGCTGCAGGCGTATATACATTATAAAAAATCTGCCTCCATGAGCGAGGACTCCCTCGTGTTGCCCGCCTTTGACTGTTTCACGGCGCAAGGCGACACCGCCCGTCTCCTGACTTCCTACTTCTTGAAGGCCGCCTACCTGCACGCCCATGGTCGCCACGATGCGGAACAGGCCGTGCTGGACAGCGGCAGTGTCCGTGCCCTGGCGATGGACGACAGCATCTGGGCTGGCGACTGTCAGGCAGAGAAGGGCGAGTGTTACGTCTATGCGTACAAAGACTATCCCCGTGCCGCCGATGCCTACCGCCGGGCCTTGTCCCTGCGCGAGACGGCCGGCAGCCATTTCTCACTGGGCATCACCTTGGGCTTGATGAAGGCCGACTCCGCCACGTGGCACACCAACCGTAGCGTGGAGCTGGCCCTGCAACGTGGCGACACCGCCCGCGCCCTTCATTACTTGCGCAACCATGCCCAGTTGCTGGTTTATGTCGCGCCCGACTATCGTGCGGCCATCGCCCTGTTTCACCGTCTGATGCATCTGACGGACAATCCGGAGGTGTTGGATGTTTCCTGTACCACGATGAGCGAATGCTTCCTCAAGCTAGGACAGCTGGACTCGGCTCAATACTACTTGGACAAAGGCCGGGAATACCTTCGCCGCCGCCGTGACAAATTTGTCACGGCTGAAAACATGTTGGGCTACCTGCAAGGCGTGCTGGACTATACCCGCACGGGTACCTTCGATTACCTCGACCTGATGCGCTACAACGACTCGGTGGGCAACGCCCTCTATGCCCACCGCAGCACCGTCCGTCAGAAAGACCGCACCCGCGACGAACTGTCCGAGGCCAACCTGCGCCTCCTGGTGGACCGCCAGCGGATGCAGCTCTGGCTGCTGGGTGCGTTGCTGTTGCTGTTGCTCGCCGGGGGAGGGGGCATTTGGCTTTTCCGCCGCCGCCGCAACCGCCTGATCGAGGCCGAGGAGCGCATCGAGACCCTCGACCGCCTCCTGGCCGAAGCCACCGCCGCCACACCGTCCGCCCCTGCCACTCCCGAGGGGGACGACCGCCTGTTCCGCCGCATCCTCTTGCAGCAGTTGGGCCTGATACGCCTCGTGGCTGGACAGCCCACGGCGCAAAACCAGGAACTGCTGCGCCGCGTCTCCACCCTGCCGCATCCGAACGAGGCGGTGGAGGGCCTCTTGGTGTGGGACGACCTCTATCCCGTCATCGACCGCGTGTACGAGGGCTTCTATTCCCGCCTGCACGCCCGCTTCGGCTCCCTGCTGACGGACAAGGAGGAGCAACTCTGCTGCCTGCTCCGCGCCGACTTCACGACCAAGGAAATCAGTGTCCTCACCGGACAGAGCATTCCCACCATCTACCAGCGCAAGACCACCATCCGCAAGAAGCTGGGAATGGACGAGAAGGGAGACATCGTGGCGTTCGTGCGGGAGTAATTTTGGGGGCTGGAAGCGGAATTTATGTTTAGGCGCGGATTACGCGGATTTCACGGATATATTATGGTTAGCAAGAACAATAGCATTAGATTAATCCTTGAAATCCGCGTAATCCGCGCCTAAATGATTAGAGAAGAATCGCCTTTGAGGCTGCATATAGCCCCGGATACCCCCGATATAGACCTGGCAGCTTTTATCCTATTGACTATCAGTGTTGCATTGTCCCTTCTTATAGACTTTTTAGTTCCCGATATAGAGCGTTTGAGGCCCCTTTCGTCCATAACTTTGCGGTACGAAATCAAACTGAAAAAGCTATGGATATGAAACGAACCCTCTGTCTCTTGGCGGCCCTCTGTCTGCTGACAGCCGCCTTTGCCCAAACTTCTCTCACGGGCCGGATTGTGGACGAGCACCAACAACCTTTTCCCTACGCCAACGTCGTGTTGCTATCCTTGCCCGACTCCGCCTTTGTGGCGGGCGCGGTCAGCGGCGAGGACGGACGTTTCTCCCTGCCGATGCCCGGCGGGCCGGCCATCTTGCGTGTCTCCTTCATGGGCTATGTCCCCCTATATAAAAAGGTGGAGCAACCCGATGCCGGCACCCTGCAACGCCGTCCTGACGCGCAGATGCTGGATGAAGTGGTGGTGAAGGCCGACCTACCCAAGATGCGGGTGAAGGGAGATGCCATTGTCACCACCGTGCAAGGCAGCATCCTGGAGCAGGCCGGCACGAGCAACGACCTGCTGGACAAGATTCCCGGCCTCTCCGCCGAAGAGGGTAGCGTGAATGTCTTCGGCAGCGGGCAGGCCGAGGTCTACATCAACGGGCGCAAGATGCGCAACGCCTCCGAGCTGGACCAATTGTCCTCGGACAACGTCAAGAGCGTGGAGGTGGTGCGCAATCCCGGCGCGCGGTATGATGCCTCGGTGCAGGCCGTGGTGCGCATCTACACCAAGAAGCCGCAGGGCGAGGGCTTCGGCGTCAACGAGCGTTTCAGCACCAACTACCGCTATGGCTGGAGTGTGCTGAACCAACTGAACCTGAACTACCGCAAGGGCGGCTTTGACCTCAATGCGATGATTTACGCCTCGGACAGCCACGGCGAGGACAACAAGGGCGTGGTGCAGGAGACCTTCCTCGACCAGACTTGGCGGCAGGAAAGTTATATCCGCACCCGCAGCCACTCACAGAACCTGGAGACTACCCTGATGCTGAACTACCAGTTTAACGACCGTCACTCCCTGGGTGCCTACTACGACTATGACCGTACGCCCAAGAACCACTGGGACATCCCGCCCCTGCCCACGTCCGTCTACTTGGACAATGAACTCCACGAGACCAGCACAAGCAGCGGCTGGGAAGACCGCACCAGCTACGCCCACTCCGCCAACCTCTATTACAACGGCCGCCTGGGCGACTGGCCCCTCGACTTCAATGCCGACGGCCTGTGGTCGGCCTCCAAGACCCCGCAGGACATGGTGGAGCAGGTGACGCCCGCCGGAACCTCCGTCCCGCAGGAGCAGACCGTCACCAACCGCACGCTGATGGAGAACCGCCTCTACGCCGCCAAACTCGTGGCGGAGCATCCCCTGTGGGGCGGCAACCTCTCCGTGGGCGGCGAGTACACCTACACCAGCCGCCTGAACCGCTACACCAATGCCGAGGGCATCCTGGAGGATGACGACAGCGACATCAAGGAAAATGCCTGGTCCGCCTTCCTGGAGTATGGGCACAGCCTGGGCAACCTGCAAGCCCGGGTGGGCGTGCGCTACGAGCACCTCGTGTCCGACTACTACGAGCAAGACCGCCGCGTGGACGAACAGAGCCGCACGTATGACAACGTATTTCCCTCCCTGTCCCTCTCCCTGCCCGTGGGCGACGCGCAGCTGCAACTGTCCTACGCCGGCAGCATCAACCGCCCCGGCTACTGGATGCTGCGCAACAGCGTCACCTACATGAACCGCTACACCTACGAGAGCGGCAATCCCGCCTTGAAGCCCTCGCTGATGAACCGCCTCTCGCTGAACGCCGCCTGGAAGTGGCTCTACCTGAACCTGGGCTACCGCCACGTGCGCGACGGCTTCCTCTACCACGGCGGCACGTACACGGACGAGAACCCCGCCATCAGCCTCGTGCAATACATCAACATCACCGACGCCGACTACCTCAACGCCTCGCTCACCCTGGCCCCCACCGTCGGCCTCTGGTCGCCCCAGTTCACGGCGATGCTCTCCAAGCAGTGGTTCTACGTGGACACGCCCGACGGGTGCAGGAACTTCGGCAACCCCGTCGCCTCCTTCGTGTGGGACAACCACTTCCGCCTGCCTTTCGGTTTCCGGCTGGACATCGACCTCTGGGCCAGGACACGAGGCCACCAGGAGAGCTTCCGCATCCTTCGTCCCTCCTGGGGCATGGACGCCTCGCTCCGTAAGGGCTTTCTGGACGACCGTCTCACCCTCCAGCTGCAGGCTACCGACCTCTTCAACTCCTCTCAAGTGCCCATGACCCTCTACAGCGGAAACCGCTTGATGACCATCGAGCAGGAGTCGCGCCGCCGCATCCGCTTCACCCTGCGCTACAAGTTCAACGCCGCCAAGAGCAAATACCGGGGTACTGGTGCGGGACAGGAGCAACGCAGCCGGCTCTGACTCGCCCGCCGGGACGAGGGCCCCAGCCTGTATGTTATGCAGCATCTCCTCCCATATTCCCCCCTCCCGCCCCTTGCATATGTTCCGGAGGAGTCCTACCTTTGTGCTATCAAAATAATATCACTCTAAACACTCGGTTATGGATACAAAGGAATTTATTTTCAAGGGTTTCAAGATGAACGGCTTTCTGATGCTGTTCCTTCATCTGATTGTGTTCACGGCGGCCATCGTGGGCTGCTTCGTGCTGGGCGGCGTGCCCCTCTATGTGACGGGCGGCGTGCTGATTCTTGTCTGGCTCATCCTCTGCGCGGGCTATATGGAGTTGGAGCCCAACGAGGCGCGGGCGATGGTGTTCTTCGGCCAATACAAGGGCACGTTCAAGGAGACGGGCTTCTATTGGGTCAATCCTTTCTATGACAAGAAGAAACTCTCCCTCCGCGCCCGCAACCTCGACGTGGAGCCCATCAAGGTGAACGACAAGGTGGGCAACCCCATCCTCATCGGCCTGGTGCTGGTGTGGAAGCTGCGGGACACGTACAAGGCGATGTTCGAGATTGACGCGCAGACGATGGCTTCCGCCGCCGCCTCGACCCCGGGCAGCAAAGAGACCACCATCAGCGTGGGCAACGCCGTGGCCAACCGTATGACCGCCTTCGAGAACTTCGTGAAAATCCAGAGCGACGCCGCCCTGCGCCAAGTGGCCGGCCAATACGCCTACGATGACAATGAGGGCGAGGCGGGCGAACTGACCCTCCGCTCGGGCGGCGAGGAAATCAACGAACAGCTGGAGCAGAAGCTGAACGAACGCCTCCTGATGGCCGGTCTCGAAGTGGTGGAGGCCCGCATCAACTACCTGGCCTACGCGCCCGAGATTGCCGCCGTGATGCTGCGCCGCCAGCAGGCCACGGCCATCATCGGCGCGCGCGAGAAAATTGTGGAGGGAGCCGTCTCCATGGTGCACATGGCCCTGGACAAGCTGGAGAAGGACAACGTCGTGGACCTGGACGAAGACAAGAAGGCGGCGATGGTGAGCAACCTACTCGTGGTGCTCTGCGCCGACGAGTCCGCCCAGCCCGTGTTGAATGCAGGTACCCTTAATCATTGATGCCTTATGCGTAGCCTGCTATTTGCCCTCTGCCTGTGCCTCTCCCTCGCCGGCCTTCGCGCCCAGACCTCCGACCGTCTGCCCCAGGCCCAGTGTGCCTACCTCTATTTCCTGTCGGGACAAGGCGACGTCCTCCGCGCCATGCTTACCCCCGAGATGCAGGCCGCCCTGCCTGCTGATGCCCTGGGTGGCATGTTCGCCCAGCTGACGGCGCAGTTCGGCCCTCTGCGCGAGGCGGGCGACTGGCGGCAGGTGGAGGCCGAGGGACTGGCCGTCTGCTTCCGCGACCTCGCGTTCGAGAAATACACCCTCCGCTTTCAGGCGGCCTTCGACGGCGAGGGGCGCATTGCCGGCCTCTTCGTGAAGCCCGCCCCCCGTCCGGCCCCTGTCCCGGTCGCCGCGCCGGACAGCCTGGCGGTGGCGGAACGCGACACGGTGGTGACTACCGGCTCTTTCCGTCTCCCTGCCACGCTGACCCTGCCCCGCCGCGAAGCGGACGAAGGCCGCCGCGTGCCCTGCGTGGTGCTGGTGCACGGCTCCGGGCCGCAAGACCGCGACGAGACGCTGGGCCCCAATCACCCCTTCCGCGACCTGGCCTGGGGACTGGCCGCCCGGGGCATCGCCACCTTGCGCTACGACAAACGCACCTTTGTCTATCGCGACCGCAGCGTCCCCGCCGGCCGCCAGCTTGACCTGGACGTGGAGACCGTGGACGATGCCTTGTCGGCCGTGGCCCTGGCACAATCTCTGCCCCAGGTCTTGGCGGACAGCGTCTACGTGTTGGGCCACAGCCAGGGCGGCTACTTGGCGCCCCGCATCGCCGCCCGCGCCCCCGGCCTGGCGGGCATTGTCCTGCTGGCCGCGCCTGCCCGTCCGCTGGAAGACCTGTTGCTGGAGCAGGTGACTTACCTCAACAGCCTCGTCCCCTCGGAGAAAGGCCGCCGGCAAGTGGCCGACCTGCAACGCCGCGTGGAGAACGTGAAGCGGCTGGGCACGGACGCCTATTGCGACACCATCCCCTTCCCCTTCGAGGCACCCCGTTCCTATTGGGCCGACATCCTGTCTTATCGTCCCGTGGAGACGGCCGCCCGCCTCGCTCTTCCCATCCTTGTGCTCCAGGCCGAGCGCGACTATCAGGTGACGATGCAGGACTACGGCCTGTGGCGCATGGGACTCTTGAAGCGCAAGAACGCCTCTTTCAAGTCCTATCCCCGGCTGAACCACCTCTTGCAGGAAGGCACGGGCAAGGCCACGCCCGACGAATACCAGCAGCCCTCGTCCGTGCCCGCCTACGTGCTGGACGACCTGGCGCGCTTCGTCCGCACGGGCAGACTGTGATGGTTAATGATTAATGGTAAGTAAGTATTCAAAATTAACTGATATTATTGGAGGTAGTTAGAAGGAGTTATAGGTAGTTAGAAGGAGTTGGAAGCCAATAGTCGTTCCGGCGATATACATATAAGGTATTGGCCTTTAACTCCCTGAGCGGAGCGATAACTCCCTATAACTCCATCTAACTTCCGATATAGTATAAACTAAATAGGATTGATTACTTAAATGGCGAATGGCAACTAAGAAAGAATCGACAACCAAGACCTTTGTCCTGCGCGTGGATGCCGCGACGATGGAAGCCCTCGAGAAATGGGCGGCCGACGAGTTCCGCAGCATCAACGGGCAGCTTCAGTGGATTATCACCGAGGCCCTGCGCAAGAATGGGCGGCTGAAGAAGACCCGCCAGGCACCGCCCGCGCCCGACGGAAAGGTTTAAAACAATACGACGCATGAAACTCATCAATCTCGGCTCCCGCGCCCCGCAGGACGTGCCCCATGTCCGTTTCCGCCCCGGCCTCGTCGACCACCTGCTGGAGGCCGCCGCCTTCGTGCCCGTGCTGGCCACGTGGATATACATCCTCTATTGCTACCGCCAGTCCGGGGGAGACATTCCGTCCGACCTCTGGGCTTCGGGCGGGACGGCCCTGGGCTTGTTCGTGCTGCTGGGCGCCTGCGGCTATTGTCCACTGCGCTTCATCAACTTCCCCTTCCGCGTGGGGCGGCACAACGTGGCCTATCAATACGTCCTGGCCCTGCGCTGCATCCGGGTGATGAACGTCGTCATCTGCCTGGACCTCTTTTTTGCCGCTCTCTCCGCCTGTCATGCCTGGGCGAACGTCGGCCATGCGGTCTGCGTCCTCCTGCTCCTTGCGGCCCTGGCCGGATACATGGCGCTGGCCTGGCGCGGGCGTTGACTGCCTCCCTCCGCCGGCCTTCCAAGCCCCTTTTTCCGGCCTTCCAAGCCCGCCTACCTGGCGTTATAATTCCACCGACCTGGCATTATAGTTCCACCGACCTGGCGTTCCAATCCCAGCGACCGGGGACTATAATGCCCGGTCGGCAGGCTTTAAGCGCGTGCCGGATACCTACCTGTTACCAGTGTCGGCCGATTATACCGTTTTCTGGGTATTGCCCCCCTCTTCTACTCCCTCTACCTTTGCAGCGGAAAACAGAAACTTTATAAAACTCAGGTAAGAAGAGATGAGAAGACTGACAAGTGCATGGATGCTCTGCCTCCTGCTGGCCTATGGCGGCGCGCGGGCGGAAGAGCCGGAAAAGACAGAGTCCGGCGAGGCCGGGAAGACAACTTTGGTGCAACGCGCCGGGCGGCGAATCGCGGCCACGGCCGGGGACGACTACGAGAAGTTCCGCGTGGGCGGCTACGGCGAAGTGGTGGCCGCCTTCAAGGACTACGGCATCAACCGCTTCTATGGCGGCGACAACGGCAACCGCAGGACGCATCGCAACACCATCTCCATTCCCCGCTTCGTGCTGGCCTTCGACTACAAGTTCACGTCCCGGTGGATACTGGGCGCGGAGATAGAGTTCGAGTCCGGCGGCACGGGCACGGCCCTCGAACTGGAGAACGCCGAGAACGGCGAATACGAGACCGAGCTGGAGAAAGGCGGCGAAGTGGCCCTGGAGCAGTTCCACATCACGCGCCTCATCCATCCCGCCTTCAATGTCCGCGTCGGCCACATGGTGTTGCCCGTCGGCCTGACCAACGCCCACCACGAACCCGTCAACTTCTTCGGCACCGTGCGTCCCGAGGGCGAGACGACCATCCTGCCTTCCACCTGGCACGAGACGGGCATCGAGTTCTTCGGCACCGTGGGGCGCGGATACGCCACCTTCGACTACCAGGCCTTCATCACGGCGGGCCTGAACGCCAACGGTTTCGACCGCAACACCTGGGTGGGCGGCGGCAAGCAGGGCTTCTTCGAGGAAGACAACTTCACCTCGCCCGCCTACGTCGTTCGCCTGGACTACCGCGGCGTGCCGGGCCTGCGCCTGGGCTCCTCCTTCTACTATTGCGCCAACACGGCCGCCAATTCGGACAAGCTGCAGACCTATTCCAACATCAAGCGGGCGCCGCTCCGCATCTACACCGTCGACGGCGAGTACAAGAACAAGTACGTGACCGCCCGCGCCAACTTTGTCTTTGGCAACCTGACCCACTCCAAGGCCATCAGCAGCGTCAACGCCGGGCAGTCCGGCAATTCGCCCTACAGCCGCGTGGTGCCCGTAGCCAAGCGGGCCGTCAGCTATGCCGGCGAGGTGGGTCTGAACCTGCGTTCCCTCTGTGGCAGCAGTCCGAAGGTGCCCGTCGTCTATCCCTTTGCCCGCTACGAATACTACAATCCGCAGGAAGAAGGCGAGACCGGCCAGATTATGGACCCGCGCAACCAAGTCAGCATGTGGACCTTCGGTCTCAACTGGTTCGCCCTGCCCAACCTGGTGGTGAAGGCGGACTACGCGACGCGCCAGATAGGCACGGGGAAGGTCTTTGGCAAAGGCCGCTACAACAGTGAGAACGAGTTCTCCATCGGCATTGCCTACGTGGGCTGGTTCTTCAAGAAATAGAAATTTAGTTTAGTGATGAGTGGTTAGTGCTAAGTGATTAATACGTGCAATAAGGAGGTGGTAACTGATTCCCCTCCTCCGGGGAGGAGGGGTGGCACGAAGTGACGGGGTGGTAGCGAATAACTACTTAATTCATAGAATA
>CASENE010000100.1 GCA_949289265.1 uncultured Bacteroides sp.
AACAGTTCCTCTATGCCCATTTGTCGAGTTTGGGCACACACCCCCTGGCTGCATAGGACTGCGATGTACAACAGCCCTATGAGCCTTTTCTTTTTGCTCATAAATTAACTGATTATTTTATGTTTATAGAATGAATATAGCTTTGGAAAGGAGGCGTAAAGGCTAAATCAAAACCGCCGCGCCCCATGCGTGGAAATCATGGATTTTGTTCTTGTGATGTACTATGTATACTCCCATCTGATGCTTTCTATATTCTTATTTTCGGGTGCGAAATTAGGGAAAAAAGAAATAGAACGTGACCTTACGCGATCCTTCTTTTTTGCTATTTTAACTATTCCACCATGCGTGTTGCGCTATAAATCAGCGTATCTTAGAAAGCTCGGAATATAGAATACAAACATTCCCAATTAGGTTTCGTCTGAACGGCTTGCCGATGGTCACGCCTTGCGGATACCACTTGCCGTTCACTTTCTTCTGCGATTTCTTGTAGTATGCCATATTGACTTGTGTTTGTGTCCTGTGCATCCCGGAGGGGAGCCTACATGAGGTCGGACTTCATCCTACATCAAGTCCGACTTCATGGTACATCAAGTCCGGGTTGATGTCGGCTCATGTCCGAGGGGATGTCTGGACAGGTTTAACGTTGTCGCAAGATAGGAAGATTTATTGACGTGGGCAAATGCTTTTTTCCTATATTTGCAAAATCGAAAAAGTGTTATTATGGATAAAAGAGAAATTTACGGCTACTTGGAGAGCCTGCGGATACATTATGAAGTGACCAATCATAAGGCGGTATATACAATGGCAGAACTTGCTGATGTTGCATTCCCTTATCCCGAATCACTTGCCAAAAATCTCTTTGTTTGTGATGACAAGAAACACAATTATTGCTTGATTACGGTAAAGGGGAATAAACGGATAAACTTGAAGGAGTTCAGACGTAAAAACGACACTCGGCACCTGTCCTTTGCAGATGAATCAGAGCTGATGAACGTGTTGGGTCTTGCTCCCGGTTCAGTAACTCCATTGGGACTTTTGAATGACAAGGACTGCAAAGTCCAACTCTATTTGGACGAAGAGTTCCTGAATACACCTGCAATCATAGGTGTCCATCCCAATGATAATACAGCAACTGTTTGGTTGCATACAAAGGATTTGATACGCCTGTTACGGGAGCAAGGGCACAATGTTCATATAATCAAGATTTAGGAGCGTGGCAAGGATTATTTCCCCATTGTTTCCTTTATCCACGGCAGCTGGTATAGGTAGTAGTCACTGATGAAGTCCTCCGTCAGTTCGTTCACCGCCACCGCTTCACTGCTCTTGCCTTTCGCCCTAATGGTTTGGAAGTGCATCTGTTGCTGCAATCCGCCCAAACCCGTTTTCCCGCCCTTATGCCATTTTGTGCCATCCGAAGCCAAACTCTCTGACCGTCAGTGAGAATGTTCAAATTCGCTTTATTCTGCGTTTTATCCTATTATTTTTTCAGGAAAACGCCTGCGAAACCGGTAAAAGATGCTTCGCAGGCGTTTTGCATAAAGGAGGTTCAAGTGCCATTTGGGCACGTCCTCATTTCTTGTAATTCTTCAGTCCCGTTTCGAGAAACTCCACGTACTTGTCCACATCTTCGTCGTATGAATAGGAATGGTTGAGGGGCTTCCCGTCGTTGTCCAGCAGAACGTAGAAGGGCTGGGCATTGGCCCCGAACTTCGAGCGTTGCAGGTAGCTCCATTTGTCGCCCACGGTGCGCAGGGTGCGCGTCGTGCCGTTCTCGGTGATGCGGATAGGTTCGGGCAGGCGTGTTTTGTCGTCTACATAGAGCGTGATGAGCACGTAGTCTTCGTTGAGCAGCTGGCTGACCTTCGGGGCAGTCCACACCGCCAGCTCCATTTTCCGGCAGTTCACACAGCCGTAGCCTGTGAAGTCTACCATGACAGGTTTGCCCTGTTGGCGGGCGTAGCTCATGCCGGCGTCGTAGTCGTAGAATTGCGCGTGCACTTCGTTGTTATAGAGATTGAAGTCCTGCGTCTGCAAAGGCGGGGCAAAGGCGCTGACGGCTTTCAGCGGGGCCCCCCACAGACCGGGCAACATGTAGACGGCAAATGAGAGGGAAGCCAGGGCCAGGAAGAAGCGGGGCACGCCGACGTGCGTATGATCATCGTCGTGCGGGAATTTGATTTTTCCCAGCAGATAGAGGCCGAGCAGGCCGAACAGCACAATCCACAGTGCCAGAAACGTCTCGCGGTCCAGCAATCGCCAGCCGTAGGCCAGGTCGGCCACCGAGAGAAACTTCAGCGCGAAAGCCAGTTCGAGGAAGCCCAGCGTGACCTTGACCACATTCATCCATCCACCCGAGCGGGGCATCGACTTCAGCCACGAGGGGAACAAGGCGAACAGGGTGAAGGGCAGCGCCAGGGCCAGTGCGAAACCAAACATGCCCAAGGCAGGGCCGACTAGACTATCGGCCGTGGATACTTCTACCAGCAGGAAGCCGATGATGGGGCCTGTGCATGAGAATGATACCAGCGACAGTGTGAAGGCCATGAGGAAGATACTCAGCAGGCCCGTGGTCTGTTCGGCTTTGCTGTCGACGGCGTTGCTCCAGCGTGCGGGCAGCGTCAATTCGAATGCGCCGAAAAATGAGGCGGCAAAGACCACGAGCAGCAGGCAGAAGAAGAGGTTGAAGACGGAATTGGTCGAGAGGTCGTTCAACGCGCTGGCACCGAAGGCGGCCGTGATTGCCAGTCCCAACACGAGGTAAATGACCACGATAGAGGCCCCGTAAGTGCAGGCGTCGCGGATGCCGCGTCGGCGGTCTTTCGAGCGTTTCAGAAAGAAACTGACGGTCATGGGGATGATGGGCCAGACGCAGGGTGTGAACAGGGCTACCAGCCCGCCAGCGAAGCCCGCCAGAAAGATGTACCACCACGCGCGGGATGTCGGTGCGTTGTGTTCGCCGTATGAGCGTAGCTCGTCGGTGACAGGCGTCCAGTAGGCTGATGCCTTCAGGCCAGTTTCTCCAGTGACGGCGGTTGTTACCGCCGGGGCGGGATCGGCAGAGCTTTCGGCGGGCGATGCCTGTCCAGCAGCTGTGCCGCTGTATGCAAACTCGACGTTGGTGGGCGGTAGGCAGTTTTCGTCGTTGCAGGCGCCGTATTGCAGATAGCCTTCTATGGTGTAGGTGCCTCCCGTCAGGCGAATGCTTTGGGCGAAGACGGCCGTGTTGCCCTCGAAATATTTCACTTTCATGCCAAACATCGGATCCATCTTTTCCGTCACCTGTCCGCGGGCTTCCAGCGGTCTCCGGAGCTCGGCGCCTTCCATTCGGTCGAGGTTGAACGTGGCTGCTACAGGCCCGCCTTCGGGCAGGTCGGTGGAATAGACGTGCCAGCCTGGGGCGATGGTGCCGGTGAAGACGATTTCGGCCACCGTGTCTGACAACTGTTTCCATTCGCTTTTGAATTTCACGGGTTCCTGAATCTGCGCTCGGGCCATCAGGGTGGCTGCCAGCGACAGCAGGACAATGGGTAAATATTTTATATTCATACGCTTATTGATTTATGAGAGGGGATGGTTGGGGGGAGTCGACAGGAAGGAGGATGGGAGTGTGCAGGGGCGCTGCTCTTCTGTACACGCAAGCGCGGGCCGGTGTACAGAGAAAGAGGAGCTCCCATACACCGACCCGCACCGTCTCAGTAGTTCTGCGTCAGCGACGAGTTGTGCAATACGGCGTTCTGTGGGAAGGGCCATACCCACAGGGGCGAGTCGGGCCTCAGCGAGAAAGTGCCGCCGTAGTCCGGGCCCAGGTCACGGACGATGGTCTCGGCATAGTCGGCCTCCGAGTTCCAGCGCTTGCGGTCGCAGAAGTTGTCGAAACAGCCGAGGAATTCCACGCGCTTCGCGTCTTGCAGCAGTTTCATGGCCTCGTGTTCGGTCAGCGTCGCAGCCTGGCTTGCCAGGGCCTGGTAGTTCTCGATGCGCATGGCCTGCACGCGGTCTATCTGTTGCAGGCCGGCGGCGATGTTGCCGTTTCGGATCTGGCACTCAGCGGCCAGGTAATACATCGTTTCCGAGCGTATGCCGAACAGGTTGTACTTGATGTCGCTCACTTGGCATTGCAGGCAACCGTCGGGCAGCACCGGGTAGGGTGTGTCCCACGCCCGTGTGCCGGATACGTTGTAGTACTTGTTCACGTAGTCGTCGGGACTGATGAGGGCGGCCACCTCGGGCGTGACCGTCACGCCGTAGAAGTCGCCCAGGTTCGAGTTGTCGCTCCAGATGACGTAGTAGTTGTTCTGTGCCGTCTCGTTCAGCGTCCATACGCCGGTGGAGGCTACCGTGCTGCGGTCTTCTATCTGGTTGTTCACCTGCAAGGCGCGGGTGGCATACTGCAAGGCCTCGTCGTAACGCTTCATCTGGAAGAGCGCCTTGGCGCGCACGCCGTAGCCGAAGTCCAGACCGAAGCGACAGGGGTCGCTTACGTGGCTCTGCACCAGGTCGGCCAGCACCTCGTCGCTGCAGTCGGCCAGTATCCGTTCGTACACCTCGGCCACCGTCTGCTTGGTCTTCTGTTCGCCCACGTTGGTGTTGTCCACGTAGGGCACGCCGCCCTGCTCGTTGGCGGTGGACGCGTCGTATTGCTTGGCATACATGTTGACCAGCAAGAAGTGGTACCAGGCCCGCAGTATGCGTGCCTCGGCGATGATTTGCCGGCGTTTGGCGTTATCACCCGCGGCTTCGGGCGCTTTGCTGATGACCACGTTCATGTAGTTGATGCTGCTGTACAGGTTTTCATAGATGGAACTCGAAGTGACCAAGTTCGCCCGGTCCACCGTCTCGTCGTAGGTGATAAGGGCGTAGAGGATGCTGTTCGGGTTGCTCAGATACTCCGGCAGACCTTCCCATTTGCAGTACTGGTTGTTGCAGAGTATCTCGAACTCATTATTTTCCATATACAACTGGGGTGTCTGGTTGAGTAGAGTCTCCAGATCGTCCACCGTGTCAAGCGTCGTCTTGCCCAAGGGCACGATGTCCAGTTTGTCGTCGCAGGCGGTGCACAGCATCAGGGCCGAGGCCAGCAGTGCCAATATCTTGTTTTTGTTTCTGCTCATTGTTGTCAGTGTTAGAGGTTAAAGAAAAGACTCATGGTGTAGCTGCGGGGCACGCAGTTGTAGTTGGCGCCTGTCACTGGGTTCACTGCTTCGGGATCCAGTCCCTTGCTGTTGCGCGCCCACGTGCATACATTGTTTACTTGGAAACGCAGGCGCAGGTCGTTCAGTCCGATGGCCCGGCAGACGCGCTTGCTGAAGTCGTAGCCCAGCACGATGTTGCGCAGCTTGACATATCCGGCATGCTCTACGTTGGTGTTCCGGTAAATGGCATCGTCCATGTCGTTGTAATGAATCGTCAGATAGCCGTTAGCAGGCACGTCGGTATCTCCCTGCCAGTAGCGCAGGAAGTCTTTGGGCACGGAGGCGTCGCCGAAGGCACCCTTGTAGCCCGCCGAATTGCCGATGGAAGACGTCCACACGTCGTTGTCCGTCCGCATGTAGTGTCCGCCGTAGAAGTTGAACATTGCCGAGAGGCTGAAGCCGTTCCAGGTAATCTCCGGAGTGATGGCACCGCTGATGGTTGGCGTGTACGTGCCCGAGAACACGGCATCTTCCACCGTGAACACACCGCTGCCGATGGATTCCGTGTGCACCTCGCCGTCCTTGTCTCGCCAACCTACGAAGTACGTGCCGTCTTTTTCAATCAGGCCCGCGTAGTCGATGGAGAAGAGCGAATTGAGCGGATAGCCCTCGTGCAGCGACATGCTGAGGTATTCCGAACCCGACTCCGGATAGTGCGACACCTTCGTCACCTTGTTCTTGTTGTAGGCCAGGTTGAATCCGAGGTTCACGCCCCAGTCGCTGCGCTTGTGTGCCGGCAGGAGCCGTCCTTCCAGTTGAAGTTCGACGCCCGTGTTCGTCATCTTTCCGTTGTTGATGGTCAGCGACGTCCAGCCCGTCGTAGGATCGAGGTCGGTGTTGGTCAGCAGGTCGCTGCCTTTCTTCCGATACACATCCAGCGAACCACTCAGCCGGTAGTTCATCACGGCGAAGTCCAGACCCACGTTCCACGTGGCGGTCTTTTCCCAGCGCAGCTGGTCGTTGGGCGGCGTCAGGAGCGTGCCCGTCAGTGCGCCGTTGTAGCGGTTGGTGTCGAGGCTCGCCGTGAGGTAGGACGACACGCTGGAGTCGATGTTACCTGTCAGACCGAAGCTGGCGCGCAACTTCAAGACGTTTATCCAGTCGATGGGTTTCAGGAACGCCTCGTTGTGGGCATTCCAGCTGCCACCTACCGACCAGAGCGGGCGTCCGCGGAACTTCGGATCGGTGCCGAACAGGTCGGTCTTGTCCACGCGATACGAGCCGAACAGGCTGTAGCGTTTGTCGTACACGTAGTTGGCTGTGAAGTAGTACGAGTAGTAGCGGTGCAGCACGTCGCTCGTGTCGAAGTCGCTGGGGGCGCCATACACGGCGTAGTCCGAGCCCAGTACCCCGGTGTAGGGATTGTTGATGAAAGCCCAGTCAGTCTGCAGGTTAAGGTTGGTCTGTGTCTGGTGGTCGTAGCCATACTTCAGGTCGTTGTCCGTCGTGGTGTGCGTCTGGCGATACTCGAAGCCCGCCAGCACGTCGATGGCGTGCGCGCCGAACTCGTGGTTGTACTGCGTCTGGGCACGGAAGGTATAAAACTGGCTCGAAGTGTTGTAGGTCGAGAGTAGGTCGCCGTCAGGCACCGCGTGGTTCACTTGCGTGTTGGTCACCTGCATCATGCCCAGATAGGGGTCGAACCAGTCGGTATTCGGGTCGCTGAAAGCGGCATCCCAGTCAAAGTTCGGGTCATCCACCCACTCGGTCACGCTTTGCGCTGTCGTGTAGAGGTTGTAAAGGCTTCGCATGTAGTGCGACTCGGCGTTGTAGCGCGTCTGCGAACGCGAGTTGATATCTTCGTACTGAAACTGCGCCTGGGCCGTCCAGCCTTTGACGGGCAGGTGGAACAGCGTTTTCACATGAGAGCGCACGTTCGTATAGCGATATTTGTTGAAGTTGTAGTTCATTTCTTCCGCAAAGTTATACGTGGGGTCTTTCAGACCGTAAACCGAGTTGCTGAAGGCAGATTCGCCGGGGTAGACGTCGGCTTCCATGCGGCTTAACTTCCCCGAACCGTCGTCTGCATACATGCTTTCGTAGGCCGAGAACGAATTGATGTTGCCGTAGTTGCTTGCGGCGTGCGTCTTCGAGCGGTTGTTCAGCACGTTGACGCCGAAAGACATGTCCCACCACTTGTTCACCTCCAGGTCGCCGTTATAGCTGAAGGAAAGCGAGTTCCCATACTCGCGCTGCACGCCCATGTTGTCGCCTTTGTAGTTGAGGGTGATGCTTGAGTTGAGCGACTTGCCTTTCACGCGGATGCCCAAATTGTACTGATGGGTGATTTGGGTGCGGTCGTGCGCGTCTTGCCATTCTTTGCGATAGTCGTTCCGGCTCCAGCGGTCCAGTGTAGCGTTCAGGTCGGCGTCGCTCAACAAGCCTTGGTAGTTTTGCAGCAGCAGACGCATCACTTGCGACTGGCTGAAGATACGGCCACTGTTGTAGTATTCCACCTGTTGTTGAATCAGGTTCGGGTCTTCCTGCAACATCGCGTTGAAGTTATACTTCTCCAAGGCGATGAGGTCGGCGGCCGAGGCCCAGTTGAAGTTGTCGTAGCGCTGCTTCTCGCTGATGACCAGGTCGGCGTTGAAGTCGATGGACAGGCGGTCTTCCTTGGCGCGCTTGGTGGAGATAACGATGACGCCGTTCGAGGCGCGTGCACCGTAGATGGCCGCAGCGGCCGCATCCTTCAGCACGGTGATATTGTCGATGTCGTAGGGATTGACGCTTTCAATGCCTCCTTCGATGGGCAGACCGTCGACCACCACCAGCGGGCTGGTGCGGGCGTTGAACGTGCCGACGCCACGGATGGTGATGGCATCCTCACCGGTGGCATAGCGGTCGGTGGTGACGGTGACAAGGCCGGGAATCTTTCCCTCCAGGTTGGCGGTGATATCGCCCGTATAGCGTTTGTCCATCTCCTTGGCTGTCAGTGTCTGGAAGGCACCTGTGGCGTTTTCGCGCTTGATGTTCTGATAGCCCGTCACGATGACTTCGTCCATCAGCGTCGCGTCTGGTTGCAGGGTGACGCGGATATACTTGGCGCTCGGAATCAGGGGGAGACGGCTGGTCTTCATGCCTATGTACGAGATAAGGAGCACAGGCTCCCGGCCTTCGACTATGATGGAGAAGTTGCCTTCGGCGTCGCTGATGACGCCCATCTGCGTGCCCTCGATGCGGATGGAGGCACCGGGCAAGGGTTCTTCGTTTTCATCGAGGACGGTGCCCACGATGGTCTTCTTTTCAATCTGCCGCACTTCTTGTTCCACCGTCCTTTGCGAACGGGGATGTTGCGCCGTGGCCGGCAGGCTGCCCGTTGCAGCAAGCAGGCCGAGCAGGAGATAGGCTAAAGGTTTTGTTTTTTTGTTCATTGAAAACTTTTTTATTCCGGTTAATATTTATAGGTAATTGGGTCGGACGGTTCCCGGCATAACGGGGTCAGCGGGCCAGAGCTTCGTCAAGGATGCTTTTGATGTCTTTGTCCGAGGGACGGGCGGCATCCGTGTGGATGATGCGTCCGTCACGTCCCACGATGAGGAAGCGCGGGATGGCGTGGATGCCCATCTGGTCGAGGAACTGCTTGCCGCTGTTTTTCTCGAAGATGTAGTTGGGCCATGCTGGTTTGTCGTTGTCCATCTTTTTCTCCCAGGCACTTACGTTATCGTCTTGCGAAACACTCACGAAAACGATGCGTTCATCGTCTTTGTATTGCTGCCACACTTTCTCGAAATACGGAATTTCGCGGCAGCAGGGGGCACACCACGTGGCCCAGAAGTCAATGTAGGCCACCTTGCCGGCAATGACTTGGCTGAGGGTGGTGCGGCTTCCGTCGCGGGTGATGAGGGTGGGGTCGGAGGGAAGCATGTCGCCGTCTTTCACTTGCTTGGCCCGTTCGGCCAACAGCTGTTCGATGTGCTCGGCAACACGCGGCGACTTGGCCAGCTGCGGGGCAATGCCGGCGCGGAAGGCTGTGATGTCGCTGTCCGAAGGTTGGTACATGAAGTACATGCTGGTGAGCGTGTTGTAGAGACTCCGTTTGTTGCCTTCATTGGTCAGGGCACTGTCGATGGCGTTAATCTGAGCTACAAAATAGGTGGTGAGGTCGATGGGTTGGTTCGTGTGAGGAGTCAGTCTGGCCTGGTTATACCAATAGTTGATGAGGCCGCTCAGTCGGCTTTCGTCTGCATTGGGGTCGATGGTGGCCACCAGCGAATCCATTTTCGCTTCGTTGTCCGTCTGGTTCATCATCCGGTCTAAAGAGAGAATTTGCAGGTAATAATATTTGCGGGTAGCGTCGGTCAGGCGTTGGTAGCGTGCGCGGGCATCTGCATCGGTCACGGCGTCGATGGCCTGTTGTGTCCGGGCGTAGCCTTCGTTCAGTCTGTCTGTCCATTCTTGCAGTTGGAACGGATGGTCGGGTGTAGGCTTGAAGACCCAAGGCGAGAAGGCTTGATAGAGGGTGTTGTTGAACTGACAGCGGTCGGTGTTGTCGCCCGTGAAGGTAGCCTTCGTACCGTCAATATCCACGTGTGTCGAGCAGCCTTGCTTAATGTAGGCACCGTAAAGGTCTTGTCCGACATAGATGATGACGTCGGCCTCGTTGCCTTCCAGACGGGGGTTGTAGATGAAGGCCCCGGCCGAGTCGGTGGTCAGTTCCGTCACGATGTTGTCGCCGTCGTAGTCGTAGACGATGGCTACTTGGGTGGGTTCGTCGACGTTGAGTTTTCCTTCCAGCAGCGGGGTGTCGCCCTTGGAGCTGCAGCTGTGCATGAACAGTGTCGGCAGAGCGATGAGGCCGGCTGCCTTGAGGATGCGGGTGATGGGTGTGTGCATGTTACGATTGATTATGGTTTGAAATTTTTCTTCCGACAAAGGAAAGTAAAAATATCATGAAGTCAATCGCTTATCTTTTTTCGATTCGTCAAATTGACGGAGCCGGAAAAAGAAATGCTGCTACATGCCCTTCAATTGCGAGCGGTAGCGGGCGGGAGTCATGCCGGTGCTGGCCTGAAAGGTGTTGTAGAAGGTGGAGAGTGAACTGAAGCCGACTTCGACAGCGATTTGCTTCAGCGGTTTGTTGGCGGCCAGGTCGGAGATTTCGGCGATGGCTTGGCGGATGCGGTATTCGTTGACCAGTTGCGTGAAGCTTTTTCCCGTGGTCTCGTTGATGGCTTTGGACAGGTAAGTGCGGTTCGTGCCCAGGCGGTCGGCCATGGAAGCCACGGTGAGCGATGGGTCGGTAAAGAGGTGGTTCTCTATCATTTCCGTCGTGAAGTGGGTCATGAGATCGTTCAGTTTGTCGGTCGGTACAGCCATGGCGGTTTGTCCGTCCTGGCGTATTTTCTCCAGTTGGGTCAGCAGCATACGTTCGCGGTGCATGTACTCGCTGTTTTGCGAGACGATGGCGTTGTACAGACGGTTCTTCTTGCGGTAGAAAAAGTAGATCAGTCCGAGAGCTACCAGCACGACGATGAGGACACCGCTCAACAGGGCGATGCGGTAACGGTTGTCGAGGATGACCATCTGTTGTTCGCTGATTTGCTGTTCGCGCGAGTAGATGTCGTGTTTGATGCGGGCCTCTTGTGTGGCGCGTTCGCGCACTTCTTCAAACAGGTTGTCCTGATAGGTGATGTATTCCAGCGTACAGTCCAGTGCCTTCGCCGTCTGCCCGGCTTCGCGGTAAGACAAGGCTAACTCTTTCAGCAGAAGTGTCTTGTGGATGGGGATGCCGCTACTGCCAATGTGACTCAGGGCGTGTTCCAGCACTTTGATGGAACTGTCGACGTGGTGGTCGGCACGAAGCAGCCGGGCATATTGCAGGTAGACCATCGTCACGGTGGAGGCTGCTGCGGTGGGAAAATTTTCCATGGCCCGGGCGTAATAGTTGTAGGCTTTGTCTGTGTCTCCACATTTGGCGTAGTACATGGCCAGCAGGAGGCAGACGTCGGACTCGGTGCCGAAGCCCTGTGTGTCATGCATCTGCCGTATGGCCTCGATGGTGATGCGAGCCTGTTGGAGGTTGCCGTCGTTCAAGTAATATAAGGTGGCGTTGACCGTGCCGTAGAATAGGGGGACGGGTTCCTTTATCTGGCGGGCTATTTCGATGGCTTCTTCGGCATAAGTCAGACCGGAGAAATCGTTACGCATGGAGTAGGCACCGGAGATGTTGGACAGAATCATGGCATACTGCCGACGGTCGCCCGTGCGGGCGGCTTCTTCGAGGGCCTGGAAGTAGTAGGAGAGGGCCGTGTAGACATCATCATTGACGAACATAGAGTAGTTGCCAAAGCCGTTCAGCACCAGCATCAGTGCTTTGTGGTCGTGGTTGCGTTCGGCCAGGACGCGGGCGGCTTCAAGGTGGGCGTAGCTTTCGGTAGCCGGAGAGGATTCTGTGTTGGCCAGCCCCAGAATCAGGTGGCCATACAGCAGGCTGAAACTGCGGTCGTTCTGCTGCTTTCCCAGTTCCAGCAGGCGGCAGCCATAGTTGCGCGCCCGGGGGGCATTGTCGTGGTTGAGGTAATAGAAGGCTGCATCGCGGAGAGCCTCTTTGTCATCAGACAGCGTGTCGGTCCACGCGGGTGCAACGGAGAGGCCGCTTCCCGCATCGGCAGCAGGCAGAGGCAGGGTGAACGTCGACAGACCTGCCCAGAGCAGAAGTATCATGACAAAGCGTGTAAACACGTGTGCTGACAAAATAGTTGTATTTGTCGGCGAAGTAAAGAATAATATTTGAAATAAACAAAATTTGTTGGCAATTTGTCGGTGTGCACCGCTAATAGAAACAGCATTGGGCAGCCGACTGCACGATGCGCCTGATGGATGGAAAGGCGGGGCGGTTGCGCCTTGTTTGCCCACAAAAACAGGCGCGATGACGTCGGCCTTGTCGTGAGAACTTCGGTCCCACGTGGGAGGTTCGCGTCGTTCGCGCCTGTTTTTTTATTAAGAGAGAAGGCGGGAGAAGGAGTTCCTCCTCGCCTCTCTCTTGTCTGTTCACCGGTTATTCCCAGCCCGGATTTTGCGGTTTCAGGTTCTCGTTCAGCGAAAGCTGTTTGCTGGGTATCGGATAGAGGTAGTGCTTGGGGTCATACTCGCGCACGCGGCCTGTAGAACCGTCGATGTAATTGCCCGATGTGGCATCGGTATAGTCTGTGGCATTCATTACATTGGCACCCAGCATGATGTCCGGGTTCACCGAGTTGTCCAGCTTGTCCAGCTGATGCCAGCGGATGAGGTCCCAGTAGCGGAAATCGTTGTCGAACATCAGCTCGCAGCGGCGCTCGCGGCGGATTTCCCAAATCAGCGGGCTGACGCCCATGTCGTTGTCGCCGGCATCGGCCACGTCCACCGTGATGGGCGGCAGTCCGGCGCGCGCCTTCAGCAGGTTGATGGTCTTGTTTAAATCGTCGTTGGTCAGCGTACCCAGTTCCGCCTTGGCCTCAGCATAGTCCAGGTAGATGACGGCCAGCCAGTAGAGCGGAGCCGACGTATAGTTGGAATAAGTGTTCTGGCGATAGTTTGGATCGATGCTGACGTTGTCATACTTGCTTACACCGTAACCCGACGACGAGGTCATGGGATTGCCGTCTTTGATGCGGGGCCATCCTCCGCCGTAGCATAGCACGGAGTCGATGGTCTGTCCCAAGCGCTTGTCTCTTACTTCCAGCAAGTTCTGTATGTTGAGGTGCATTTGTCCGTCGTTGGCCGACAGGGCCATCACGCCGGCATCGGTGTTGTCATAGCTGGTGTTGGCCTTGGTCTTTCCGTCCAGGAAGAGGTACGAGTCGAAGGCATCCTTCGACATGCCGCTCATCTTCGTGGTGGTGCAGGTATAGTCTATCAGCGAGTGCTCGAAGACATCCTTGGCGTATTCCTTGTAGAAAATGATTTCCGTGTTGCCGGCCAAGGTTTCCGAGTTGTAGATGGACTGGTAGTTGTCGCACAGCGAATAGTCGGGCATTACCTCATTGCAGGCGTCCACGCAGGCTTGCAGGAAACGGTTGGCTCCTTCCAAGTCGGCCGGCTTGCCGTTGACATCCTGCGTGCGGTACTTGCGGAACGTGCCTTCCCACAGGCAGATGTGCGCCTTCATGGCATTGGCCATGTTGCGCGACCAGGTGGTTTGCGAGCTGACGTCGTTGATATTGGCGCAGGCAAAGTTCAGGTCTTCCAGCACATGGTCCATCACCACGTCGCGGTCTTCACGTGGGGCGTACAGGATGGGGTCGTTGATGTCCGGCGCATGGTCCACCCACGGGCAGTCGCCAAACTTGCGCACCAAGTCCCAGTGTTGCCAACCGCGCATCAGGCGCGCTACGCCTATCCAGTGGTTCTTCGTGGTGGCGTCCATGGTGGTGGCCATCTCCTGCAGCGATTCTATCATGGCGTTGGCGCGGCGGATTTCGTCCCATGTGGCCGACCAGTCGCTGCTTTCGGCCGGCACGTTGATGAACTTCCAGGTTTCAAAGGCTGCTCCCACCTGGTCGTCCGACAGGAACTTGAAATAAAAGTCGCCGTAGCCTCCGTTGCCATAGCCGGTGAAGAGGTTGTAGAACGCGGCCGCATAACCTTCTACGCTGGACGGATTGTTCCAGAACAGCGAGTTGTTGGCAAAGCTGTCCAAGGGTTCCTTGTCAAGCCTGCCGTCCTGGCAGCTTGTCGCGGTGAAGACTCCCAGCAGTGCCATGCTGTATATGAATATTTTCTTTTTCATGATCTTCGTAGTTTAGAGAGTGATGTTAGAATGAAACTTGTAAGCCGAAGGAGATGGTGCGCATCATTGGTGCTACGCGTCCCCATACGCCGTTGTTCATGTTGCCCGAGTCGCTGTCGTCCATTTCGGGGTCGATAGGCACGTTGCTGTTGTTGATAAGCTCGCACAAGTTCTCGGCCGTCAGGTAGAAGCGAACCTTCTGCATGTACCATTTCTTGGTCAGTTCTTGCGGCAGCGTGTAGCCTACCGTCAGGTTCTTGAAGCGCAGGTACGAACGGTCGATGAGGTAGCGCGATTGCGGATAGAAGTTGTAGGTGCCAATCTCGATGCCCGATACCGTGCCGCCTGCACCGTTGCCGGCATAGAGGCGAGGATAGAAGGCATCCGGGTTCTCCGGCGACCAGTAGTCCATCTGATGGGCATAGATGCCGTCGGCACCGCGCGAGAAGGGAATCACGAAGTCGCCTGTCGACCATACGTCCCACTTGCCTACGCCTTGGAAGTACATGTCAATGTCGATGCCTTTCCACGAGCCGCCCAAGCGGAAGCCGTATTGGAAGCGCGGGGTGGTGTTGCCGATGACCTTCAGGTCGCCCATGTTCTTCGTTGTGCCGTCGCCGCCGTCAATCACGCCGTTGCCGTCCAAGTCTTTGTACTTGACGTCGCCCGGGCCATACTGGAAGTTGCCGCTCTTCACCAAGCCGTCTTGGTTGGCGATGCCTTGGGCGTAACCTGTCCGGTTGCCGGCAGCGTCATACGTGAAATCGTCTTTTGTAAAGAGACGGTCGGTCTCGAAGCCATAGATATCGCCGTAGACCTTGCCGCTGAAATAGTCGCTCAGGATGCCTTCCGGATTGTTCCACTCGGTCACCACGGTCTTGTAGTCGCCCACGTTACCGTTGACGTAGACCTGGAAGTCGCCGAATTGGTGGTTCCAGCTGGCCGACAGTTCCCAGCCGCGCGTGCGCAGCGAGCCGGCGTTGGTGTAAGGCTCGGTGGTGCCCAATACGTCGGGCAGCGTAACGCCCGGAGCCAGCATGTCCAATGTCTTGCGCTGGTACCAGTCGAAGGTGAAATTAAGTTCGTTATTCAGGAAACCCAAGTCCAAGCCGATGTCAGTGGTGCGGATGCGCTCCCACGACAGGGTGCTGGATACCAGCGACGGAATATCGTACATCGTCATCAAGGATGTGCCGCTTGCGTCGAGCCAATAGACGTCGCTCACCGTTGAGATGGTGGATATGAAGCGGTTTTCACCTACGGCCTCGTTTCCGATTTCGCCGAACGAGGCGCGTATCTTACCGTTGCTGATGATGTCGCGCAGCCCGTCGAAGTAGTGTTCCTGGCTGAAGCGGTAACCCACGGAGCCGGAGGGGAAGAAGGCCCAGCGGTCGGAAGAGGGGAAGGAAGACGAACCGTCAATACGTCCGTTCAGTTCCAGCAGCCAGATGTCGTTCCAGTTGTAGTTGATGCGGGCGAAGTAGCCGGCCGTGGCCGAGTGGATGTGGCGTCCTTCTACAGTCTGCGTGGTTCCGGTGGCCAGGTTGAATTCCGGTTGCTCCGGATTGAGCAGGCCGTTGCGGTAAGAGCGGTGCCAGAAGTATTCTTCACCCTCC
This sequence comes from uncultured Bacteroides sp., assembly GCA_949289265.1. Classification (GTDB taxonomy): domain Bacteria; phylum Bacteroidota; class Bacteroidia; order Bacteroidales; family Bacteroidaceae; genus Bacteroides. The sequence continues at coordinate 15,522 of CASENE010000100.1, forward strand.
ATGTTGGCGCCCACCATCACGTTGAAGTGGTGCTTCTCCTTGAGGTCGAACTCGTAGTTGGCATAGACGTTGAAGGCGTAGGACGTGGTCTTTTCGCTCTGTTGCTGCAAGTAAGAATCGGAGGCGAAGCTGGAGACGTTGGTGATGGCTCCCCACGTGTCATAGCCGCTGACGGGCAGTCCGACCTTGTCTTGGAAGAGGTTCTTCACGTTGTACGTATAGTCGGCGTTCAGCGTCAGGCCCTTGTAGAGCTTGGCCTTCAGGAAGCCGGTCATGCGCACGTAGTCGGTGTTGGTGTCCGTGTCGCCGGCTTGTTTCAGGTAGGCGATGGGGTTGCGCAGGTCTGTGCCGTTGATGGTGCCCATCGGCTCGAAGAAGCTGCCCCAGCGCCACATGTACTGGTAGTTGGCGCGCCGCGTGTTGGGTTGCGTGTAGTCGCGCTTGGTGTACGCGAGGCGTGCGCCTACCTGCAACCAGTCCGTGATGTCGGTGGTGACGTTGGCGTTGATGTTGTATCGCTTTAACTGGTCCGGATTGAAGTTCATCACGCCTTCCTTCTTGTCGTAGCCGAACGAGAGGTAGTAGGTGGTGCGTCCGCTGGTGCCCTGCACGTTGACGTTATGGCTCTGCGAGGGTGTCCAGTTGCGGTACATGATGCCGGGAATGTCCCAGTTTGCATAGTACATGGCCTTGCCCGTAGTGGGGTCCAGGTAATAGTCGCCCACGTTGTCCATGCTCTGGAAGGGACGCATCTCCTGGTAGCCCAGCTTGATGTCTCCGTTCTGCTGTATCCAGGCTTCCGCGTAAGGGAGCATCTTGTCCATGTACATGCCAAACAGTTCGGGCGCGGTGCCCATGCGGCCGTTTACTTCTATTAGGGCGCGCAGCTGGTCGGGCACGTTGGGATAGTCCGGCAGCATGGTGGGCGTGCTCCACGCGAAGTTGTTGCTATAGTTCACGGACACCTTGTCTTTCTTGGTGCCTTGCTTGGTGGTGATGAGCACCACGCCGAAGGCTGCGCGCGAGCCGTAGATGGAGGTGGAGGCGGCATCCTTCAGCACCGAGATGTTGGCAATGTCCTGCGGGTTGATGAGCGAGAGGTCGTCCAGGGGCACGCCGTCCACGATGATGAGCGGGTCGCTCGTGGCGTCGTTACTCAGGGTTCCCACGCCGCGGATGGTCAGTTTGGGCTGTTCGTTGATGCCGCCCTGAGTGTTCAGCACCGTCAGACCGGGCACCACGCCCTGCAATGCCTTGGCCACGTCCATCTGAGGCTTGGCGTCCAGCGTTTTGTTTACGTCGACGGTGGACACGGCGCCGGTCAGGTTGGCTTTTTTCTGCGTGCCGTAGCCCACAACCACGATTTCGTCCAGCAGTTCGGTGTCTTCGTGCAGTACCACGCGTATCAGTTTGCCGCTGGTCACCCGCACTTCCTGCGTCTGGTAGCCCACGAACGAAATCTGAAGCGTGGCGCCCTGGGCTACGTTGAGGGTGAAGTGGCCGTCGACATCGCTGATGGTGCCGTTGGACGTGCCCTTCACCATGATGCTGGCGCCGATGATGGGCTCTCCGTTGGCATCCACCACGATACCCGAAGCCTCTTGCTGCTGTTGCACTTCCATTACTTCCGGCTGCCCGGTCTCGGCAACCGGTGCGGCCATGGCCGGCGTGCCCCAAAAGAGCAACGTCCCGAATGCCGCAACTTGGAGGGCCTTCCGATTGAGGAACCCTCGTGTTTTGAATTCAACTTTCATAGACAGTCAATAGTTTTAGTGAATGAATGTAAATAGGTTGTTTCTTGGGCAGGTCTTCGTGCGCCTGCCGTCGTTTTCTGTTGGGTTTATTTCTTCATAAGCGTGTCGGTTTTAGGGTTATATTATATAGGTGTGATGTATGTTCAAGGCGTCTGGCCGGAGGGAGGGGGCGGCGCAACAAGGGAGTAGCCTGCCGGGGACGTTGCTGCCGGCAGGGGGCGCGGCGAAGTGTAGTTGGTTTCCATGGATGGTGGTATTTTGTTTTCGTTTGCAAGTATATAAATTAATTTAGAATTCTCATAGAAGAGGACGGTTAAAAATGCATTAATAAATCATAATAGTAACCGTTTGTCACGAAAACTGAAGGGGAGGAGACGGGAGGCGCAGTAGGGAAGCCGGGGAAAGGGAGGATGGAGAGGGGGAAATGAGACGATTTGTAACTTCCTGTTTGATAGCTGCTTGCTGGGACTATAGTTCTAGCTTGCTGGGATAGTAACGCCCGGTTGCTGGGACTTAAGTCCCCGGTCGGTGGCATAGTAACGCCCGGTCGCGCCGCTTATAGCCCCCGTTGGCCCGGGCCGGACGCGGCGGAAGGAGGGGCGGGGGAGAGGGCAGCCGGATAGCACTTTTTTGGATATGTGAAGATTTATTAGGGGACGGCGGGTGTCTTTCGCGCCGGGCTTAGTCGAAGCATACGTAGGGTTGCAGCCTGCGGAGGTCGTCGGCTGTAAATTCGTCGTAGAGCGCGAGGGGTTTCAGGTTGCGCAGGCGGCCGTGCTTCCGTCGCCACTCCACGATGGCACGGGCCTGGTAGAAGTTCAGGTAGGGGTGTAGGCGCAGTCGCTCTATGCCGGCGCGGTTGAGGGGGATGCGGCGGATGGCGGTGGTGTCTATGCGGAACCAGGGGCTCAGTTGCCGGCTGTCCAGGTGGATTTCTTCCAGCTGCCCGATGTGGTGGAAGCCGCCCAGTCGTTGGCGGTAGCCGACGATGAGGCGGGCGATGCCGCTGCCGATGCCCGGGATGCGCTTCAGTTCGGCGGTGTCGGCCCGGTTGAGGTCTACCACCGTGCCTGCCGGGTATTTGACGGTGCGCCGCGTGCTGTCTGTTTCTGCCTGGCGCCAGAGGGTGGGAGGGGCGTCCGCCTTCCGATTGTCTTCCGGTGTGGCCGCTATCCGGATGTAGGGGGCCAGCGTGGCGTATTGCTCGTCGGTCAGTCCGTATATCTTGCGGAAGTCGTGGGGCCGGCGGAAGCGTCCGCCTTTTTGGCGGTAGCGCACGATGTTGCGGGCCATCCATCCGGGCAGTCCCATCCGGCGGAAGTCGGCGCTGTCTGCCGTGTTGGGGTCGAAGGGGAAGGGGGTGAGGGCAGGCGGCGTGCGAGGGGTGCGGCGTTGCTGCGGGTGGCCTTTGGAGCCGGATGTTTCGTAGCGTTGCAGCGACGCCACGAATGTGTCGTATTCCCGCAGCAGCGAGTCTTGCAGGGCCAGGTCGGCCGGCGAAGGTCGCCCGGGGCGCAGGTAGCAGCAATGGTAAGCGATTTGCCCGCCGATGGCAAGCACGATGAGCCCGCACAGCACCAGTATGCCGCGCCTCTCCGTGCGCGAGAAGTAGAGGAGGTTGCGGAGCGGGTTTCTCATGGGGTGCAGCCGGGGTGTCAGAGCGCCTGGATGTCTTCCGGCGTCAGGTGGGTGTAGTTGGCGATGGCCTCCGCAGACAGGCCGTCGGCCTTCATCTGTCGGGCGATGGCTTGCTGCATTTCTTTGCGTCCTTCTGCCAGTCCTTTCTTGCGTCCTTCTGCCAGTCCTTTTTCCATACCTTGCCTTTCGCCTTTCTGCAGGGCGGTCTGGAGGGTGCTGTACCAGTCGCGGTAGACTTTCAGGCTGTCCTCGTAGGCTACCAGTTCTTTCTGCGAGAAGCGTCCTATTTCCGCTGCCTCGAACAGTCGGGTGAAGACGCGCTCCTGCAAGGCGGCGGGGCGTTGCATCAAGGAGCCCAGGTTGCGGAGCACGAACATCCATTTGTCGAACATGGTCTCCAGCTCGTTCTCGCTCTTGTTGAACTTCGGCATTTCCAGGTAGATGAGGGTCAGCTTGTCGTAGAACACCTCTCGGGTGCCCATGTCCACCAGCTTGACCTCGTGGTGATAGTAGGTGTCGTCTGCGTGGTCGAAGGTGAAGTTCAGGATGCCGATGGTATAGACCGCCTTCAGTTCGTAGCTCCATTCCTTGCCTCGGATGGCCTGCTCGCGGATGGGGAAGGTGGTGTAATACAGGCTGCGGTCTTTGAAGAACTGCTGCTCGCCGCGTTGCATCTCTACCAGGAACTTCTCTCCTTGGGTGTTCTCGCAATACACGTCGAACACGGCGCGGCGGTCCATCTCGCGCGTGCCCAGGTGTTCTGTGTTCAGGTAGGTGATGTCTTTGATGGGCTGCTGGTCGGGCAACAGGGCGTTGAGGAAGCTGATGAGCAGTTCCTTGTTCAGTTCGGTACCAAACAGTTTCTTAAATCCGAAGTCGGTGTACGGATTGATATAGCGTTCTTGCAAGCCTTCGCTTCCCATAGGTCGTTTCTCTTTAATGTTGGAGGCAAAAGTACGGAAAACCTTCGGATTGGGAAAAGATTTTCAACTGTTTTCCAGCACTTCCCGGATGCGGGCGGCATCCTGGCGAAGCTGCCCGGCCAGTTCGTCCAACGAGGAGAAGCGTCGCTCTTCCCGGATGCGTTGCATGAACGACAGGCGCAAGGGCTGTTGGTAGATGTCGCGGTCGAAGTGGAAGATGTGCACCTCGATGCTGCGTTCGGCGCCGTTGTCCAGGGTGGGGCGGCAGCCGATATTCAGCATGCCGCCGTAGTTCTGTCCGCAGGTGGCGACCCGCACGGCATAGACGCCGTTGGCCGGAACCAGCTTGTCGGGATGGTCGGGCTGCAGGTTGGCGGTGGGGTAGCCCAGCTTGTGGCCCACGCGGTGTCCGCTGACCACGGTGCCGTTCAGGAAGTAGGGGTAGCCCAGGCATTGGTTGGCCTGCGCTATCTTTCCCTCCAGCAGCAGCCGGCGGACGAGCGACGAACTGACGGGCGTGTCTCCCCGTGGTGTTTCCATGCGGAAGGCCCGGGTGGGCAGCACGTCAATGCCCAGTTCGTGTCCGTAACGTACGTAGTCGTCAAAGCCCTCGCAGCGGTTGTGCCCAAAGCGGTGGTCGTAGCCGATAAGCAAGGCCCGGACGTTGTAGCAGTGTTTCAGGACTTCCATGAACTCGCGGGCGGAGAGGGCGGCCAGGTGGGGAGTGAAGTCCAACAGGATGCACTGGTCGATGCCGGTTTGCGCCAGCAAGTCCAGCTTTTCCTGCGGGGTGGTGAGCAAGGCAGGGCGGTAGTCGCTGTGCAGCACCTTGCGCGGGTGGACGGGGAAGGTGATGACCGACGAAGCCAGTCCCCGTGCCGCTGCTTCCTGCCTGACTTGCTCGATTAGGAACCTGTGCCCCTGGTGCACCCCGTCAAAGAAGCCGATGGTGGCCACGCTGGGCGGGTTATTGGAACAGATGTCTCCAATCCTCATGGGCCTGTGGGGTGTAAGTGTTGAGGCCGAGCGACTGCGCGGTATGGCAGTTGGCTGCGGCATCGTCGATAAACAGGGTCTCTTCAGGGCGGATGCCCGTTTCGTTTAGTACAGCGCGGAAGATTTCGGCGTCCGGCTTGGCCATCTGCATGCGGTAGGACAGGAAGATGCGGTCGAAGTAGTCGGTCACGCAGTGCCTGTCCCGACTGAAGTCATGCCGGCAGGCGTAGTCCCAGTGAATGGCGTTGGTGTTGCTGAGCAGAAAGAGTTTGTAGTGCTTGCGCAGTTCCAGCAGGAAGTCCAGCTTGTAGGCGGGAATGCTGTCCAAGAAACTGTTCCATGCGGCGTCGATGTCCGCGTCGTCCACCGGTCGGCCGATGGCTTGGCGGATGTGCCCTCGGAACTCCGCATTCGATATCAGACCCTTTTCATGCAACAGGAAAAAGCCCTCTTGGCGGCAGTCGTGCAGCATGTTTTCCACGTCGGGCATGCCCAAGCGGCGGAACTGTTCGATGCAGCGGCGGCGGTCGAGGTCAATCAACACGCCGCCGAAGTCTATCAGCAGGTTCTTGATGTTCTTATCAAGCATCTTGGGGCCTTCTTTATTTCTTCTTCGTTAAACGTTGGATGCCGCGGCCTATCTCGCCTATCCACAACACAAGGGACGTGCCGGCTATGATCAGGAGCCAAGTCTGGCCGTCCAAAGGCTCTGTGCGGAACACTTTGCCTCCGAAGGTGACGATGATGAACTGCCCGACCAGGATAATCAGTGCTACGCTGAGCATGCCCAAGGCATGGCCGGCGTCCTTAAAGATAGAGTGGTTGGTGCCGAATACGCTGGCATTAAACAGGTTCCAGAATTGGAGCATGACGAACACCGTAAAGAAGATGGTCAGGTAGTGCACGTTCATCTCTCCGTCGGGCTGCAGGCCGTCGGGCAGGCCTTTGAAGTAGACCAGCATGCCCATCAGAATGACGAGGAAGGCCAGTCCTACGCCGAAGATGTTGTTGCGCATGGCTGGGGTGATGATAAAGTCCGTGCGCTTGCGGGGCTTTTCGTTCATCACGTCCATGCTGGGCGAGATGGAAGCCAGGGCCATAGCGGCAAAGGTGTCCATAATAAGGTTGACCCACAACATCTGCGTGACGGTGAGCGGGAGCGAGGTGCCGAAGAAGGCGCCCAGCAAGACGCTGAGCAAGGCCACTACGTTGATGGTGAGCTGGAACACGATGAAGCGTTGGATGTTCTTATAGAGCGAGCGGCCCCACATCACTGCCGTGGCGATGCTGTGGAACGAGTCGTCCAGCAGGGTGATATCGCTGGCTTCCTTGGCCACAGATGTGCCGGTGCCCATCGACAGGCCTACCTGCGCATGGTTCAAGGCGGGGGCGTCGTTGGTGCCGTCGCCCGTCACTGCCACCACGGCTCCTTTCTGTTGCAGCAGTTGCACCAGCCGCTGCTTGTCCATGGGCCGGGCGCGGCTCATCACTTTCAGGTCCATCACGCGCTCCAGTGCCTCTTCGTCGGTCAAAGCGGCAAATTCGACGCCGGTGATGCGGTTGCGTTCCGTGTCGTCCGGCTGCCACAGTCCGATTTGGCGGGCAATCTCGGTGGCGGTGCCCGGCGTGTCGCCCGTCACAATCTTCACGCTGATGCCTGCCGACTGGCATTTACGGACGGCTTCGGGCACGTCGGGGCGGATGGGGTCGCTGATGGCGAAGATGCCCAGGAACTTCAGGCCGCCTTGGGCCACCAGCGCGGCGCAATCCTCATCCGCGTCGGCGGAGTCCACTTCCTTGTAGGCCAGGCCCAAGGTGCGCATCGCCTTGTTTTGATAGGCCAGCAGTTGGTCGTTATATTGCTGTATCTGTTCTTTGCTCAGGTTGTCGCAGCGTCCCATCACGATTTCGGGCGCGCCCTTCATGTAGAGGATGCGCTTCTGCTGCAGGGGCGAGTCGACCAGCGTGGCCATGTATTTGCGTTCGGTGGAGAAGGTCAGCTGGTTGACCACTCGGGCGGCTTCGCGCAGTTTCATGTAGTCCCGGCCCTTGCCGTTGAGCCAGAGCAACAAGGCGATTTCCGTGGGGTTGCCCACGCCCGTGGGCTTCTCGCCGGGCGCTTTCTCTTCGAGGAAGGCGGTGGAGTTGGCGGCGATGCCTTCGGCAATCAGGTCGGGCTGGCTTTCGTCCAGCTTCGAGTCGTACACCTGCATGAGGTTCTGCGTCAGCGTGCCGGTCTTGTCGGTACAGATGACGGTGATGGCTCCCATTGTCTCGCAGGCGTGCATCTTGCGCACCAGGTTGTTGGTCTTCAGCATGCGGCGCATGTTGAGGGCCAGGCTGAGGGTGACGCTCATGGGCAGGCCTTCGGGCACGGCCACCACGATGAGGGTGACGGCCATCATGAAGTATTTCAATACGATGCGGGCGATGTCCAGCCATTGATGCCAGCCCGTCACGTCGTTCGCCTGCAGGTAGGCGTAAAGGTCTTTCGTGGTGAAGATGACGAACGTCAGGGCAGCGATGGTGAAGCCGGCCTTGCCGATGAGGTTGGCCAGTTTGGTCAGCTGGATGTTCAGCGGCGTCTGCTCCTGGCTCTGCTCGGTGGCCTGGCGGGCCACCTTGCCTATCTCGGTGGCGTCGCCCACGCGCTCCACGACCATCGTGCCGTGGCCGTCGGTGACGGTGGTGCCGCGCATCACGCTGTCCGACGGGTAGGTGGCTTCGTCGTCGAAGTCGGCCTTGTTGGTCGTTTTGTTCACCATCAGTTCGCCGGTCAGGCTCGATTCGTTCACCTGCAGCGACACGGCTTCTGTCAGCCGTCCGTCGGCGGGCACCTCCTCGCCCGTGTTCAGGATGACGATGTCGCCCACCACGACGTCCTTTCGGGGGATTTCGTGTACCTGTCCGCCCCGGATGACGGTGACGGGCGTTTCCTCGCCTACCTGGTTCAGCAGGTCGAACTTCTTGTTGGCGTCGTATTCAAAGTAGAAGCCGATGCCGGTGGCCAGGAAGATGGCGAAGAAGATACCGATGGTCTCGGCGTATTCGTTTTCGATGATGGAGATGACCAAGGAAAAGACGGCAGCCACCAGCAGCACCCGGATGACGGGGTCTTGGAACTTCTCCAGATAAAGTTTCCACATGGAGGGGCGTTTGGGCGGGGTCAGCAGGTTAGCCCCATGTTCGGCGCGGCTTTTGCGCACCTCGTCGTCGGTCAGTCCGACGTGATAGTAGTTCTCTTTCATTGTGTCCGAAATCTATCTCTGTTTAGTCGTTTCGCGCGCAAATGTACGATAATAATTTGGTATGGCTGCGCGATTAAGGCTTTTTTGCACCCGCTCGTGCCGGATTCTTTTCCCTCTCCCGCCCGTGCGCCTCCTTCCATCGTCCTGCCCGCAGGGCTGTCCGGGCGGTCTGTAAGCCTCCCGACCTGGAGATACTATCCCCGCTTGCTGGCGATACTATCCCCGCTTGCTGGGACTACTGTCCCCGCAACCTGGCGTTACTACGCCACTATCTGCTGAATGCCAGGCTGTTTGGCGGGGCTTCCCGGCGTGCCGCGGGGGAGAGCGTCTGCCGCGGGAGAAGATTTTACAAAAAACTTCCGGCAATATCATTGCGGAGTGAAAGATAATCCTTACCTTTGCACCCCGAAACGAGATGTACTAACCTATTTATTCATCAAACACTATGTATTTAGACGCTGCTAAAAAGCAAGAAATCTTCAGCAAGTACGGAAAGTCTAACACTGATACTGGTTCCGCTGAGTCCCAGATTGCTTTGTTTTCCTACCGTATTGCCCGTCTGACTGAGCACCTGAAGCTCAAC
>CASENE010000101.1 GCA_949289265.1 uncultured Bacteroides sp.
AAGGCGGAGGAGGGAGGGGAGGCAATAAATATGCGCCCGGATAGCTTGGCATTGGAAGAAAATACATATATTTGTCCCGGAATATTAAAACAGACTGATTATGAAGAAGATTTTTAGCATTCTGGCGCTGACCGCGTGCTGCTTGTTCGCGGTTGCGCCGACGGCCCAGGCACAACTTATCAAGTGGGGTGTCAAGGGCGGTGTGAACATGACCAAGATTGACTTTGACAATTACAAGGACAAGATGGCCGGTTTCTTTATCGGCCCGATGGCAGAGGTGACCATTCCCTTGCTGGGACTGGGCGTGGACGCTTCGTTGCTTCTCTCGCAGAAGGGTGTGAAGGCCGACAGCGACGATACCAAGCAGATGGGCTTGGACATCCCGGTCAACCTGAAATATACATTCGGCTTGGGCAGCGCATTGGGCATCTTTGTGGCTGCGGGCCCGGACTTCTACTTTGACTTTAAGGACAAGGGGAGGTACGAGCGTAAGAAGTCGCAGGTGGGCATCAACGTAGGTGCCGGCGTGAAGCTGATACAGCATCTGCAAATCGGCGTGAACTATAACATCCCTGTCGGAGACCATTTCGAGTTTGCCGACTTGCGGGTGAAGGGTAAGGACAAAACCTGGCAGATATCGCTGGCTTATATGTTCTAAGCCGTTGTATTTCAAATGAATATTGCCGGTTGTAAATCGGCTGTCAGCAGGCATTGAATCTTCTGCAAGCTGGGTCTCTATTGTCAGCTTGCGGGGACTCTAACGCCAGCTTGCTGGGACTCTAATGCCAGCCGGCGGGAATTATAATGCCAGCCGGCGGGAGATATATCCCGGACAAATCCCCTTTCCGAGGGGGCGAAAATCGCAGAACGGATGTCGCAGGGCGTCACTACGGGTGGCAGCCGCGCGGCGTCCGTTTTTCGTTTTTTTGTAGGCCGATTGTGCGGTAGTTTGCAGCGGGAGTTATAACTTTGTGGCCCATGGAGAAGTTTGTCGATGTCATATTGCCGTTGCCGCTGGCTGCGTGCTTCACCTACGCCCTGCCCGCGTTGCTGGCCGACGGGGTGGAAGAGGGATGCCGGGTGGTCGTGCCCTTCGGGAGGAAGAAGTATTACACGGGGATTGTGCGTTGCGTGCATGCCCTGAAGCCTGCGGCCTACGAGGTGAAGGAAGTGCTCACCGTGCTCGACGCGCATCCCATCCTGTTGCCGTCGCAATTCAAGTTTTGGGAATGGCTGGCCGGGTATTATCTTTGCACGACGGGCGACGTGTACAAGGCGGCCTTGCCCTCGGGGCTGAAGCTGGAGAGCGAGACCGTGGTGGCGCTTAATCCCGACTACGAGGCCGAAGAGCGCCTGCCCGAGCGCGAGGCGAAGCTGCTGGACCTCTTGTCGGCCGAGACGGAGCAGACGGTCACGCGGCTGGAGAAGGACAGCGGGCTGAAGAACGTGCTGCCCGTGGTCAATGCTCTGCTGGAGCGCGGCGCCATCTTTGTCAAGGAGGAGCTGAAGCGCGTCTACAAACCGAAGACGGAGACGAGGGTGCGGCTGACGCCCGACGCGCGCAACGAGCACCGCCTGCACATCTTTTTTGACGACCTGCAGCGGCGGGCGCCCAAGCAGCTGGACCTGCTGATGAAGTATCTGGAGCTGTCGGGATGCCTGGGCGGCGACGAACGTCCCGTGAGCAAGCGCGACCTGTTGCAACGCACGGGAGCTTCGGCCGCCGTGTTCAACGGCTTGGTGGAACGCGGCGTCTTCGAGGTCTACCGGGCGGAGGTGGGGCGTCTGGACGCCCGGCAACCGGCTTCCGCCCTGGAACCGCCCCATCCGCTGTCCGTCCCCCAGCAGCGGGCGCACGACGAGATTGCGTCGGCCTTCCGCACGAAGAATGTCTGCCTGCTTTACGGCGTGACCTCGAGCGGCAAGACCGAAATCTATATCCATCTGATTCAGGAAGCCTTGGAGCAGGGACGCCAGGTGCTTTATCTGTTGCCCGAAATCGCCCTGACCGCGCAAATCACCGAGCGCTTGCGGCGCGTCTTCGGCGACCGGCTGGGCGTCTATCATTCCAAGTTCCCCGACGCCGAGCGGGTGGAGATTTGGCAGAGGCAGTTGTCCGACCGGCCCTACGAGGTGATTCTGGGCGTGCGCTCGTCCGTCTTCCTGCCCTTCCGGCGGCTGGGGCTGGTGATTGTGGACGAGGAGCACGAGACCACCTACAAGCAGCAAGACCCCGCTCCCCGCTATCACGCCCGCAATGCCGCCATCGTGCTGGCCTCCATGCACGGGGCCAAGACCTTGCTGGGCACGGCCACGCCCAGTCTGGAGAGTTGGCACAACGCCGAGACGGGCAAGTATGCGCGCGTGGACCTGCAGGAGCGGCACCGGGCCGTCTGCCTGCCCGAAATCATTCCCGTCGACATCCGTGAACTGATACGCAAGAAGCGGATGAACGGCTCTTTTTCTCCCCTGCTGTTGCAGCATGTCCGCCAGGCGTTGGAGCGCAAGGAGCAGGTCATCCTTTTCCAGAACCGGCGCGGCTTTGCCCCGATGGTGGAGTGCCACACGTGCGGCTGGGTGCCCAAATGCAAGAACTGCGACGTCAGCCTGACCTACCACAAGGGACTGGGGCTGCTGACCTGCCACTATTGCGGCTACACCGAACCCGTGCCCCGCCGTTGTCCCGCCTGCGAGGGCACCGACCTGAGGCCGCACGGCCTTGGCACCGAGAAGGTGGAGGACGAGGTGCGCACCCTCTTTCCCGAAGCCCGCGTGGCCCGCATGGATTTGGACACCACCCGCACGCGCGCGGCCTACGAACGCATCATAGACGACTTTCAGGAGGGACGTACCGACGTGCTCATCGGCACGCAGATGGTGTCCAAGGGGCTGGACTTCGACCGGGTCAGCGTGGTGGGCATCCTGAATGCCGACACGCTGATGAACTATCCCGACTTCCGGGCCTATGAGCGCGCCTTCCAGTTGATGGCGCAGGTGGCCGGACGGGCGGGCAGGCGCGACACGCGCGGCCGCGTCATCCTGCAGACCAAGAGCATCGACCATCCCCTGGTGGCACAGGTCATGGCCAACGACTACGAAGGGATGGCCGCCGGACAGCTGGCCGAGCGGCAGGCGTTTCATTATCCGCCTTTCTACCGCCTGGTCTACGTATTCCTGAAGCATCGCCGCGAGGACGTGCTCGAGCAGATGGCGCAAGAGATGGCCGCCCGCCTGCGCGCCGTGTTCGCGCAGCGCGTGCTGGGGCCGGACAAGCCTCCGGTGGCCCGCATCCAGATGCTCTTCATCCGCAAAATCGTGCTGAAGGTGGAGACCCAGGCGCCGGTGGCCCGCGTGCGCAGCCTGCTGACCGATGTGCAGCGGGCCGTGCAAGAGGACACCCGATTCAAGGGCGGCATTGTCTACTATGACGTAGACCCGGTGTAGGAGGGACGAGGTGCCTTTTAGGCGTTGGAAGGAGTTGTAGGTAGTTGGAAGAAATTACAGGCCAATACCCCAGGCGGATATTCACCCCGCCATTGTCCTTTAACTCCTTGAACGGGAGTGATGTCCCCTCTGACTCCCAATATCGTATAAATTAAGTGTGACAAATTGCTTATGGAAAAGAAGAAAATCCTCTTTGTGTGCCTCGGGAATATCTGCCGTTCGTCGGCTGCCGAGGGAGTGATGCGCCAGTTGGTCGAAAAGGCCGGGCGGCAAGCTGAGTTCGAGATAGATTCGGCCGGCATCTTGTCTTATCACCGGGGCGAGTTGCCCGACGCGCGCATGCGTGCCCATGCCGTCCGGCGGGGGTACAACCTGACGCATCGTTCGCGTCCCGTGACGACGGACGATTTCTTTCACTTCGACCTCATCATCGGCATGGACGCCCGCAACATGGACGACCTGCGCGAACGCGCTCCTTCGCCAGTGGAGTGGGCCAAGCTGAGGCGCATGACGGACTTCTGTACCCGCCATCCTTATGCCGACCATGTGCCCGACCCCTATTATGGAGGGGCAGAAGGTTTTGAGTATGTGCTCGACTTGCTGGAGGATGCCTGTGACGGATTGTTGCAGCATTGCACAGCCCGCCCGGACTGACGGACGGCGCGGAGCGAGGGAACTTACTGCACGTGGTAGACATCGTCGTAATGCCGCTTCTCGGTGTTCAGGCTGCAGGTAGCGTCGATGCCGGCCCGCATCAGCCGCTGGCTGATTTCGCGCAGGTGTGTGCGCGGCACCCGGCCGATGTAGAACAAGCGGTAGCGGTAGTCGCGCCCCAGCACCTCCATCACGTGGGTGAACTGCTGCTCGCGTGCGAAATCGAAGTTCACCTTCAGCAGGTCGGCATAGGGCAAGGTGACAGTGCGGCCCATGCTGTGCACGTGCATGGCGTCGGCATCCAGGGTCAGGTAGCAGAAGCGGGTCAGCAGGATGTACATCCAGTAGACAGCCAGCGCGAAGAGAGGCAGCGAGCCGATGAGGCCTCCCGTGTCGCCCCGTATGCCGGCTTGGTAGAAACCCAGGCAGAAGGCCAGCAGGCAAAGCACGGTGTGCCAGAACAGGTAGAGCGACGGCCGCCGGTAGGTGACCGGCTCTTCCGCCTTGCCCGTAGCAGGCGGCAGGTGCAGATTGTCCATCTGCAGGCCTTGTTCCCTCAGGTAGCGGACCACGGCGCTGGGGTGGTGGCGTGCGTGCAGCGTCAGTATGCGGTCTGAGCCGTCTTTCAGGTGCAGTGTCAGCAGTCCCGGGCCGAACTTGTTGAGGGCGCTGTGGCAGTCCGGCCTGGGGGTATAACGTTTCATGAAGCTGAAGCTGCTGATGTCTGTCACTGCGATGCCTTGCCGGTTCAGCAGGCGGACGGCTTGTTGTATGTGTCTTTTTTCCATGGCGTGTATAGGTTTTAAAGATAGTACCGATTAATTTTGCACATCTGCTTATCGAGGGGTTATTGTTTCTTCAGTTCCGGGTAGCTGATGCGCGTGTGGTACATGGTTTTCAGCTTCTCCTTGAACACGCTTTTCACCACGGCAATGTCCTTGAAGGTGATGGGGCATTCCTTGAAGAAGCCGTCGGCCAGTTGACTGTCGATGATTTTCTCCACCAGTTGCCCGATGCTCTCTTCGGTGTATTGGGGCAGGCTGCGCGAGGCTGCCTCCACCGAGTCGGCCATCATCAGGATGGCCTGTTCCTTGGTGAACGGGTTGGGTCCCGGATAGGTAAAGATGCTCGGGTCTGTCTCTTCGCCGGGGTGGGCGTTTTTCCACGAGATGTAGAAATATTTGGTCACACCCTTGCCGTGGTGGGTGAGGATGAAGTCTTTGATGACCTTGGGCAGGTTGTTCTTGTCGGCCAGTTTGATGCCGTCCGTCACGTGACTGATGATGACCTGGGCACTTTGCTCGAAAGTCAGGTTCTTGTGCGGATTGACTCCCCCCGATTGGTTTTCGGTGAAGAACACCGGGTGTTCCATCTTTCCGATGTCGTGATACAGCGCGCCGGTACGTACCAGTTGGGCGTTGCCTCCTATCGCATTGGCTGCCGCTGCTGCCAGGTTGGCCACCTGCATGGAATGCTGGAAAGTGCCCGGCACCGTTTCGGACATCCGGCGCAGCAGGGGAGTGTTGATGTTGGACAGTTCCACCAGCGTTACGTTGGAAGTGAAGCCGAACGTTTTTTCCACCAGGAAGAGCAGCGGATAGGTAAACAGGAGCAAGATGCCGTTGATGATGAAATAGATGTACATGGTGCCGTTCATCTTTGAGAGGTCGTTTTCCGTAATCAGCTCGAAGGCGAAGAAGGTGGCGGCATACGTCGCCGTTACCACAGCGGCGGTCTGGAACAGCTGTGAGCGTTGCGACAGTTCCCTCAGGCTGAAGATGGCGGTCAGGCCGGCGGCACATTGCAGCAGGATGAACTCGTGCGGGTAGCGCAGGCACACCGAGCAGATGAGCACCGTGATGACCAGGGTAAGGAAGGCCGTGCGCGAATCCAGGAATACCCGGATGATAATGGGCAGCATGGCGTAGGGCAGCATGTATACGTTCAGGAAGTTCTGCGACATCATCAGTCCGGTCACCGCACAGTAGAGGGTGATGCCGGCAAACAGCAGCGACATGCCGCCCTTGTGCTCGTAGTATTCCTTGCGGAACAAGTCCAGATAGAGCATGAAGCAGAGCATGAAGATGCACACATAGAGGATTTGTCCTGTCAGTATCAGCCGCTTTTGCCCGGTCGATTCGTTTCGTTTGATGGATTCCTTGCGCAAGCTTTCCAGAATATTGTAAGTCTTTTGGCTGACAATCTCTCCGCGGTCTATGATTTTCTGCCCGGCCAACACGATGCCGCTGGCCCAGGAATAGTTGTCCAGCATTTCCTGCCGGGAAGCCTCGCTGCGTTGTTGGTCATATTCCAGGTTGGGCGTCAGGTAGTCGTTCAGCGAACCGGCTTGCAAGATGTCCGGGCGATAATGCAGGGTGTCGGCAGTCAGGATGTGCCGGTAGGCTGTTTTGACGGAATACAAGGCGTTTGTCTTCTGCTGGCTGGCCAACTTGTGGTCTACCACCATGATGCTGGCTATGCTGTCATGTTGCAGGGTGTCCAAGGCTTCCGTGGGCAAGATGCCGATGGCATAGATTTTTTCCAGTTCCTTCTGTACGTAGTGAAAATAGCGGGGAGGCAACGCTGGGAGCAAACGCTTCTGATAGTCGGCCTGAAAGCGTCCCAGCGCATTGGCACCGGCCTTGCGGTCTATGTTGAAGAACGGCTGGAAATGGCGCAGCATGCTGTCTTGCTCGTGTTTGACCACCGCGGCGTCTTTGTAGATGGGAAAGTCGAAGGTGGCGATGAGTTGTCCGTACTTCCAGGGCTTGCCTATGTCAAACTGATAGTTAAACTTACCGTCGCGCGGCATGAAGTACACGATAACGGCTACCGTAGCTATGAAAATGAGAATTTTGTATAACAAATTTCTCGACAACAGGCTTCCTTTCGTTTTGAACTGGGTCATATCCGTCGAATTTTTGCCGAAAAGTACGAAAAAAATCATTAGTGTGAAAAAAAAGGCTTACTTTTGCGAAATAAAAAGTATCAAGTTAGAAATAAACACAGGTAACTATGGCTGAAAGAAGAGTCCGGGTACGCTTTGCGCCCAGTCCCACGGGTGCCCTCCACATCGGCGGGGTGCGTACCGCTTTGTATAATTATCTTTTTGCGCGTCAGCACGGCGGCGATTTGGTTTTCCGTATCGAGGACACGGACAGCAATCGTTTTGTGCCGGGTGCCGAAGAATATATTCTCGAGTCGTTCAAGTGGTTGGGCATTCAGTTTGACGAAGGCGTCAGCTTCGGTGGCAATCATGGCCCTTATCGTCAGTCTGAACGTCGTGATATCTATAAGAAATATGTAAAGCAGTTGCTCGATGCCGATAAGGCTTACATCGCTTTCGATACCCCTCAGGAGTTGGAGGCCAAGCGCAAGGAAATTCCCAATTTCCAGTATGACGCTTCCACGCGTCTGCAAATGCGCAATTCGCTTACCCTGTCCAAGGAAGAGGTTGATGCGCTGATTGCTGCCGGCACGCAATATGTGGTACGTTTCAAGATCGAGCCCAATGAGGACGTCCATGTGAACGACCTTATTCGGGGAGATGTGGTCATCAATTCTTCGATATTGGATGACAAGGTTCTCTACAAATCGGCCGACGAATTGCCCACCTATCACTTGGCTAACATCGTGGACGACCACCTGATGGAAATCTCCCACGTCATCCGTGGCGAAGAATGGCTGCCCTCCGCCCCCCTGCATGTGCTGCTCTATCGCGCCTTTGGTTGGGAAGACTCTATGCCGGCGTTTGCCCATCTGCCTCTGCTGCTGAAGCCCGAGGGCAACGGTAAGTTGAGCAAGCGCGACGGCGACCGTCTGGGATTCCCGGTTTTCCCTCTGGAATGGCACGACCCCAAGACTGGCGAAGTGTCTTCCGGGTATCGCGAAGCCGGCTACCTGCCCGAGGCAGTCATCAATTTCCTGGCCCTGTTGGGATGGAATCCGGGCAACGACCAGGAGATTATGTCGATGGATGAACTGGTGAAGCTCTTCAATCTGGGCCATTGTAGCAAGGCAGGAGCCAAGTTCGACTACAAGAAGGGCATCTGGTTCAACCACGAATACATCTTGCGCAAGCCCGATGCCGAAGTGGCCGAATTGTTCAAACCGGTGTTGGAAGAACACGGTATAAAAGTGGCCGACTATACCGACGGCTATCTGACCCGTGTCGTTTCGCTGGTGAAGGGGCGTGTCAACTTTGTGAAGGAAATTTGGGATCAGGCCCGTTTTTTCTTCATCGCTCCGGACACCTATGCGGAGAAAGACGTGAAGAAACGTTGGAGTGCCGACACGCCCCGCATCATGGGCGAGCTGATGGAGGTGCTTCGCGGCATCAGCGATTTTTCATCCAAACCTTCCGAAGACATTGTTATCGGCTGGATTACGGAGAAGGGATACCACATGGGCAATGTGATGAACGCCTTCCGTCTGGCTGTGGTGGGCGAGTGCAAAGGCCCTCACATGTTTGATATCACGGAACTGCTGGGTAAGGAAGAAACGCTGAAGCGAATCGAAAAAGCCATTCAGACCTTATGATGTATCATCTGCTTCGTATATTCTTAAAGTTGTGGTCATACGTCCCTTTCCGTCTGCTCTATGTCCTGTCCGATTGTCTGTTCTATCCTTTCTATTATATCGTTGGGTATCGTCGGAAGGTAGTGCGGAAAAACCTGGTGGAATCTTTCCCTGAGAAAGACTTGCAGGACATAAAGAGGATAGAAAAGAAATTCTATCATTTCTTTCTGGATATGATTCTGGAAAGCTGTAAGTTGGCCACCATTTCGCCGGAAAAGATACGCCGACGGATGAAGTTTAAGAATGCCGAGGGGATTAATGAGATGATTGGGCAGGGGAAGTCTTGTGCAATCTATCTGGGGCATTATGGCAATTGGGAATGGATTTCCTCCATGCCCTTGTGGTTGGACAAACGCATGAGCGGTGCCCAAATCTATCGCCAGTTGAGCAATAAGAATATAGACCGGCTGATGCTGCATATCCGCGAACGTATGGGTTCTGCCTGCGTGGAGATGCGGCATACTGCGCGCTATATCACTCATAGAATGGCAGAGCACAAAGTGTGTGTCATTGGATTTATTGCAGATCAGTCGCCCCGGAAAAGAGACGTCCGTCATTTCTTGCATTTTCTGCATCACGATGTCCCAGTACAGACTGGTACGGAGAAGGTAGTAAAGCATTATGGGTTCACGGCTTGGTATCTGGACGTGAAAAAAGTCAGGCGAGGATATTATGAAGCCGAGTTTATTCCGCTGCACGAAGACCCGGCTGCACTGCCCGATTTTGAGTTGACGGCCCTTTATTTCGAGAGGCTGGAGCAAACCATTCTTCGGCAACCGGAATTGTATCTATGGACGCACAAGCGTTTCAAGCATGCGGAACGGATGGATGCCTGAAGATTAAAGTCAAAACGATAGATAAAGAAGAGCTTGCATGATGGACATAGATTTTGTAATCACCTGGGTGGATATGGACGATCCGCAGTGGCAGTCGGAATTCGCGAAGTATTCCGGCAACCGGGGTAACACGAAGAACGGTGTTTCTGAAGCCCGCTTCCGCGATTATGGCTTCCTGCGCTATTGGTTCCGCGGGGTGGAAAAGTTTGCTCCTTGGGTGCGCATGATACACTTTGTGACCAGCGGGCAAAAGCCGGCGTGGTTGGATGCGTCTCATCCGAAGATTCATTTGGTAAACCATAAGGATTACATTCCGGCGCAGTTTCTGCCTACTTACAATTCGGTGGTGATAGAGCGTTATTTGCATAAGATTCCCGGTTTAGCCGAGCATTTTGTTTACTTCAATGACGACTTCTACATCATCAACCGGATAAGTCCGGAGCGCTTCTTCCGGAACGGGTTGCCATGCGACATTGCCACCTTCCTCTACAATCCTTCGTGGTCGCAGTGGTACAAACGCATTAAGAATAATCTACGGATTATCAACCGCCATTTCGATAAGAAGGAAGTGATGGCCCGCGATCACGACAAGTGGTTCGACAAGAGCTATGGTTCCCGCGCCCGCTGGAACTATCTGTTGAGGCCTTACGGCAAATTCATCACCTTGCGGACTCCCCACAATGCCCAACCTTATCTGAAAACTACTTTTGAAGAGGTATGGGCTGTGGCCGAAAAGGAACTGACCGAAACGTCCGTCAATCGTTTCCGGGCCTTGACGGACTATACGCCGGAGCTTTTCCGCACATGGCAAATCTGTCGGGGAAATTTCGAGCCGTACAACACTTATCAGGATACGAAGATGTTCCCGCTGATGATTCGTCCCAAGCAGGCAGTCCGCGCCATTTACGAACAGTCCTATTCGCTGATTTGTCTCAATGACAATGTGCATATCCGTCATTATGAGCTGGTGATGGAGAACATCAAAACAGCCTTCGAGCATATCCTGCCGGAGAAGTCCGGCTTCGAACTTGGATGAAGGATATGCTTCATCCGCCCTGTAAGATATACTTCGTTGATTAAGTAAGTATATCTTCATTGCCCAACTAAGTATATCTCTGTTGCCGACTAATATATTTGATTGTTATGAATAAGGTTCTTGCTGAAATCATAGCCGGGGTGATTCCCCACAAGATGACCCGTAACCGATGGCGCGGTCTCTTGCGCTACGGGGTTTTCAAGGCTCTGAGGCTGAAGCGACGCATGAAGCACGACCATACGCCGCCACGCTATTATCTGGCAGTGTGTGCCATCGCTAAGAATGAAGGCCCCTATTTTGCCGAGTGGATAGAATGGCATCGCAAGCAGGGGGTAGAGAAGTTCTATATCTATGACAATGAAAGCACGGACTGCACGAAGGAGGTGTTGAAGCCTTACGTGGAGTCGGGGCTGGTGGAATATACGTATTTCCCGGGTCGGAAAAGGCAACTTGCAGCTTATGATGATTGCTTTGAACGGCATCGCTTGGAGACGCGTTGGCTGGCTATCATTGACTTGGATGAGTTCATCGTGCCGATAAAAGACCGGTCGATACCTGAGTTCCTGCATCGTATGGAGCAATATCCGGTCGTGGAGATCAATTGGTTGGTCTATGGCAGTAGCGGTGCAAAGACGCGTGAGCCGGGCGGTGTCATGGAGAGGTTTCGGAGACATTCTTTGCCAACGCATCAGCTGAACACGCACGTCAAGAGCATTGTGGATCCGAGGCGTGTTTGTGGAATGATTGGCTGTCATGAGGCGGCCCGACTGTGCGGGAAGGCTGTGGATTCGCATGGAGTGCAGATAAAGAAACATTTTGGTGACCGTAAGCCGCAGCAGGATGTCATTCGCATCAATCATTACGCCATCAAGTCCTATGAAGAATTCCTTTCCAAACGGGCGCGTGGCCGTGCACGCACAAATTCTTTACGAGGAATGGAGTATTTTAAGTCGTATGATTTGAACGATATCGAAGAGTAGTTGCTGCATTAGAATTGATGTCAATAATAAATGAATGGTTAGAATGTTGAATACGCTTGTAAAGGTTATAGTTCCGGTCTTTCGCGATAGCTTGGAATGCTATGAACGGATTTCGCTCCAGCAAAATCTGCGGGTATTGGGAGCATATCCTGTTGTGTTTGTTCATCCTGTGGGGCTGAAGATTAATCAGTTGCTGAAGGAGTTTCCGGGGTGTGGCGAGGAAACTTTTGCTGATGAGTTTTTTGCTGGAATTGCTGGGTATAATCGGTTGATGCTGTCGCCTGAGTTTTATAGTCGTTTCTCTGATGTGGATTATCTGTTGATTTGCCAGTTGGATGCCTATGTTTTTCGTGATGAATTGCTTGACTGGTGCAAGGAGAAATATGACTATATCGGTGCACCTTGGGTAGTCCCTTTGCATTTCCGGTTGCCGCTGCTTAAGCAATGGCGTAAGTGCTTTCATAATAAGCGGCGTACGGAAAAGGATTTTAAGGTGGGAAACGGAGGATTTTCTTTGCGAAAAGTATCAAGCCATCTGAAAGTCACAGAACAATTGCAGGATGCTATTCAATCCCATTTGCTTCGTCCGGGTTACTATTCCAATGAAGACCTGTTTTGGGCTTTGGAAGTAAACAGACACGGAATGGGCTTTTCTTATCCTGATTACAAGACGGCGTTGCGGTTCAGCTTCGACAAATATCCAGCTCTTTGTTACAAAGAAAATCATAGCCGTTTGCCTTTTGGTTGCCATGCCTGGTATAAGGAAAAGATGAGAGACTTTTGGTTTCCTCTAATATTAGAACCACGGCAATAGGGTGGGGCGCAGACGATAATCTGTTTTCTTCATTAATGTTTGGCCCCTATAAACGTGGCACAGGGTTCCCGGAATTGGGCCGATTCAGTTATTCGTTTTCTAACTTTTGTTTTATGTTGGGGTAGTGTTCCAGTATATTCTCCAGTGCCTTGCGGTTGCGGTCATCTCCCGGTTTGAGGTTGGTGGTCATCAGGGCATATTCTGCCGGTTTGCCCACTCCTTTGGCTGTGCGTTGTCCGTTTGGGAGGGGCACGACGTAAGTTCCTTTGGATACGGCGGCCGCCCAGAACCATACATCGTCATTGGTTGGAGCTAAGGCCATGAACAGGGTGGGGTCGAGCATGGCTTCGTCTAAAGAGTGAGGAGGGTAGAGCACGCCGCCCACACCCGTTTGCATGGCGAGGTGGCTGAGGTGAATCTTCTTGAAGATGAAGTCATACCATTTGTATTTTCTCCACTGACTATAGGGCTTGCCCAGTTTTACGCGCCTTACCCGGTGTGCCACAATGGCATTGGGCAACTGTTTGTGTAGGCGGACCAAGTCGCGCAACATATCCGGGTGATAATGGATGTCGTCGTCGATGGTTACAATGACATCTTCGGGGAAATCCTTCAGTGCCGGAATCAATTTCTTGTAGGAGCGTATTTCGGCTGGGTTGAACCTGACCTCCAACAGAGGACTTTCAGCCAGGAGAGCCTTCAATTCAGGGGGAAGCACCTCGTTCGGAAATTTCTGTGTGTCCAGATAGAGCACTATCTTATCGGGTAGCAGCGAACCGGCCAGAACAGAACGTATTGCCTGCACTGCGTATGGAATGGCTGCCGGAAACGAGGTCAGCGAGACAATGATTTGTTGTTGGAGGGGCATAGTAATGTTTTTGTATTTTAATTTAGAAACCTTCTTGTGTAGCTGGTCATTACGGCCTATAACCG
Organism: uncultured Bacteroides sp.; assembly: GCA_949289265.1. Taxonomy (GTDB): domain Bacteria; phylum Bacteroidota; class Bacteroidia; order Bacteroidales; family Bacteroidaceae; genus Bacteroides. The sequence continues at coordinate 13,276 of CASENE010000101.1, forward strand.
ATTCTTGCTCCCACTTCTGGATATTTCTCTACAATCGCTTTCAACGCAGCTGCATTCCGGTCGATTCCAGTCTTGAAGTTGGTTGTTTTCAGTGAAAGTTCGCGCGGTTTTCCTACGCCTTGCGGTTTATTGTGGCCGAAGGGGACGGGTACGATGGGTGTACCGTTGGCCACGGCTGCTGCCCAGAACCAGATGTCGTCCGTGGTAGGAGCTATCCGGGTGAACAGCTCCACGTCAAGCATGTCCGCTTTCAGGGCATGGGGCGGATACAAGATGCCTCCCACGCCGGTGCCGATGTTGGTGAAGCCGGAGTGAATCCTCTTGAACAAGAAGTCATACCATCTGTATTTGCTCCATCTGCGATAGGGCTTGCCGGGTTTCATGCGTTTGGCACGGTGTGCCAATATGGCATTGGGCATCTTTTCGTGCAAGCGGAGAAGGTCGCGTAACATGTGCCTGTGATAGTTCACATCATCGTCTACTGTCACAATGACGGCATCGGGAAAATCCGCCAAGGCAGGAATCAGTTTCCGGTACGAGCGGATGTCCCGGCCGTAGTCTCGTATCTCGAAGACGGGATTGCTGGCGGCCAGCTGTCTGAGTTCTTGGGGAACCCCGCTTTCGCCGAACTGCGAAACGGTCAGATAGAGTACAACCTTGTCGGGCAGGACGGAGCCGTTCAGGATAGAGCGGATGGCCTTGGTGGCATACGTTATCGCAGCCGGGAAAGAAGTCAGCGATACGATGACTTGTTCTTTAGGTATGTTCGCGTTCATATTCGTTGGAATTGTTATCTATACCACTCCGCATACATCAGGTAGTTGTGGGCAATCTTTTGGTTTAATTCTTTTGCCTGTTCCGGGTCTACTTTCTTGATGAACTTTGCCGGCACGCCTCCCCAGATGCTGCCTGGTTCTATCACCGTATGGCTCAACACCAAGGCGCCGGCGGCCACAATGGCTCCTTCGCCCACCACGGCATGATCCAGCAACGTGGCGCCCATGCCTATCAGGGCGTAATCGCGGATGCTGGCGCCGTGCACCGTCACGTTGTGTCCGATGGATACGTGGTCGCCAATCTCGATGGTCGATTTCTCGTAGAGCGTGTGTAATACGCTGCCGTCTTGTATGTTTACGCCGTTGCCAATGCGGATGGAGTTTACGTCGCCGCGCAACACCGTGTTGAACCAGATGCTGCAGTCGTCTCCCAGTTTTACGTCGCCAATGAGGGTAGCGTTGTCTGCCAGAAAACAATTCTTGCCTATTTCGGGGGTAAAGCCCCGCACTGTCTTTATCAATGCCATAAATTTAGTGTTTAGCGGTTAGTGATGAGTGTTTAGCGGTTAGTGGTTAGTGGTTAGTGATTAGTGGTTAGTGATTAGTGGTTAGTGGTTAGTGATGAGTGTTTAGTGTTTAGCGGTTAGTGATGAGTGTTTAGTGGTTAGTGATTAGTGGTTAGCAGTTAGTGCTTAGTGTTTCCGTGCTAATCACTCATCACTAACCGCTAATCGCTATTATAATATTGGTTTGCATTTCGTCCACAACCAGGCTTTCTCCGTGGCATCCAGATAGGGCGAGAGTTCTACGTACACCGTGCGGTGGTAGGTGTTCAGCCAGGCTGCTTCTTGGGCGGTCAGCAGATGGTGGATCAGGGGAGTGGTGTCGATGGGGCAGAGGGTGACGGTCTCAAACCGCAGGTAGCGTCCGAACATGCCTTCGCCTGCCGGGACGGTCAGCATCAGGTTTTCCGTGCGGATGCCGTGGCTGCCGGTTTTGTAGACGCCGGGCTCGTTGGACGTCAGCATGCCGGCCTGCAGGGCCACCGGATTCTCGTTCATACGGATACTTTGTGGTCCTTCGTGCACGTTCAGGAAGTGTCCCACGCCGTGCCCCGTGCCGTGCAAGAAGTTCATGCGGTGTTGCCAGATGGGCATGCGGGCCAGCACGTCCAGTTGTGCGCCCCGTGTCCCTTCGGGGAAGACCGCCAGTGCCAGCGCGATGTGTCCTTTCAGAATCAGCGTATAGTCTTCCCGCTCTTCCTCGGTCAGCGGCCCGAGGGCGATGGTGCGGGTGATGTCCGTGGTGCCGTCCAGGTATTGCGCGCCCGAGTCCAGCAAGAGGAAACCTTTGGCCTCCAGCGGACTGTCGGTCTCAGGCGTGGCTTCGTAGTGCACGATGGCCCCGTGTGCCCCATAGCCGGCAATGGTGTCGAAGCTCTCGCCCATGTAGAGCGGTTGCGCGGCGCGGAAAGCATGCAGCTGCCGCGTGACGCTGATTTCCGTCTGCCCGCCCTGTGGCACTGCCTCTTCCAACCACTTCAGAAACTTTACCAGTGCCACGCCGTCGCGCAGCATCGCCTGACGCAGGCCGTCCATCTCCACTTCGTTGCGCACGGCTTTCAGCATTTTTACCGGCGAGGGAGCATATACGGGCGTGCAGTGTCGGGCGAGAATTTGGTCTGCCTGGCTGTTGGTCTGCGCCTTGTCGAGCAGGATGTGGGGATAGGTCGCCTTGTCCAGGTAGTCGAAGAAGGCTTCGTAAGACTGCGTGGTCACCCCGATTTCGTTCAGGTAGGCCAGCATCTCCTCGTCGGTCTTGTCCGGGGCGATAAACAGGACGGCTTCCTCCTTGCCTACCAGCAGGTAGCTGATGACCACCGGGTTGCAAGGAATATCCTTCCCCCGGATGTTCAACGTCCAGGCAATTTCGTCCAGCGCCGTCAGCAGGAGGGCATCGCATCCCTGCTGCTGCATGCGTTGCCGCAGGATGTCCAGCTTCTCCCGGCTGCTCTGTCCGGCATATTCCACCTTATATATATATGCTTTCTCCCGGGGCAGGGCTGGGCGGTCGGGCCAGGCTGTCCGATAGGGATGGCAGACGAATTGCAGGCGGCGGTTCTCTGCTTGCAACTGTTTGGCCAGTTCGTCAATAGATTGGGCGGAGAATACGCTTGGCTCGTAGCCGACTGCGCTCCCTTCCGGAAGGCGGGTGGCCAGGAAGGCGGGGATGTCCGTAGTTTCGGGCAGGCCATCCTTGTAGAGTTCGATGCCCGTGCCTTCCAGTTGCCGGGCCGCTTGCAGGAAATAGCGCGAGTCGGTCCACAGACCGGCTTCCGTGAGCGTTACCACCAAGGTGCCAGCCGAGCCGGTGAAGCCCGAGAAGTATTCGCGTGCCTGCCAGTGGGCGGCTACGTATTCGCTCATGTGCGGGTCGCTGCTGGGGATGATGAAGGCGGCCAGTTCCTGCTGGCGCATCATTCCGCGCAGTGCTGCCAGTCGTTGCGTGATGTGATTGTTCATATCTTACTTGGTGCGTTTCGTTTCAAAAACATCCAAAGGTAAGTCTTTTCGCGCAGTTATAAAAATATTCGGGCATTCTTTTCCTTTTCTTGTGGCTTGGTGGGGCGGGTGGAGAACGGGTGTCACATCAATGTCATACGGATGTTACCCCAATGTTGCAGGGGCGTTATTCCGTTGTAATCTGCCGGGCGTTACTTTGCATCCGAAAAGCAATGATAACCTAACTTTTTTTAATTTTTAAACAATGCGACTAAGCAAGATTCTGATTGCAAGCGTGCTGACAAGCTGCCTCTGTTCCGGCGTGGCGGCCCAGGACGCTTGGTTTGATTTCAGTGGAAAGGTGATGGACAAGAAAGGCAAGGGCATAGAGGGCGTGGTGGTGAACGACGGTTTGAGCTTCACCACGACCAATGCTGCCGGCGAATGGGCGTTGCGTTCGGACACGACCCGCAGCAAGTTTGTGAGCATCTCTACCCCGGCGGCCTACGAGTTGCCCCAGCAAGAGGGACTGGCCGACGGCTTCTACGTGCCGGTGCGGACATTGGCCTTGCGGGGAGGGCGGCACGATTTTGTGCTGGCCAAGCGCGACAGGCAGACCGACCGCTTCTGCTACGTGGCCGTGTCCGACCCGCAGGTGCGCAATGCCCGCGAGATGAAGCGTTGGCGGCAGGAGACGGTGCCCGACCTGTGCGAGGTTATTGACTCGCTGCGGCAGACCCGCGAGGTGGTGGGCATGACCTTGGGCGACCTGGTGTTCGACAACATGGCGCTGTATGACGAATACAAGACTTCGGTGAAAAACACTGGAGCCGTCTTCTTCCAGTGCATCGGCAACCATGACCTCGACAAGCGGTATCAGGACTTGCACAACATGGCCGTGGGCACGCCGGTCTATGGCGAGATGGAGTACCATCGTTATTTCGGCCCCACGGACTATTCGTTCAACATCGGCAAGGCTCACGTGGTGACGATGAAGAACCTGAACTATGTGGGTGGGAAGCAGTACATCGAGAGCCTGACGGGCGCCCAGATTGCCTGGCTGGAAAAGGACTTGAGCTATGTTCCCAAAGGCAGCCTGGTGATTCTGAACATGCACGCCGCCGCCTGGAATAAGCTGGGCCGCGACGGCAACATCCGCAACGCCGCCCGCCTGAAGGAGGTGCTGGAGGGCTATCGGGTGCACGTCTTCTGCGGGCATACCCATTTCTACCAGAACGTGGAGGTGACGCCCCAGCTCTACCAGCATAACATCGGCGCCGCCTGCGGGGCCTGGTGGGCAGGCTGGGTGAACCAGTGCGGCGCGCCCAACGGATACCTGGTGGTGGACGTGGACGGCGAGCAGCTGAAGTGGCACTACAAGAGCACCCGACGCGATTTCTCCTACCAGTTCCGCCTCTACGGCAAGGGCGAGTTCCGGAGCCAGAGCAGCTTCGTAGTGGCCAATGTGTGGGACTGGGACGACGCCTGCCGCATCGTCTGGTATCAGGACGGCAAGCCCATGGGCGACATGGAGCAGTTCGTAGATTCGGACGAGGAGCGGGCCGCGCAGTTGAAAGACCGTTCGGCAGCTGTGAAGACGGCCCATCTGTTCCGCGCCCTGCCGGCCGACGGCGCCCGGCAGATACGGGTGGAATGGACGAACCGTTTCGGGGAAGTATTTACGCAGACTATGGATTTATAAACCGGCGCGAGTCCGGTCGGCAGGCCGCGGAAGGCGCGGGCAGGGACGGAAATTCTTCCGGCCCCGCCTGAAACTTCGGCCAAGCCTTGCGGAAAACTTCTCACGCCCTTGGAAAAACTATAAATTTAGGCTGGATTTACATAAATCTAACTTGGATTTACATAAATCCAGCCTGAATTTACATAAATCCAGCCTGAATTTACATAAATCCAGCCTGAATTTACATAAATCCAGCCTAAATTTATAGTTTTTTCCGTAGGTGGCCGGTTTTTGGCCGCCGGCGTGGGAGTTTATCCCTGGGCGAGACAGGCTTTTGCTGTCGGACTTGCCTAAAAAGAGACTTAAAATGAGAATGATTCGATTGCTTGTGCTCCTGGTGGGCGCAATGCTGGCGGGGGCGCTTCCGGCCTCGGCCGAAGACCGGACGATATCCGGCAAGGTATTTGACGCGGACAACATCCCCCTGGTGGGAGTGACGGTCATGGTAGACGGCGAGTCGCGCGGAGCGATTTCGGACATGGATGGCAATTTCTCCCTCAAGGTAAAGGTGGGCGAGGTGCTGCTGAACGTGTCGTACGTGGGCTTCGTGCCCCAGCAGGTGAAGGTGGAGCCCGGCGACGATCATCTGGTCATCCATCTGAAAGAAGAGTCAGTCCTGCTGAACGAGATGGTCGTGGTGGGCTACGGCAAACAGAAGAAGGTCAACCTGACGGGAGCTGTCTCCACCGTGGAAGCTGGAGACTTGCAGAACCGCACGGCCACGTCGCTGAGCAACATGTTGCAAGGCTCGGTGGCGGGACTGAACGTCACCACCTCGTCGGGCGTGCCCGGCAGTTCGGCCAGCGTCAACGTGCGCGGCGTGACGTCCATCAACGCCTCCGACCCATTGGTGCTGATTGACGGCGCGGTGGGCGACCTGGACAATGTCAACCCGAACGACGTGGCCTCCATCTCGGTCATCAAGGACGCCTCGGCGGCTGCCATCTATGGCGCGCGTGCCGCCTTCGGTGTGATATTGGTGACGACGAAGTCCGGCGCGTCCAAGGACGGCAAGGCCGTGGTGCACTACAGCGGCCGCTTCGGCTGGCAGGCCCCGACGACGTCTACCGACTACGAGACCACCGGCTATTGGTCAGTCTACACCATCAACCAGTTCTGGCAGGCCAAGAACGGCACCCTGTATGTGGACTACAACGACCAGGACATGCAGGAGCTGTGGAACCGCGTCAACGACAAGACGGAGCACCCCGACCGCCCCTGGACTGTGGAGCAGGTGAGAAACGGACGCCGGCAGTGGGTGTATTATGGCAACTATGACTGGTGGCACATGCTCTTCCGCGACAATCACCCCATGCAGCAGCACGACGTTTCCATCAGCGGCGGCAAGGACGATATCAAGTATTTCGTGTCCGGCGCGTTCGACCGTCAGGAAGGTATCCTGCGCGAGCATCCCGATGTCTACAAGCGGTACAACCTGCGCTCGAAGCTGGACTTCCGCATCAACAAGTGGATAACGATGTCCAACAACACCTCGTTCTTCAGTTCGCAATACAGCTATCAGGGCGACGGCGGGGTGGAAAACCTGATTGCCTACAGCTCGCGCCACGCCTTGGCCTGCTTCCCTCAGAAGAATCCGGACGGCTCGTGGCTGTATGGCACACCTTATTTAAATTATAAGGTAGCCAACGGACGCCACATCATGCTGGGCGAGAACTCCCACCGCAACGTGAACCGCTCGTCGGACTTCTCCAACACGACGCGCGTGGTCTATGCTCCCATCAAGGAACTGAGTTTTACGGGCGACTTCACTTACCGCATGTATCAGACGCGCAACACCCACCGCACCAATCCCCTTTATTACCGCGAGTATCCGGGTGGCGAACTGCTGTCGTATGCCACTGGCGCCGGCCTGAATGAGTTGCAGGAGAGTGTGAACACGAGCAATTATTACTCCACCAACGCCTATGCCACCTACGACGACCTGTTTGGCGCGAAGCACCACGTGACCGCCGTGGCCGGCATCAACTACGAGTCGTGGCGCAGCAAGAACGTGTCGGCCAGCGGCCAGAACCTGCTTTCGGTCGATTTGGACGACCTCGACCTGGTGGGCCCGAACGCCGACGGCACCACCATCACCAGCGTGGGAGGCGGACAGAACGCATATGCCCTGTTCGGCGCCTTTGCTCGCGTCAACTATGATTATATGAGCCGTTACCTGCTGGAGGTCAGCGGACGTTACGACGGCACCTCGCGCTTTGCCGCCGGCAACCAGTGGGGCTTCTTCCCCTCAGCGTCGGTGGGCTGGCGCATGTCGGAAGAGCCCTTCTTCCAGCCCGCACGCCGGTGGGTGGACAACCTGAAGCTCCGCGCCTCGTTCGGCAGCCTGGGCAATCAGAACATTTCTTCCTATTATTCCTTTGCCCGTCTGGTTTCGATAGGCAGCCTGAACTACAGCTTTGGCGAGGGAAGCGTGCCGGCCCGCTATGCCACGCTGAGCGCGCCCATCGCTGCCGACATGACGTGGGAGACGGCACAGCAGTGGGACTTCGGTTTCGACCTGGCGATGCTGGGCAACCGCCTGAATGTGACGGTGGACGGCTATGTGCGCAACACGCTCGACATGCTGACGGACGGCATCGAGCTTCCGGCCGTGTATGGCGCGTCGGTGCCGGATATGAATACGGCCGACCTGCGCACCAAGGGATATGAAATAGCGGTGAACTGGAACGACCGCTTCGAGTTGGGCGGCAGTCCTTTCGAGTATGGCGTCGGCTTCAACCTGAGCGACTATAAGAGCGTCATCACCCGCTATGATAACGAAGACAAGACGTTTGCCAAGAGCTATTACGAGGGCATGGAACTGGGCGAAGTCTGGGGATTCGTCACGGATGGACTGTTCCAAAGCGACGAGGAAGCCCAGGCCTATGCGGATCAGGTCATCCTGACTTACATGGAAAACGGGTTGACCGGTGGCTGGAAGGCCGGCGACGTGAAGTTCGTGGATGTGGATGGAGACGGCTATGTGGATATCGGCAGCAACAACGTCAAGGATCCCGGCGACCGGAAGATATTGGGCAATTCTCTGCCGAGCTTCAACTATGGCATCACGGCCAATGCGCGCTGGAAGGGAATAGATGCTTCGGTATTCTTCCAGGGCACGGGCAACCACTATTGGTATCCTACGGGTCACTTGTCCGGTTTCTGGGGGCCTTATTCCTATCCTTATCTGACCTACCTGCCGGATAATTTCCTGGAAAACGTGTGGTCTGAAGACAACCGCGATGCCTATTTCCCCCGGCCGATGGCCTATGCCACCACTTCCGGCCCGCTGAGCAAGGCGAACGACCGCTATCTGCAAAATCTGCGTTACCTGCGTTTCAAGAACCTGACGGTGGGCTACACGTTGCCCGAGGTGTGGACGCATAAGATAGGCATCGACGCTGTCCGTGTCTACTTCACGGGCGAGAACCTGTGCTACTGGTCGCCCTTCAAGAAACGGACGAAATACGTAGACCCCGAGGCTGCCATAGACCGTTCGGACGACGTGAACAACGAGGCCTTTTATCCGTGGCAGAAGACGTTTATGTTCGGCATTGACATTACGTTCTAAACCCGCTTGAAAGTGATAAAACAGGTAAGTTATCAAGTTTCTGAGCTCTTGGGCTGTCAAGCCTGTGCGTCCCTTCAGGCGGCTTTCTTCAATGCCGGGGGATTGCGTAAAGACTTGCAGGCTCATGAGCTCAGGGCCCCAAACAACTAAATATATAATTATGAAGCACAGAAACCTTATTATAATAACGCTGGCCTTGTCTGTCGGGCTGGCGGGATGTGACGGCTTGCTGGACAAACAGCCCTTGAGCCAGATATCCGAAGAGAATTATTTCAAGACAGAGACCGATTTGCAACTTTTCAGCAATGCCTTCTACAGCGATTTGCTCAACAAGTCCCCTTATGACGACCAGAGCGACGTGTATGTGCAACAGGAATTGTCGGACGAGATGCTGGGAGGCACCAATCGCATCGTGCCGGCTTCGGGGGGAGGTTGGACGTGGACGACGTTGCGCGACATCAACACCTTGCTGGGGCATGCCGACCAGTGTGCCGACCAGGATGCGGTGGTGAAATATACGGCCTTGGCCCGCTTCTTCCGTGCTTATTTCTATTTTGAAAAAGTGAAGCGCTTCGGCGATGTGCCTTGGTATGACACGGAACTATTTTCGGAGGATGAGGCTTTGTATAAGGCACGCGATTCGCGGGAACTGGTGATGACCAACATGCTGGCCGATATTGACTATGCCATCAGTGAACTGCCCACAAAGGAGGAAGAGACCAGCAGCCCGTTCCGTGTGAACCGTTGGGCGGCCTTGGCGCTGAAAGCACGTTTCTGCCTTTATGAAGGCACCTACCGCAAATATCATGGCCTGAGCCTGGAAGGGCATGATTATACATTCTATTTGGAGCAGGCAGCCCAGGCCGCAGAAGAGCTGATAGACGGTGGCAAGTATCGCCTGTATGATACGGACCATCCGGAAGAAGACTATCTGACGCTATTTGCCGCCGAAGATGCCAACCCGGATGAATACATTCTGGCCATCAAGTTTGATTATGGCATGAGCATCTATCACAATGCTACGGCTCACACCTTGGTGCCTACCCAGGGACGCCCGGGGCTGACGCGCAAGATGGTGAATACTTACCTGATGAGAGACGGAAGCCGCTTTACGGACAGAGCCGGTTGGCAGACCATGTCTTTCCTGGAAGAAGTGCAGAATCGTGACCCTCGTTTGGCGCAGAGCATCCGTACGCCGGGGTATCATCGCATCGGGCAGACGGAATTGCTTGCACCCGACCTTTCGGTGAGCGTCACGGGGTATCAGCCTGTTAAATTCGTGCAGGATCCCACGGCTTCGGGCGGACAGGTAGACCGCAATGACCGTTCTACGTGCGACCTGCCGGTTTTCCGCTATGCTGAAGTGTTGCTGAATTTTGCAGAAGCCAAGGCGGAATTGGGCACGCTGACCCAGGATGATTTGGACAAGTCTGTCAATGTCATTCGCGACCGTGTGGACATGCCCCATTTGGAACTCTCTGAGGCCAATGCGCATCCGGATCCTTACTTGGCTTCTGCCGATTACGGATTTGTCAATGTCACGGGGGCTAATCAAGGTGTTATTCTGGAAATCCGTCGGGAGCGTGCCATCGAGCTGATGCAGGAGGGATTCCGCTGGGACGACCTGATGCGCTGGAAGGCGGGGGCTTGCATCAATCAGTCCATTCAGGGCATGTATTTCACTGGTGCCGGGCAGTATGACTTTAATGGAGACGGTGCGGTGGATGTAGTCCTTTATGGTGCGGGCGAAGAGAAACCGGTGGTTCCCGATGCGCAGATATATGAAATAGGTAGCGATATATTGTTGTCTGAAGGAGACCACGGTTATATTGATTACCACGTTGGTATAAAACGTGCGCCGTTCAACGAAGAGCGCGATTATCTTTACCCCATCCCCATCAACGAGCGTTCGTTGAATCATAACTTGACCCAGAATCCGGGTTGGGACGACGGCTTGTCGTTCTGAGGCATGACGTCAGGAGAAAACAGAACCGGTGCGGGGCATCGCTACGTTGACACACGTGGCGGATGCTCCGCTCTTTCTGTCTTCCTTTCAGCACGCCAAGAGTGCTCCATTGGGCTGCCAGAGAGGGTGTCCCCTATCTATAATCATGGCATTCAGCGTGTCAGAAAAGAGAGAAAAACGAAATATACGGGCTGTTTATGGAAAAATGAGCGTAAAGTTTTTGTAGATAAAGAAAGTATGCGTAATTTTGCCACCCGAATTTGACATTCTATGTTTAACTCTTAATATATTAAAAACAAAAAATGATTGTAGTTCCTGTAAAAGAAGGCGAGAACATCGAAAAGGCGCTGAAGAAATTTAAGCGCAAATTTGAAAAGACCGGTGTCGTAAAAGAATTGAGACGCAGACAGCAATTTGACAAACCGTCTGTGGTTAAGAGACTTAGAAAAGAACGTGCGGTGTATGTTCAGAAACTTCAGCAATTGGAAGATTAAAATTTCGTAAAGACCTTTGATTTATTGAATTCTTTTTCATACATTCGTTGTGCATTTACAGTAGTAATGTAACGGTATGAAACTGACGGACTCTTTTCTGGATTATCTGAGGTATGAGCGGAACTACTCTCCGGAGACGGTGAAGGCATACGGATCGGATTTGCTTCAGTTTGAGGCTTATTTGCTGGAGGAGAAAGGCGCGGACGTGTCGCTCGCGGATGCTGATGCTTGCTCGGTTCGTACGTGGTTGGCTTCGCTGATGGATGCGGGGTGTGCTACGACCTCCATCAATCGGAAATTGAGTACCTTGCGTTCTTTTTATCGGTTTCTCTTGAAACAAGGCGTTTGTCGCGTTGATCCGTTGCGTAAAATCGCGGGGCCGAAAAACAGCAAAAAGTTGCCGGCTTTTGTGCGTGAAAAGGATATGGATCGCTTGTTGGATGACTTGGGCTTTGAGAATGATTTCAAGGGGTGTCGTGATCGCGTGATTATTGAAACATTCTATCTGACGGGTATGCGCCTATCTGAATTGATAGGGCTGAAAGATGTGGATGTGGATTTTTCGGCGTTGCAATTTAAAGTGACGGGAAAAAGAAATAAGGAGCGGCTGGTGCCTTTTGGAGGTGAGTTGGTGGAAGATTTGCAAGAGTATGTCAGGAGAAGGAATCGAATTGTGACCGGATGTCCGAAGGCTTTTTTTGTTCGTGAATCCGGTGAACAATTATCCCGCAGTATCGTTGAATATATTGTGAAACGGAATCTTTCGAGGGTGGTGTCTATGGAAAGGCGTTCCCCTCATGTCTTGAGGCATACTTTTGCGACTCAGATGCTGAATCATCATGCTCAATTGGGGTCGATAAAAGAACTGCTGGGGCATGAAAGTTTGGCGACGACGGAAATCTATACGCATGTCACTTTCGAGGATCTTAAACAAATGTATAACCAAGCCCATCCTCGGGCTTAAACAAAGGAGGTAAGTATGGAAGTAAGAATTCAATCTATTCATTTCGATGCAACCGAGCGTTTGCAGGCTTTTATTCAGAAAAAGGCTCAGAAACTGGAAAGGTTTTACGACGATATAAAGAAAGTAGAGGTGTCATTGAAGGTAGTGAAGCCAGAAACTGCCGAAAACAAGGAAGCTGGCGTGAAAGTGCTGGTTCCGAATGGCGAGTTTTATGCAAACAAGGTTTGCGATACGTTTGAAGAAGCGGTGGATTTGTGTCTGGATGCTTTGGAAAAACAACTGGTGAAATACAAAGAAAAGCAGAGAAGTAAATAAAATGCCCATAAAATTTGGTGGGTAAAAAATAAATGTCTAAATTTGCAGCCGTTTCGCAGAGGAACCTTCGACGGGCGGTTGCAATTTTATGATTGCCTCTTTAGCTCAGTTGGCCAGAGCACGTGATTTGTAATCTCGGGGTCGTTGGTTCGAATCCGACAAGGGGCTCGAAAATAAAGGGCAAATACCAGAGTGGCCAAATGGGGCAGACTGTAAATCTGCTGGCTTACGCCTTCGGTGGTTCGAATCCATCTTTGCCCACATTCTTTGCTGTTATAGCTCAGCGGTAGAGCACTTCCTTGGTAAGGAAGAGGTCCCGGGTTCAAGTCCCGGTAACAGCTCTTTGAAGTGATGCTGATTATTAATCAAATAAATAAAAGTAAAGCTATGGCTAAAGAGAAATTCGAGCGTACCAAACCGCACGTAAACATTGGTACTATTGGTCACGTTGACCACGGTAAGACAACATTGACTGCTGCTATCACGAAGGTGTTGGCAGAAAGAGGTTTTACGAAGGCTGATGAAGTTAAGTCTTTCGATCAGATTGATAATGCTCCCGAAGAAAAGGAACGTGGTATCACTATTAATACTTCTCACGTTGAATATGAAACTGCTAATCGTCACTATGCGCACGTTGACTGCCCGGGACACGCTGACTATGTGAAGAACATGGTAACGGGTGCTGCCCAGATGGATGGCGCTATTATCGTGGTTGCTGCTACTGACGGTCCGATGCCTCAGACTCGTGAGCATATCTTGCTTGCTCGTCAGGTAAACGTTCCGCGTTTGGTGGTGTTTATGAATAAGTGCGATATGGTTGACGACCCTGAAATGCTGGAGCTTGTTGAAATGGAAATGCGTGAACTGTTGTCTGCTTATGATTTTGATGGCGACAATACTCCGTTTATCCAGGGTTCTGCTCTCGGTGCCTTGAATGGCGTGAAAAAGTGGGAAGATAAGATTATGGAGTTGATGGATGCTGTTGACTCTTGGATTCCTCTGCCTCCGCGTGATGTGGATAAGCCTTTCTTGATGCCGGTTGAAGACGTGTTCTCTATCACGGGTCGTGGTACTGTAGCAACGGGTCGTATCGAAGCTGGTGTTGTGAAGGTTGGCGATGAAGTTGAAATTCTGGGTTTGGGTGAAGATAAGAAGTCTGTTGTAACGGGCGTTGAAATGTTCCGCAAGTTGCTGGATGAAGGTGAAGCTGGTGATAATGTAGGTCTGTTGCTGCGCGGTATTGATAAGAATGAAATCAAGCGCGGTATGGTGCTTTGCAAGCCCGGTCAGATTAAGCCTCACTCTAAGTTTAAGGCTTCTATCTATGTTCTGAAGAAAGAAGAAGGTGGCCGTCACACTCCGTTCCACAACAAGTATCGTCCTCAGTTCTACCTGCGTACGATGGACTGCACCGGTGAAATCTCTCTGCCGGAAGGCGTTGAGATGGTAATGCCGGGTGATAACGTGGAAATTACGGTTACGTTGATTTATCCGGTAGCCTTGAACGTAGGTCTGCGTTTCGCTATCCGCGAAGGTGGTCGTACGGTAGGTTCTGGTCAGATCACTGAGATTCTTGACTAATTATTAAGACTTGCTAATATAAAATCAGTTCCCGGATTATTCCTTTCGGGAACTGATTATGTTCAAACGGGAGTAGCTCAGTTGGTAGAGCACCGGTCTCCAAAACCGGGTGTCGGGAGTTCGAGCCTCTCCTCCCGTGCTAACATTTCGATAATGAAAAAGATTGTTACTATTTTCAAGGAATCTTACGACGAACTTGTTCATAAAGTTTCGTGGCCTACGTACGGTGAATTAACCAGCAGTGCAGTGGCTGTTTTATATGCTTCCCTGCTCATTGCATTGGTGGTGTTCATTATGGATTTCTGTTTCCAGAACATTATGGAGTTTGTTTATCCTCATTAAAATTGAAGCAAATGTCTGAGGTAGAAAAGAAGTGGTACGTGTTGCGTGCCATCAGTGGCAAGGAAGCCAAGGTGAAAGAGTATCTTGAAGCTGACATGCGTAACAGCGACCTTGGTGAATATGTGTCTCAGGTATTGATTCCTACTGAAAAGGTGTACCAGGTTCGCAATGGCAAGAAAATTGTGAAGGAAAGAAGTTATCTTCCTGGTTATGTTTTGGTAGAAGCGGCTTTGGTGGGTGAGGTGGCTCATCGTTTGAGAAACACTCCTAATGTGATTGGGTTCTTGGGGGGATTGGATAAGCCTGTGCCCTTGAGACAATCGGAAGTCAATCGGATTCTTGGTACAGTCGATGAGTTGCAGGATGCCGGTGAAGAGCTGAACATCCCGTATGTAGTCGGTGAGGCTGTTAAAGTGAACGACGGCCCGTTTAGCGGATTCAGTGGTGTCATTGAAGAAGTGAACGCCGAGAAGAAGAAACTGAAGGTCATGGTGAAAATTTTCGGGCGGAAAACTCCGCTTGAATTGGGCTTTATGCAAGTGGAGAAAGAATGATGCAGGTGTTACGCTGCAGAGTTCTGTCATTAGTGTAATATAAAAATCAATTTAAAATGGCTAAAGAAGTTGCTGGACTAATCAAGTTACAGATTAAAGGAGGCGCTGCAAATCCATCACCTCCCGTAGGCCCTGCTTTGGGTTCGAAGGGTATTAATATCATGGAGTTTTGCAAGCAATTCAACGCCAGAACCCAAGACAAGGCAGGGAAGGTTCTTCCTGTAATCATTACTTATTACACGGATAAGTCTTTTGATTTTGTCATTAAAACTCCGCCCGTAGCGATTCAGTTGCTGGAGTTGACAAAGTTGAAGAGCGGTTCCGCTGAGCCTAATCGTAAGAAGGTCGCTGAGGTTACTTGGGATCAGATTCGTACGATTGCTCAGGATAAGTTGGTTGACTTGAACTGCTTTACTGTAGAGGCTGCCATGAAAATGGTGGCTGGTACAGCCAGAAGCATGGGTATCACTGTAAAAGGGGAGTTCCCGGTTAATAATTAACTTATAAACTTCAATTAGAATGGGTAAACTGACAAAAAATCAAAAGTTAGCTGCAGGCAAAATTGAAGCAGGGAAAGTATACTCTCTCAAGGAAGCTTCTCAATTGGTAAAGGATATTACTTATACCAAGTTTGATGCTTCGCTGGATATCGATGTGCGCTTGGGCGTAGACCCGCGTAAGTCTAATCAGATGGTGAGAGGTGTGGTATCACTTCCTCATGGTACTGGTAAGGTGACGCGTGTGTTGGTGTTGTGTACACCGGATGCTGAAGCTGCTGCAAAAGAAGCAGGCGCTGACTATGTCGGTCTGGACGAATATATCGAAAAGATCAAAGGTGGATGGACGGATGTAGATGTAATTATTACCATGCCGTCTATCATGGGTAAGATTGGTGCACTCGGTCGTATTCTCGGCCCTCGCGGTTTGATGCCGAATCCGAAGAGTGGCACTGTAACTATGGATGTAGCTAAGGCTGTGCGTGAAGTTAAGCAAGGTAAGATTGACTTCAAGGTTGATAAGAGCGGTATTGTGCATGCTTCGATCGGTAAAGTGTCGTTTGCTGCTGAGCAAATCCGTGATAACGCGAAGGAGTTCATCTCTACGCTGATTAAATTGAAACCGACTGCAGCTAAGGGTACGTATATCAAGAGCATTTATCTTTCTAGTACAATGAGTGCGGGTATCAAGATTGACCCGAAATCAGTGGAAGAAATCTAATAAAAAGGACTATAATGAGAAAGGAAGATAAAAGTAATGTTATTGAGCAAATTGCTGCTACGATAAAGGAATATGGCCACTTCTATCTGGTGGATACAACGGCAATGAATGCTGCTGCTACTAGCGCATTGAGAGCTGCTTGCTACAAGGCAGAGGTGAAACTGATGGTGGTTAAGAATACATTGCTGCGTAAGGCACTGGAAAGTTTGGAGGGTGATTATTCTCCGCTTTATGGTTGCCTAAAGGGCACAACTGCTGTCATGTTTTGCAACGTGGCCAATGTCCCGGCTAAGCTGATTAAGGATAAAGCTAAGGATGGTATTCCTGGACTGAAAGCTGCGTATGCAGAAGAAAGTTTCTATGTTGGTGCTGACCAATTAGATGCTCTCGTAGCTATCAAGAGTAAGAATGAAGTTATTGCCGAAATCGTTGCCTTGCTGCAATCTCCGGCCAAGAATGTTATTTCTGCTCTGCAATCGGGTGGTAACACTCTACATGGCGTCCTCAAAACTCTTGGTGAACGCACAGAGGCTTAATGTCTCAACTGGATTTCCAAATACAGGATCCAAAATAAACAATTTATTCAGTATTTAAACAATTAAATTCATACAAAAATGGCAGATTTGAAAGCTTTTGCAGAACAATTAGTTAACTTGACGGTAAAAGAAGTTAATGAACTTGCTACAATCTTGAAGGAAGAATATGGTATTGAACCTGCTGCTGCAGCTGTTGCAGTTGCTGCTGGTCCCGCTGCCGGTGGTGCCGCTGCTGCTGAAGAAAAGACTTCTTTTGATGTAGTATTGAAGAGCGCTGGTGCAGCTAAACTTCAGGTAGTGAAGGCTGTGAAGGAGGCTTGCGGTCTTGGTCTGAAAGAGGCTAAGGACTTGGTAGACGGTGCTCCCAGCGTATTGAAAGAAGGTTTGGCTAAGGACGAAGCAGAATCATTGAAGAAAACACTGGAAGAAGCTGGAGCTGAAGTTGAACTTAAATAACATTTGCCTGTAAATCAGGTTATTCGGTTAGGAACCCTTCGTGAAAAGGGTTCTTAACCTTTTTGTGCATATAGTTAAAATTCACTTCTACAAATCCATTTTTCCAGATGTCTTCAAATATTGTAAATCAAAGAGTTAACTTCGCTTCTACAAAAAAACCGCTTCCTTATCCGGATTTTTTGGAGGTGCAACTGAAGTCTTTTAAAGATTTCCTTCAGTTAGACACTCCGCCCGAAAAGCGTAAGAACGAGGGACTGTATAAAGTATTTGCTGAGAACTTCCCAATTGCCGATACGAGAAATAATTTCGTCCTTGAATTTCTGGACTATTATATTGATCCGCCGCGTTATAGCATTGATGAATGCATAGAGCGGGGGCTTACCTATAGTGTCCCTTTGAAGGCGAAATTGAAATTGTATTGTACCGACCCGGATCACGAAGATTTTGACACGGTGATTCAGGATGTTTTTCTCGGTCCTATCCCTTATATGACGGAGAAGGCAACTTTTGTGATTAATGGTGCAGAACGTGTTGTCGTTTCTCAGTTGCATCGTTCGCCCGGTGTATTTTTTGGGCAAAGTGTGCATGCCAATGGAACAAAACTTTATTCTGCTCGTATCATTCCCTTTAAAGGCTCGTGGATAGAGTTTGCTACGGATATCAATAACGTGATGTATGCGTATATTGACCGTAAGAAGAAATTGCCGGTAACGACTTTGCTGCGTGCCATTGGCTTTGAGAATGATAAGGACATTCTGGAAATTTTCAATCTGGCGGAGGATGTCAAAGTTACTAAAGCCAATTTGAAGAAGGTGGTAGGCCGCAAATTGGCAGCCCGCGTTTTGAAGACATGGATTGAAGACTTTGTAGATGAAGATACCGGTGAAGTCGTTTCTATCGAACGTAATGAGGTCGTTATTGACCGTGAGACGATTATTGAACCGGAGCATATTGATCTTATTATTGAATCGGGTGTTCAGAATATTCTGGTGCATAAGGAAGAACCAAACCAGTCTGATTATTCGATTATCTATAATACATTGCAGAAAGACCCGAGTAACTCGGAAAAAGAAGCTGTCCTTTATATCTATCGTCAGTTGAGAAATGCAGACCCGGCTGATGATGCCAGCGCTCGTGAAGTTATTAATAATCTGTTCTTCTCGGAGAAACGCTATGACCTGGGCGATGTGGGCCGTTATCGAATCAACAAGAAGTTGAATTTGACGACGGACATGAGTGTGCGAGTGCTCACGAAAGAGGATATCATTGAAATTATCAAGTATCTGATAGAGCTGATTAACTCGAAGGCTGTGGTGGACGATATCGACCACTTGAGCAATCGTCGTGTCAGAACGGTGGGTGAGCAGTTGTCCAACCAGTTTGCTATCGGCTTGGCACGTATGTCGCGTACCATTCGCGAACGCATGAATGTGCGAGACAATGAGGTGTTTACGCCTATTGATTTGATTAACGCAAAGACGATTTCGTCGGTTATCAATTCATTCTTCGGCACAAATGCCTTGTCGCAGTTTATGGACCAGACTAATCCTTTAGCTGAGATTACCCATAAGCGTCGTATGTCGGCTCTTGGTCCTGGCGGCTTGTCGCGTGACCGTGCTGGATTTGAAGTGCGTGACGTACACTATACGCACTACGGTCGTCTGTGTCCGATTGAGACTCCTGAAGGTCCGAATATCGGTCTGATTTCTTCCCTCTGCGTTTATGCCAAGATTAATGATCTCGGTTTCATTGAGACGCCCTACCGTAAAGTGGAGAATGGAAAGGTGGATCTCTCTGAGAATGGTTTGGCCTATCTGACTGCGGAAGAGGAAGAAGGTAAGATTATAGCTCAGGGCAACGCGCCGTTGAATGACGACGGTTCATTTATTCGCGATAAGGTTAAGGCTCGTCAGGACGCAGATTATCCTGTGGTTCCGCCCAGTGAAGTAGAATTGATGGATGTATCTCCTCAGCAGATCGCTTCTATCGCGGCTTCGTTGATTCCGTTCTTGGAACATGACGATGCTAACCGTGCGCTGATGGGTTCAAACATGATGCGCCAGGCTGTTCCTTTGTTGAGAAGTGAGGCTCCCATCGTAGGAACCGGCATTGAGCGGCAATTGGCTCGTGATTCGCGTACTCAGATAACGGCCGAAGGTGATGGCGTGATTGATTTTGTGGATGCCACTACGATTCGTATTCTGTATGACCGTACGGAAGAAGAAGAGTTCGTAAGTTTTGAACCGGCGTTGAAAGAGTATAAGATACCCAAATGGCGGCGTACCAATCAAAATATGACTATCGACCTCCGTCCGATTTGCGACAAAGGTCAGCGGGTTACCAAAGGCCAGATTTTGACGGAAGGTTATTCTACGCAAGATGGCGAACTGGCTTTGGGTAAGAACTTGCTGGTTGCCTATATGCCGTGGAAAGGATACAATTATGAGGATGCCATTGTGCTGAACGAACGTGTGGTTCGTGAAGACCTGCTGACTTCTGTACACGTAGAAGAATTCTCTTTGGAGGTGCGTGAGACCAAACGGGGTATGGAAGAACTGACCTCGGATATTCCTAATGTAAGCGAAGAAGCTACCAAAGATTTGGATGACAATGGCATTGTGCGTGTGGGTGCACGCATTGAGCCGGGCGACATCCTGATTGGTAAGATTACTCCCAAGGGTGAGTCTGATCCTTCGCCTGAGGAAAAATTGTTGCGTGCTATATTTGGTGACAAGGCCGGCGATGTGAAGGATGCTTCGCTGAAGGCTTCTCCTTCGTTGAAGGGCGTAGTCATCGGCAAACGTCTGTTCTCTCGCGTCATTAAGACGAGAAGTTCAAAGATGGCTGACAAGGCACTGCTGCAGAAACTGGATGAAGAGTTTGAAGGAGAAGTGGCAGATTTGCGTAAAGTTTTAATCAATAAACTCTTGAAACTGACGGAGAATTATACGTCGGAAGGCGTGAAAGATTACATGGGCACGGATGTGATTGCCAAAGGTGCCAAGTTCTCTGCCTCGGATTTCAGTGATTTGGATTTTACCGCAGTTCAATTGAGTGGATGGACCAAGGATGAGCACATCAATGAATTGATTCGTGCTTTGGTAATGAACTTCATTCGCAAGTATAAAGAGCAAGACGCTGCATTGAAGCGTAAGAAGTTTGCCATTACAATCGGTGACGAACTGCCAGCCGGTATTATCCAGATGGCTAAAGTATATATTGCCAAGAAACGTAAGATTGGCGTAGGTGATAAGATGGCCGGTCGTCATGGTAATAAAGGTATTGTTTCCAGAGTGGTTCGTCAGGAAGATATGCCTTTCTTGGCAGATGGAACGCCGGTGGATATCGTGCTGAACCCGTTGGGTGTGCCTTCGCGTATGAATATCGGTCAGATATTCGAAGCAGTCTTGGGTAGTGCCGGAAAGAAATTGGGTGTGAAGTTTGCGACTCCGATTTTTGACGGTGCATCGTTGGACGATTTGAATGAATGGACGGATAAGGCCGGATTGCCGCGTTACGGTAAAACCACTTTGTATGATGGTGGTACAGGCGAGGCTTTTGAGCAGCAGGCTACGGTGGGTGTGACTTACATGTTGAAGCTGGGTCACATGGTTGAAGACAAGATGCACGCTCGTTCCATTGGCCCGTATTCATTGATTACGCAGCAGCCGTTGGGTGGTAAGGCTCAGTTCGGTGGTCAGCGTTTCGGTGAAATGGAAGTCTGGGCATTGGAGGCCTTTGGCGCCGCACATGTTCTGCAGGAGATTTTGACTATCAAGTCGGATGATGTGGTAGGACGCTCTAAGGCTTATGAAGCAATCGTGAAGGGTGAACCGATGCCTACACCGGGTATTCCCGAATCGCTGAACGTGTTGTTGCATGAGCTGCAGGGATTGTGCTTGAGCATTCACCTGGAATAAGCCGGCTGAGAGTATCCATTTATTCAATCGACAAATTACAATTAACATACAAATATGGCTTTTAGAAAAGATAACAAGATAAAGAGTAATTTCTCGAAGATTTCCATCGGTTTGGCTTCTCCCGAAGAAATCCTGGAAAGTTCGAGTGGTGAAGTATTAAAGCCTGAAACCATCAATTACCGCACTTATAAGCCTGAGCGCGACGGTTTGTTCTGCGAGCGCATCTTTGGTCCGGTAAAGGATTATGAGTGCCATTGCGGAAAGTACAAGCGCATCCGTTATAAAGGCATTGTCTGCGACCGTTGCGGCGTGGAAGTGACGGAGAAGAAGGTGCGTCGTGAGCGCATGGGACACATTCAGTTGGTGGTTCCGGTAGCACATATTTGGTATTTCCGTTCCCTTCCCAATAAAATCGGTTATCTGTTAGGATTGCCGACCAAGAAATTGGACGCTATCATCTATTATGAGCGTTACGTTGTGATTCAACCGGGCGTTTTGAGTGATGAGGTGGCCAAGTATGATTTATTGGAAGAGAGCCAGTATTTGGACCTGCTGGACAAACTTCCCAAGGATAATCAGTTCTTGGAAGATTCAGATCCTAATAAGTTTATCGCCAAAATGGGTGCGGAAGCAATCTATGACCTGCTTTCGGGGTTGGACTTGGATGCATTGTCGTACGAACTGCGTCACCGTGCCGGTAATGATGCGTCGCAGCAACGCAAGAATGAGGCGCTGAAACGTCTGCAGGTGGTCGAGTCGTTCCGTGCTTCGCGTGGACGTAACAAGCCTGAGTGGATGATTGTGCGCATTGTGCCGGTTATCCCGCCTGAGTTGCGTCCGTTGGTGCCGTTGGATGGTGGCCGTTTTGCTACTTCAGACTTGAACGACCTCTATCGTCGTGTCATCATCCGTAACAACCGCTTGAAGCGTCTGATTGAAATTAAGGCGCCCGAAGTCATCCTGCGCAACGAAAAACGTATGTTGCAGGAAGCTGTCGATTCGCTTTTCGATAATTCGCGTAAGTCAAGCGCAGTGAAGACGGATGCCAACCGCCCGCTGAAATCTTTGTCGGACAGCCTGAAAGGTAAGCAGGGACGTTTCCGTCAGAATTTGCTGGGTAAACGTGTGGACTATTCTGCCCGTTCGGTTATCGTGGTTGGCCCGGAACTGAAGATGGGTGAGTGCGGTATTCCTAAACTGATGGCCGCCGAGCTCTATAAGCCGTTCATCATTCGCAAGCTCATTGAGCGCGGCATCGTGAAAACGGTGAAAAGCGCCAAGAAGATTGTGGATCGCAAGGAGCCTGTAATCTGGGACATTTTGGAGCACGTGATGAAGGGTCACCCCGTGTTGTTGAACCGTGCACCGACGCTGCACCGTTTGGGTATTCAGGCCTTCCAGCCCAAGATGATTGAGGGCAAAGCTATTCAGCTGCACCCGTTGGCTTGTACGGCCTTCAACGCCGACTTCGATGGCGACCAGATGGCCGTTCACTTGCCGCTGAGCAACGAGGCTATCCTGGAAGCGCAGATGCTGATGCTTCAGTCGCACAACATTCTGAACCCCGCCAACGGTGCGCCTATCACCGTGCCGGCGCAGGACATGGTGTTGGGTTTGTACTACATCACCAAACTGCGTAAGGGCGCCAAAGGTGAAGGCCTGGTATTCTATGGCCCGGAAGAAGCCCTGATTGCTTACAACGAAGGCAAGTGCGACATCCACGCGCCGGTGAGCGTGCTGGTGAACGACGTGGACGAGCAGGGAAACATCGTTAAGAAGATGATGCACGAAACGTCGGTCGGCCGCGTCATTGTCAATGAAATTGTTCCGGATAAGGCCGGATACATCAATACGATTATCTCCAAGAAGTCTCTGCGCGATATCATCAGCCACGTAATCAAGGTGTGCGGTGTGTCTGAGGCTGCCGACTTCCTGGATGGCATCAAGAACCTGGGTTATTACATGGCCTTCAAGGGCGGTCTGTCGTTCAACTTGGGCGATATCATTATCCCCGAAGAGAAGGAGGCTCTGGTTCAGCGAGGGTACGATGAAGTAGAGCAGGTGATCAACAACTATAACATGGGCTTCATCACCAATAACGAACGCTACAACCAGGTGATTGATATCTGGACGCACGTCAACTCCGAGTTGTCCAACATCTTGATGAAGACGATTTCGGAGGACGACCAGGGATTCAACTCTGTGTACATGATGCTGGATTCCGGTGCCCGTGGTTCTAAGGAGCAGATTCGCCAGTTGTCCGGTATGCGTGGTCTGATGGCCAAGCCGCAGAAAGCCGGCGCCGAGGGCGGTCAGATTATCGAGAACCCGATTTTGTCGAACTTTAAGGAAGGCTTGTCTGTGTTGGAGTACTTCATCTCCACCCACGGTGCCCGTAAAGGTCTGGCCGATACAGCCTTGAAGACGGCCGACGCCGGATACCTGACTCGCCGTCTGGTAGACGTGTCGCACGACGTGATTGTAAACGAAGAAGACTGCGGTACGCTCCGCGGCCTGGTGTGCACGGCTTTGAAGAACAACGACGAAGTTATCGCCACGCTTTACGAGCGCATTCTGGGCCGTGTGTCCGTTCATGACATCGTTCACCCCACTACCGGCGAGTTGCTGGTGGCCGGTGGCGAAGAAATCACCGAAGAGATTGCGCAGAAGATAGAAGATTCGCCGATTGAGAGCGTTGAGATTCGTTCCGTATTGACTTGCGAATCAAAGAAAGGCGTTTGCGCCAAGTGCTATGGCCGCAACCTGGCTACGAGCCGTATGGTGCAGAAGGGCGAGGCTGTAGGCGTCATCGCTGCACAGTCCATCGGCGAACCGGGTACTCAGCTGACGTTGCGTACCTTCCACGCCGGCGGTACGGCAGCCAACATCGCTGCCAACGCCAGCATCGTGGCCAAGAACGATGCCCGTCTGGAATTTGAAGAATTGCGCACGGTGGATGTGGTCGACGAAACCGGTCAGGCTGCCAAAGTCGTGGTCGGCCGTCTGGCTGAACTCCGCTTTGTGGACGTCAATACGGACATCATCCTGTCCACGCACAACGTGCCCTACGGTTCGACGCTGTATGCAGGAGATGGCGAAGTGGTCGAGAAAGGCAAGCTGATTGCCCGTTGGGACCCCTTCAATGCCGTCATCATCACCGAGGCTACCGGTAAGATTGAATTTGAAGACGTGATAGAGAACGTCACTTACAAGATAGAGTCCGACGAATCGACCGGTCTGCGCGAAATCATCATCATCGAGTCGAAAGACAAGACGAAGGTGCCTACGGCGCACATCATGACCGAGGATGGCGAACTCATCCGCACGTACAACCTGCCGGTGGGCGGCCACGTGGTCGTGGAAGACGGCCAGAAGGTGAAAGCCGGCGACGTCATTGTCAAGATTCCGCGTGCCGTGGGCAAGGCCGGCGATATCACGGGTGGTCTGCCGCGTGTGACGGAGCTGTTCGAGGCCCGCAACCCGTCTAACCCGGCCGTGGTCTCTGAGATTGACGGCGAAATCACCATGGGTAAGGTGAAACGCGGTAACCGCGAAATCATCGTGACCTCGAAGGCCGGCGACGTGAAGAAATACCTGGTTCCGCTGTCCAAGCAGATTCTGGTGCAGGAGAACGACTATGTGCGTGCCGGCACTCCGTTGTCCGACGGTGCCATCACTCCCGCCGATATCCTGGCCATCAAGGGCCCCACGGCGGTGCAGGAATACATCGTCAACGAGGTGCAGGACGTTTACCGCCTGCAGGGTGTGAAGATTAACGACAAGCACTTCGAGATTATTGTCCGCCAGATGATGCGCAAGGTGGAAATCAACGAACCGGGCGACACCCGCTTCCTGGAGCAGCAGGTGGTCGACAAGCTCGACTTTATGGAAGAGAACGACCGCATCTGGGGCAAGAAGGTGGTGGTGGACGCCGGCGACTCGCAGAACCTGCAGCCGGGTCAGATTGTCACGGCCCGCAAGCTGCGCGACGAGAACTCCATGCTGAAGCGCCGCGACATGAAGCCCGTGGTGGTGCGCGACGCCGTTCCCGCCACTTCTACGCAGATCCTGCAAGGCATCACCCGCGCCGCGCTGCAGACTTCCAGCTTCATGTCGGCAGCATCCTTCCAGGAAACGACGAAGGTGCTGAACGAGGCTGCCATCAACGGAAAGGTGGACAAACTGGAGGGCATGAAGGAGAACGTCATCTGCGGACACCTGATTCCGGCCGGTACCGGTCAGCGCGAGTTCGAGAAGCTCATCGTGGGCTCGAAAGAAGAATACGACCGCATGTTGGCCAACAAGAAGACCGTGCTGGACTATGCCATGGCGGAGGACGAAAAGCCTGCTGAAGAATAATAAGCATTGAATGAAAGTGAAAAGGGAATAGAGGCCCGACGAAAGTCGCCTTTATTCCCTTTTTCTTTTGTCCGGACGCGAGCCGGGCGGGGCGAACCGGGGCAGCAGTGTGTCGTGGCCGGACTTCCCGGGTTTCCCGCCGGAAATTGCTCGGAACCCTTGGGGAAAAACGTCCGTTGTCTGAGAAAAACTATAAATTCAGGTTGGATTTACATAAATCCAGCCTGAATTTACATAAATCTAAGCTGGATTTACATAAATCTAGGCTGGATTTATAGTTTTTGCCGTAGCTTGCCCGTTTTTTTGCCGCAGTTCCGGCCTTTTTCCTCCAGAGACGGGGAGTTCCTGCGCTGGGCGGCCCGGCGCGCGCGTCAGCTTTCAAACATCCGGCTGCGTGCCAGCATGCAGGCGCCGTTGACCCCGGCTTTGTCTTTCAGCTTGGAGAGGGTGACCGTCGCGTCTTTGTTGATCAGGTTCAGCGAATACTTCTTGATGGCCGTCTTGATGGGCTGCAGGATGTAGTCGCCGGTCAGCGACAGGACGCCGCCGATGATGACCAGCTCCGGATTGAAAATGCTGACCAGCCCCGCTATCTGCCTGCCCAGCTTCTGCCCGATTTCCTCCACGATTTCGATGCAGAGCAGGTCTTCCTTGTTTACCGCTTCGATAATCTCGTTCAGGCTCAGCGAGTCCTTCTCCTTTTTTATCCGTTCCGACAGGATGGATTTCTCGCCGTTGGCGATTCGTTCCAGCAGAATCCGGTGCAGGGCCGAGCCGGAGGCTTCTGTCTCCAGGCAGCCCTTCTTGCCGCAGTGGCAGAGTATTTCGTTGTCGAACACGTTGACGTGGCCGAACTCTCCCGCGAATCCGGACTTGCCGACGTAGATTTTCCCGTCGATGATGATGCCGATGCCCAGTCCCCAGCTGACGTTCACGAAGATGATGTCTTTCTCTCCTTTCACGCATCCCCGCATGTGTTCGCCATAGGTCATGGCCCGGGTGTCGTTGTCGATGCAGACCGGGCAGCCTATTTTCTCGGTCAGGATTTCTGCCAGCGGGCGTTCCGAGAAGTTGAAGCGGCTGAAGCTGTAGCCGGATTCCGGGTTGACCCGTCCGGAGATGTTGATGCAGATGTTCAGAATCTTCTGGACGTCTATTTCGGCCTCTTGTACGAAGGCTCTGACCAGGCGGCACAGTTCTTCCAGCGCCGCCTGCGTGTTTTCAAAGCTGTAGGGTATGTCTGTTTTCATCTCCACCATGTCTCCTTTGAAGTTGATGAGCCCGATGTTGATGCCGAATCTCTTGATGTCCACTCCGATGAAATAGCCAGATTCTGGGTTCAGCCCGTAGAGGTTCGGGTGTCGTCCGCTGCTGGTTTCCAGCTTCCCGTAGTCGTTGATATATCCGTCTTCGCACATCTCGTTGATGAACTTGGTCACGGTGGGGACGCTCAAGTCCAGTTCTTTGGCCAAATCATTGATGGTCGAACTGCCATTGTAGATGTAATGGGCGATGATTTTCCTCTTCAGTAGCGCGTTCTTGCTTCCGCTGGTTAACTCTTTTAATAATTCCTGCTTCATGGGTACGTCGTTATTTAAGATGTGGCTTGGGTTTGTGGTAATGTCTTCTTGCTTTTCTTGAACTCCGGAACCATGTGCCAGTCGCGGCATGGTTTCCTGAATCTGTCTCCGCGATAAGAGTTTTTTATTGTTAGTCTTCTGATAGTCTGTTTTTATTAATTTCGGCAAATATAATAAATGTATTTCGTATTGACGACGGATATAGTGCAATAATTGGTGTATCAGGCATTATTGAAGATGCGATGGGGGGGATGTGCCAAGTCCCTCCGTGCGGCGATTTTTCCGGACGGAGGAAAAAACGTATCTTTGCAGGAGGTAATAGTGACATTATAGCATAAGATATGGAAAAGCAAGACAACGGCAACGGACAGTTGCAGATAGAACTGAAAGAAGAAGTAGGCCTGGGCACTTATGCCAACTTGGCCATTATAGCCCATTCGAGCTCGGAATTCATCATTGATTTTGTCCGGGTGTTGCCCGGCATGCCCAAGGCACCGGTGCAGTCGCGCATCATTTTGTCGCCCGAACACGCCAAACGCCTGTTGCGCGCGCTGGAAGACAATATCGCGAAGTACGAACATGCTTTTGGCCCCATTTCCATTCCCGAAGAGAAGACCCTGACTTTCCCCAATGTCACGGGCGAGGCTTGAAAACTTGGGCGGCCCCGGGCGAACTCCTCATCCGGCGGGTGGGGAGGCGGAGTTTGTTTTTAGCTAAAAAAAACATGTAGCGCATTGATTATTCAAAACTTATTCGTAACTTTGCAGCCCGAAAAAGTGTACTGTTTGGAAATAATACAAATTAATATATAATTAAAAACAAGTAAAATGCCTACAATTCAGCAATTAGTAAGAAAAGGACGCCGGGTGCTGGTGGACAAAAGCAAGTCTCCCGCCTTGGATTCTTGTCCTCAAAGACGCGGCGTTTGCGTGAGAGTGTACACGACCACTCCGAAAAAACCTAACTCGGCTATGCGTAAGGTAGCCCGTGTTCGTCTGACAAACGGTAAGGAGGTGAACTCTTATATCCCGGGTGAAGGACACAACTTGCAGGAGCACTCCATTGTATTGGTGCGCGGCGGTCGTGTGAAGGATCTGCCGGGTGTGCGTTACCACATCGTTCGCGGCACGTTGGATACGGCCGGCGTGGCAGGCCGCACGCAGCGTCGTTCCAAGTATGGCGCCAAGCGTCCGAAGCCGGGTCAGGCTGCTCCCGCTAAGAAGAAATAAGTAGAGACGAGCGTAATATTAGACGAAAGAAGTAAATAACTCACGTTTTAGTTTGCTTGGAGATGCTAACGGTTGAGTAAATCTTCCGGTGGGAGGATTGAAGAAGACAGAGGTAGACAACCAAGAACAAAACATTATTCATTAAGGAAAATGAGAAAAGCAAAACCGAAGAAACGCGTTATCCTGCCGGATCCCGTGTTTAATGATGTGAAGGTTTCCAAGTTTGTGAACCACTTGATGTATGACGGCAAGAAGAATACCTCTTATGAGATTTTCTATGCTGCATTGGAAACTGTGAAGAATAAGATGCAGAACGAAGAGAAGAGTGCTCTCGAGATTTGGAAGAAGGCATTGGACAATGTTACCCCTCAGGTGGAGGTGAAGTCTCGCCGTGTGGGTGGCGCTACTTTCCAGGTGCCGACCGAAATCCGTCCCGAACGTAAGGAGTCCGTTTCCATGAAGAATCTGATTAACTTTGCCCGCAAGCGTGGCGGCAAGTCGATGGCCGACAAGTTGGCTGCAGAAATCATGGATGCCTATAATGAACAGGGCGGCGCCTTCAAGCGTAAGGAAGACATGCACAGAATGGCCGAGGCTAACCGTGCATTCGCTCACTTCCGCTTCTGATGGCTTCCGCATGACAAAAGAAACTCATTAAAGTAAAAGGACAATAATGGCAAAACAAGATTTACATTTAACACGTAATATCGGTATCATGGCCCACATCGATGCCGGTAAGACTACAACTTCTGAACGTATCCTGTACTATACGGGCTTGACGCACAAGATTGGCGAAGTTCATGACGGTGCTGCCACGATGGACTGGATGGAGCAGGAGCAAGAACGTGGTATCACCATCACTTCTGCTGCTACCACGACTTACTGGAACTATGCCGGTCATAAATACAAAATCAACCTGATTGACACTCCGGGACACGTGGACTTTACGGCCGAGGTGGAGCGTTCGCTTCGCGTATTGGATGGCGCCGTGGCTACGTATTGCGCCGTGGGTGGCGTGGAGCCGCAGTCTGAGACTGTATGGCGTCAGGCTGACAAATACAACGTGCCGCGTATCGGTTATGTCAACAAGATGGACCGTTCGGGTGCCGACTTCTTTGAGGTGCTCCGCCAGATGAAGGAGATTCTGGGCGCTCATCCTTGCGCTATTGTCATTCCTATCGGCGCCGAAGAGAACTTCAAGGGCGTGGTCGACCTGATTAAGATGAAAGCCATCTTGTGGCACGATGAGACCATGGGCGCCGACTATGACGTGGAGGAAATTCCCGCCAACCTGCAGGCTGAAGCCGAGGAGTGGAGAGGCAAAATGCTGGAGACAGTGGCTGAATATGACGATGCCTTGATGGAGAAGTATTTTGACGATCCCTCCACCATTACTGAAGAGGAGATTCTTCGTGCTCTGCGTGCCGCTACGCTGAAGATGGAGATCGTTCCGATGTTGTGCGGTTCGTCCTTTAAGAACAAGGGCGTGCAGACGCTGTTGGACTATGTGTGCGCTTTCTTGCCTTCTCCGCTGGATACGCCTAACATCGTAGGTACGAATCCTGCCACGGGCGAAGAAGAAGACCGTAAGCCCGACGAAGATGAAAAGACGGCAGCTCTGGCCTTCAAGATTGCTACCGACCCGTATGTAGGTCGTCTGACTTTCTTCCGCGTTTACTCCGGTAAGGTGGAGGCTGGCTCTTATATCTACAACAGCCGTTCTGGCAAGAAGGAGCGCGTTTCCCGTTTGTTCCAGATGCACTCCAACAAGCAGAATCCCGTAGAAGTTATCTCTGCCGGTGATATCGGTGCCGGTGTAGGCTTCAAGGATATCCGCACGGGCGATACGCTCTGCGACGAGACGGCTCCCATCGTGCTTGAGTCTATGGACTTCCCCGAACCCGTTATCGGTATTGCCGTTGAGCCCAAGACTCAGAAGGATATGGACAAGCTGTCCAATGGCTTGGCTAAGTTGGCTGAAGAAGACCCGACGTTTACGGTTCGTACTGACGAGCAGACCGGTCAGACGGTTATCTCCGGTATGGGTGAGCTTCACTTGGATATCATCATCGACCGTCTGAAGCGTGAGTTCAAAGTAGAGTGCAACCAGGGTAAGCCTCAGGTGAACTATAAAGAGGCCATCACGAAAACTGTCAACCTTCGCGAGGTTTACAAGAAGCAGTCTGGTGGCCGTGGTAAGTTTGCCGACATCATCGTTAACGTAGGTCCCGTAGATGAGGACTTCAAGGAAGGCGGCCTGCAGTTTATCAATGAAGTGACGGGTGGTAATATTCCTAAGGAGTTCATCCCCTCTGTTCAGAAGGGCTTCCAGACAGCCATGAAGAATGGTGTGCTGGCCGGTTTCCCGATGGACAGCCTGAAGGTGACGCTGCTTGACGGTTCGTTCCACCCCGTTGACTCTGACCAGCTGTCGTTTGAAATCTGCGCCATCCAGGCATACAAGAATGCTTGCGCCAAGGCAGGTCCCGTGTTGATGGAGCCCATCATGAAGCTGGAGGTTGTTACTCCGGAAGAAAACATGGGTGACGTTATCGGCGACTTGAACAAGCGTCGTGGACAGGTGGAAGGCATGGAGTCCAGCCGTTCCGGTGCCCGTATCGTGAAGGCTATGGTTCCGCTGGCTGAAATGTTTGGTTATGTGACAGCTTTGCGTACTATCACTTCAGGTCGTGCAACCTCTTCTATGACTTACGATCATCACGCACAGGTATCTACTTCCATTGCTAAGTCGGTTCTGGAAGAAGTGAAGGGTCGTGTAGACTTGCTCTAATAATTGAATCTTAAAGCCCGCAGGTTAGCGAATGACTCTTAACCTGCGGTGCTTCTTTGTGTAATATCAACCTATATCAATAAACAATGAGTCAAAAAATTAGAATCAAACTGAAATCTTACGACCACAACTTGGTTGACAAGTCGGCTGAGAAGATTGTAAGAACTGTGAAGACAACAGGTGCTATTGTGAGCGGCCCCATTCCTTTGCCTACGCACAAGCGCATCTTTACGGTGAATCGTTCGACGTTCGTTAATAAGAAGTCGCGTGAACAATTCGAACTCTCTTCTTACAAGAGACTGATTGACATCTACAGCTCCACGGCTAAGACCGTAGATGCTCTGATGAAGTTGGAGTTGCCGAGCGGTGTGGAAGTAGAAATCAAAGTGTAAAA
>CASENE010000102.1 GCA_949289265.1 uncultured Bacteroides sp.
CTCGTTGTGGATGTCCATGTAGGGGAAGGTGTGCGCGCCGCAGCGGCTGCCCAGCAGGAGGGAGTCGCACTGGCTGTAGTTGCGGGCGTTGTCGGCGCGGGTGCCCACCTTGACGAGTCCGCGGTAGGAGTTCTCGCTCAGCCCGGCGGAAATGCCCTTGCTGACGATGGTGCTGCGGGTGTTGCGGCCGATGTGTATCATCTTCGTGCCCGTGTCGGCCTGCTGGTGGTGGTTGGTGACGGCCACGCTGTAGAACTCGCCCACGGAGCCGTCGCCCGCCAGGATGGTCGAGGGGTATTTCCACGTGATGGCGCTTCCCGTCTCCACCTGCGTCCACGACAGCTTGCTGCCTTCGCCCTTGCACAGCCCGCGCTTGGTGACGAAGTTGTAGACGCCGCCCCGGCCTTCGGCATCGCCGGGATACCAGTTCTGCACGGTGCTGTACTTCACCTCGGCCCGGTCGTGGACGACGATTTCCACGATGGCGGCGTGCAGCTGGTTCTCGTCGCGCATCGGGGCGGTGCAGCCCTCCAGGTAGGAGACGTAGCTGTCATCGTCCGCCACGATGAGTGTCCGCTCGAACTGTCCCGTGTTGCGGGCGTTGATGCGGAAGTAGGTGCTCAGCTCCATGGGGCAGCGCACGCTCTTCGGTATATACACGAACGACCCGTCGGAGAAGACGGCGGAGTTGAGCGCGGCGAAGAAGTTGTCGCGGTAGGGCACCACGCTTCCCAGGTACCGTTGCACCAGGTCGGGATGCTCGCGCACGGCCTCGCTGATGGAGCAGAAGATGATTCCCTTCTCCATGAGCGTCTCCTTGAAGGTGGTCTTGACGGACACGGAGTCCATCACGGCGTCCACGGCCATGCCGCTCAGTGCCATCTGCTCTTCCAGGGGGATGCCCAGCTTGTTGAAGGTCTTGACGAGTTCGGGGTCTACGTCGTCCATCGACTTGGGCGCGTCCTTCTTCTGTGCCGTGGGGTCGGCGTAGTAGGAGATGGCCTGGTAGTCTATCTCGGGGATGCGGAGGTGGGCCCACGTGGGCATCTCCATCGTCAGCCAGTGGCGGTAGGCCTTGAGGCGGAATTCCAGGAGCCATTCGGGTTCGCCCTTCTTGGCGGAGATGAGTCGCACGGTGTCTTCGGTCAGGCCGCGGTCGATGATGTCGGTGTGCACGTCGGTGGTGAAGCCGTACTTGTACTTCTCTTCCGTCAGGCGGCGCACCAGCTCGTTGTCGGCTACGTTCTTATCTTGCTTGTCTGTATTCTGATTCAGTTCGTTGGGTTGCATCGTTCTATCTCGTTTAGGTATTCTGTTCTATTCTATTCTCGCGTACAAAGATACGCTCTTTTGCCTAATATTCCGCTCTTCTCCTTTGACTTTCCGATGCAATGGCCTATATTTGCAAGGGAATGCCAATATAGGAGGAATCGATTATGAACGCAACCGTATCATTGGAAGGAATCTTGCAGATGCTCCGGCCACTCAGCGCGGACAACAAGCGATGGTTGGGCGAAAGGCTGATTGAAGAAAGCAGGGAGGACGCCCCCTGCCAATATACTGTCGAAGAAATGCGGCAACGTTTGCAGCAAGTGGAAACACGCATATTGCAAGGCGACCCTGGCCTCAGCAACGAGCGAGTAGAAGAAGAGTTGCTGGAGGAAATGCCATGGCTAAAGTGACTTGGGACGAACAGGCCCGTCAAAACCAAAGGGACATACTGGCATACGGTACCCAGACGTGGGGCAGAAACGCTGCGCGGAAGATGCGCTTGCGCATCAAAACCGAAGTAGAGCGGCTGACCCGCCGCGAACCCCGCGCCCAAGCCGATATCATGAAATAACCGAATGCCAATCCCATAACCTTAACGTATAGGACTATCTTACGACTCGCCGGTGCGGCGGATAGAATGACGAAGGGGAAGCGCCTGCTCATGCTTCCCCTTCTGTTGTATGCCGGTGTATGAAGGTGTATGAAGATGTGTCAGATGCGTTCCGCCGCCTGGTTTATCCCGTCGTAAATCTGATCGGTAAAAGCCTTGGCGGCGGGGAAGAACAGACCGGCCAGCGGCTCCATGCGGTAGTAGAGGACGGACTCCTGCTTTTGGCGGCGGCTGAAGAGGTCGTCGTGTGTGTCTACCGCCTCGAGCACGCATATCGCGAGGCTGACCAGCAGCGCGTGCGCCACGCCGCCCAACAGGCCGCCCAGCAGGCGGTTGATCCAGCCCAGGGACACGGCTTCCATCGCCCGCGTCAGCAGCATCGCCACGAGCCAGAACAATAGCGGCACCACCACCCAGATGGCCAGGAAAGCCAGTGCCTGCGCCACGGTCAAGTTGTCCGTCACGCGGATGAACACGTGGTCGGCCACGGTGGCATACATCGCCTTGGCGGCCAATAGCCCCACGACGAGCCCCAGCAGGCCTGCCAGTTGTTTCAGCGCGCCCTTGACGAGCCCCAGCAGGATGCCCAGGCCAAGGATGATGAGGATGATGAGGTCGAGGGTGGACATGAGGATTATAGGATTCCGTTGTGCCGCAACAGGGCGGTCAGCTCGCTGTCGATGAGCGACTCGCGCTCGGACTTGTCGTAGATGTAGAGCAAGCCTATCTCTGCCTTCTCTTCGCTGTAAACCAATAGAAGGGTGATGACCCGTGCGCCGCCACTCTTCCCTTTGCCTTTGGAGGCGATGCTCATGCGCACTTTGCGGAGGCCACGGCCCCAATCAGCGCCTTGGTAGGGGTTCTGCAGCAGGTCTCCAATCAGTGTGTCGGTATCTGCCTCCAGAGACCGATAGTGTTTATACAGCCGTTTGAACTGCTTCTTGAACGTGTCGTACAGCCTAACTGTGTAGTTCATGTTTGAAGTCCTCCCACGTTTGTCCTTGCAGCTTTCCCGCCCGTATCAGTTTGATTTCCTCGCACATCTCGTTCACTTCAGCTATCTGTTCCTCGCGGGTCAGGCGGCGGTAGGGTATGGCCTCTTCGGACACGACGGGGTTTTGTTCCTGTTTGGCCACCAGTTTCTTGACATAGGCCAGCAACTTCTTCATGCTGTTTTCGTCGTCGGCAATGTAACTCAGTTCGCGGAAGAGTTCCGCATTCAGGTTCATCGTGTTCATAAGTCAGCCCTCCTTGATTTTTCTTCCTACTAATAGATATTGCTTTCGTTGTGTAGAAGGTGTGCCTTCCGTTTCGGCACACCTTCCGGTTCACAGATACGGGTTCTTACAGTGTCTGCTTCACTTCCACCTCTTCGTAGGTCTCGATGATGTCGCCCACCTTGATGTCGTTGCAGTTGGTCAGGCTGATGCCGCACTCGAAGTTAGTGCCCACCTCCTTCACATCGTCCTTGAAGCGTTTCAGGGCGTTGATGGCGCCGGTGTAGACCACGATGCCGTCGCGGATGAGGCGTGCCTTGTCGGTGCGTTTCACCTTGCCGGTCTTCACCATCGCGCCGGCCACCTGGCCCACCTTGCTGATGTTGAACACCTCGCGCACCTCGATGGTGGCAGTCACCTGCTCCTTCAGCGTCGGGGCAAGCATGCCTTCCATGGCGGCCTTCACCTCTTCGATGGCGTCGTAGATGATGGAGTACTTGCGGATGTCCACGCCCTCTTGTTCGGCCAGTTTGGCGGCGCCGCTCGACGGACGCACCTGGAAGCCCACGATGATGGCATCCGATGCGGCGGCCAGTGATACGTCGGACTCGGAAATCTGTCCTACGCCTTTGTGGATGACGTTCACCTGAATCTGTTCCGTGGACAACTTGATGAGCGAGTCGCTCAAGGCCTCCACCGAACCGTCCACGTCGCCCTTGACGATGATGTTCAGCTCGTGGAAGTCGCCCAACGCCAGGCGGCGGCCCACTTCGTCCAGCGTCAGCATCTTTTGCGTGCGCAGACCCTGTTCGCGTTGCAACTGTTCGCGCTTGTTGGCAATCTCGCGGGCCTCCTGTTCCGTCTCGATGACGTGGAAGGTGTCGCCTGCGGCAGGCGCGCCGTTCAGGCCCAGGATGAGGGCGGGTTCGGACGGGCCGGCCTCCTTCATGCGCTGGTTACGCTCGTTGAACATGGCCTTCACCTTGCCGTAGTGCGTGCCGGCCAGAACGATGTCGCCCACCTTCAGCGTGCCGTTGGACACGAGCACCGTAGCCACGTAGCCGCGGCCCTTG
Source organism: uncultured Bacteroides sp. (assembly GCA_949289265.1). GTDB lineage: Bacteria > Bacteroidota > Bacteroidia > Bacteroidales > Bacteroidaceae > Bacteroides. Next base: position 4,173 of record CASENE010000102.1, read on the forward strand.
TCCAGCGACGACTCGATGATGGAACCCGTGGCGCGGCGGTTGGGGTTGGCCTTCAGGTCGAGCATCTCGGCCTCCAGCAGCACCTTCTCCAGCAGTTCGTTGACACCGATGCCTTTCTTGGCGGAGATGTCCTGCGACTGGTATTTGCCGCCCCATTCTTCCACGAGGAAGTTCATGTTGGCCAACTCTTCCTTTATCTTGTCCGGATTGGCTCCCGGCTTGTCTATCTTGTTGATGGCAAAGACGATGGGAACGCCGGCAGCCATGGCGTGGTTGATAGCCTCCTTGGTTTGCGGCATGACGTTGTCGTCCGCTGCCACGATGACGATGACCACGTCCGTCACCTTGGCGCCACGGGCACGCATGGCGGTGAAGGCCTCGTGGCCCGGCGTGTCGAGGAAGGTAATCTGTCGTCCGTCCTCCAGCGTCACGTGGTAGGCGCCGATGTGCTGCGTGATGCCGCCGGCTTCGCCCGCAATGACGTTAGACTTGCGGATGTAGTCCAGCAGCGAAGTCTTACCGTGGTCTACGTGGCCCATCACCGTCACAATCGGGGCGCGCGGCAACAAGTCTTCTTCCTTGTCCGCTTCCTCGACGATGGCCTGTGCCACTTCGGCGCTGATGTATTCGGTCTTGAAGCCGAACTCTTCGGCCACAAGGTTGATGGTTTCGGCATCCAGGCGTTGGTTGATGGATACCATGATGCCGACGCTCATGCACGTGGCGATGACCTGCGTCACGGGGACATTCATCATGCTGGCCAGTTCGTTGGCCGTCACGAATTCTGTCAGCTTCAGCGTCTTGCTCTCGGCCTGCTCCTGGTTCTCCAACTCCTGGCGGCGTTCGGCGTCCAGTTCGCGTTTCTCCTTGCGGTATTTGGCTCCTTTGTTCTTGCCTTTGGCGGTGAGGCGTGCCAAGGTTTCCTTCACCTGCTTGGCCACGTCTTCCTCGCTCACCTCTTGCTTGATGACGGGTTTCTTGAAGCGGTCTTTGTTCTTCTTACCGCTGCCTTGGGCATCCTTGCCGCTGCCGCCCTTGCCATGGTCGGACGACGGATTGCCTTTCGGGAAGTTGGAGGCGTTGTTGATGTCAATCTTTTCCTTGCCGATGCGCGTGCGTTTCTTCTTGCTGCCGTCGCCTTCCTTGCCTGCGCCCGCCTTGTCGTCGCGGCGGATTTCCTTGATGATGGCCTCTTTCATCTGCTTGCGCTGGTCTTGGCGTTGCTTTTCCTTCTCCTCGCGTTCGCGGCGTTTCTCTTCTTTCGTCTTTTTGCGGGGACGGGTGGATTGGTTCAGCGCGGCCAGGTCTATCTGGCCGATGATGTTCAGCTTGGTGCCCAGGCCTTCGTGGTGAATCTTGAAGACTTCTTCCTTGGATTCCTGCCGGGTTTCGTCGTCGGCCTTGTCTGTGGCATCCGGCTCTTCGGTCTCGGCATCCGGAGTCTCGTCGGCTGCCTCGTGCACGGGTTCGGGCTCGGCGGGTTGCTCTTCAGGCTCGGGCTGCCGGGTGGTTTCGGCGGCTGTTTCGGCAGCAGTGGGTTGTTCGACGACAGGCTGGGGCGTTTCTTCCGCTTGAGCCGGTGCCGGTGCGGGCTCGGCGGGTACGGGTTCGTCGGCCTTCTCGTGCACGGGTTCGGGCTTGGCGGGCTGCAACGGCTTGTTCAGGTCAATCTTGCCCAGCACTTTGAACTTGGGCAGCTTGTCTTCGGGCAACACGGTCTTTATTTCCTCCTTGGCCTTTTCTTTGGCTTCGGGAGACGGCGCGTTGCCTTCGTGGCTGGCCCGTGCGGCAGCCTTGTTGCGTTCCTTGTTGTTCTGACGCTCCTGGATGAAGCGTTCCGATTTCATTTTGAGGTCTTTGTCGTTACTGAATTCCTTCTTCAGCATCTCGAACTGCTCGTCCGTAATCTTCGTGTTGGGGTTTGCCTCCACGGTAAACCCTTTCTTCTGCAGGAATTCGACGGCGGTCGTGATTCCCACGTTCAAGTCTCTCGTTACTTTATTTAACCTTATCGTCATATATTACCTTTAATGTTCAACGTTGAGTTGTGTGGAGTTTTGTGCTACAGACGAGCACGCGTTCATCAGTCTTCTTCAAATTCCTTCTTCAGTATGCGGATGACCTCGTCGACGGTTTCCTCTTCCAGGTCGGCTTCTTCGATAAGCATTTCGCGCGGGGCGTTGAGCACGCCGCGGGCGGTGTCGATGCCGATGCCCTTGATGGCGTCGATAACCCAGCCTTCGATTTCGTCGCGGAACTCGTCGAGGTAGATGTCTTCGTCTTCGGGTGCGGCGGCGGTGTTGTCCACTTCGCGGAAGACGTCGATGGTATATTCGGTCAGCATGCTGGCCAGCTTGATGTTGAGGCCGCCTTTGCCGATGGCCAGGGATACCTCTTCGGGCTTCAGGAACACTTCGGCCTTGTGCTCTTCCTCGTTCAGCTTGATGGACGAGATGCGGGCGGGGCTGAGGGCGCGCTGGATGAAGAGTTGCGTGTTGGTGGTGTAGTTGATGACGTCGATGTTCTCGTTGCGCAGTTCGCGCACGATGCCGTGGATGCGGCTGCCCTTGACGCCTACGCAGGCGCCCACGGGGTCGATGCGGTCGTCATAGCTTTCTACGGCTATCTTGGCGCGTTCGCCGGGGATGCGGGCTATCTTCTTGATGGTGATGAGGCCGTCGTTGATTTCGGGCACTTCCAGCTCGAAGAGGCGCTGCAGGAAGGTGGGCGACGTGCGGCTGAGGATGATTTTCGGGTTGTTGTTCTTGTTTTCCACGCGCTCCACCACGGCACGCACCGTCTCGCCCTTGTGATAGAAGTCGCTGGGAATCTGTTCCGTCTTGGGCAGCAGCAGTTCGTTGCCTTCGTCGTCCATGAGCAGCATCTCCTTTTTCCATATCTGGTAGACCTCGGCGCTGATGATGGTGCCCACCTTGTCTATGTATTTGTTGTAGAGCGTGTCTTTCTCCAGCTCCAGGATTTTGGAGGCCAGCGTCTGGCGCAGGTTCAGGATGGCGCGGCGTCCGAAGCTGGCAAAGTTCACCTCGTCTGTCACCTCTTCGCCCACCTCGTAGGACGAGTCGATTTTCTGCGCCTCGCTCAGTGAGATTTGCACGTTGGGGTCGTCCAAGTCTTCGTCGGCCACGACCTCGCGGTTGCGCCAGATTTCAAAGTCGCCCTTGTCGGGGTTCACAATCACGTCGTAGTTGGCATCCGTGCCGAACATCTTGGCCAGGACGCTGCGGAACGACTCTTCCAGCACGCTGACCATCGTGGTGCGGTCGATGTTTTTCAGCTCCTTGAATTCCGCAAAGGTATCCACCAAGCTCACAGTTTCTTCTTTCTTAGCCATATTTCCTATTTAAAGCTGATTACGTATTTAGTATATTTGATGTCGTCGTAGCCGAAGGTCAGGTCTTCGTCCGCCAGGCGGGGGCGTTTGGCGCCTTCGTCTTTCACTTTCTTCTGCACGGTCACGGTGAAGCGTTCCGCGTCGGCCGCCTTGAGCACGCCGTGCAGTTTGCGGTTGTCCTTGGTGAGCACCTCTACCTCTTCGCCCACGTGGATGAGGTATTGCTGCAGCACTTTGAAGGGTTGCCCGATGCCGGCCGAGCCTACTTCGAGCTCGTAGTCTTCTTCTTCGCGGTTCAGCCGCGACTCGATGTAGCGGCTCAGGTCTACGCAGTCTTCTATCCAGACTCCTTCCTTGTGGTCGATTTCCACCACGATTCGGTCGTCGGGGCTGATGGTCACCTCCACCAGGAAGTAGTCCTTGCCCTCCAGCCATTCGTCAACGATTTGGCAAACAGTTTTCTTTTCTATCATAGATATTACAACCATTGGGGAACAAAAAAGAGGAGCTTCAGCGCCCCTCCCCTATCATCCAATCCGCTGCAAAGATAGTAATAATCCGTTCGACTGCAAAATATTAGGGGAAAAAAGCATGAAAACGCCCGAAACTGCTGAAACGGGTGGGTGAAAAAAGCGTTTGTTTCGTGTTAGGAAGAGGCGCGGCTCTTGCGCGCGAGAAGCAATGACTTGGCAAAGGGGGCAAAAAAGCCCGCAGGCACGCCTTCATGCGGAAGAAGGGATGCCTGCGGGACGGGTGTCAGCGGCGGCACTCGAGGGTGAGGTGTGCTGGGCGGAGGCCTCGGGCGCGGGCTGTGAAAGTAATCGTCCCCGTCTGTTCGCCGCTCTGCACGATGGCGGTCAACTGGCCGGAAAAGGCGTGCATGCGGGGCTGGTGGAACGGCTCGAGGCTGGTGGGGTCGCCGTTGGCTGTGGCTCGGAATGTGCCGTTGCCCTTCACCTCAAAGTTGACGAGGCGGCCGTCGTTCGGGCAGAGGTTGCCATCCTTGTCCACTACGCGTATGGTGATATAGGCCAGATCCTTGCCATTGGCCTCGAGGCAGGTGCGGTCGGCCATCAGCTCTATGTGGTGCGGTTTGTCGGCAGTATGCACTACTGCCGTGTCGGCCGCCAGGCCCGAAGCGTCGTAGGCAACCACCTTCAGTTCGCCGGGCTCATAGGCCACGTTGTCCCATATCAGGCGGAAGCGGCGTTGCAGGGCCAGCGAGTCCTTTCCTGCCAACGCTCTGCTTTCGTCGGCGGTCAGTTTGTGTTGGCGACCCCGGCTTTTGCCGTTCACGAAAAGCTCGGCTTCGGGGTAGTCGGTGTAGACGAAGACCGGGGTGACCTGGCCCTCGCGCCCTGGCCACGTCCAATGGGGCAAGACGTGCAGCGTGTGGTCTTCCTTGTTCCACAGGCTGCGGTAGAGGTAGTAGCGGTCCTTGGGGATGGAAGCCAGGTCGATGATGCCAAAAACGGAGCTGTGGCTGGGCCAGGCGTCGGTGTCGTAGGGTGAGGGTTCGCCCAAGTAGTCGAAGCCGGTCCAAACGAACTGTCCCATTGTCCAGGGATAGTCTTCGGCCAAGGCCAAGTCTTCGTCGGGTACGTTGGACCAACTGCAAGCCTCCAAGTCGTAGCTCGACGACTGGTGGTCGGGATACTTGGCATCTTTCTTCGGAAGAACAGGGAACTTGTACACGCCTCTCGAACTTACCGTGGACGAGGTTTCTGACCCCAGCACGACGGACTGTGGCAGCAACCGATAGGCCTCCAAGTAGCGGAAGGTGCGGTAGTTAAAGCCCGGAACGTCGAGCAGGGTGGCAAAGCCGTTATTTAGCACGCAGGTCACTTGGTCCATGCCGCAAGTCACTAGACGGGTGGGGTCTTCCCTGTGGCAGATGCCTTGCAGGAAAGCAGCTACCTTGTAGCCTTCGTCCTCACACTGCGTGGGCACCTCGTTGCCGATGCTCCACATCACGACGGACGGATTGTTGCGGAAGTGGTGCAGCATGTTCACCATGTCGCGTTCGGCCCATTCATCGAAGAAACGGTGGTAACCGTTCGCGCACTTGGCGATGTCCCATTCGTCGAAAGGTTCCACCACTAACATAAAACCCAGTTCGTCGCAAAGTTGAACCAATTCCTCGGCCGGCATGTTGTGTGACGTGCGGATGGCATCGCACCCCATGTCCTTCAGCAGTGTCAGTTGGCGGCGTAGGGCAGACACGTTTATCGCCGCTCCCAAGGGGCCGAGGTCGTGGTGGTTGCATACGCCCCGGAACTTTCTCGGACTGCCGTTCAGCACGAATCCCTTGTCGGCCACCACCGCGATGCTGCGGATGCCGAAGCGGGTGGTGTATTCATCCACCTGTTCGTCTCCCACGTAGATGCGTGACACGGCGCGGTAGAGGTGCGGCGTCTCGGGCGACCACAAGCTAGGGCGCTCCACCAAGAAATTTTGCTCGAAGGGAATGCCCGGGTTCACCCGGCGTGTATGGTCTTTCGTGGCCGCCACGCGCCCGTCCGGGCCGATAATGTCGGTCACAATGCGTACGTCGCGCCCTTCCGCCCCGTCTATGATGGTGCGCAGCCGTACCGAAGCATAGTCCGGGCTGACATATGGCGTAGTGATGTGCGTGCCCCATACGGGCACATGTACCTCGTTTGTCTGCACCAATCGCACCTTTCGGTACAATCCCGCCCCGGGATACCAGCGGGACGATTGCGGACGGTTCTCCAGGCGGACGGACAATACGTTTGGACGGCCGTCCTTGTTCAGCAGGTCGGTCACGTCGCAGTGGAAGGCATTGTAGCCGTATGGCCAAAAGCAGGCTTCCTGCCCGTTGACGTAGACGTGCGCCTCGCTCATGGCACCGTCGAACAACAGGGTGGCACGTTTGCCTTCAGACACCCGGAACGTGGTCCGGTACCAGCCAACTCCCACGTAGGGCAGGCCGCCCGTACGGCCGGTCTTCACCGAAGCCTCCGTCTCGAAGTTCTGAGTAACGGCTACCGTCTGAAGGTCGTTATTTCTGTTGAACGGACCGTAGATGGCCCAGTCGTGGGGCACGTTGACTACTTGCCAATCGCTGTCGTCGAACGTGGGCGACACGGCTTCGGGCACGTCGCCCTTTGTGAATCTCCAACCTTTTTCCAAGGTTACCTCCGTACGCTGCGCTTGCACAGCCAGCGCGGGCACTAGCCAGGCTCCCAACAGGAGCAAACGTCGTATCTTCTTCATATCCTATATATAAAATATGAAGAGTTCAGCTTTTAAAAGCATCCAATGCGCTGGTGGGGCGGCCGCTGTCGTCGAAGGCACCCTTGAAGTAGCCGTTCCAACCGGCGTAGCACTGGGGCTCCCAGTAGAACACGCCAAGGCAGGCGGACAATTCGCGGCAGCGGGCCAGCAACTCGGTGAGGTAGGCCAGCGAGGTATCCTGTTCGTCCCAATTCATGCCGGTCTCGCAAATCATCACTTCTTTGCCATAGCGGGTGTTCATGTCCTGCATGTTGGCCACGCAGTCGGCCAGCATTGTCTGCCAGTTGTCCGCCTCGGGGTAGAGGGACATGCCGATAACGTCATACTCGGCCCCGTTCTGTTGCAGCATGTCGAATATCCAGCGGAAGAGGCTGTTGTCGTCTCCGCTTTGGATGTGTACGATAACTTTCGTTTCGGGGAACACCTCCTTTACGGCACGGCAGCCTGTGGTGATGAAGGAGGCAAAGTTGGCCGGGTTGGCCGGGTAGGTGATGCCGTCGGACTGTATGTTGTAGGTGGCGCCGCTCAGGGCTTGGTCCGTGTCCCACAGCATGCCAGGACCGTTTTCGTTGCCCACTTGCACCCATTCGGGGGTGATGCCTTGTGCGTTCAGGGCATTCAGCACGTCCTGAGTGTGGGTGCGGATGGCATTGTGTAGCTCGTCCAGCGTCAGGCCCTGCCAAGCAGTTGGCTTGAACTGGGCGGAGGGATCTGCCCACGTGTCGCTGTAGTGGAAGTCTATCAGCAGGCGGTAGCCCAGTTGGTGGGCACGCCAAGCCTTGGCCAGCACGTCGTCGCGGTTACACCAGCCGTCTGCGGGATTCACCCAGACGCGGAGGCGGATGGCATTGAAGCCCAAGTCGCGCAACAGGGTCATGCATTCGGTGTCGCGCCCGTCGGCGGTGTAGAATCGGATGCCTGATGCTTCCATTTGTGTCAGCCAGCTTATGTCGGCTCCTTTGGCAAAGCCACTCATGTCATAGACGGGGTCTTCGGGGAAGACGGGCGTATCGTTGTTGTCGTTGCAGGCGGCTGTCCCCAGCAGGAGCAGGCCCGACAAGAATAAATGTTTCAGTTTCATGTCTTTGTTTTTTCTTTTTAATGGTAATCAGTAAGGGGGCAACGGCGTGCGGAGCGGCAGGTACCGTTGCCCGTATATAAACCTATTGGAGGGTCATCGTGTAGGTGGCTTGCACGAGATCTACTGTTAGCAGGTAAGTGCCTGTTTCGGCGCTGAAAGGGATGTTGGGTACGCTGTCCACGCCTTGGTAGAGCAGAATGCCGTCTCCGCCGCCTAATGTTACCGTCCAACTCTCATCCAGTACGATCTGGAAGCCCCATGGAGTATCGCTTGTAATTTCCACTGTGGCAGTGTATACGCCCGGTGTGTCTGTGGTGGTCATGGCGTGAAGATCCCAATTGTCGTTGAAGCCGCTGTAGTAGACTTCTTGCACGGGTGTCAGGCTATAGGTCAGCGCGCTCAGCGAAACGTTCATGAAGTAGAGTCCGGGGGTGGGAGCGGGCAGGTTGCTGTTGCTCTTGAAGAGGAGCGTTCCAGCGTAGGCATCGCCTTCGCCCAGGGCATAGTAGTCATTCCAGTTGTCGCGCTCGATGGCTATCTGGTAGCCCCATTCGGAGTTGACGTTGGCCACGCCGGCATACGACTGGGTGGTGTTGTCGTAGAGGCGCAGGTAGTTGTCGAAGGTCCAGCTGCCGCTGGTCAGGTCGTCCACGCCGGGCAGGAATATCAGCGGGGCGGCTTCCTCTTCCTCTTGGCTGCCGGCCTGAACGGTGGCTGTCCAGTGGGCGTTGTCGCTCAGATCGATGATCAGGGTGCAGTCGCCTGTCGAGGGGATGTTGACGGTGATATCGCCCGGTTGGTCGGTAAGGACGAGGGCATCGCCTTCTTGTGCAAAGGCAATGGACATAGGCGTTGCGGCAGCATCGTTGGTAGCACTGTTGCTGTCGTACAGACTTCCGTTAGCAGAAAGCTGAATGGTGGCCGTGCCAGCCTCAGCAGCTTGGAAGAGCAGCGTCCAGCGGTTGTTGGGACGGTCGAAGGTGAGTTCGCCTGCGATGTCGCCCGTCAGGTTCAAGGCGTGGAGCGAAAGGGCTGTCCAGTACAGTTCGTTCACATCGGCCACCACGTAGTAACAGCCGGCCGGGTTGGGGAACCAGCTGTTCCACTTGTTCTCAGCCTCGGACAGGGTGAAGGGGTTGCCGTCAATCGGGGCGGCTCCCCAGACAGTGCCGTCGCCTTCCTGCAAGTAGAAGTTGTACCAGCCCGTCACGCCGAGGAAGCCCTCATAATGACCGTCGGACTGTGGCGAGTAGAGGCTCATGCCGGTGGGCGCCTGCGAGCTGTCCAACACGAAGAGGCGGCTCATGTCTATCAGGTAGGGCGTGACGCTGACGGCTACGGCGTTGGTGTAGACCGGTTCCATGTTGGCACCCGATCGGGCGGCAAGACGGAAGTAGATGTTGGCGGCCACGTCTGGCTGTGCTCCCACACTTTGGGCCAAGGCATTGAGCGTGGCTCCGGTGTAGGCTTTGGAGTAAGAGGTTTCCGTCGTCTCGACTATGGAGGAGAAGTTTTCGTCGGCCGAGGCTTCAAGGGTCATGGAGAGTTGTCCGCCGGGGGCGGTCAGGTCGGGGTCGCTCACCACGAGGTTGTCTGTCGACCAGGCCAGGGACAGGACTATCTCGTCGCTGTGCTCCTGGGTCAGCACGATGTTCTCTTCCGAGGCTATCAGTTGCCCTGGTTCGATGCTGTTCAGGTATAGCTTGTCCTCGTCTTTCTCGCAGGCTGTCACCGTCAGGAAGGAAAGCAGGCCGAGGAGGGAGTTTCTGATGATGGTTTTCATATCTGATATGTATATGCTCGTTTATATATTATGGATTTATTAGGAATATGCGGTCAATAGCCTTCGTTGTAGAGGTTGGGGTTGGCCGTCAGTTCCGTGGAGGGGATGGGATAATAGTTGAAGCGGTTGTCTACGGCCTGTCCGTCGCGCGAGCCGCCTTTCCACTGCCACAGGTAGTCGGCGGTGGTGAAGCGGTTGTAGCGGATGAGGTCAGTGCGGCGCACGCATTCGGTGTAGAGTTCGCGGGCCCGTTCGTCTAGCAGGAAGTCGGTAGTCAGCTGTGCCTCGACGATGTTGCCCGACGTGTCTCCGTAGGCTCGTTCACGCACTTGGTTGACGTAACCTAAGGCCTCGGTGCGGGTAGCTCCTTGTCCGCCACGCACGACGGCTTCGGCCAGCATCAGGTAGACATCGGCCAGACGGAAGACGGGATAGTCGGTGCTGGCGCCGTCCGAGGTCGTGTTGGAGGCCGCTTGGCCTGCGTCGGTCAGGTTGGTCCACTTTACGGTGAGGTAGCCGTTGCTTTGGTCTTCCACTACGTCGATGTCCAGCGTCTGTCCTTCGGTGAAGAACAGGGCGCGCTGGTCGCCGTCGGAGAAGAGCGAAGGCAACGAGGGGCGCATACGGAAATTCCCCCAGCCGGAGACGGCCCCGTAGTCGGCGGGCACCTGGAAGTCTGAGGCGTTGTTGATGGCACCGCATACCATGTAGGTGGTCGTTCCCCACGACGTGGTGTGGGTGGCATCTACGGGGAAGGCAAAGATGATTTCGTTGGTGCGCAGGTGGTTGTCGGCATTGAAAAGTTTGGTGTAGTCAGGTTCCAGACTGTAGCCGGCTTCTATCACCCGACGGCAATAGGTGACGCAGTCCGTCCAGCGAGCCTCGCCGGTGTAGACCTCGGCGTTGAGGTAGAGGCGTGCCAGCAAGGTATAGGCGGCTTGTCGGCAGGCACGGCCATATTCGCAGGCGGTACGATCCAGCAGGTCGGCATCAATATCCAGCAATTCGCTTTCCACATAGTCGAAGATTTGCGCCGAGGTGTAACGCGGCGGCACGTAGCTGCCCACGGGGTCGGCCTCGGTCACGAAAGGCACGTTGCGGAAGAAGTCCATGACATGGCTGTAGGCCAAGGCGCGGAGGAAGCGGGCTTCGGCGCGATAGTGGCGGATTTCCTCTTGATCGGCTTCGCTGAAGGAGGCGATGCGTTCGTCCGTGGCGTTGCGCAGGAACTCATTGCACAAGGCAATGTTGTAGTAGATGCGGTAGTACATGTCGGACACAATCAGGTCGTTGGCATCCCAACTGAGGTAGGTCAGTCCGGTCATGTTGTCGCCGGCCAGCCAAGTGTAGACCACTTCGTCCGTGCCGCACTCCTGCATGTTGAAATAGTTGCGCATGTAGTCCCAGCCCTTGTTGGTGGTGAGGTCGGCGTTTCCTCCGCCTTTCTCCTGGCCTGCGATGGTGAAGGCTACATATAGTTTGCCGAGCACGGCTTTGTAATTGTCTACGCTGGTGTAGACCGTGGCCGATGTTTCTTCGATGTGGGGATACTGGTCCAGGTCGCCCACACAGGAGGTTGTCAGCGTGCCGCCTGTAGCGAGCAGGGCGGCGCAAATCAGGTGATATATTTTTTTCATCATTGATGTCTGTTTATATAAGGTTGATTCTAGCTTTTTCTTCATCCGGACACTTTAGAAGTCGAAGCCCAGGGTGAGCGAATAGGTGCGTGGACGCGGATAGAACGAGGCATCCATGCCGCTGGGCACCTCAGGGTCGGCACCGGAATACTTGGTGATGCAGAACACGTTTTGCACCAGCAGGCTGGCGCTGAGGCCGAACCATCGGCACACACGGCCGAAGTTGTAGGACAGCGACAGGTTGTCCATCTTCAAGAACGAGCCGTTCTCCACATAGTAGTCCGACAGGTGTTGGCGGTTCTGGAAGCCCGTCTCCAGATAGCTGTGGTGCAGGTTGTTCAGTTGGCTGGTGTTGTAGCTCATCGTTTCCCAGGCGCCGGTATTCATGGCCATGCCGTTGTAGACATAGTTTCCCACGTTGGCACGGAGGCTGGTGCTCAGCGTCCATTTCTTGTAGCTGAGCGAGGTGCTCAGGCCGAAAATGAAGTCGGGTGCGGCAGACTTGTAGCGGTAGCGGTCGTCGGTGTTGATGACTCCATCGCCGTTCAGGTCGGCATAGGCGCCCTCCACGGGGCGGCCTGTCTTTTCGTCATACAGTTGTTTGTAGACGTAGAACATATAGGGCTCGTATCCCTCGCTCAACACCTGCACGCAGTGGCCGTCTATCCAGGCACCGGCTTCGATGTTGGTGGCGGCGCCGCCCTCGACAAGGGAGAGGTTTTTCACCTTCATCTTCTGCCACGTCATGTTGAAACTTATGTCCCAGTTCCAGTTGTCGGTCTTGACGGGCGTTGCGTTGAGGCTCACTTCGATGCCTTGGCTGTCCACGTTGCCCACGTTGGTCAGGATGCTCTTGTCGAAGTTTACTCCGGCGGGCGAAGGCACGGTGGCCAGCAAGTCTTTAGTCTGACGGGTGTAGTAGTCGAAGCTGCCCGTGATGCGGTCGTCCAGGAATCCGAAGTCAAAGCCCACGTTCCACGACGTGGTGGTCTCCCACTTCAAGTCGGACACGTAAGCCTCCGGGCGGAACGTGTGGTGATATTCGGTGCCGAACTGCGCCTCGGCTCCGGTCTGGCTGACGGTGTAGACCGGCAGGTAGTTATAATTGCCGATGCCGTCTTGCTGGCCGGTGACACCGTAGCTGGCGCGCAGCTTCAGGTTGCTCAGCACGGGGTTGTCCTTCAGAAAGTCCTCCTCGGTGACGCGCCAGCCCAAGGCCACGGAGGGGAAGGTTCCCCAACGGTTGTCGGCACTGAAGCGCGAAGTGCCGTCGCGGCGTACGGTAGCCGTCAGCATGTAGCGCGAGTCGAACGAATAGTTCAGACGGGCATAATAGGAGAGGAGAACGTGGCGTTGGTCGGAGGCGGCGATGCTGCTCTGCGACACGCCCTGCGTATTGAGTTCGTCGTAGGCTGGGCTCGTTGTCTTCCAATATTGGTAGTCATAGCCGACAGTGGCATCCACGTTGCTCTTCCAGCTTTCGAAATATTTGCTGTAATTCAGATAGGCTGTCAGCAGGCGGTTGATGTTCTTCTGTGGGCCATATTCGTAGTCGCGGCCGCCGCTGGTGTTGAACTGGGCCGCCTCGGCGGGCACATAGACTTCGCCCTGTCCTTTGGCATAGTCATAGCCCAAGGTGGCGTGGAACTTCAGTTCGGGCAGGAAGTGCATCTTATAGTCTACATCGAAGTTGCCCACGAAGCGGGATACGCGGCTGGTGGACTTGTATTGCCGGATGGCGCCCACGGGGTTCACCGTGCCGCCGTTGACCAGTTGACCCACATTGTCCGTGGCTTCGGTATAGCCGCCGAAGGTTCCTAAGCCGGAGTAGACGGGCAGGGTGGGATTCCACGTGGCGGCGTTCCAGATGGCATCGGTGTTGGCAAAGCGGTTGTTGTTCAGCGAGCCTTTCACGTTGAGGGTCAGCTTCAGGTGATCATCGAAGAAGCTGGGCGAAAGAGATACGCTGCCGGTCAGGCGCTTGGCCTTGTCGGTGTCCAGCAGTCCGTTCTGCACATAGTAGCCCACGGAGGCGCGGACGGGGAAATTTTCGGCGATGCTGCCGGACAGGCTCAGGTTGTTGTCCGTGCCGTAAGCCGGACGGTAGACTTCGTCGTTCCAGTCGGTGCGGGCTGTGCCCAGCAGGGCCTGTTGGGCTGCGCTGCCCTGCGTGTTGACCACGTGGACAAATTCATCATAGCTCAACATATCGGTCAGGGCTGTTTGGGTCTGGATGGACTGTGTGGTACTGAACGTTGCCTTCAGGCGGCCGCTGCTCCCCTTCTTGGTGGTGATGATGATGACACCGTTTGAGGCGCGCGAACCGTAGATGGCCGTCGAAGAGGCGTCCTTCAAGATGGTCATGCTTTCGATGTCGTTCGGATTGATAAGCGAAAGGAAGTTTCCGCTGTTCCCGCTGATGCCTCCCGTCTCGAGGGGGACGCCGTCCAACACGATGAGCGGGTCGTTGGATGCCGTCAGCGAGGCGCCTCCACGGATGCGGATGGTGCTGCCCGCTGTGGGCGAACCGCTGTTGCTCATGATTTGCACGCCACTCACCTTTCCGTTGATCAACTGTTCGGGCGAAGCAATCAAACCGGCGTTGAAATCGTCGCTCTTGACGTTGGTGACCGAGCCGGTCAGGTCGCTCTTGCGCGTTGTTCCATAACCAATCACCACCACGTCGCTCAGCACTTGTGCGTTCGGTTGCAACTTCACGAAGAGGTTGCCGTCGGCGGGGATGGGCACGGTCACGGTGGTGTAGCCCACGTAAGAGATTTGCAGTTCTTTCACCTCGTCGGGCACCTTCAGCACGAAGTTGCCGTCCAAGTCGGTAATCACGCCGGTCGAAGTCCCCTTCGCCGTTACGCTTGCGCCAATCATGGGCATGTCGGTTTCGTCCACAACCTGCCCCTTCACCTCGCGTCCGCTCTGAGCCCAAAGCGGAGAGGCCATTCCCAAGCAAGCAACGCACCACAAGCACAAGAAGAACTGTCGTACTTTGCTCGCATTCCAGAGTTTGTTTTTCATACGTAACATTTGAATTAAGTTGAATTATTAAGTAAGTAGTATTAGGTATTTTCATTCCAGCCAGACCGCGCCTATCTCCAGCACAGCTTCTTCACCGGCCCCGTGCTGCGCGATGCGCAATTCCAAGGACTCGACATCCTTTGCTCGCAGGGGCAGCACCGTCTCCGGATGGAAATAGGGGTCCAGAAAAGCGGGGAAGGCTCGGGGAAGCAAAGCCGTATCGGTCAGCTTCAGGTCTGAAAGCGGGATGCGCACCACGCCGTCGGCATCCGGCGTCGGGCAGTTCGACAAGTAGGTATAGCCCATGGCCGTGACCAGTCCTGCCTGCAAGCCGGCAGGGGCGCTCCCCAAATGCAGGCACAACGTGCGGCATCCGGCCAAACGTTCCGTCCGGCCTGCCAAATCGTCCTTCACGTAACGGCGCAGGAAGAATGTCTCGCCGGCCGTCTTCGGGACGAAAGAGATGCGCGTCTGCGCTGCCTCTGTCAGCGCCCGTCGCGAAGGGCGCATATCCACATGGCTCCATTCGGGTAGGACAAAGGTTTCAGCCGACGAAACGGCCGATTCGGCATCCAGCAACAGCAAGGGCGCACCGGGCTCCAGTACCACGGTTTGCCAATACGAGTAGTCCGTATAATCCCAGTCCAATGGGCTCTTGGATGTGCCGGCGGGGAAGGTCTGCTTCCGTCCTCCGGCAAAGACAACGAGGTTGTAGCGGTAAATGCCTTCCGTCAGTTCGGCAGCAGGGACAGTGGCCTGCCACGTATAGCCGCCCACGTGCCGCATCTTGAGGTAGGGATTCGTCTCGTTCCAGAAAGATACCTTGTCCGTATAAACCAAGACGGAATCAGGCTGCACAGCCCCGGCCACGATAGCTCTCAACTCCATCTCCCGCCCGGCATCCACACTGCCGACAGGTTGGTGGCGGACGATGAACCCCTCGTCGGGGGACAAGGTTGAAGAAGGATGCACGTATTCGCCCAGCGTGATGTTGCGCCAGGAGCTTCTGGCCGTCCAGTTGCGTGACGGGGTCGTCCCTTCGCGCTGTAGCAGGTAGACACCGGGAGTCAAGGAGACAATGATCCCATCGGTAGCGGAATCCTGCCGGTGGTTGCCCGCATTCAGTCCCGTCACCGTGAACTTCTGGCCAAGGTCCGGTAGCTTTAGCGACATGTCCCACGAACCGTCAACCACTTGCATCACCTTTTTATCCAATGACGGCTTGGCAAACGGGTCGGACACCTGCACGATGTCGGGCATCACCTCCAGCCTCCAGACGCCTTTTTCCAGACGGTCTATCCAATAAAGGCCCGTACCTTCATAGCGGACAACAGGCGAACTGCCGCAGCCTGCCACGGCGCGCAGCCGGGCGGCATCCTTGGGCTTCGTGCAAGTATGGTTGGAATAATAGAACTTCTCGCCGTCGTTCAGCTCGCTCAAGTTCTCGGTGTAGCTGACGCGGAAATCATGGAAAAGCGTGTCTGCCGGGTAGGGGGGGAATTGCTCGTTCCTGCCCACCGTCCGGGCCACCTCCGCCGCAATCATCAGTCCGACGGCTTTGCCGGGCGTGTAGGCTGCATTGAGGTAATGCGTCTGATATTCGGTGTTGTAGGCTGCCATGTCTATAGGGTCGTAGGCGAACTGCGTTATCCATTGGAATCCGGCGGTGCGGAACGTGCGCGTTGTGGCTGGATACATATAGGTATCCAGTACGTCGCCCGGATCGAACTCGTAGACCAAGCGTGCTTTCGAGCCGAAGCCGTCGATGTCCGCAAAGGGAATGTCATACCGCTCTACTGCGGGCAGGCAATTGCCCCGGCGCGTACGTCCGGAGACGAGTCCGGTGGGGTACCATTGGTAGGTCGTGCCTTGGATGTCCGTGTCATAGTAGGCTTGGACGACCGGTCCGTTATGGCTGACATTGTAGAACACGGGTTTCCGGTTGCCGGCACGCTTCAGGGCACGGAGCATGGTTTCTATATAGGCTTTCGTCTCGCCCACTGTGCCCGCGTGGCAAGGCTCGTTGTTGATTTCAAAACCTACGATGTAGGGGTCGTCCTTGTAGCTCAGGCCGGTGTAGGCATTGACGTGGCGCACCAGTGCGGCCGCGTAGCGTTCTTGCGCGGCAATGGCACGGGGATCCTGGTGGATGCTGCATTTGTCATATAAATAAGAATATCCTCCGGTCGGCTCGTTCCGTTCGGGATAGCCGTTGCCGAAGTTGGTCTGCAGCGTGATTACGATGCGGATGTCGCGCTCTTCCAGTTTGTGCAGCAGATAGTCCAAGAGGTCCAGATGTTCGTTCTCTTGCAGGTTGCCTTCGGCATCGGACAGTTCCACATCCCACAGGTGGATGCGGTAAGCATTGATGCCCAGGCGGGCCAGGTGGTAAACGTCGCGGTCGATGGCCGCCTTGCGGTCTACTCCCAGGTAGCCCATAGCCCGGTAGGCGTGCGCAAAGGGCAGCGTGTAGTTCACTCCGAAGAAGGAGGCCTCGGCTTTCGTGTCCGACCATCGCATCACTCCTTCGCGGTCTACATAAATGGTGGAAATCTTCCCGTCGGCTGCGGCCAACGAGACAGCCGCCGACAGGCAGCCAAGCAGAATCAGAATATGTTTCTTCATGCCATCAAATTTAGGATTTGTCCGACGGCAAAGGTAGTTCACGTCCGTTTCCCCGGAAAGTTGAAATCGGACATAAAAGGATAAAAAACGGACTAATACAGCTTAGGAGTCACTCCAAAGGCACTTTGGAAGCACTTCGAGAAGTAAGAATGGTTGGAAAAGCCCACCATGTACATCACCTCGGCCACGGTGAATTTGTGTTGCTTCAGCAGGATGGCGGCCTTCTTCATGCGGATGGATTTGATGTACTCCACGGGGGACTGCCCGGTCAGTTGCTTTATCTTCCGGTACATCTGCTTGTTGCTGGTGCCCGTCCATTCGCACAGGGCGTTGACGTTCAGGTCGGAGTCGGAGATGTGTTGTTCGATGAGCCGGGTGACGGCAGAAAGGAACTTCTCGTCGTATGACTCGGCCTCTATCTCTTTCGGGGTGGCGAGGACTTCCATGCGTGCTTTGGCTTCGTAGCTCTGGTGGGCAGACAGCAGTTGCTCCACCCGCGAGAGGAGAATGTCCGGCTCGAAGGGCTTGGCGATGAAAGCGTCGATGTGCAGGCGGATGCTTTCCAACTCGGTCTCCTTGTCTGCTTTGCCCGTCAGCAGGATGACCGGCACGGTCGAGGCGGGCACGTACTTCTTGAGACGCCGCACCATCTCGAAGCCGTCCATGATAGGCATGGCAACGTCTGATATGACGAGCGCGGGCACCGAGCGGTGTACAAACTCCAATCCCTCCTTCCCGTTGGCAGCCATCCGGCAATGGTAGCGCGCGTGGAGCACCGAGTAAATGAAGTCGGCCGTGTCGCGGTCGTCTTCCACCACGAGCACGAGCGGGGCATCGTCTTGAGGGGAAGGCCCGGCGGCTTCCGGTTCCGCTCCGTCGGAGACGGGCACGCGAGAGGGAGGAGCGTCGGCCGGGGCCGGGGCGACGGATTCCACCACGGGCAAGATGAGCGTCACCGCCGTGCCTGTGCCTTCGTCTGACTGTAGCCTGACGCTTCCGCCGTGCAGTTCGGTGTATGTCTTTACTAAATAGAGGCCGATGCCTGTCCCCTCTTGTTTGCCTGCCGTTCGCGACGACTGGAAGAAACGCTGGAACACGTAGGGCTGGTCTTGTTTGGGAATGCCCACGCCTGTGTCGGCCACGGTGATCCGCACTTCGTTCGCAGCGTCGCCGAGTTCCAGCGCAAGCGTCACCCGCCCGCCTTCGGGCGTGTACTTCACAGCATTGGAGAGCAGGTTGTCCAGGATAGATTCCAGTTTGACAGCGTCCATCTGGATGTACAGTTCGCGGGGAAGGGAGCGGAACTCGAAATGAAGGGCTTTCCCCTTTGTCTGGTCTTCAGCATACAGGTCGAAGAGGCTGCGGGCAAACTGTACCAGTTCGATATGCGACTGTATCAGCAGCAGTTCGCTTCCGCTGTCCACGCGGTTGATGTCCAGTCCGCTGTGGATAAGCGAGTTCAGCTTCATGGCGTTGCGCTGCACGCGCTCCAGCAGTTGCTTCTCCTGCCGGTCGGCGATGTTCGGCAGCAGGCGGCTGATGGGTGCGATTACCATGCTGAGGGGTGTCTTCAGGTCGTGTGACAGATTGGTGAAGAACTCCATCTTTGCCTTCGATTGCTCCAGAATCTTCTCCTTCTCCAGTCTCAGCAGTTTCAGGCGGCTTTTCACGCGGAAGAAATTGACGGCCCAGACCGCCAGCGCCAGCAGCAGCAGTCCGTAGCATGCCTTTGCCCACGGGGTGTAGTACCAAGGCGGCCGTATTTCAATCTCCAACCGGTACGGATGGCTGCCGGAACGTCCGTCGGCATCCAGCCGGCTGGCCACCAGGCTGTGGCGCCCATAGTCCAGGTTGCTGAAGATGATTCGGTTGCCTCCGGGAGGCAGGAAGGTCCAGCCGTTGCCCGACTCTTCCAGGCGGTACATGAAGCGGCTTTTCTCTTCCGGTGAATAGGGCAGGTCTGACAACTCAAGCGACAGGTTGCGCCGGTCGTGCGCCAGGCGCAGGCGGGCGGTATAGCGGATGCTCCCGTCTGCCTCGTCCGCCGCAGGGCGGTAGCGTTGGTTGTCTACGAAGAGGGCGGTCAGCCGCAGGGGGCGGTTCGGCTGCTCTTCCAGCAGGCGGGTGGGCGAGGTCACGGCAAAGCCGTCGACCATGCCTAAATAGAGCTGACGAGCCGTGCGATCGAAGTAGAGGGCGGTGAAACGCTGTTCGGCCACGTTGAGGCGGCGCAGGGACAGGGCTTCGCGGTCGGCCACCCAGAAGCCGTCGGTGGTGGAAATCCAGATGCGGCCTTCGGCTTCGGTCATGGCGAGCACCTCGTGGCGGCCGTCGGTGTCGAAGGTCAGCTTCCGGAGGCTGTTGTCCGCCGGGTTGATGCGCATCACTCCTCCCCGGAATCCTATCCAGATGTATCCGTCGGCACTGCACAGGATGAAGTTGGGGAATTGCCCGCTATCCAGCGCGCCGACGGCCACGTGCGTCACCCGACCTGTCTGCGGGTCGATGCGCTCGATGCTGTTGGAGGTGTTATAGAGCAACGCCCACACCTGTCCGTCATGGTCCTGCACCATTTGGTTGACGAAGAGGCCCGACAGGCCGTTGTCCGTGGTGTAGGTCTGCTCGGCCAGGTAAGTCTCCTGCCCTCCCTTCAGCAAGGCCTGCTTGTCTACCACGAAGATGCCGCCGAGGCAAGTGGCTATCCACAACCGCCCTCCGTTGTCCTCGAACAGGCTGTACGCCCAGTTGGCGTTGTAGCGGCGGGTGCTGTCTACTATATTATAAGACACGAAGCGGCGGGCCGACGGGTCGTAGCGGTTCACGCCTCCGTCCGTGGCTACCCACAGGTGCTGGTCGCGGTCTTCGTAGAGTTGGCGGACACGGTTGTGCGACAGGGGGAAACGCGCGTCGTCCATCTTATACCACTCGCTGTCGAATGCGGCACGTCTCCCGTCGCCCTCCGTGCTGCGGAAACGTATCAGCCCGTTGGTGCCCCCGAACCAAAAGCTGCCGTCGTGTCCGCGCAACATGGCGTAAAAGCGGTTCCCTTCGCCCGTGCCCGTGAGGGCCGAGATGGGGACATGACGTAGCGAGGAGTGGCGGCGCATCATCGAGACGCCGTAGTCGGTGCCCAGCCAGACGTTGCCTTCGTCGTCGCCGAGGATTGTCCAGACGATGTTGCTGGAAAGGGAATTCGGATTGCGCGAGTCGTGTACGATGTGCTCCAGTCCCGCGTGGCCGTCGTAGATGTACAGCCCGTTGTCGGTGCCTGCCAGCAGGCGGCCGTCCCGGTCCAGGGCGAGCGACTTCACCGAGTTGCTGCCGAAGCCTTCGACGAGGGCTGTTTCTCCGCCGGACAGGTGGTCATACTTCACCAGGCCGCCTTCCATACCTATCCAGATGCAGCCGCGCCCCCGGTCTTCCAACAGAGCATTGACAAACCGGTTGCTCTTGCCGCGCCGCGTCGGCAGGGGCACCGGCTCGTAGCCCGCGCCGCCGTCTGCCGGCAGGCGGCAGCAGCCGTTGTAAGTGCCCACGTAGAGCTGCCCGTCCGAAGCGCTCAGCAGGGCATAGACCGCCCGGTGGGGCAGTCCGTTGCTGGCGTCGGCCAGTTCTTGCGTGTCGGGGCGGTAAGTGTACAGCCCGTCCAAGGTGCCGAGCCACCAGAGGCCGCCGTGGAAGGCCAGCGCGCGGATATCTTTGGGAAAGGAGATGCCGGTATCGACATACGTGTCGCGCCGGTAGTCGTAGACCAGCAGGCCGTTGTCGGCTCCGAGGTAGAGGTAGGCGCTGTCGGCCACCGCCCCGCAGTAGATGCGCGTGTTGCTGGCGGTGCCGAACTCAAAGAAGGGTTGTACCGAATAACCGTCGTAGTTGAACAGTCCCCGGTCGGAACCAATCCATACCATGCCTTCCGTGTCCTGCAGCAGGCAACTGATGACCGAGGCTTCCTCGCCCAGCCCGATGCGCTGGAAAACGGCATAATCCGGCCATGCTTCGCCGGCCTTCGCCGGCCGGGAGAGGCACGCGAGGAAAAGGCAACAGAGGCAGAGGAGGCACGAAAACGGTTTTTGCATGGTCGGTATTCTAAAAGCTCGGACAAACGTACGGAAAAACTTTGGAAAAACCTCGCGAAACCGCCGGAAATCGGCACGCCGTCTCCGTCAGGCGCCGAAGTCGCCCCGCAGGGTGCGCTTTATCCTCCGCAGGGCCTTGGCCCAGAAGCCGAAGTGGCGGCGATAGTAGCGGGCGATGGCGCGGCGGGCGGCCTGGTTTTCTTCGACGGGCGAGATGCGCGCCACGGGCAGGGGCTCCGTGCGCAGGGTCGAGGCGAACAGCCCGCCGCCTCCGCAGTGGGTGCCCGTGCCGTCAAAGCCCGTGTTCTGCACTAGCGAGCGGCCCGCGTTCAGCGAGAGCACGTCGGCCAGGAAGAGGCTGGCGTTCCAGCGGATGGCCCACGAGTCGTTCTTGCCTTCCACCTGGCGGCGCAGCATGCGGGTGTAGCGGTAGGCCCCGTCGAAGTCGAAGGCGCGGGTCAGTCCCCTTTCTTCCAGCCGGCGCAGCAGGCGGCGTCCGTCGGGGTCGAACAGTTGCCAGGCGCGCCGCCAGGTGGCCCATCCCCAGCTGCCTGTCCACTTGATGAGAAAGGTGTCGGGCAGGGCAGGGTCTTGCGTAAAGTCGCACGCCTGGATGTGCCCCACTCGCGGCTCGTCCTTGTACGTCTCCAGGGCGTCGTTCATGAAGCGCAGGAAGGCGGGCGACAGCACCAGGTCGTCTTCCAGCACGATGACGCGGTCGTAGCGGCGCAGGACGGAGGTCACGCCGTCGATGATGCTGCGCGCCAGGCCCCAGTTGTCCGTGCGTTCCGTCACTTCCACCTGCCCGAAGCCGTCGAGGCTGCGGACGTAGCGGCGCACTTCGTCGACGGCGGGGCGGGCGGCCTCGTCGCGCGGGGCGTCGGAGAAGACGAACAGCGGGCTTGCGGCGGCCTCGGGGTTGCGCTGGAGGCTCTCCACCAGGCGGCGCGTGTGGGCCGGGCGGTTGTAGACGAAGAGCAGGATGGGGGCGTAGGCTGGGTTTGTCATTGTTGAATGGGGTTTTCTGTGTGGGCAAAGATACGGCAATCTGCCGGAATACGCGGCGCGCGCGGGCGGAAAAATCTGCGCCGGGTGGCGTAGTAATCCCCGCGCGCTGGGATAGTAATGCCCGGTTGCTGGGACAGTAACGCCCGGTCGCGGGGACTATAATGCCCGGTCGGGCGGGTCAGCGGGCCTCTTCCAGGGCTGTCCGGAGCGCCTCCAGGTAGCCTCTGCCAAAGCGCAGGTCGGGCTCCATGTAGTTGCCCTCGGCCCACTCGTTCCACGACTTGAGAAAGACCACGCGGTGCTCCGCCGACTTGCCGGCCACGTTGCGCAGCGTGGCCTCGGCGTGCGCGCGGAACTTGGCGGGGGTGGAGCGCACGAGGATGTGTCCGCGCCGGCCCGAGCGCGGCGAGTGGTCCCAGTTGGGGATGAGGGTGGGGTAGCAGTCGTCGCGGCGGTCTTCCTCGCCGGTGAAGAAGCGGGCGGCCCGGGCATAGTCCACGATGCGTCCGCGCCCGAAGCCCACGCGCATCAACTTCATCCACGCCCGCTCGGCCAGCGAGAAGTCGCGGCGGAAGAACTCGAACAGGCGCACCACGTTCACCGCGTCGAAGCCCATCGAGCGCAGGCGGCCGATGTCCGAAGCGTGGTCGGTCTGCCCTACGAAGTGGATGCCCTCCAGCCCCTCCGCCCGGGCCAGGCGTTGCCACAGGGCGATGAAGCGCGGCGCGTCCGGCAGTTCGTCGGGGTTGTACACCATGAAGAGGGGCTTGCCGTCCACGCGGATGTATCGCGGGTCGCGGAAGGCGGGCAGCAGGGCGCGGAAGTGGGCCTCGTGGTCGGCGTCGCCGGGATAAAGCTGCTCCATGAGGACGCGGTGGGTGCCGTCTTTGCTGAATTGCTTGTCTTCCCACGTGTGGTTGGCCCACGCCAGGCAGAAGGGGAAGTCCGGCTGTCCGGAGTCCAGCACCTCCTGGAAGGGACGCTGCAAGAGGCGGCGGCCGTTGCCAAACCAGTAGTGCCAGTAGCAGAAGCCCTCCACGCCGTATTGCCGGGCCATGCGGGCCTGTTCTTCGCGCGTCTCGGGCACGCGCAGGTCATAGTAGCCCAGGTCGGCCGGCACGCGCGGCTGATAGTGTCCGCGAAACAGGGGCCGGGCCTTGCCCACGTTGGTCCATTCCGTAAAGCCCTTGCCCCACCAGCGGTCGTTTTCCGGCGTGGGGTGATACTGGGGCAGGTAGAAGGCGATGACGCGCGCGGCGCGCCGGTCGGTAGGTTGTTTCTCCATTGCTTGTGTCTTTAGTCTTTGTTATTCTTAAGTCCTGGTTTCCCCGGGTTCGTTCTCCGTTTCAGCGCCTTGCCTACGGCCTTGCCCACGAACCGCTTCAGGCTGTATCTCCGCAGCTTTTGCCGCACGAAGGAGGGCAGGGCGCGCACGTAGCGGCCCGCGAAGCCGCTCTGCCACAGCTCGCGCCACCACACGCCGGCACGCGGCACCCACAGGCTGTTCCAGGGCTTGTCCGCTCCCACGAAGTGCAACTGCACGGGATGGGCCAGGGCGTCGGCATACAGGGCCTCGCACTCCCGTCGGCCGGGGGGCAGCACGCCGCTGTAGGGGCAGAAGACGGCCCGCGCGGGCGGCGTGCGATAGTAGGTGTTGGCCACCACATAGGGCAGGGGCAGCTGTCGGACGTGGGGATGGCAGCACAGAATCATCGTGTCCTGCTCGGGCAGTCGCAGGCGGCGGTAGTTGGCGCGGTAGAAGTCGGTCATGCGTCGTTGCATCCCTTGCTTGCGCATCTCCTTCAGGTTCAACAGCAGGTAGCCCGCCGCAATCTCCTTTTGCAGCACGGCCTGCTCTTCGGGCGTGAAGTCCGGGCCATAGGTCTGCATGCGCCCGCTCTCCAACACCTGCCCCACGCCCGCGTAATAGAACGGTTCGTCGGGATAGAGGAAGTACGACGGGGCGATGTCGCCCTCGAAAGCCACGTCCACGTCCGAGCAGAGGATGCGGTCGTATTGCGGGAAGAGGTCGGGGGCCAGCAGCTTGTAGTAGATTTCCTTGGAGAAGTGGCCCTTGGGGTCGCTGATGCCGCCGGTTTCGATGGCCGACACGTCGATGAACTGCAGCGTGGCGCGGCCGCTGCGTTCCACCAGGCGCGCCAGCCTGCGGCGGTCGGCTTCGGGCACGTCGGTGTGCAGCACGTACAGACGGTAGGCATATTGCGGATGGGCGTGCCGCAGCAGCGAGTGGAAGGCCACGGCGGCAGGCACCACGTAGCGGCGGTCGAAGGTGAAGAAGATGGGTATCTGTGTCATAGGCGGATGATGTAGCGTCCGTGGTCGCGGACAAAGAACAGGGGGAGGAAGAAGGCCCGCAAGCGCCTCCGCGTCCGGCCCGGGCCTGCGTCGGGCGCCGCCTCGCGGTCGTGCCGCAGGCAGAGACGGCCCACGTCCAGCAGGCCGACCAGGCTGCCCCGCGCCATCCGGCGCACAGCCTTTGCCACCAGCGGCTGGGCGAACGCCACGCGGTCTTGCAGCAGCGCGAAGTAGCGGCGCGTGCGCTCCCGGTTGTCCGTTTGGCGCAGGGCCTTCAGGGCTTGCAGGTAGCCGTCCCACTTGCCCGTCTTCGGCGCCGAGGGGTTGAAGGTGGTGGCCGCCGTGTGCCGACGCCACCACACCAGCGGCCTGTGCACGTAATGCAACGCGCCCCGGGCTGCCGCCACGGTGTATATCAGGTAGTCGTAGGAGATTTCTTCGTCGGCAAAGGCGACCAGCGTCTCGCACAGCTCCCGGCGGAACAGCAGCTGGTGGCCGTAGGCGCGGGGATAGAGCACGGCGCCCAGCGAGGGGATGAGCGATGGAAGCGCACGGGCGTGCAACAGGCCCATCTCGCGGTGGCGATTGTCCATCAGCATGGAGTTGTGAAACACCAGCGGAGCCCGTCCCAACGCGCCGGCCAGCACCTCCAGCTTGTCCGGCACCCAGATGTCGTCCTGGTCGCAGCAGGCGATGAGGTCGCCTTCGGCCCGTTGCACGGCCGTCAGAAAGTTGCGGTTGTAGCCCAGCCTCGCGTCGTTGCGGTGCAGGCGGATGCGCCTTTCGGAGTGCGCCCGGCGGAAGGCCTCCAGCAGCTGCCACGTCCCGTCCGTCGAGCCGTCGTCTTGCACCACCAGCTCGTGGAAAGGCAAGGTCTGGGCCAGCAGCGATTCCAGCTGTTCGCCCAGGTAGTCCGCCCCGTTGAAGGTGCAAAGGATGATGGATATCTTCTGCATAGGCATCAGGCTCCTTTCTGTGTTTGTTTCTTCCGGAAATAGGCCAGCGACTCGCGGAACGTCTGCACGCGGCAGGCCGCCATGACGCCCGCATAGACAGCCGCCGCCAGCAGCACCTTGGCCAGGAACGACAGGTAGACGTTGTCCGTGAGGCGAGACACCGCGAAGTCCGTCGCCCACATCGTGCCGGCGGCCGCCAGCAGGAAGGGCACCGTGTCGCGCAAGGCGTCAGACAGCCGCAAGCCAATCCCGCGTCCGGCCACGCCATGCCACACCAGCGTCCACAAGACCGTGACCCCGACATAGCAGGCCACCATCGCCTCCATGCCGTAGCGGCAGCAGACCAGCGCCACGGCCACCTGCACCACGCCTTGTGCCGTGACGTTCCACATGTATACGTCGCTCCGCCCGCGGCTTACGGCCAGGTTGGAATAGAGGTTCTGCAAGGGGATGAAGGCGCTGCCCACGCACAACATCTGCAACAGTCCCGCGCTGCGCGCCCATTTGTCGGTGATGGCGATGGTTATCAGTTCCGGCGCCACCAGCGACAAGCCCAGCAGGCAGGGAAAGCTGACGAAGGACACGAAGCGCAGCATCTTGCGGAAGACGCGCAGTTGCCGCGCGCGGTCGTCGTCCACCTGCCGCAGCACCGGTTGGGCCACGCCCTGCACCATGCCTTGGATGACGGAGAAGCCCATGTAGTTCCACTTGTTGCTCTGGTTGAAGAATCCCACCTCGCGGGCGGCATAGAAACGGCCCAGCACCACGCTCAGCAGGTTGTAGTTGATGTGCTGGAAGATGCTGGTGACCAACAGCCTCGAACTGAAGGCCAGCATCCCCCGCAGCGGGCGGAAGTCCGGGCGGAACGTCGGACGCCACCCGGAGTAGTGCCAGCGCAGGGCCGTGACGCACGCCACGTAGACCAGGCTCTGCGTGGCAATGCCCCAGTAGGCCATGCCCGCCCAAGCCATCGCCACGCCCACTGTGCCGGAAACGGCCAGGGACACGAGCATCACCACGGCGTTCTCCTTCACCCGCAGGTGGCGGAAGATGACGGCGTTGTGGGCCACGCCCGTGCTCGATATGAGGAATCCCAGGAAACTGTAGCGCGCCAGGGGCGTCAGTTCGGGCGTGTGGTAGAAGCCGGCGATGAGCGGTGCGCACAGGAAGAGGACGACGTAGAGCGTCAGCCCCGTCAGCGTGCTGAACCAGAAAACGGCGTTGTAGTCGCGGTGGCAGGCATCTTTCTTGTTGGCCAGGGCGGCGGTAAAGCCGCTCTCCTGCAGCGTCGAGGCGATGAGGCTGAAGATGCTGAGCATCCCCACCATGCCATAGTCCGCCGGGGTCAGCAGCCGCGCCAGGAAGATACCGAAAAGGAGGTTCAGCAACTGCTGCACGCCGTTGCTGATACCTCCCCAAAACAGTCCGCGGGCGGTCTTTTCCTTTAATGAAGACGGTTGCTCTTCATTCCTCATGCTTCATGCTCCCTTCATGTTTCGCATAACAGGGTTATTTCACCTCGCTGCCCGGCTTCACCTCGCGCAACACGGAGGTTACGGCCAACGAGCCGTCCCAATCCTCGGCGCTGAGGATCATGCCCTCGCTCACCAGCCCGTTCTTAAACTGGCGGGGGGCCAGGTTGGCGATGAACAAGACTTGTTTGCCCACCAGTTCCTCGGGCTTGTAGTGCTGGGCGATGCCGCTCACGATGGTGCGGTTCTCCAGTCCGTCGGCCACCTTGAACTGCAGCAGCTTCTTCATCTTGGGCACGGGGGCGCACTCCAGGATGGTGCCCACGCGGATGTCCAGCTTGTCGAAGTCTTCGATGCTGACGGTGGGTTTCACGGGGCGGGCCTTGTAGTTGGCGGCTTCGTTGGCTTTTTTCGTGGCCAGCAGCTTGTCCACCTGTGCCTGGATGGTTTCGTCGTCAATTTTCTCGAACAGCAGCGCGGGCTCGCCCAGCTTGTGTCCCTCGGGCAGGAGGTCGGTGTGTCCCAGGTTGTCCCACTCCAGTTGCTCCACATTCAGCATGCCGCGCAGCTTCCGGCTGCTGAAGGGCAGGAAGGGCTCGAAGGCGATGGCCAGGTTGGCGACAAGTTGCAAGGCGATGTTCAGTATGGTGCCCACGCGTGGCAGGTCTGTCTTGGCCAGCTTCCAAGGCTCGGTGTCGGCCAGGTACTTGTTGCCGATGCGGGCCAGGTTCATGGCCTCCTTCTGCGCGTCGCGGAACTTGAAGACGTCCAGCAGGCGTTCCACCTCGCCCTTGACGTCGGCAAACTCGCGCAGCGTCTCTTCGTCGTAGGCGGTCAGTGGGCCGCAGGCGGGCACCGTGCCGTCGAAGTATTTCTTGGTCAGTTGCAGGGCGCGGTTGACGAAGTTGCCGTAGACGGCCACCAGTTCGTTGTTGTTGCGCGCCTGGAAGTCTTTCCAGGTAAAGTCGTTGTCTTTCGTCTCCGGTGCGTTTGCAGTGAGGACGTAGCGCAATACGTCTTGCTTGCCGGGGAAGTCCTGCAGGTATTCGTGCAGCCACACGGCCCAGTTGCGCGAGGTCGAAATCTTGTCGCCTTCCAGGTTGAGGAACTCGTTGGCGGGCACGTTGTCCGGCAGGATGTAGCTGCCCTCGGCCTTCAGCATGGCGGGGAAGACGATGCAGTGGAACACGATGTTGTCTTTGCCGATGAAGTGGACGAGGCGCGTCTCGGGGTCTTTCCACCACTTTTCCCATCCCTCGGGCAGCAACTCCTTGGTGTTGCTGATGTAGCCGATGGGTGCGTCGAACCACACGTAGAGCACCTTGCCCTCGGCTCCCTCTACGGGCACGGGGATGCCCCAGTCCAGGTCTCGGCTGACGGCGCGCGGCTGCAGGCCCATGTCCAGCCAGCTCTTGCATTGTCCGTAGACGTTGGGACGCCATTCCTTGTGCTCGTCCAGAATCCAGTGTCGCAGCCACGGCTCGTGCTTGTCCAGGGGCAGGTACCAGTGGGTGGTTTCCTTCATCACGGGCTGGCTGCCGCTGATGGCGCTCTTCGGGTTGATGAGTTCCGTGGGGCTGAGCGTCGAGCCGCACTTCTCGCACTGGTCGCCATAGGCGCCTTGGGCGTGGCAGCGGGGACATTCGCCCGTGATGTAGCGGTCTGCAAGGAAGGTCTTGGCCTCTTCGTCGTAGTACTGCATCGTGGTCTTTTCGATGAACTCGCCCTTTTCGTAGAGCTTGCGGAAGAAGTCGGATGCCGTCTGGCGGTGCACCTGCGAGGTGGTGCGGCCGTACACGTCGAACGAGATGCCGAACTCTTCGAACGACTTTTTGATTAGTTCGTGGTAGCGGTCCACGATGTCTTGCGGCGTGCAGCCCTCCTTTTTGGCGCGGATGGTGATGGGCACGCCGTGTTCGTCGCTCCCGCCGATGAAGAGGACGTCTTGCTTCTTCAGGCGCAGGTAGCGCACGTAGATGTCGGCCGGCACGTACACGCCGGCCAGGTGGCCGATGTGCACCGGCCCGTTGGCGTAGGGCAGGGCCGACGTCACGGTGGTGCGTTTGAATGTCTTTTCCATAATCGTTATCTGGTTTTCTTTGATTTTTAGGGTGCGAATGTGCCCTTCGGGCATTTCCAACGTGCAAAGATAGCGTTTCTCCGGCAATATCCGGCCGTGCGGGGGCAAAAACCTGCGCGACCGGGCGTTATAATCCCCGGTCGCTGGGATAGTAATGCCCGGTCGCTGGGATAGTAACGCCCGGTCGGTGGGATAGTAATGCCCGGTGGGCGGGTCTGCGGGGCCTTGTGGGGCGGGTTCCGGCGGGCGGGCGCGTCAAGGCTTCAGGCGGTAGCTGACGAAGGCCACGCGCCGGCTGTCGGGCGCCCACGAGTTGACGTTGATGGTGCCTTGCCCGCCAAACAGCCGTGCCACCGTGCGGGGCTCGCCGCCCGTGGCCGGCATCAGGCGCAGTTCCACGTGCTTGTTGGGCAGGTGTTCGTTGGGACGGAGGTCGCCCTTGCGGTAGGCGATGAAGATGACCTGCCGCCCGTCCGGCGAGACGTGGGGGAACCACGAGTTGCGGTCGGCGTCGAAGGTCATTTGGGTCTGCTCGCTGCCGTCGGCCTTCATGCGCCACACCTGCATCAGCCCCGTGCGCACGGAGTTGAACCAGATGTATCGTCCGCAAGGCGAATACTCGGGCCCGTCGTCCAGGTCGTCGGCGGTGGTGAGGCGTGTCTCCTCGCCGCCGGCTGCGGGGATGGTGTAGACGTCGAAGTTGCCCCCGCGCTCGGCGCAGTAGGCCAGCGTCTGCCCGTCGGGGCTCCAGCCGTGCAGGTAGCTGGGCGCCAGGGGCGTCACCAGGCGCGGGCTGTCCGTGCCCTCCAAGGGCAGGGTGTAGATGCGCGACTGCCCGTCTTCGCGGGTGGCATGGCTCACGGCCAGTTGCCGCCCGTCGGCCGAGAGGACGTGGTCGTTGTTGCAGCGGCGGACAAAGCCCGTGTTCACCGCCTCGGGCTCGCCCTGCCCGTCGGCTGCCAGGCGGTAGATGCGTCCGCCGCTGTTGTAGACGAGCCACTGTCCGTCCGGGCTCCAGTTGGGCGCCTCGACGAGGTAGGGGAATTCTTTCACGACGGTGCGCTGGCCCGTGGCGACGTCCAGCACCTCGAGCACGCTGGTCACTTCCGCCTGTTGCGCGCGGCCCGCGAGGGCGGACACGAGGAGGGCGGTGAAGAGAAGGATGTGTTTCATGCGTTGATGTTTTAGGGTGTGAGAAATGGTTTACGCCCGCGAATGTAGGCAATATTTCCGAGAAGACGGCCTCAATCTTTGTTATTCACGGCAAAAAGGCTTACTTTCGCAGGCAGAAACAATGATTACCTCACTTTTAAAACCCCGATTCTTCCCGATGAAGAGATTCTGCATGATTCTTCTGTGGCCCGTCTTCTGCGTTCTGTTGCTGTCGTGCGGCGGCAAAGAGGTGGGCCCCGCCGCCCGGCTGAGCGGCGACTTCGAGGGCCTGGGCGACGACACGGTGCTCGTGGTCGGCCTGGACCGCCTGTTCGACCGTGTGGACACGCTGCTGGTGCATGACGGCCGTCTGGACGACACGCTCTCCGTAGACACGCTGGTGGCCGTGCGCCTGATTTTCGGCGACGGCACGGAATATCCCATCTATGCCGACCGGCGGCAGCACGTCAGCCTGCGGGGACAGGCCGGCAACCTGCGGCGGCTGGAAGCCACGGGCAATGCCGACAACGACCTGCAGACGGCCTTCGGACGCAGCCTGGACAGCCTGGGCGATGCCTCCGTGGCGGCGGCGCAAGACCTGGCCGAGAGGTTCATACAGGCGCATCCCGCCTCTTTGGTCTGCCTGTACCTGCTGGATACTTACTTTGTGCAGGTGCCCCGGCCCGACTACGACCGCATCGCCCGCCTGATAGAGCCGCTGCGCGGCGACCTGAAAGACCGTCCCTACCTGACCGACCTGCAAGAGGCGCTGGAGGAGCGGAAGAAACAAGCGGTGGGGCGCACCATTCCCTTCTTCCAGACCACGGACGCCGAGGGCAACCGCGTGATGCGCAGCCAGTTCAAAGACCAATACCTGCTGGTGCACCTCTGGGCTTCGTGGAACGAGGGCAGCCGCGCGGCCAACGACTCGCTGCGCGCCCTCTACCGCCGGCAGAAGAAGAACAAACGCTTTGCCATGCTGGGCATCTCGCTGGACACCGACAGTTGCCGCTGGCAGGAAGCCGTCGGCCGCGACACGCTGGAATGGAAGCAGGCGTGCGACCTGAAAGGATGGAAAACGGACATCGTGCAGAAGCTCGCCGTCCGCACGCTCCCCTTCTGGATTCTGGTGGATAAGAACGGGCGCATCCTGGGCACCGACCTGACGATGCGCGAAGTGGAAGAGAAGATAGCCAACTAACCGATTCGTGCCAACCTGAAAATCTGTTCATACCATGTTAGTCAAAACCTATGGCGCAGCCGTGTTGGGCATCGACGCCACCCTCATTACCATCGAAGTAAACAGCTCCAAAGGCTGCATGTTCTACCTCGTGGGCCTTCCCGACGCAGCCGTCAAGGAGAGCCACCGGCGCATCCTGTCCGCCCTGCAGGAAAGCGGATGCCGACTGCCTATGACCAATCTGGTGGTCAACATGGCTCCCGCCGACATCCGCAAGGAGGGCGCTGCCTACGACCTGCCGCTGGCCATCGGCATGCTGGCGGCCACGGAGGCCATGACCGATGTCGAAGGCCGCCTGGGCCGCTACCTGATGATGGGCGAGCTGAGCCTGGACGGCACGCTGCAGCCCATCAAAGGCGTCCTGCCCATGGCCATCAGGGCCCGTGAGCTGGGATTCGAGGGCATGATTATCCCGCGGGCCAACGCGCGCGAGGCGGCTGTGGTCAACCGGCTGCAGGTGTATGGCGTGGACAACGTGCGCGAGGTGGTGGAGTTCTTCAGCGGCCGGCGCGCGCTGGAGCCGACGGTGGTCAACACGCGCGAGGAGTTTTTCGCCCACCAGTGCGACACCGACCTGGACTTTGCCGAGGTGAAGGGCCAGGAGAACGTGAAACGAGCCCTCGAAGTGGCGGCTGCGGGCGGACACAACATCCTCCTTATCGGCGCGCCGGGCAGCGGCAAGTCCATGCTGGCCAAACGCCTGCCGGGCATCCTGCCGCCCCTGTCGCTGGGCGAGAGCCTGGAGACTACCAAGATACACTCCGTGGCAGGCAAGCTGGGCAGCGAGGGAGGCCTGATATACCGCCGCCCCTTCCGCGCCCCGCACCACACCATTTCCATGGCGGCCATGACGGGAGGCGGGGGCAACCCGCAACCGGGCGAAATCAGCCTGGCCCACAATGGCATCCTCTTCCTGGACGAGTTGCCCGAATACAGCCGCCAAGTGCTGGAAGTCCTGCGTCAGCCGCTGGAAGACCGGAAGATAACCGTGGCGCGCGTGAAGTACAGCGTGGAATATCCCGCCAGTTTCATGCTGGTGGCCTCGATGAACCCCTGCCCCTGCGGATACTACAACCATCCCACCAAGCCCTGCGTCTGCACGCCCGGCCAGGTGCAACGCTACCTCAACCGCATCTCGGGCCCCCTCCTGGACCGCATCGACCTGCAGATAGAGGTGACGCCCCTGCCCTTCGAGAAGATGGCCGACGCGCGGCCCGGCGAGTCGAGCGCCACGGTGCGCGAGC
This sequence comes from uncultured Bacteroides sp., assembly GCA_949289265.1. GTDB lineage: Bacteria > Bacteroidota > Bacteroidia > Bacteroidales > Bacteroidaceae > Bacteroides. The sequence continues at coordinate 36,483 of CASENE010000102.1, forward strand.
GCGTGGTGCGGGCCCGCCGCCGCCAGGAGCAGCGTTATGCCGACGTGCCCGGCGTCTACTGCAACGCGCAGATGACCAGCCGCCTCCTGGCGCGCTATGCCCGCCCCGACGAGGCGGGACTGTCCATGCTGAAGACTGCCATGACGCGGCTCAACCTCTCGGCCCGCGCCTACGACCGCATCCTGAAGGTGGCGCGCACCATCGCCGACCTGGAGGAGAGCGACGACATCCGCCCCGCGCACCTGGCCGAGGCCATCGGCTACCGCAACCTCGACCGCGAAGACTGGGCCATGCGCTGAACGCCCCTTGCAGCCTCCCGGTGGAGGGGTTGCAAGGGGCGTCGGCTGGCGTTATAGTCCCAGCCGGCTGGGATAGTAACGCCCGGTCGGTGGGATAGTAATGCCCGGTCGCGGGAATTATAACGCCCGGTCGGGCCTCTTTCTCAGGCCGTTTCCTCGTTGTTCTTTTCGGGTTTCTTCTCGATGCGGATGCGGGCGTCTACGGCAACGACCTCCTTCTCCGTGCCCAGCAGCGGGTTGATGTCCATCTCCTTGATTTCCGTGGCGAAGCGCAACAGGGTGGACAGCCGGACTATGATTTCGGCAAAGCGGTCTTCGTTGATGCCCCGCTGCCCCCGCGTGCCCCGGATGATGCGGTAGGCGCGCAGCGAGCGGATCATGGAGTAGGCCTCGGCGTATGTCAGAGGCGCCAGGCCCGACGACACATCTTTCAGCACCTCCACAAAAATCCCTCCCAGGCCGCACAAGACCACGTGGCCGAACTTCTCCTCGTATTTGGCGCCCACAAACAACTCCGTCCCCCGGAGCATGGGCTGCACCATGACCGCCGTCGCCCCTTCGATTTGCATCATGCGGTCGAACTCCAGCGCCAGGTGTTGTTCGTTCTTGATGTTCAGCACCACGCCGCCCACGTCCGACTTGTGCACCGGCCCCACCACCTTGGCCACCACGGGGAAGCCCGTGCGGCGGGCAAAGGCCAGTACTTCGTCTTTCTTGATGGAGACAAACTCGTCCACCACGGGGATGCCTGCCGAGCGCAGCAGGGCTTGGACCTGGTAGGGCGGCAAGTAGCCATCGGTGCGGACGGAGTCGATGATGCGGCGGATGCGGGGGACGTCCACGCCGAACAGCTCTATTTCGCTGGCGGCGGGGCGTGGGGCGTTGACGATGCGCGCCAAAGCCGTGGCCAGCGTCACTTCGTCCGAGAAGTTGACGTGTCCCTTGGCCAGGAAGTCCGCCACCTCGGCCCCGGCGGTGTTCACCGAAGGCAGGATGGGGAAGATGGGCTTGCGGCAGGTCTGCATCTTCTCGTGCAGGACGTCGTACATCTCGTACATCTGCACCAGGCCCGGTGTGCCGAAGATGGCCATCACGGCGTCGATGTCGTCCAGCTTGTTCTCGCAATAGTCCAGACAGAGGCGCAGGTGCTGGGGCGTGCCGGTGGCCAGGATGTCGATGGGATTGCCCACGGCTGCGCCCGGATAGAGTTGCGCCTTCAGTTCGTCGGCCACGGGCCCGGACAGGGGCGGCACGTTCAGCCCGCCCTTGCTCAGCGCGTCGGTCAGCATCACGCCCGGCCCTCCGGCATGGGTCACGATGGCGAAGTTCTTGCCCCTCAGTTCGGGCAGGGTGAAGACGCAGCCCACCGTGGTCAGCTCTTCGCGCGAATAGCAGCGCACGATGCCCGCCTTGCGGAACAGGGCCTCCACGGCCGAGTCGCTGCTGGCGATGGCTCCCGTGTGCGACGAGGCCGCGCGGCTGCCGCTCTCGCTGCTGCCTGCCTTGATGGCGGCGATGCGGCACCCTTTGCGGATGAGCGACGAGGCGTGCAGCAAGAGACGGTCGGGGTCGGCAATGCTCTCGATGTACAAGAGCTTGATGCGCGAGTCGCGTGTGGGGTCAAAGTGCTCGTCCATGTAGGCCAGCACGTCTTCCACTCCTATCTGCGTGGCGTTGCCCACCGACCACACGGAGTTGAAGGGAAGGCCCTTGGTGACGGCGCTCTCCAATATGAACACCGCCGTGGCGCCCGAGCTGGAGATGAGGTCTACGCCCTGCGGGTGCAGTTGCGGGATGGGTTGCGAGAAGACGCTGTGGTGCCACGTGTTGAGCAGGCCGATGCAGTTGGGGCCGATGAGCGAGGCGCCGTGGGCGTTCACCGTCTGCAGAATGTGGGCTTCCAGCCGGGCGCCTTCGTGCGTTTCTTCGCCGAAGCCGGCAGACAGGATGATGAACGCCTTCACGCCCTTGTCGGCCAGCACGTCCACGGCCTCGGGGCAGGCGGCAGCGGGGATGGCCAGCACGGCCAGGTCGGCGGCGGGGGCTTCCTGCACCGAGGGCCAGGCCTGCACGCCTTGCACTTCCGTTTCCTTGGGGTTGACGGCCAGCAGGCGGCCTTCGTAGTGTCCGTTCAGCAGGTTGCGCAGCAGGGCGCCTCCCGGTTTGTGCACGTTGTTCGATGCTCCTACGACGAGGATGCTTTCGGGGTGGAGAAGTTGGGGAGTAATCATGATTCAACGGTTGTTACGGTGTGGTTGCGAAGAGGCGGTTCGGGCGGTCGCGGTCGGTCAGAACAGGCTCCAGGCCACGGTGAGTCCGGCCATGACGATGGCCACCATGCTCATCAGCTTCACCAGGATGTTGAGGCTGGGGCCGGAGGTGTCCTTGAAGGGGTCGCCCACGGTATCGCCCACCACGGTGGCCTTGTGCACCTCGCTGCCCTTGCCGCCGAAGTTCCCTTCTTCGACGTACTTCTTGGCGTTGTCCCACGCGCCTCCGGCGTTGGCCATGAAGATGGCCAGCACGAAGCCCGTGCTCAACCCTCCGATGAGCAGGCCCATCACGCCGGAGATGCCGAACAGAAGGCCCGTGCCCACCGGCGCGATGATGGCCAGCAAGGACGGCACCACCATCTCACGCTGTGCGCCTTTGGTGGAGATGGCCACGCAACGCTCGTAGTCGGGCTCGGTGCGTCCCTCCAGGATGCCTTTGATTTCGCGGAACTGGCGACGCACTTCGGCCACCATGCGTGCGGCGGCGCGGCCCACGGCGTTCATGGTCAGCCCGCAGAACAGGAAGGCCATCATCGAGCCGATGAACATGCCGGAGAGTACGCGCGGATTCATCAGCGTGACGTCGTAATAGCGCATGAAGTCGAAGAAAGTGGCGTCTTGCAGCGGTATCTGTTCGCCGCCAATCTGCAGTACGTGGGTGCCCAGCCGGTCCAGGCCGATACGTATCTCTTCGATGTAAGAAGCCAACAGCGACAGGCCAGTCAGCGCCGCCGAGCCGATGGCAAAGCCCTTGCCCGTGGCGGCGGTGGTGTTGCCCAGCGAGTCGAGCGCGTCGGTGCGTCGGCGCACCTCTTCGCCCAGGCGCGACATCTCGGCGTTGCCTCCGGCGTTGTCGGCAATGGGGCCGTAGGCGTCCGTGGCCAGCGTGATGCCCAGCGTAGAGAGCATGCCCACCGAGGCGATGCCGATGCCGTAGAGTCCCATGGCCACGTTTTGGAAGTCGAAGCCCGAGGCAAACAGGTAGGAAGCGATGATGCCCGCCACTACGGCAATGACCGGTATGGCAGTGGACAGCATGCCCAGGCCGATGCCGGAGATGATGACCGTGGCCGGGCCTGTCTTGCCGCTTTCGCTGAGGCGCCGGGTCGGCTTATAGGATTGCGAGGTATAGTATTCCGTGGAGCGGCCGATGACGATGCCCACCAGCAGGCCCACGATGACCGAGCAGGACAGCCAGAACCAGTTGTCGATGCCCAGCAGCCAGAGGATGAGGAACGTGGCGGCCACGATGAGCACCGAGCTGAGGTTGGTGCCCAGCGAGAGGGCGCCCAGCAGGTCTTTCATCTGGGCGTTTTCCTTGGTGCGCACGGCAAAGATGCCGATGAGCGACAACAGGATGCCCACGGCGGCGATGAGCATGGGGGCGATGACGGCCTTGAATTGCATCACCGTGTCGTCGCTGTGCAGGAAGGCGGCGGCGCCCAGCGCGGCCGTGGCCAGTATGGAGCCACAATAGCTCTCATAGAGATCGGCGCCCATGCCGGCCACGTCTCCCACGTTGTCGCCCACGTTGTCGGCGATGGTGGCGGGGTTGCGCGGGTCGTCTTCAGGGATGCCCGCCTCCACCTTGCCCACCAGGTCGGCGCCCACGTCGGCAGCCTTGGTGTAGATGCCTCCGCCCACACGGGCGAAGAGGGCCTGCGTGCTGGCGCCCATGCCGAAGGTCAGCATGGTGGTGGTGATGACGCAGAGCTTCTGGGTGGGGGTGAGGGCGTCTTCCGGCGTGACGGCGTTGAGCAGCAGATACCAGAACGAGATGTCCAGCAGGCCCAGACCCACCACCACCAGCCCCATCACGGCGCCGCTGCGGAAGGCGATGCGCAGGCCCGAGTTGAGCGACTTGCGGGCGGCATGTGCGGTGCGGGCCGAGGCGTAGGTGGCGGTCTTCATGCCCAGATAGCCCGACAGGCCGGAGAAAAAGCCGCCCGTCAGGAAGGCCACGGGCACCCAGGCGTTCTGCACGTGGAAGCCGTAGGCCATGACGGCGAACATGAGGGCCAGGCACACAAAGACGATGCCCACCACCTTGTACTGTTGTTTCAGGTAAGACATGGCTCCCTTGCGCACGGCGGCTGCGATTTTCATCATTTGGGGAGTTCCCTCGCTTTCCTGCATCATCTGCCGGTGGAAGTACCAGGCAAAGACCAGCGCGAGGGCGGAAGAGGCCGGAACCAGCCAGAAGAGTGTTTGTTCCATGTTGCTAAAGGTTTTAAGGGTAAGGTAATTCTGATGGTTGTGTTTTCGGTTGCTAAACGCGAGCCGAATGTACTTACTTTGCGTGAGAAAAGCAAGCCTTTGCAAGCAACTTTAATAGTTTATCACGTTTATTGTCCGTAGGGAGGCGAGGGGAGGGGAGTGGAAAAAACGGAGGAGCCAGCAGGGGCGGGAGGGGGCCGTTGTGGTTGGCTCCTTCCCGTTCCCGCTGACTCCCCGGGTCTGTCGGTTCTTTAAAAGCGCGTTACTGCACGATGCTCATGAAATCGGCGTTGGTGAAGTACTTGGCGAACTCCAGGTCGGAGGCAGCCTTCTTGGCCAGCGACGGCTTGGCGCTGACGGCCTTCTTCAGGTTGGCGGTGACGGCCGACGGGTTGTTGGTGCGTGCTGCCAGCACGGCCTTCAGGTAGTCCGTGTAGGCGTCGGGTTGCTTCATGTCGTTCAGCGTGGTGCGTGCCTTGTTGTAGTTCTTGGCAAGAATCTGGGCCAGGGCTGCGCTGTTGGTCTTCAGGTCGCCGAAGGAGGATACGGCCTGGTCATACTTGCCCTGCGCGATATACAGGTTGCCCAATGCTTCGTTCAGGCCCTCGGCTCCGGAGGCTTTGCCCAGGTAGGCTTCGGCTGCGGCCGTGTCGCCCTTCTTCAGCGAGATGAGGCCCAGGTTCATATTGGCCTCGGGCGAGTCGCCGTGCTGCAGCGACTGCTTGTAGTAGGACTCGGCGCTGGCCATGTCGCCCTGCTGGTAGTAGAGCTTGCCGATGTTGTTGTAGGCGCGATAGTCGTCGGGATACTGCTTGGTGGCCTGGCGGTAGATGGCCATCTGTTCGTCGCGGTTGTCGGTCAGGGTGGCGGCGTAGAGCAGTTCCTCCAGGCTGAGCTGGGCGGGGTCTGTCTGGGCCAGGCGGCTCAGTTCTTCGTCGGACTTGCCGATGATTTCATAGTTCAGCGTCAGACGCGAGCGGCGCAGCTGCGGGAGGATTTCGTCGGCCAGGGTCTTGTAGACGGACGAGATGTTCTTAATCTCCTGTTCGCGCTGTTCGGGGTCGGTGTACATGGACAGAACGCGCAGGATGAGCTCTTTGTCTTGGATGTTGGACTTCGATACCAGCTCCTGGAAGCCTTCCCAGTCCTCGGCCGTGTAGTTGGCGTCCACCGGGGCGTCGATGTCGGCTTTCTTCAGCTCCTTGCCCAGTGCCTTCTCGGTGTTGTCGCGGCGCTTCTCGGCCAGGCCTGTGTTCAGGTCGAGGCCGCCGTCGGGCGAGGCGTAGGCGGAAATCTCGATGTCGGTGATTTTCTTATTGACCGACTCGTCGATGGCTTTGGCTTCCTGGGTGAAGTTCTTGGCGTTCTTCAGCTCGCTGGCGCGCACGTTGGCCTGCTGGATGAGGAACATGATGTTGGCGTTGCGCTTCTCCTTGATGACGCGTTGGAAGGCGTCGTTGCCCGTGGCGGGCGTGGCGGTCTCCAGGGTTTGTTCCACCATCTCGGAGGTGGAGATAACGCCGTCGGCCACCTTCACGGCCGGGATTTCGACGTATTTCTTGCCCACGGTGCCCTTAAACTCCAGGTAGAGTTCGGACTTGGCCATCTCGGGCACGTAGTCGAACGAGGTGCGCAGCGTGTAGTTGCCGCCCATCTTGTAGGAGATGGTCTGGTCGTTGCCCATCACCTTTTCGCCCTGGAACGTGGTGGTCTGGCCTTTGGCCTCGCCGCCTTCCCAGCGGAGGACGGGGGTCACTTCGATGACGGCCTTCTTGTTGAAGTACTTCTCGGGGAACTTGCCGTTGATGGTGGCGGGCACTTTGCCGCCTTCGGCCTCCAGCACTTGCGGCGTCACGGTGAAGTAGTCGGACGACAATTCGCCCATCTTGCTGCTGCAAGCCGTCAGCACGGCCAGCAGGAGCGTCCCCATCAGGGGGATTGCAAAGATTTTCTTTTTCATTGCTCTTGTCTTTTTAGGGTTGTTTTTATACTGGTTATCGCTTGTATTTGCGTAGTATCATACAAATATACCGACAAGTGGGCCGCTTGTTCGATGTGGGAGGCTCCTTTTGTGATTATTTAACGTTCGCCCGCCTCTCCCCCGGCCCCTTCCCGGAGGGGCTGCAAGGGGCTTGAGCGGGGACTATAGTCCCGCCGACCAGGGACTTAAGTCCCAGCTTGCTGGCATTGGAACGCCAGGTCGGTGGGATTATAACGCCCGGCAGGGGCCGTTGGGAGGGCCGTGGGAGGGGGTGCCGACTGCGGCGCGCGCCTGCCACTACGTCCGGCCGGGTGGCGCGTTGTCACTGCCGTTTTGTCCTTCATTCGTCGGCGGGTGGCAGCAGGCCGTGGCGGCGGGCGTAGAGGATGTTGCGCGGGTGGTGCGTCAGTATTTCCTCGCGCAGAGTCTGGCGGTCGATGTGGGTGTATATCTCGGTGGTGGTGATGGACTCGTGTCCCAGCATGGCCTGGATGGCGCGCAGGTTGGCGCCGCCTTGCAGCAGATGGGTGGCAAACGAGTGACGGAAGGTGTGGGGGCTGATGTTTTTGCCGATGCCGGCGCGTTGCGCCAGTTCTTTGACCAAATGGAAGACCATGATGCGTGAGATGCGGTTGCCCCAGCGTGCCAGGAACACGTAGTCCTCGTAGCCCGGCTTGATGCGTCCCTGTGCGCGCTCTTCCAGCCAGGCCTCGATTTCCCGGACGGCGCGGCCGGAGATGGGCACCAGCCGCTGCTTGCTGCCCTTGCCTTCCACGCGGATGAATCTCTCGTCGAAAAACAGGTCGCTCAGGTGCAGGTTGCACAGCTCGCTGACGCGCAAGCCGCAGCTGTACAGGGTCTCTATGATGGCACGGTTGCGCTGTCCTTCGGCCTTCGACAGGTCTACCGACGCGATGATGCGGTCTATTTCTTCCACCGTCAGCACCTCGGGCAGGTGGAAGCCAATTTTGGGACCCTCCAGCAGCTCGGTGGGGTCGGCCTCCAGGTAGTCGGCCATCACCAGGAAGTGGAAAAACGACTTGATGCCGGACAACACCCGTGCCTGCGAGCGGGCATGTATGCCCGTGTCGTGCAGGCCTGCGCTGAAGTGCTGCAGGTCGTCCAACGTCAGGTCCAGGAAGTCCTTCCGCTCCCGCTCCAGGAAGTCGAGCAGCTTCCGCAGGTCTTGCAGGTAGGCCTCCACGGTCTGCGGCGAGAGCGACTTCTCCAGCTTGAGCCACTGCACGTATTCCTTGATAATCAAGGACTGCTTGTCTATATTTGGCGTTTTCTTTTCCATATTCCTATCTTTTTTGCTACCTTTGCGCGGCAAAGATAGTGTAAAAGCAGGATAATGAAAAAGATTCAAATCATCAACGGCCCCAATCTCAACCTCCTGGGGCGTAGGGAGCCCGGCGTGTACGGTTCGCAGCCCTTCGAGGACTTCCTGGACAGCCTGCGCGCCCGCTATGCCGACGTGCAGATAGACTACTTCCAGTCCAACATCGAGGGCGAACTGATCGACCGGATTCATGCCACGGGCTTCGACAGCGACGGCATCATCCTCAACGCCGGCGCCTACACTCATACCTCCATCGCTTTGCAAGACGCCATCCGCGCCGTGCCTGCCCCCGTGGTGGAGGTGCACATCAGCAACGTGCACGCCCGCGAGGCCTTCCGCCACGTGTCGCTGATTGCCTGCGCCTGCCGGGGCGTGGTCTGCGGCTTCGGGCTGGACTCGTACCGCCTGGCGCTGGAAGGGCTGCTGGGCGGGTGACGCGAGGCAGGCCCGGAGGAGCCGCGGAACGGAAGGAAGCCGTTGGCCGTCTCCCTCCTGCGAAGATAGAAATAGGATATTATATTATAAGGTAGAAAGATTATGTTACTAAAGCAAACCAAGATTGTAGCTACCATCTCGGACAAGCGTTGCGAGGTGGATTTCATACGACAATTGTTTGAGGCCGGCATGAATGTCGTACGCCTCAATACCGCGCATCTGGACTTCGAGGGGTTGGACAAGCTCATCGGCAACACGCGCGCCGTGTCCAACCGCATCGGCATCCTGATGGACACCAAAGGACCCGAAGTGCGCACCACCGCGCTCGAACAGCCCATCGATTTCCATGCGGGCGACCGCGTGCAGATTGTGGGCAATCCCGACCGGCAGACCACGCGCGAGTGCATCGCCGTCAGCTATCCCGACTTCGTGCGCGACGTCAACGTGGGCGTGCATGTGCTTATCGACGACGGAGACTTGGAGCTGCTCGTGGTGGAAAAGACAGACGATGCCCTGACGTGCGAAGTGCAGAACGAGGCAACCCTGGGCAGCCGCAAGAGCGTCAATGTGCCGGGCGTGCGCATCAATCTTCCCTCGTTGACCGACCGCGACCGCCGCAACATCGGCTACGCCATCGACCGCGACATTGATTTTATCGCCCACTCTTTCGTGCGCAACCGCCAAGACGTGCTCGATATCCGCGAGATACTGGATGCCCGCGGCAGCGACATACAAATCATTGCCAAGATAGAGAATCAGGAAGGCGTGGACAACATCGACGAAATCCTGGAGGTGGCCGACGGCGTGATGATTGCCCGCGGCGACCTGGGCATCGAGGTGCCGCAAGAGCGCATCCCCGGCATACAGCGCATCCTCATCCGCAAGTGTATCCTGGCCAAGAAGCCCGTCATCGTGGCCACGCAGATGCTGCATACGATGATCAACAACCCGCGTCCCACCCGCGCCGAGGTGACGGACATCGCCAACGCCATCTATTACCGCACCGACGCCCTGATGCTGAGCGGCGAGACCGCCTACGGCAAATATCCCGTGGAGGCCGTGAAGACCATGACCAAGATAGCCTCGCAGGCCGAGAAAGACAAGCTGCCCGACAACGACATCCACATTCCCTTGGACGAGAACAGCAACGACGTCACCGCCTTCCTGGCCAAGCAAGCCGTCAAGGCCACGACCAAACTGAAGATACGCGCCATCATCACCGACAGCTACAGCGGACGCACCGCCCGCAACCTGGCTGCCTTCCGCGGCAAATATCCCGTGCTGGCCATCTGCTACAAGGAGAAGACCATGCGCCACCTGGCCCTGTCCTACGGCGTGGAGGCCATCTACATGCCCGAACTGGCCAACGGACAGCAGTATTACTTCGCCGCCCTGCGCCGCCTGCTGGACGACGGCAAGCTGCAACCCACGGATATGGTGGGCTACCTGAGCAGCGGGAAGGCCGGCACGCAGACCTCCTTCCTCGAAATCAACGTGGTGGAAGACGCCCTGAAACATGCCGGAGAGAGCGTCTTGCCCAACAGCAACCGGTATCTCTGAGTGTTTTAGCTACGAGCTACAAGCTACGAGCTACGAGTCAAGCCGTACACCACTCGTAGCTTGTAGCTCATAGCTCGTAGCTTCTCACCAACCCCCCCTCCACTTAACAGCCGCATTATGACCGCCGACGATTACCTCCTTTCCCACATCGACCCCGAGCCGCCCTACCTGCACGCCCTCTACCGCGACACGCACCTCAAGCTGCTCTACCCCCGCATGGCGTCCGGACACCTGCAGGGCCGCCTGCTCAAGATGCTGGTGCAGATGATTCGTCCGCAGCTGGTGCTGGAGATAGGCACCTACAGCGGCTATTCGGCCCTCTGCATGGCCGAGGGGATGGCCGACGGCGCCCGGCTGCTGACCTTCGAGGTGAACGACGAACAGGAAGACTTCACGCGTCCGTGGCTGGAAGGCTCGCCCTACGCCTCCCGCATCGACTTCCGCATCGGCGACGCGCTGGCAGAGGTGCCCCGCCTGGGCCTGACTTTCGACCTGGTGTTCATTGATGCCGACAAGCGCCGCTACGTGGACTATTACGAGATGGCGATGGACCATCTCCGCCCCGGAGGCTATATCCTGGCCGACAACACGCTGTGGGACGGGCATGTGTGGGAAGAGCATCACCGGCCGTCGGACTTGCAGACCCAGGGCATCTGCCGCTTCAACGACCGGGTGGCGGCCGACCCGCGCGTGCAGAAGGTCATCCTGCCCCTGCGCGACGGCCTCACCCTGATCCGCAAGAACGATTGACCGTCCCCGCCCGGCCTTGCCCCCGCGAAAACAGGGGCGGACAGGCAAAATAGCGGCGCGGTTGCCGCATCTTCCCGGATATTTCGTATCTTTGTCCGCAGCAAAACTTTGATTCTTACAAAACCGTACTTATGGAAACAACCCGACAGAACAAGATAGCCCGCCTCCTGCAAAAGGAGCTGAGCGACATCTTCCAGAAGCAGACGCAGGCCACGCACGGTGTGCTGGTGAGCGTCAGTGCCGTGCGCATCAGTCCCGATTTGAGCATTGCGCGCGCCTATCTTAGCATTTTCCCCTCGGACAAGGCTGCCGACATCCTGAAGAACATCAGCGCCAACGCCCGCTCCGTGCGCTACGAACTGGGCACCCGCGTGCGCCATCAGTTGCGTATTATCCCCGAGTTGAAGTTCTTCCTGGACGACTCGCTGGACTACGTGGCCCACATCGACGAATTGCTGAAGAAATAGTTTTTAGCTACGAGCTACGAGCTACAAGCTACGAGTCGTGAACTCATAGACTACCGGTCGGCAGATGCCTCCACTCGTAGCTCGTAGCTTGTAGCTCGTAGCTGAAACAGCTTGCAGCTCGTAGCTGAAACACTCGTAGCTAAAGACATTAACCCCTCAGAATCCCTTTTCCCCTTGCTGCTCTCCTTATACATCGCCCGCCGCTACCTCTTCGCGCCGAAGAAGCACCGCGCCGTCAACGTCATCTCCGCCCTTTCGGCCTGCGGGGTGGCGCTGGCCACGCTGGCCCTAGTGTGCACCCTGTCCGTGTTCAACGGCTTCCAGGAGATGGTGGGAGGCTTTTTCACCGCTTTCGACCCCGAACTGAAAATCACCGCGCGCGAGGGCAAGACGTTCAGCCCGACCGATTCGTGCCTGCTGGCCGTGCGCCGCCTGCCCGAGGTGGCCGTATGGAGCGAGTCGCTGGAAGAGAACGCCCTGGTGAAGTATAAGGACCAGCAGGAGGTGGCCGTGGTGAAGGGCGTGGACAGCCGTTTCGAGCAGCTGGCGGCCATCGACAGCCTGCTGGTGGGCGCGGGGCAGTTCCTCCTGCAAGACTCTGTGGCCTCGTATGCCGTGCCGGGCGTCGAGCTGATGTCCCGCCTGGGTTGCGGCATCGGCTTTGTGCAGCCGCTCGAGGTCTACGCGCCCCGCCCCGGCGTGCGCATCAACCCTGCCAACCCGGCGATGGGGCTTCGCAAGGGATATTTGTATAGCAGCGGACTGGTCTTCGTGGTCAATCAGGAGGAATATGACGCCCACTACCTGCTGACTTCGCTCGACTTTGCCCGGCAGCTCTTCGGCAAGCCCGGCCAGGTCTCTGCCATCGAGCTCCGCCTGGCGCCGGGGACGGACGCCGGCAGCGCGCAACGCCGCATCGCCGCCCTGGCCGGCCCCCGCTTCCGCGTGGCGAACCGCTACGAGCAGCAGGCCGACGTGTTCCGCATCATGGAAATAGAGAAACTCATCTCCTACCTCTTTCTCACCTTCATCCTCGTGGTGGCCTGCTTCAACCTGGTGGGGTCGCTGTCGATGCTCATTCTGGAGAAGCGCGACGACGTGCAGACCTTGCGCAGCCTGGGCGCGGACGAGGGGCTGGTGAGGCGTATCTTCTTGTGCGAGGGGGGATTGATTGCCGTGCTGGGGGCGTTGGCCGGCATCGTGGGGGGCTTGCTGTTGTGCTGGGCGCAGCAGCAGTTCGGGCTGCTCCGGCTGGGCGGCGCGGGCCAGTTCGTCACCGATGCCTATCCGGTCAGCGTGCATGCGGCCGACGTGGCGGTGGTGTTCGTCACCGTGGTGGCCGTGGGCTGGCTGTCCGTCTGGTGGCCGGTGCGCTATCTGGGCAAGCGGTTGCTGTGAGCCGCCGTCCCTTCCTTCTTCCTTACTTCTTTTTATGCTGTCAATCAGGATGTTCCGTACCCTCTGCCTGGGACTATAGTTCCCGCTCGGTGGGACTATGGTTCCCGCTGGCTGGGACAGTAACGCCCGGTCGGTGGGATAGTAATGCCCGGTCTGTGGGGGTATGGGGCGCGCCGGGAGCGGGGCGGAAGGGCGGGGGATTCTGTCCTAAGAGGTCGTTTCCGGGGATTAAATAACGCTATTCGTCGATAAAATTCCCCGATTTGTCGATTTTTTCTTGCGTAAATGGGAAGTATGACTTATATTTGCAGTGGATTTGAGAATCCAACAAAGAACTCTCTCTAAATAGCGTTTTTTCATGTATTATTGACTTGTGACCCGTCTTTGCCCGTGAGGGTGGAGACGGTTTTTTTATTCCTTCTTCTTCTGGTACTCGCTGGGAGTTACTCCAAACTGTTTCTTGAAGTTCTTGGTGAAGCGCGAGGGCGTGCTGAAGCCGGTCATGTCGGCAATCTCGGCGATGGTGTAGCGCCCTTCGGCGATGAGTTCGGCCGCGCGGTTCAGTTTGTAGGTCTTGAAGAAGGTGCTGGGGCTTTCGCCGGTCAGGCCCTTCACTTTGTAGTAGAACTTGGTGCGCGACACCTTCAGCAGTTCCGTCATGCGGGCGATGTCCAGTTCCGGATTCGACAGCTCGTTCTCCATCAGTTTGTAGAGGTCGGTCATAAAGGCTTCGTCCTGCGGCAGCAGCGTGTCTTCGGGCAGGGCGTCGGTCTGTGTGGACTGTCCCAGCAGGCTGCGCACCTTGGCCCGGTTGTCCAGTTGCGAGCGCACCAGGGCCAGCAGGTAGTCCGGGTCGAAGGGTTTGGTGACGTAGGCGTCGGCGCCCGTGTTCAGGCCCTTCACCTGTTCGTCCACCGAGGTGCGGGCGGTGAGCAGGATGACGGGCACGTGGCACAGCTGCAGGTCGGCCTTTATCTCGCGGCACAGTTCGTATCCGTCCTTGCCGGGCATCACCACGTCGCTCATCACCAGGTCGGGGGCTTCTTCGCGCATGGCCTGCAGGGCCGCCTCGGCGTCGAACCGGCAGATGACCCGGTAGTGGGGCATCAGCAGGACGCGCAGGTAGTGCGCCACCTCGGCGTCGTCGTCCACCACCAGCACGGTCTGTCGCGACGTTTCCGCGTCGTCCTCGTCCCGCAGGCTGCGGCCGTCGCCGGACGGCGGTTCGGGCAGGGGGAAGGCTTCGTCCTGCCGGGCGTGCGTGTCGGGCGTGCGTTCGTCGGCGGTGTAGGCCACGTCGTTGACGGGCAGCAGGAAGACGAAGCGCGCGCCCGTGCCTTCGGCGGGGTCGGTGACCCGTATGTATCCGTGGTGCAGGCGCATCAGGCTGCGGGCGTAGTACAGGCCGATGCCCGTGCCCTGGTTGTAGTGTCCACGGCCGCTGTCCAGTTGGTAGTAGCGTTCAAAAATCTTTTCGCGCTGTTCGGGCGGGATGCTTTGCCCGGTGTTGCTCACGCTGACCTGCACGTATTGCGTGTCGCGGTCGTCTTCGGTGAGGGGGAAGAGGCGGGCGGCCTCGCTGCGGGTAATCACGTCGAAGCCTACGTTGATGCTGCCTCCGGCGGGGGTGTACTTCAGGGCGTTGGACATCAGGTTGCCGAAGACCTTGTGCATCTTGTCCTCGTCCACCCACATCAGGAAGCTGTCTTCCAGTCCGTAGGTGACCAGGTTGATGCCTTTCTCGCGGGCGTTGACGCGGAACACGTCGGTGATGCGGCGCAGGAGGCCGATGATGTCGGCGCGGTGCACCTTCAGCCTTAGCGTGTCGTTCTCCAGCTTGTTGAAGTCCATCAGCTGGTTGACCAGGCTGAGCATGCGCTCCACGCTGCGCCACACGATGCCCAGCAGGTCTTTGTTGCTCCCCGTGATGTCGGGCGATTCGCACAACTGGCGCACGGGGCCGGCAATCATGGTGAGCGGCGTGCGGAACTCGTGCGACACGTTGGCAAAGAAACTCATGTTCATGCGGTTGACGCGCTGCTCTTGCTTCTTCTCGTCCTCGGCGCGGCGGATGGCGGCCTTCTCGGTGCGGATGCGGCGCAGGTTGCGTATGAAGAGGGCGACGACTGCCGCGGCCGCCAGCAGGTAGAGCAGCCAAGCCCACCACGTGTCCCACGGGGCCGGGCGCACGATGAGCCGGATGGCATTTTCGGCCTCTACGGCGTTCTGGTCGCTGTTGGTGGCGCGCACGCGGAAGGTGTAGGTACCGGCGGGCAGGTTGGCATAGTAGGCCTCGCGGTTGTGCCGGGCGTCAATCCAGTAGTGGTCGAAGCCCTCCAGGCGGTAGAAGTAGTGCACGCGCTCGTGTTCGTTATAATCCAGCGCGGCAAAGGAGATGCTGAAGCCGTTTTGGTCGTGGGCCAGACGGATGTCGGGGTTGAAGGACAGGTGGCGTCCGATGCAGCCGTTGTCGTCGGGGCGCATCAGCCGGTTGTGCACCTTGAGGTTCTCGAACAGCAGGGGCACGTTGCGGAGGGGCGTCACGTGCAGCGGGTCGAAGTAGGTCAGCCCGTGCGTGCCGCCCAGGGCCAGGGTGCCGTCGGGCAGGTGGCACGAGGCCCGGTCGTAGAACTGGTTGCCGCCCGTGCCGTCGTCGGCATAATAGTTCACAAACTGGCCCGTGCGGCAGTCCAGCTTGCTCAGCCCGTAGAGGGTGCCTATCCACAGGTTGCCGTCGCGGTCTTCTTCGATGCTCGAGATGTCTGTGCAGGCCGCGCCGGGCAGGGGCTCCAGCCGCCGGGTGGAAGGCGTGTAGCGCAGCAGGCCGTTGCTCACCGTGCCGATGTAGATGTCTCCCCGCGAGTGCAGGCAGAGGGCGGTGGGGATGAAGAGCGAGCGTCGGATGCAGCGTTCCAGGTCGCCTTCGTGGACGGGCAGCAGCCGGGCCTGTCCCGTGGCGGGATTCAGCAGCGTGAGGGGACGGTCGAAGGCGGCCGCCAGCACCGTGCCGTCGTCCAGCGGCAGCAGGCCGGGGGTAAAGGTGAAGCCCGTGCCCGGCAGGGAGACGGTGGTGGCCGTGCCCTGACCCGGCGACAGGACGTAGACCTGCGACATGGCTGTGCCTACCACGATGTGCCCCTTGCGGTCTTGCGTGATGGACATGGGCAGGTAGACGGAGTAACGCTCCATCGCCTGCAGGCGCCCTTGGACCGAACGGCACCTCAGCACTTCGCTGTATTGGGGGATGGTGAGCCACAGGCAGTCTTCCTGGTCTATCAGCAGCTGGTTGGCGTTCAGGCTGTGCGTATCCTTGCCGGGGTAGAGGGCGGAGAGGTCGGCCCGCTCCAGGTGCTGCCGTTGCAGGTCGTAGCGGTAGACGCCGTCTTTCAGCGTGGCCAGCCACAAGGCGCGGTCGTCTTCGGCCGCTACCGACAGCACCGACTTGTCCTTGAGGTGGGCGCGCAGGTAGTTGTCGCTGTTGAAGCGTTCCTTATAGCGGTAGGCCACGGCATACCCCTGGTCGGCCGAGCCAATCCAAAGGTTCTTCCGCGAGTCGGTGAAGAAAGTGCTGATTTTGAAGTGCGGCGCCTCGAAGGGGAAGCCCCGCTCGTCCTGGTGGCTGACGGTCTGGGCCTGGGTGTCGTAGTAGAACAAGCCGTCGTGGGCCGTGCTCAGCAGCAGGCCGTGGCTGCCGTAGGCGTGGATGAGCTCTATTTCCGCATGGCCCAGCACCGGGTGGCGGCGCAGCGCCTCCGGGGTAGGGAGAAAGGAGCGGGTGCGACAGTCGAACACCCGCAGCCGGTTGTTGCCCGCCATCCACAGCGTGCCGTCGGTGTGGAAGTAATAGTGGTTGAAATACCCGCCCGTGCCGATGGAGTCCAGGCGGGTGAAGTGCTGCGTCTCGTATCGGCAAATACTGGTGGGCGAGGCTACCCAGAGCTGGTTGAGCGTGTCGATGTGGCAGCGGACGTAAAAGGTGTTGGGAGGGGTCAGTCGGGGCACGGCGCATTGCAGTTGCCCGCTGGCATCGTCGTACACGCCCAGCTGGTTGACGGTGTTGACCAGGATGCGGCCGTCGCGCGTCTCCAGCAGTTGCATGCCGTTGCGGTTGACCATGTCGGTGGGGATGTGGCGGAAGGTGTCGCGGTCGGTGTAGACCGACAGGCCGTTGACGCTCGACACCCACAGGCGTCCCCGGCTGTCGCGCAACAGGTCTTTGATTTGGTTGTCTTGCGGGCCCAGCGAGTCGTCCGTGCAATAATACTGCTGGTATTCGTAGGCGTCGTATTTGTTCAGGCCTCGGAACGTGGCTATCCAGATGTGCCCTTGCGCGTCTTCGGCAAAAGCGTTGACCTGCTGGTTGGAGATTTCGGTGGAGAGTATCGGGTTCTGTGGGTGGGCGTCTGTCGGCGTCTGTTCCGGATGGGTGGGGCGACAGGCCAGGAAGAGCATCCACGGCAACCAGGTAAACAAAAGGAAGCGAAGGGTGGTTTTCATATCTGGCGGTTTAGAATCTTATAAGAGTTACGAGCGCAAAGTTAAGGAAAATAAACGTTCGCTTTTTCTGTTGTAGAGCACTTTTTGAACAATATGGCTATGATTTGAACGAAACGGCCAGCCGGTTTGAACGAATCGGCGGGTCGGACTGACAGAAACGGCCACGCAGTCCGGACTTGATGCGCTACTTTTGCAGGCGTAAAATCAACTCATTAAAAAAACATTTGCCATGAAGAAGACTCTCTCTCTTTCTCTTTTGGGCCTCTCTCTCTTGACCTGTCTGCCGGCAGGGGCAGCCGGCAAGCAGAACACGCCCGCAGTGCCCACTCCCATCATCGCCACCAACAGCCGCGACGTGGTGACCACCACCGCCGGACAAGTGGCCGGATATACCGAGAACGACATACATATATATAAAGGAATCCCCTACGCCCGGGCCGAGCGTTTCCAGGCTCCCACGGCGCCCACGCCCTGGGAGGGCATTCGCAGCAGCCGTGCCTACGGGCCTACTTGTCCGCAGGGCAAGCGCATGGGCTGGTATAGCGACGAGTCGGCCTTTGCCTTCAACTGGGACGACGGTTTCCCCGACGAAGACTGCCTGCGCGTCAACATCTGGACGCCGGGCGTGGGCGACGGGCAGAAGCGTCCCGTCATGGTGTGGCTGCACGGCGGCGGCTATGCGGCAGGCAGCGGCCAGGAACTGCCCTCGTATGACGGTACCAACCTGGCCAAGAAGGGCGACGTGGTAGTGGTGACGCTCAACCACCGGCTCAACGTCCTGGGCTTCCTCGACCTCTCGTCGTTTGGCGAGAAATACGCGCAGTCCGGCAACGTGGGCCTGCTGGACTTGGTAGCGGCACTTCAATGGATACATGATAATATAGGTGCTTTTGGAGGAGACCCCTCCAATGTCACCATTTTCGGGCAGTCGGGTGGCGGCGGCAAGGTTTCTACGTTGCTGGCCACGCCCGCTGCCGATGGGTTGTTTCAGAAGGCCATCGTGCAGAGCGGTTCTATGCTCCGCACGATGGAATCCCGTTACTCGCGCCGCATCGGCGAAGAGACGGTGAAGGAACTGGGACTGGATGCTGCCCACATCGACTCCATCGCGCGCGTACCTTATGATAAGTTGCTGGCGGCCGGCGAGAAGGCTGTGGCCCGTGTGCGCCAGGAGGCCGAAAAGGCCGGCGCGGCCTCGAGCTTCATCTTTGGCTGGGCACCCACGGTGGACGGCAAGGTGCTGCCCGCTCAGCCCTTCGACCCCGCCGCACCGGCGCAGAGCAAGGACGTGCCCGTGATGATAGGCACCACCCTGCACGAGTTCACCGCTTCTACCTACGTGCCCGCCTTCCGCACCATTGGTCAGGACAAGGCTGTCGAGATGCTCCGTGCCAAGTACGGCGACCGCACCGACGAGTTTGTCCGCCTCTTCTCCGAAGTCTATCCCGACTATCAGCCCAAGGACCTGCTGGACGTGGACTTTACGTTCCGTCCCGGTGCCGTAGAGCAGGCCCGCTTGAAGGCCGGGCAGGGCGGCGCCCCCGTCTACATGTACCTCTTTGCCTGGCAGTCGCCCGTGATGGACGGCATCCTGCGCAGCACGCACTGCATGGAGATTCCCTTTGTGTTCGACAACGCCCTGCGCCATGCCTCGATGACCGGCGGCGGTGCCGATGCCCAGGCTTTGGCCGAGAAGATGAGCCAGGCGTGGATCAACTTTGCCCGCACCGGCAATCCCAACGCCGAGGGCCTGCCCCAATGGCCGGCCTTCACGCCCGACGGCGGGGCCACGATGTGGCTGGACAACGCCTGCGAGGTGAAGTACCACCACGACAGCAAGCTGCTGGACTTTGTCCGCCAGTTCCCCACGCGCGGCTTCTGACCGGACTCCCGCTTATGAACGAAGAAATCCAAAGGGGGCAGGAGAGGGAGCGCCCTCTTCTTCCCTCTAAAGATAAACAGTCATCCTAATTTTTGTTACTTACTTATTTTATTAACCAAAACAACATCCAAATGAAAAACAAAAGACACACAAGTCTGAAGAGGCTGGTATTACCAGTGCTTTTCTTGTTGATGTGCGTCCCGTTCACATGGGCACAAGACCAGGTGACGGTGACCGGTAAGGTAATCGACGCCTTGGGCGAGCCCATGATTGGCGTCAGCGTGCAGGTGAAGGGCACGGCCAGCGGTGCCATCACGGACATCGACGGTAACTACTCGCTCAAGACCCAGGCGGGCACCACGTTGGTGTTTACCTACGTGGGTTACGTCCCGCAGGAGCACGTTGCCAAAGCTGGCACGCTGAACGTGACGATGAAGGAAGACACCGAGACGCTGGACGAAGTAGTGGTCATCGGTTACGGCGTGCAGAAGAAGAGCTCGGTGACGGGCGCCATCTCGCAGGTGAAGGCCGAAGATATGGAGAACCGCACCATCACCACCGCCGCCCAGGCCTTGCAGGGTAAGACGGCCGGCGTGCAGCTCATCACCACTTCCGGCGGCCCGGGCGAAGCTCCTACCATCCGCGTGCGCGGTTACTCGTCCAACGCTGCATCCAATCCCTTGTACGTAGTGGACGGCGTGCGCCTGAGCGACATTTCGGGTCTGGATCCCAACGACATCGCTTCTATGGAAGTATTGAAGGACGCCGCATCGGCCGCCATCTACGGTGCCGAGGCCGGTAACGGTGTTATCCTTATCACTACTAAGAAGGGTAGACCCGGACAGACTAAGATTACCTATGACTTCCAGTTTGCTTCGCAGTCCATCGCCCGTATCCCCGAGCTGATGAACGCCCAAGAGTATGTGCAGTACATGACAGAGAATACTAATACCGGTATTCCTATGGAAACCATCAATGCCAACTGGGACGGTGTGACGGATACCGACTGGGTAGACGCTATTTTCGAGAACAGCAAGATGCAGAAACACAATGTGGCCTTCTCCGGCGGTAGCGACCAAGGCAGCTATTACCTTTCGCTGACTTATTTGGACAACAACGGTATCATCGTGGGCGACAACGACCACTATACCCGTATGACGGCCACCATCAATGCCGACTACAAAATCAAGCCTTGGCTGAAGGTGGGCACGACCAACCAGATCGAGAAGTACAACGTGCGCCGCGTCACCGGCCAGAATGCTTATGGAAGCACCCTGTCGGCCGTGCTGATGATGGACCCGCTGACGGCTCCTACTTACAGTCCCGACAACCTGCCTGCCAACATGCAAACCCTGTTGGCTCAAGGTCGCGATCTGATGACTGACGAAAACGGTAACTATTATGGTGTGTCGGCCTTTTTCGAGGGCGAGAACTACAACCCGCTTATCATGATGAAAAACAACATTACCAAAAACAGCGGTTTCAACGTAACAGGTTCTATGTTCGCCGACTTCACCCCCTTTAAAGGCTTCACGTTCACCTCTCGTTTCGGTTATCGCCTCTCTGGTGCCCGTTCGTCCAGCGTCAGCCTGCCCTTCTATGGCAACGCCGTGCAGAACAACACGTTTGTGAATAGCCTGAGCGGACAGAACGCTACCACAATCTATTATCAGTGGGAGAACTTCGCCAACTACATGAAGACTTTCAATGATGCCCACACCCTTACGGCCATGTTGGGTATGTCTTACCAAGAGCAGACGTACGATTACACCAGCGGTCAGTTACAGGCCAATGGCGAGGATGTTGTTCAGCAGAACAATCCGTTGTTCTATTACCTGAACTATGCTTCTACAACTGCTTCCAAGACCGTAGGCGGTGAAAAGACCCGTACGGCCAAGATGTCTTACTACGGACGTGTCGGCTACGACTACAAGGGACGCTACATGGTGCAGGCTTCACTCCGTGCCGATGCCGCCGACCTCTCCCTGCTGCCCGCCAGCAACCGTTGGGGGTACTTCCCCGCTGTGTCTGCCGGTTGGACGGTGTCCGAAGAAAAATTCTTCCAGCCCATCCGCGACGCTGTGACCAGCCTGAAGATTCGCGGTAGCTGGGGACAGAACGGTAGTTTGGCTGCCCTGAGCGGCTATCCCTATAGCACAGACATGGGCGTGTCCGGACTCTATCCCTTTACGAACAACAGCCTTAACTTCGTCAACGGTTACGCCCCCAACTCTTTGGGTAACGAGGACTTGAAATGGGAGACTTCCGAGCAGTTGAACATCGGTTTCGATGCCCGTTTCCTGCGCGACCGTTTGACCTTCAGCATGGACTGGTTCAAGAAGACAACGAAAGACCTGTTGATTACGGGTACGACTCCGTCTCTGGTAGTTGGCGGCACGGTATCTCCCATCAATGCCGGTAACGTAGAGAACAAAGGCTTTGAGTTTGAGCTGGGCTGGCGCGACAACATCAAGGATTTTAGCTACAGCGTACGTGCCAATGTGGCCACGCTGAAGAACGAAGTTACCTATCTTGATCCATCGTTGCAGCGCGTGGTTGGTACTACGTTCCATACCTATCCGCTCAGCTATTTTGAAGAAGGCTATCCCATCTATTACTTCCGTGGTTATCAGTTTGCCGGCATCGACCCCGAGACAGGAGACCCGACATTCAAGGACTTGGACAATAACGGCGTTATCGGCGACGGAGACTTGGGCTATATCGGCGATGCCATCCCCGACGTGACCTATGGTATCACGTTGACCGCTGCTTGGAAGGGAATCGACTTAACTGTCTTCGGCACGGGAACGGCCGGCAACCAGATTTACAATGCTTCGTTCCGTCCTGACCAGACCAAGGCCAACCATCTGAAGGAAATCTATTACGACGACCGCTGGACACCGACCAACACGGATGGTACTAAGCCTCGCTCCGGTGCCAACTACATGGAACGCTACATCATGTCCGACGCTGTGGTGTTTGATGGCTCTTACTTCAAGATCAAGCAGATACAGATTGGTTACACTTTGCCCAAGAACTGGCTGAAGAAGGTTTATGTCAACAACCTGCGCGTTTACTGCTCGCTGGACGACTTCTTTACCTTTACCAAGTATCCCGGATTCGACCCCGAGGCCTCGGCTAACTCAGTCAACGGTATGGGCATCGACATGGGCGGTTACCCCACTTCCAAGAAGGTCGTATTCGGCTTTAATATAGAATTCTAAATCCCCTTAAACTCATAGACAATGAAAGTGAAAACATATATCTCGACCTGGCTGCTCCTGCTGGTGGCAGTGATGGTTACCGGTTGCGTAGACCGTTTGAATATTCCTAAGCATGGAAGTCTGGGTGGTCCGGAGAATTATTACCAGACCGACGAAGAGGCAGAGGCCGCATTGGCATCCATGTATGCCTCTTGGCGTGATTTGCACTACAACTGGTTCTTCTTGCTGAACTGCATGTCCGACGATGCCTGGACGGGCGGCGGACAGCGCAACGATAATGCCGATATGGAGAAGCTGAATGAGTTCAATTTCGGTATTGAACACAGCATGATACAAGGCGTTTATTCCGGTCTGTATTCCTTGATTTACAAAGCTAACCTGATTATCGACCACGTGACGGGCAGCAGCCAAATGATGCGGCAGGCCGTGGCCGAGGCACATGTGGCACGAGGTTGGGCACACTTCTATCTGGTATCTCTGTGGGGCACGGCTCCTGTGGTGGATCACTTGCTGTCCACGGATGAATATCGCATGAGCAACGGTACGCCTGAGGCTACTTGGGCTTTTGTTGAAACGGAATTCCAAACAGCCATTGAGTCCAATGCCTTGACTACGAAATCCAGCGTTAATGACACGGAGGGTGGCATCCATGTAACTCAAGAGGCAGCCAAGGCCTTCTTGGGCAAGGCTTACCTCTTCCAAGGCAAGTATAGAGAGGCTGCCGAAGTGTTGGACGAAGTCATTGAGTCCGGCAAGTACGACCTCTACCGGGGCGAGTACAATAAGTTGGGGCATTCGTCCACCAACAACTGCTGCGAGTCCATCTTCGAGATTAACCGCGTGAAAAACACGGAGCAGGCTTGGAACGAGTTCTCTCAGTTGTTCATCATGCTGGGTTGGCGTTCGTCCATCCTGACTTACCAGCCCGGTTCCGAGGCTGCCAATACCATTGCCTCCGGTTCTTACGGCTTCATGAGCCCGCAGAAGGGGCTGTATGATGCTTTCGTGGAAATGGAAGGAACGGACGGCTATCGCCTGAACGAGACCATCCGCACTTATGAGCAGCTGAATGCGTTGGGCGTGATGAATGTGGGTGGTACCCCGATAGTGGGTAACGAAGGCTATTTCTTCTGGAAAACCCGTCTGCTGAAGGAGGACTGCATCACGGATAACCCGGGCTTGCAGATGTTGCAATGGAACAACCTGCGCATCATGCGCTACGCGGAGGTGTTGCTGATGGCTGCCGAGGCTCACATCCAGGGCGGGGTAGATGCCGGAAAGGCTCTGACGTATGTCAACGAGATTCGCGAACGCGCCCAGTTGCCGGCATTGTCAGCCGTGACGATGGACGACGTGAAGAAGGAGAAACGCCTGGAACTCTGCCTGGAAGGTTGCCGTTATCAAGACCTCGTCCGCTGGGGTGAAGCCGAGGCCGTGCTGGGCCAGCAAGGCAAGCAGATTCCGTCTTTCACCTGGACTATCACGGACGTAAACAAGGACAGTCCCACTTACGGTGAGATTGTTTACGACGAGAACGGCGTGACTGTCATTACCAGTCATGAACTAACCTATCCATATAAAAATACGGAATACGGATTCAAGGCGCGTAACAAGTACCTGCCTATCCCCTTGCGCGAAATGGATGTGAACCCCAACATGAAGCAGAACGAAGGCTGGTAAACATTCCTGACGCTCTTCCCGCGTCCGCAAGGCGTCCCGGCGGGGACAGTAGTCCCCGCCGGCTGGCGTAGTATCGCCAGGGAGCGGGCGTTCCAATGCCCGGCGGCGGGGACTTAAGTTCCCGCGAAGCGGGGTCTGACCCGCCGGGCGGACCGCCTCCGGAGCCGGCCCGGGCGGACGGGGAGAGGGAAGAAAATCCGACGTACATCCGATTGTTTTTGAACGAAATACACTACATTTGCAGACAGAAGTTCCGTGTGCTCGCGACCGGTTGGGACGACAGGCCCGGGCCTTGGGCGCACGGACTTCTTTTTCCCCTGAGAAATAGCATGACTATGAGAAAGATTTGGACATTACTTTTCCTGTGCTGCGTGGCCTGCGTGGCCCGCGCCCAGTTTCCCGGCCCGCACAGCCGCGTGCTGACCGACAGCATCTACAGCCAGACGCTCCAGGCCTGGCGCGCCTACACGGTCTACCTGCCGCAAAGCTACGACGCCGACCCGGCCCGCCGCTATCCCATCCTCTACCTGCTGCACGGCGTGATGGGCACCAACCTGGGCTGGTTCCGCGACCAGCGCGCCAACGAGGTGGCCGACCAGCTGATGGCCTCGGGCGAGGCCTGCGAGATGATCATCGTCAGCCCCAACGCCGGCGGCAACCCGCCCACCAAATTCCAGAATGGTTACTTCAACATGCCGGGCTGGGCCTACGAGGACTTCTTCTACAACGAGTTCCTGCCCCACATCGAGAAGACCTACCGCGTCGTGGGCGACAAGCAGCACCGCGCCATAGCCGGCCTGTCGATGGGCGGGGGCGGCACGACCAGCTACGCCCAGCGTCACCCCGACCTGTATTGCGCCGCCTATGCCATGAGCGCCCTGATGGACATCCCCGCCGTGGGAGCCATGCCCGCGCAGAATCCGGACGACATGATGGGCAAGCTGAACCGGTCGGTGCAGGAGCATAGTTGCATCAAGTACGTGCAGGAGGCCGACGAGGCCCGCCGGGCACAGCTGCGCACTGTGCAATGGTATGTGGACTGCGGCGACGACGACTTTCTGCTGGAGCGCAACATGGAGTTTGTGGTGGCCATGCGCCAGGCGGGCATCCCGCTGCAGTTCCGCGTGCGCGACGGCGGCCATACCAACGAATACTGGCACACGGCCCTCTTCACCTGCCTGCCCTTTGTCAGCCGCTGCTTCGGGAAATAAGAAGTATTATCTGATGGGAGTTTAATTCGTTAGACGCTGATGACGCAGATGACGCTGATTTAATTTTATGTGTTTCTGACGATAGTCGATGATTCAAATGATAAGTCTGCGTCATCTGCGTCATCAGCGTCTAAAGAATCACCCGCTACAGCTAAAGAATCATTCTTACTACTATTCTAATCAACAACAATAAGCAATGAAAAAGATTCTCCTTTTATCCGTGATGCTGCTGGTAGGCGTGCTGACCTACGCGCAGCAGGCCCTGTGGGGAGGCGCTCCGGTGGTCTCTCCCGACATTCATGACGACAACACCGTGACCTTCCGCATCAAGGCCCCCAAGGCCGTGAAGGTGCAGGTGACGGGCGACTTCCTGCCCCCCATCCCCATCGAGACGCCGCGCGGCGTGTGGGAGGCTGCCGGCATCGCCGACATGAAGGAGGGCAAGGACGGCGTGTGGGAGTTCACCACTCCCGAACCCCTCGGCCCCGAGCTCTACAGCTACTCCTTCATCGTGGACGGCCTGAAGGTGATGGACCCGGCCAATGTCTACATGATTCGCGACGTGGCCACGGTGACCAACGTCTTCCTCATCGGCGGCGGTCGGGCCGACTTGTATAAGGTGAACGACGTGCCCCACGGCACCGTGCGCCGCATGTGGTATGACAGCCCCACGCTGAAGATGAAGCGCCGCCTTACGGTCTACACCCCCGCCGGCTACGAGACCAGCGGCAAGCGTTACCCCGTGTTCTACCTGCTGCACGGCGCCGGTGGCGACGAAGAAGCCTGGATTGCCCTGGGCCGCACGTCGCAAATCCTGGATAACCTTATCGCGCAAGGCAAGGCCGAGCCTATGATTGTGGTGATGACCAACGGCAACGCCTGGCAGGAGGCTGCTCCCGGCGAGTCGTCCAAAGGCTTCACCGTGCCCTCGATGGCTTCGCAGGAATCCAAGGAGGTGAGCCAGGGCGCCTTCGAGAAGGCCTTCCCCGACGTGGTGAAGTTCGTCGACCGCACGTTCCGCACCAAGGCCAACAAGCACAACCGCGCCATCGCCGGCCTGTCTATGGGCAGCTACCATTCGGGCAACATCTCGCGCTACTATCCTGACCTGTTCGACTACGTGGGCCTGTTCTCGGGCGCGCCCAACACGAAGAGCAACCCCGACGTCCCCGTCTATGCCGACTTCGAGGGCAAGCTCAAGGTGCAGTTTGCCAAGCATCCCGCCCTCTACTTCATCGCCTGCGGCAAAATCGACTTCGTCTACAAGAGCGTGACCGACTATCGCAAACTGCTGGACGACCACGGTTATAAGTACGAGTACTACGAGAGCGACGGCGGCCACATCTGGCGCAACTGGCGCGTGTATCTGACTGAGTTCGCCCCGAAACTGTTCAAATGAGATAAACAATGCCTGATTAAGTATTATCTGAGGGGAGTTTAATGTTTTAGACGCTGATGACGCAGATGACACAGATTTAGTTTGATGTGTTTCTGACGGACGATAGTCGACGATTCAAATGATAAATCCGCGTCATCCGCGTCATCAGCGCCTAAAGAATCACCCCACTAAAGAATCATTCTTACTACTATCCCAATTAACAACAATAAGCAATGAAAAAGATTCTCCTTTTATCCGTGATGCTGCTGGTAGGCGTGATGACCTACGCCCAGCAGGCTTTGTGGGGAGGCGCCCCCGTGGTTTCTCCCGAAGTGCATGACGACAACACCGTGACCTTCCGCTTCAAGGCGCCGAAGGCCGTGAAGGTGCAAGTGACGGGCGACTTCCTGCCCACGCAGAAGATTCAGACGCCGTTCGGCGAGTTCGACGGACCGGGCGTGGCCGACCTGAAGGAAGGCAAGGACGGCGTGTGGGAATATACCACGCCCGAACCGCTGGCCCCCGAACTCTACAGCTACTCCTTCATCGTGGACGACCTGAAGGTGATGGACCCCGCCAACGTCTATATGATCCGCGACGTGGCCACGGTGACCAACGTCTTCCTCATCGGCGGCGGCCGGGCCGACCTGTATAAGGTGAACGACGTGCCCCACGGCACGGTGTCGCGCATCTGGTATGACAGCCCCACGCTGGGCATGAAGCGTCGCCTCACGGTCTACACCCCCGCCGGCTACGAGACCAGCGGCAAGCGTTATCCCGTGTTCTACCTGCTGCACGGCATGGGCGGCGACGAAGAAGCCTGGATTGCCCTGGGCCGCACGTCGCAAATCATGGACAACCTCATCGCGCAGGGCAAGGCCGAGCCTATGATTGTGGTGATGACCAACGGCAATGCCGCCCAGGAGGCTGCCCCCGGCGAGTCGCAGGACAACTACAAGGCCCCCACGATGAACCTGCCCAAGACGATGGAAGGCTCGTTTGAGACGGCCTTCCCAGACGTGGTGAAGTTCGTCGACAAGACCTACCGCACCAAGGCCAACAAGAAGAACCGCGCCATTGCCGGCCTGTCGATGGGTGGATACCACTCGTTGCACATCTCCAAGCAGTATCCCGACCTGTTCAACTACGTGGGCCTGTTCTCCGCCGCCATCATGCCCGACCAGAAAGTGAAGTCGCCCATCTACGACGACTTCGACCAGAAGCTGAAGACGCAGTTTGCCAAGAAGCCCGCCCTCTACTGGATTGGCATCGGCAAGACCGACTTCCTCTACCAGGCCAACAAGGACTATCGCAAGCTGCTGGACGAGCGCGGCTACAAGTATGAGTACTACGAAAGCGAAGGTGGCCACATCTGGCGCAACTGGCGCATCTACCTGACCGAGTTCGCCCCCAAGCTGTTCAAGTAGGAATTTAGTTTAGTGATGAGTGGTTAGTGATAAGTGATTAATACGTGCAATAAGGAGGTGGTAACTGATTCCCCTCCTCCGGGGAGGAGGGGTGGC
>CASENE010000103.1 GCA_949289265.1 uncultured Bacteroides sp.
GATTTCCTTGCTCTTGGTAAGACAATATTTCCAATCAATATGTTACCTATTTGTTATTGATATTTTTGTTATTCTTATTATATATCTGATATTCAATTATATATATTCATAGATTTAACTTACAACCACTTTCGGCACACCTTCTTTTTATTCCTTGTGATGTTTGGCACATTCCGGGCAAAGACCTTTCAGCACGTAGTTAATGCTGTTGATGGTAAAGCCCTCTGGCAGATTGACCATGGGCGCCGGGAGGTTGGTGAAGCAGAAAGTGCGGTTGCAGCGTTCGCAGTGGAAATGCGCATGCAGGTCTGCCACGCCGCAAGTGCACTCGTCGCTACAGACGGCATATTTGAAGGACCCGGTGCCGTCGTCGATGCTGTGGATGAGGTGATGTGCCAAGAAGAGGTTTAATGTGCGGTATATGGTCGATTTATCCACAGTGTCCAACGTATTGTCCAAGTCTGTCAGCGACACAGACTGCCGGGCTTGCAGCATGGCATCCAATACCAGCAGTCGGATGGCTGTGGGCTGGATGTCGCGATGTGCCAGCATGTCGAGATATTTCTTTTCGTCTTTCATTATCTGAGTATTCTACGTTCCTCCTTATCGGATAATCCTTTGCAGCCTCATGGCGTTCAGGACGGCCAGCATGGCCACGCCTACATCGGCAAATACGGCTTCCCAAAGGGTGGCCATGCCGCAAGCGCCCAATGCCAGGACGGCCAACTTGATGCCCAATGCCAGGACAATATTCTGCCAGACGATGCGCCGGGTCTGTCGTCCTGCCCGGATGGCGGTGGCAATTTTCGATGGCTGGTCTGTCTGTATGACCACTTCGGCCGTTTCGATGGCTGCGTCGCTTCCCAGTCCGCCCATGGCTATGCCCACGTGGCTCAGCGCCAGCGAAGGCGCATCGTTGATGCCGTCGCCCACGAAGGCTATGCGCCGGTTGGCGTCTTTTCTCAGCGCCTCAATGTGTTTTACTTTCCCGTCGGGCAGCAAGTCACCATAGGCTTGTGTGATGCCTATCCGTTTTGCAAAGTTAGTAACAATCTCTTGTTTGTCTCCAGAAAGCATCTGAATATTTGCAATGCCCAGTTCTCGCAAGGCACGGATGGCTTGGGGGGCATCGTCTTTCAGCGTGTCGGCCAGTAGGAGTGAACCCATGTAGCGTCCGTCGACGGCACAGACCACCAAGGTGCCTACGGCAGTCTGCAGCGCGGCAGGGTAGGGGATGTGGTATTTCTCCAGCAGACGGCAGTTGCCCACCAATACCTGTTGCCCGTTCATGCTGGCTTTCAATCCATAGCCGGCCAATTCGTGGGTGTCGTCCGAGAGGGGAAGCGGGGTTATGCCGTTTGCTGTCGCATAGCGGGCGATGGCTTTGGCTATGGGGTGCGTGCTGCTCTGTTCGGCAGTGGCTACGTATTGCAGCAAGTGTTTCTTGCTTACTCCTTCGGCCGGTTCGCAGGTTTGTACGTCGAAAGTGCCGCGGGTCAAGGTGCCGGTCTTGTCGAATACCACGGTGTTGATGTGCGTGATGGCATCCAGATAATTGCCTCCCTTGAATAGAATGCCTAAGCGGGAGGCTGCGCCGATGCCGCCGAAATATCCCAGCGGAATGCTGACCACCAGTGCGCAAGGGCAGGAAATGACGAGGAATACCAGTCCGCGGTAGAGCCAGTCGTCGAAGGCATAGGCAAAAGAGGGCTGAATGAGCGACCAGAGGCAGGGCAATAATACGATGAGCAAGGCAAGGCCCGTGACGGCGGGGGTATAGATGCGGGCAAATTTGCGGATGAAAAGCTCGGCCGGGGCTTTGCGGTCGCTGGCTTCTTGCACCATTTTCAGGATACGCGACAAGGCACTTTGCTCGAAGGGCTTGGTCACCGTGAGCCGCACCACGCGGTCGGTGGCTATCATGCCGGCCAAGACCTCTTCGCCTTGGTGGATGTTGCGGGGCAGGCTTTCTCCCGTCAGGGCGGAAGTGTTGAAAGCGGCGGTTTCGTTTTGCAGGTTGCCATCCAGGGGGACGCGTTCGCCGGTTTTCACTTCTATCACTTCGCCCGGCATCACTTCGCGGGGATTGACCCTGGCCTCCTGCCCCTGCCGGATGACGGTGGCAGTTTCGGGGCGTACGTCCAGCAGGGCGCTGATGCTGTGTTTGGCCCGGTTGACAGCTTTGTCCTGAAACCACTCGCCTAATGAGTAAAACAGCATGACGGCCACTCCCTCGGGATATTCGCCGATGTAGAAGGCGCCTATGGTGGCGATGGTCATCAGGGTAAACTCGTTGAAGATATCTCCGTGGCGCATGGCCTCCCAGGCCTCTTTCATCACCGGCAAGCCAACGGGCAGGAAAGCCGCCAGATGCCAGAGGAGGCGAACGTCCTGGTTTTGGAAGAACTCTGCGTGGGCAGCGTGCAGTCCGATGCCGGCAAAAAGCAGTATGGCCGAAAAGAGGATGTGGAGGCAAACGTGCGGTTTCCTTCCTTCGCCGTGGGCATGGTCATGATGTCCGTCGGCATGTCCTTCGCAATGATTGCAGCAGCAAGGTGCCATGACTTTGAATTGTTTTTATTGTTGATTTCCGTCGGCAAAGATACGGCATCCTGCCTGCAACCGGGTTGCAATGTGAATCTGTGAAAATCTGTTGCATTTGCATTATCTGCGTGCCCGATGTGTCGCTTTCTCCCTGTTTTTCCTTACTTTTGCGGCGTTTTTAAACAAGGAGGATAACACAACATGGCAGCTGTAAAGGAAATGACCGAGGGACGGATATTCCCCCAGCTCTTCTATTTTACCTTGCCCCTGTTGATGGGCAATTTGTTGCAACAGACGTATTCGTTGGTAGACGCCGCTATTGTCGGCAAATTTCTGGGCATTGATTCGCTGGCCGCCGTGGGCGCCAGTTCGTCGGTGGTGTTCCTTATCCTGGGCTTTTGCAACGGGTGTTGCGGCGGTTTCGGCATCCCCGTGGCGCAGAAGTTCGGTGCCAGAGACTACAGCACCATGCGCCGCTGTGTGGTGGTCAGCCTGCAGTTGGCGGCCTTGATGTCTGTGGTATTGGCCGTTGTCACAGGCATTCTTTGCGACGACATCCTCCGCCTGATGCGCACGCCGGAAAATATTTTCGACGAGGCCTATGCTTACCTGCTCATCACCTTCATCGGCATTCCCTGTACCTTTTTCTACAACCTGCTCTCCAGCATCATCCGTGCTTTGGGCGACAGCAAGACTCCTTTCTGGTTCCTCTTGCTGGCGGCCGTGCTCAACATTGTGCTCGACCTCTTCTGCATCCTGGTGCTCGACTGGGGAGTGGCGGGCGCCTCCATTGCCACCGTGTTTTCGCAGGGACTCTCGGCTGTCTTGTGCTACCTCTACATGATGCGTCGTTTCGGCATCCTGCGCACTGTCCCCGAAGAGCGTCGTTTCAGCCGTCCCATTGCCCGCACGTTGTTGAACATCGGCGTGCCCATGGGCTTGCAGTTTTCCATCACCGCCATTGGCAGCATCATGCTTCAGAGTGCCAACAACGCTTTGGGCACGGCGTGTGTGGCTGCCTTCACCGCCGCCATGCGCATCAAGATGTTCTTCATGTGTCCTTTCGAGAGCCTGGGCATTGCCATGGCCACCTTTGCCGGACAGAACTATGGCGCCGGACGTCCGGAACGTATCGTGCAGGGCGTGAAGTCGGCCTCGCTCATGGCTTTGGCCTATTGGGCCTTCACGTTCTGCGTGCTGATGTTGGGGGCGCGTGAGCTGGCGCTTCTCTTTGTCGATGCCGCCGAGACGGAGATACTGGACGATACGGCCTTGTTCCTGCACATCTCGGTGTCCTTCTTCCCGGTGCTGGGGCTGCTTTGCATCTTGCGCTACACCATCCAGGGAGCCGGATTCACCAACCTGGCCATGCTGTCCGGCGTGTCCGAGATGATTGCCCGCATCCTGGTCAGCGTGTTTGCCGTGCCGGCCTTTGGCTACATCGCTGTGTGTTGCGGCGATGCCACGGCCTGGATTTTCGCCGATGCCTTCCTGATACCTGCTTTTATTTACGTATATAAGAGAATCAAACTGGTGAGACGCTGATGGCAGACAGTCCTTTGTCCGAACGGAAGATTATCCACATCGACATGGACGCTTTCTATGCCTCGGTGGAACAGCGCGACAATCCCGAATTGCGCGGCAAGCCCATTGCCGTGGGGCATGCCGAACAACGGGGCGTGGTGGCGGCGGCCAGCTACGAGGCGCGCCGCTATGGCGTGCGTTCGGCCATGTCGTCGCAGAAGGCCAAGCGGCTCTGTCCGTCGCTCATCTTCGTGCACGGTCGTATGGGAGTCTACAAGGAAGTGTCGCGCCAGATACACGAGATTTTCCACGAATACACCGACCTTGTCGAGCCTATCTCCTTGGACGAGGCCTTTCTGGATGTCACCGAAAACAAGCCCGGCATCGCCTTGGCGGTGGATATTGCCAAAGAAATCAAACGGAAGATCCGCGAACGGCTCCACCTGGTGGCCTCGGCCGGTGTGTCGTACAACAAGTTCCTGGCCAAGATAGCCTCCGACTACCGCAAGCCCGACGGCCTCTGCACCATCCATCCCGACCAGGCGTTGGACTTCATTGCCACGCTGCCTGTGGAGAATTTCTGGGGCGTGGGGCCTGTGACGGCCAAACGGATGCACGCCCTGGGCATTCACAACGGCAGGCAATTGCGCGACTGTTCGCTCGAGCGGCTGACCCGTGAGTTCGGAAAGGTGGGCGGCGTTTATTACCAGTTCGCCCGGGGCATCGACCTCCGCCCCGTGGAAGCGGTGCGTGTCCGCAAATCCATCGGTTGCGAGCGGACGTTGGAAAGAGATATTTCCAACCGCGCTTCGGTGATAATCGAGCTGTATCACGTGGCCGTGGAACTTGTCCACCGCTTGGAAAGCAAAGACTTCCGGGGCAACACCCTGACGCTGAAAATCAAGTTCCACGACTTCCGGCAAATCACCCGGAGCGTCACGCAGTCCCGCGACCTGACCACCCTTGATGTAATCCTTCCCCTGGCCAAACAACTCCTGAAGGAGGTGGACTATGCCGAGCATCCCATCCGCCTCATCGGCCTGTCCGTGTCCAATCCGCACGCCGAGGACGAGCGTCGCGGCGAATGGGTGCAGTTGGAGCTGGAGTTTGGCGAATGGTATTGAAAAAAGCGGCGAATCCCTGGGGAAAAGTTGCCAATGTATGAGGAAAACTATAAATTTAGGCTGGATTTACATAAATTCAGCCTAAATTTACATAAATCCAGCTTAGATTTACATAAATCCAGCCTAAATTTATAGTTTTCGCCAAGGATTGCCAACTTTTTGCCGCAGGTAGAGAGTTTTTCCCGCGGGAGTAGGGCTATTCGAGGATGGTCATCTTGTGCGGCGCGTCCTTCTCGGCGGTGGCATAGAGCGTCAGCACGCCCGGCTTCAAGCGCATGGAGGCTTCGATTCCTCTTTCAGAAAAGCGTTGCAGGCATTCAACTGCGCCGGGTCAACGGTAATCTTCGAGAGGCGCACCAAGTTGTTTTCAGAAGAAAAGTGCGGATAACGCATCTACAGTTGGAACAATATAGTCCGCTCCGGCGGAAACCAGTTCTTCCCGTGAGCCGTAACCATAAAGCACGCCAATGCACTCCACGCCGATTTCGTGCGCTCCTGTAACATCAAACTTCCGGTCGCCTATCATGACGGTTTGCCCTTTTTCGGAAATGCCAGCCTGAGCAAGCAGGTATCGCATCACTTCTGTTTTCCGCATCCTCGTGCGGTCAAGCGAAGCACCTTCAATCCGCTCAAAATACCGGGAAAGATGGAAATAGTCCAATATCTTCTCGGCAAACAGAGTCGGTTTGGATGTCGCAACATATAATTTGTGTCCTGCTTCCTGCAAATGCTTGAGAAGTTCGGGAATCCCCGGATAAACCTTGTTTTCACGCCAACCTCTTTCCGCGAAGTATTCACGGTAATAGTTGACGGCTTCTTCCGCCTGTTCCTCGGAGAAATGGTACGTTTCCCGAAAAGAATCGATTAGCGGAGGGCCGATAAAAGGAGCCAATCGGCTTAGGTCATTCTCGATAATGCCGTAATATTTCAGGGCGTGTTGCGCTGAGCGGGTAATCCCGATGAAAGGGTCGGTCAGCGTACCGTCCAAATCGAATAGCAGATAGGTTTTATCTTTCATAAGTGATTTCCTGTTTCTTTTAGCCTTGCGAAGATAGCAAAAAGCAAGAAGCGGAGCCAATGTTATTGCATGCTCATTTGTCTATCTGGCTTTCCGTGAATGGGTCGGCACGGTGTCCCATCAGGTCAATCTTGGCGTAGGCGGCATCGAACTCCTCCATTTCGTAAGGAGTGAGCCGCACGGAAGCCGCGCCGAGAAAGTCATTCAGATGGTCGGGGTTGGTTGTGCCGGGAATGGGGGCTATCCATGGCTTGCGCGAGAGCATCCATATCAGGGCGAACTGTGCCGGGGTCACGCCTTTGCGCTTCGCCCATTCCTGAACGAGATGTACCAGCGGCATATTGTGCTTTAACGCTTCGGGCTGGAACTGCGGCAGATTCCAGCGGCGGTCTCCCTTTTGGAAACGGCTGTTCTCATTGATAGTTCCCGTGAGGAACGCACGGCCCAGCGGACAATAAGGCACAAAGCCGATGCCCAATTCTTGCAGCGTGGGGAATATCTTGGTCTCCGGCTCACGCCACCAGATGGCATACTCACTCTGCACTGCCGAAAGCGGACATACGGCGTGTGCCCGGCGGATGGAACGGGCACTTGCTTCGGACAATCCCCAATGCAGCACCTTGCCGTCCTGTATCAAGTCTTTTACCACACCCGCCACCTCTTCCATCGGCACATTCGGGTCTACACGGTGTTGATAGAGCAAGTCTATATGGTCGGTACGCAGACGGCGCAACGAACCTTCCACTGCCCGGCGGATATGGTCGGGACGGCTGTTCAGGGCAGTCGGTTGCCCTTCTTCCACGCCGAAGCCGAACTTCGTTTCTATCTTCACCTTGTCACGGAACGGCGCGACGGCTTCGCCCACCCATTCTTCGCTGGTGTAAGGACCATAAACCTCCGCTGTGTCGAACAGCGTCACCCCTTGGTCGTATGCCCGGCGGATAAGGGCTATCATATCCTTCTTTTCGTATTTGCCGCCATAATAGCCGACCATTGGCAGGCAACCTAAACCGACGGCAGACACTTCCATTCCGCCGAGGTTGCGGTATTCCATATCCTTGTTTTGTTTTTGGGCGTCGTAAGACTCATTGGCCTTGTTGTCCCTTGCAGGCATCGTTTCGGCAAATACCTGCCCGATACCCGTCATTGTTCCGGCAGCCGCCAAAGCGTAGCCGGACGCTTGCTTTAGAAAATTCCTTCGGTTCATCATCTTCTGTTTTAATCTCTATGCAAAGGTAGCGAGGAACAGGCAAAATGTGCGTAACAATAACTCGGAGGTATGTACCCGTTTCACGGAAAGGACTATGGTTTTACAGGCTGGTCAGCACCGGATTCTCCAGATAGTTGAACAGCCGGTGTACCTCGCTTGGCTTCCAACGTGGCCAGCACGCAGTAGCCCAACAGTTCGCGTGTTTGTGAATCGTTAGCGTCCTATTACAAGCTTTATCCCGCCACCCCTCCCGGCGACACGCCGAACTGCCGCTTGAAGGCGATGGAGAAATGCGAGCGGTTCTTGAAGCCCACTTCGTAATACACGTCCGAGGGCTTGCGCTTCCCGTCGCGGAGCATCTCGTATGCCTTGTCGAGCCGCTTCCTGATGAGCCACTTCTCCGGCGGGAGGTCGCTCACCTTGGCGAAGTCGCGCTTGAAGGTGGCGAGGCTGCGCCCGGTGTAGGTGGCAAATTCCTCCAAGGTCATATCCTGCGTGTAGTTCGCCTCCATAAAGGGCAGCAGGTCTATCTTCCACGCCTCGTTGAAGTCGAACAGCGTGGGATAGAAACGCTTGTCCGCATCGAGCAGACACCAGACGGCTTCCTGCATCTTCAATCGGATGATTTCATCGTTGGGCTTCACATTCGCGTCCGTGTAGGGGAAGAGCGAGAGGAACAGGCTTTGCAGGGCGGGCGACTGGGGCAGCACAACGGCGGCCTCGCGGATGCGCTTCACGTCCGAAGGCAACGCCGCCTTGTCCAGACGGCTGAAAAAGTCGCGCAGGAAGCCCCGCTCGAAACGGATGCTGATGGCCTTGTAGGGCGCGCCGTCCGCCGTGTGTTTCAGCAGCTTCACCTGATGGTCGCGTTTGAGGAACACATAACTGCCCGCGCCGACGGTCAGCGTCCGCCCCTCGTCCTCCACCACCATCTCGCCCGAATAGACATAGATGAGCGCGTGTATCGGCAGGCGGTGTTCCGACAGCATCTCGTCCGGGACAAAGCAGCTGTACACGATGTCCCAATGGTTATATACTTGCGATTCTTTCAACATAACGGTTCTGTATTCAATCGTTCTACGCTGCAAAGATAAGGCGGATGGCGGAAACGGCTGTTGTTGTTCGGCTCAAAAATGTGTTGGTGTGGAGGTCAAATTAAAGATAAATCCACAACAAACTACATCAACGGTATCCAAGCCCTCTCCCGTCCATACACAGATTACAGAATGAAGCACCCATATCACAGAAAAAAATGATTAACTTTGCAGACCATCAACCATTTAAGAACAAAAAGATGAAAACAGAGATACGGACATACACCCCAGCCGACAAAGAACAAGTAATGTCGCTTATCCGCTTGAATATCCCGCACTATTTTGCACCCGAAGAGGAGGATGACTTTTCTGATTATCTCGACCACAAGCGTAATCTGTATTATGTCTTGTTGTGCGGCGATGCCATTATTGGCTGTGGCGGCATCAACTTTGATGAGGATGAAACGGTGGGGAAAATCAGTTGGGACATCATACATCCCGACTATCAAGGAAAAGGATTAGGGACTCTGCTGTTGCAATACCGTATGGATAAATTGAAATCCATCGAATCCATCAGAAAGATTACCGTCAGGACTTCCCAGTTCGTCTATCCGTTCTATCAGAAAAACGGATTCGTCCTGCTCAAAACGGAAAAAGATTTTTGGGCGCAAGGTTTTGATTTGTACCAAATGGAATATATCGCGAAATGAAGCACCCATATCACCGACCGAAAACACAATATGCAGGAAACGATGCGGGGGATTTTATTTTCAGTAAAATGGGTACAAATGCAGAGGATATGTCTATCCCGCCTCGTCTTGTGTCGCTGTATCTTTGCATCGTAGAATAATAAAAAGGAAGAAAAATATGAATATGATGCGAAATCTATTAACCGCATTGCTCCTGTTCGGACAGCTGTCGTGCAACGGGGCAGAAAAGGAGATGCATCGCCCCGATATTCATCCGGGGATGTGCGCCAAGGAACCGATGGCTGCCGACGGCATCGTGCGCCTGTCGAAAATCGAAGTCTATCCGCAGTACCTCGATGAGTATGTGAAATACGCTATGGAGGTGGGCGAAATCTCCCTGCGTACCGAGCCGGGCGTGCTGACCATGTATGCCGTCGGCGAAAAGGAAAATCCCTGCAAGATAACCATCCTCGAAACCTACGCGAGCCGGGAGGCTTACGACAAGCACATCGCATCCGCGCATTTCCGGAAATACAAGCAAGGGACGCTGCACATGGTCAAGTCGTTGGAACTGACTGACCAGACACCGCTCAACCCTGCCAACCGGATTAACAACTTTATAGAGTAATATTTGACACATGAAAAAGATACTGTTTGGGTTGTTCGTGGCAACTATGACTGACATGGGAGGAGTTATGGCGCAGGAAAAGATTACGGTAGATGTTCACACCCACATCATCATCCCCGAATACGTGGAAGTGCTGAAAGCGCACGGGGCGGAATTGGAAGAGACCTTCCCGTTGCCCGCATGGGATGCCGGGCGGCATATCGCCTTTATGGACAGCGCAGGCATCCGTACCGCCGTGCTGACGATGCCCGCCCCACAACCGTATTACGGCGATACGGAGGAAAGCGCCGAGTGCATCCGCCGGGTGAACGAGGCTTCGGCGAAGGTGAAACGGCAATATCCCGACAGGTTCAAGTTCTGCGCCTCATTGCCTCTGCCCGATGTAGATGCCGCCATCCGCGAAGCCGTCTATGCGCTCGATACATTGGGAGCGGACGGCGTGAAGCTGGCGACCAACAGCCGTGGGCAATACTTGGGTGACGAAGAACTCGACCCGCTGATGGAGGTATTGAACGAGCGCAATGCCGTCATCATCATCCATCCGCACCGCCCCACGCCTTATCCGGAGAAAATCATTGCCACCACACC
>CASENE010000104.1 GCA_949289265.1 uncultured Bacteroides sp.
ATTTTGCGAATATTGCATAAAGGTTGTGCATAGCTTGATTGTAAATTAATAGTTTGGCCACTTCTAATTTACTAATAATCAGCGATATGTACAACCTTTTATACATATTTATTTTATCAATTTAATTCCGCCAACGGGTATTATATAATAAGTAGGGGTGTCTGTGCCGCAAAGTTAACGCATCGGGCGGAATATCCCAAGGGACGGACAGAGAAAAATGCCGCGTTCGCTTTCGCATCTTCCTGAAAAGGCGTACCTTTGCGCTCGGACATATTTGCAGGACTGTATATATAGATTTAATATAAGGATATGGTACGTATCTTCCTGACCGGCTACATGGGTGCCGGCAAGACTACTTTGGGCAAGGCCCTGGCCCGCGACCTGGGCGTGCAGTTCATCGACCTGGACTGGTATATCGAGGAGCGGCAGCACAAGACCATCCGCCAGCTCTTCGACGAACGGGGCGAGGAGTCCTTCCGGCGGACGGAACGCTGCATGCTGCACGAGGCGGGCGAGTTTGAGGACGTGGTGATTGCCACCGGCGGCGGCACGCCCTGCTTCTTCGACAACATGGACTACATGAACCGCCAGGGGCTGACGGTGTTTCTGGACGTGGACACGGACACGCTGTTCCGCCGGCTGCGCTCGGCCACCCGCACCAGGCCCATCCTGCAAGGCAAGTCGCCGGACGAGCTGCGCGCCTTCATCGGCCAGGCGCTGGAGGCCCGGAAGCCGCATTACCTCGGGGCGCAACACCGCTTCGACGGCAGCCGCCTGGAGAACCGCGAGCAGATTGCCGACTCGGTGCGGCGGCTGCGCGAACAGCTGGGCATCTGAAGGAACTGAAAAACAACTAACGAAACTTATATAAACAAACTCACGCATTTAGAAATGAGAAAATGGCGCATTGAAGATTCGGAAGAGCTGTACAACATCAACGGTTGGGGCACTTCATACTTTAGCATCAACGAGAAAGGGCACGTGGTGGTGACGCCGCGCAAGGACGACGTGAAGGTCGACCTGAAGGAACTGGTGGACGAACTGCAGCTGCGCGACGTCACGGCTCCCATGCTGGTACGCTTTCCGGATATCCTCGACAACCGCATTGAGAAGATTTCCAGCTGCTTCAAGCAGGCGTCGGAAGAATATGGCTACAAGGGGCAGAACTTCATGGTCTATCCCATCAAGGTGAACCAGATGAGGCCGGTGGTGGAGGAAATCATCAGCCACGGCAAGAAGTTCAACCTGGGTCTGGAGGCCGGCTCGAAGCCCGAACTGCATGCGGTGATTGCCATCAACATGGACTCGGACTCCATCATCGTGTGCAACGGCTACAAGGACGAGAACTACATCGAACTGGCCCTGCTGGCGCAGAAGATGGGCAAACGCATCTTCCTGGTGGTGGAGAAGCTGAACGAGCTGCGCCTCATCGCCCGCATGGCCAAGCAGCTGAACGTGCGGCCCAACATCGGCATCCGCATCAAGCTGGCGTCGTCGGGCAGCGGCAAGTGGGAAGACTCGGGAGGCGACGCCAGCAAGTTCGGCCTGAGCTCCAGCGAGCTGCTGGAAGCCCTGGACTTCCTGGCGGAAAAGAACATGAAGGACTGCCTGAAGCTGATACACTTCCACATTGGCAGCCAAATCACCAAGATACGCCGCATCAAGACGGCCCTGCGCGAGGCCTCGCAGTTCTACGTGCAGCTGCATTGCATGGGCTTTGCCGTGGAGTTCGTGGACATCGGCGGCGGCCTGGGCGTGGACTACGACGGCACGCGCTCCAGCAACAGCGAGGGCAGCGTGAACTACTCCATCCAGGAATATGTCAACGACTCGATATCTACCTTGGTGGACGCCAGCGACAAGAAGGGCATCCCCCATCCCAACATCATCACCGAGAGCGGACGCGCGCTGACGGCCCATCACTCGGTGCTCATCTTCGAGGTGCTGGAGACGGCCACCCTGCCCGAATGGGACGACGACGACGAGGTGACGGCCGATGACCACGAACTGCTGCGCGAGCTCTACGACATCTGGGACAAACTGAACCAGAACCGCATGCTGGAGGCCTGGCACGATGCCCAGCAGATTCGCGAGGAGGCGCTCGACCTCTTCAGCCACGGCATTGTGGACTTGCAGACCCGTGCCAAGATAGAACGCCTGTATTGGAGCATCATGCGTGAGGTGAACCAGATTGCCGGCGGGCTGAAGCACGTGCCCGACGAACTGCGCGGCCTGCCGAAGCTGCTGGCAGACAAGTATTTCTGCAACTTCTCGCTCTTCCAGTCCTTGCCCGACTCGTGGGCCATCGACCAGATATTCCCCATCATGCCTATCCAGCGTCTGGACGAGAAGCCCGACCGCGAGGCCACGCTGCAGGACATCACCTGCGACTCGGACGGCAAGATTGCCAACTTCGTGACTACCAAGAACGTGTCTCACTACCTGCCTGTGCATACGCTGAAGAGCAAGGAGCCTTACTATGTGGGCGTCTTTCTGGCCGGGGCTTACCAGGAAATTCTGGGCGACCTGCACAACCTCTTTGGCGACACCAACGCCGTGCACGTGTCGGTCAACGACAAGGGCTATAGCATCGACCAGGTGATAGACGGCGAGACGGTGGCCGAGGTGCTGGACTACGTGCAATACAGTGCCAAGAAACTGGTGCGCACGCTGGAGACGTGGGTCACGCAGTCGGTGAAGGAGGGCAAGATTACGCTGGAAGAAGGCAAGGAGTTCCTCTCTAACTACCGTTCGGGATTGTACGGATATACGTATCTGGAATAACAAGAGTAGTGATGAGCGGTTAGTGCTTAGTGAATAGTACATCTGTCGTTGTCTTTGCATTAAGCGCTAACCTTTCCCGTGCTAATCACTAAACACTAATCACTAATCATTAAACACGATGGAGAAACTGACAGTCATTAAAGTAGGCGGCAAGATTGTGGAAGAAGAAGCGTCGCTGCAACAGTTGCTGGACGACTTTGCCGCCATTCCGGGATACAAGGTACTGGTGCATGGAGGCGGACGTTCGGCCACGAAGCTGGCTGCCCGCCTGGGCATCGAGAGCCGGATGGTGAACGGACGGCGCATCACGGATGCCGACACGCTGCAGGTGGTCACGATGGTCTACGGCGGACTGGTGAACAAGAACATCGTGGCGGGCCTGCAGGCACGGGGTGTGAACGCGCTGGGACTGACGGGAGCCGACATGGACGTCATCCGTTCGGCCAAACGCCCGGTGAAAGAGGGCATTGACTATGGCTTCGTGGGCGACGTGAAGCGGGTGGACGGCGGTCTGCTGGGCGACCTCATTGCCCGTGGCATCGTGCCCGTCATGGCTCCGCTGACGCACGACGGCGAGGGACACATCCTCAACACCAATGCCGACACCATTGCGGGCGAGACAGCCAAGGGACTGGCGGCGCGCTTCGACGTCACGCTGGTGTATTGCTTTGAGAAGAAAGGCGTGCTGCGCGACGAGAACGATGACGAGAGCGTCATCCCCAGCCTGACGCCCGACGAGTTTCGCCGGTATGTGGCCGACGGCACCATCCAGGGCGGCATGATTCCCAAGCTGGAGAATGCTTTCGAGGCTTTGGAGGCTGGCGTCGGACAGGTGGTCATCACTTCGGCTGCGGCCATCGGCACCGGACAGGGCACCCGTATCTGCCTGTAAGCATGACAGGCAAGGCAGAGTCTAAATAAATGCAAAAAAGCAAATGAAGTCCGTAACTTTCCCTTTGTCCAACCGTCATTCTTAATAGAGAGATGCAAGCACTCGATTTCCGTCGCGACATCCTTCCGCTGAAAGACAAACTCTTTCGGTTGGCCCTGCGGATTACTTCCGACCGGGCCGAGGCGGAGGACATCGTGCAGGAGACGATGATTCGGGTGTGGAGCAAGCGGGACGACTGGCCGTCGTTCTCTTCCGTCGAGGCCTATTGCCTGACGGTGGCGCGCAACCTGGCCATTGACCGCAGCGAGCGGATGGACGCCCGCACGGTGGAACTGACCGCCGAGGCCGAACAGACGCCCGACATCTCCGGCCCCCACGAGCAGCTGGTGAGCAAGGAGCGGATGCAGTTGTTGCACCGCCTGATAGCCGGCCTTCCCGAGAAGCAGCGCACGGTGTTGCAGTTGCGGGACGTGGAGGGAAAGAGTTATAAAGAAATAGCCGAGGTCATGAGCGTCACCGAAGAGCAAGTAAAGGTGACGTTGTTCAGGGCCAGGCAGAAAGTGAAACAACAGTTTATTGACGTGGAGAACTATGGACTCTGACAAGCAGATAGAAGAACTTTTGCAGCGTTACTGGCGGTGCCAGACCTCGGCGGACGAAGATGCGCGGTTGCGTGCCTTCTTTGCCGGCGGCGATGTGCCCGCGCACCTGTGCCGCTGCAAGGAGTGGTTCGACTATGCCGACCGTCAACGCCGGGAAGGGCTGGGAGCCGACTTCGACGCCCGGATACTGGCGCTGGTGGGCGAAGAGGCACCGGTGGTGAAGGCCCGGCGCATCACGCTGGCCGCCCGTTTTGCCCCGTTGCTGAAGGCGGTGGCCGTAGTGGCCGTGGTGGTCGGACTGGGAGGCGTGGTGCAGCGGTCGTTTTTCGGCGGAGTGCCGGAGGTGGCTGCCACGGACACCATCGGAAGGCAGATCTCGGCGCCGTCCGTAGCCTTGTCGGGCACCTCGCCCGACGGGACGGTAGAGAAGGAGAAGCAGAAGCTGGACAGCCTGAAGGGGATGGGAAAGCCTGTGGAACCGTTCATCCAACATTGACTCTTTTTCATTTGCGTTTCATATAACATTTTCATTTGCTTTAATATAGTTAGTGTGCTTTATTAGACAGTTGAGGCTGTGAAGTTTCAATTCTCTCAAAATCTTATGAAAAAACTAACATAAAAAAGGGATGCCGCGTGAGCAGCGTCCCTTTTTTGATAGAATTTTGCCCCCGCCGTTTCCATCGCCGGAAATGCGGGGGCCAGCTTATGT
Source organism: uncultured Bacteroides sp. (assembly GCA_949289265.1). Lineage (GTDB taxonomy): Bacteria > Bacteroidota > Bacteroidia > Bacteroidales > Bacteroidaceae > Bacteroides. The sequence continues at coordinate 4,988 of CASENE010000104.1, forward strand.
TAAGAGAGAATGATTGCCGTGGTCGGCGTGTTTGTCTGTTAGAGTTCGTAGATGTTCTTGCGGGGTATGTCCACCTCCTTGGGGTGACCCTTGTAGCCGATTTCGCCACTGCCTGCGGTGCGTGCCTTCAGATAGTCAGTGGCGTGGCAGCGGATGTCGCCCGAGCCGGATACGGAGGCTTCCACCCGTTTGGCCACCAGGTCGCTGGCGTGCATGTCGCCCGAGCCTGCCACGGAGTACGAGGCCTCGCTGCTCTGTCCTTTCACGGTCAGGTCGCCCGAGCCTGCCACCGAAGCCTTCAGCTGGACGGTCTTCAGCTCTCTGAGCGTCATGTCGCCCGAGCCTGCCACCGTAGCCGAGACGTCGGTGCACTGGATGTCGGTCAGCGTCAGGTCGCCCGAACCGGCGATTTGGGTTTCCAGCTCCTCGCAGCGGATGTGGTCTCCGGCGATGTCGCCCGAGCCTGCGATGCTGGCCCTGAAGCGGTCGGTCTTCAGTCCGTTTTTCAGGTAGATTTCGCCCGAACCGGCTATGGAGATGCTGTTAAGCGTCTCGGCGGAAACGTTGATGTCCAGCTTGGTGTAGTTCACGCTATAGCCTTTCTTGAAGCCGATGTGCAGCGTGCCGTCTTTCTCGTAGATGTCCAGCACCTCGGCGATGTTGTCCGAGGTATATACCTTCACTTCCGGCTTGCCGCTTTTCTGTGTGAAGTAGACGGTGGGGCTGCCGGCCAGGGCGATTTGGGTAAAGTTGTCCACCTTGATTTCCTTGGTCACGTAGTTCTTGCTTTCCTTGATGCGTTTGGTGTCCCACGCCTGGGCGACGCTGGCGCTGCCCAGCAGGAGGGCGGTAAGCGCCATGCAGAGAGTCTTGGTTTTCATATGTCTTTCTTTGTTATGGTTGGTTCCTTTTCTATTTATTAGACGGCATGCGGCTCTGAAAAGTTGCACGCCGGGAGTTTATTTTTTCCGTTTTCTTTCGCTTTCTCCCGTTCAATATCCGTGCCAAAAAGGCAAGCGATTGATAGTGAGCGTGGAAGGTGGGAATGGCATTGTCCGTTATCGGACACCCTGTCCGCTTTTGGGGGCGGCAAATGTCCGTGTCCGTTTGGCCGTGTCGCGCATTCTTTGTTCTTTTGCCGGACGTAACCGCGCCTTGGCGCCCGTAGGAGGAACTGCTTTATGAACGATGAACTGTATGTCTACGACGACCCCGAGCTGGGCCGTTTCCATATCCGCGTCAGCGCGCGCGCCCGCCGCCTGACCTTCCGCGCCCGCCGCCGCGAGCTGTGGGTCACCATCCCTGTGGGGGCCTCCCTGTCCGAGGTGAAGCGGGCCGTCGACAGCCTGCGTCCCCGCCTGCGCGCGATGCTGTCCAAAGCCGTGTCGCCCCCGCCCATTTCCACCGGCTACCGGATAGACGCGCCCTGCTTCCACCTGCTGGTGGCCGAAGGCACGGAGCCGCGCTTTCTCCTGCAGCGGCGGGGCGACGAGGTGCGGATGCTTTGTCCCCCCGGCACGGACTGGGGCGACGCGCGGCGGCAGGATTGGGCGCGGAGGGCCATTGTCGAGCTGATGCGCCGGCGGGCCAAGGAGGTGCTGCCCCTGCGGCTGGAGATGCTGGCACGGACGCATGGGCTGACGTATGCCTCTGCCAAGGTAAACAGCAGCGCGGGCCGCTGGGGCAGTTGTTCGGGCAGGGGCAGCATCAACCTGTCGCTTTATCTCCTGCTGCTGCCGCTGCATCTCATCGACTACGTGCTGCTGCACGAGCTGGCCCACACGCGGGAGATGAACCACGGGCCCCGCTTCTGGGCCTTGCTGGACCGGCTGACGGACGGGCGGGCCAAGGCGTTGCGCGACGAGCTGAAAGCCTATCGCTGCGACCTGCCCTGAGGGCGGGGTGAAGAGGGTGATTAAGGCGGACGAAGCGGGGACTTAAGTGCTGCCGACCGGGGATTAGTACGCCAGCGACCGGGGACTTAAGTCCCACCGACCTGGCATTGGTACGCCACTGTCCGCTCATTACCAGCCGCTTGCATTCTTACAACCGGCAACAGAGGGTGACGAGGAAAGGCACGCTGAAGTCCATCAGGAAGCCGTGGTAGATGGAGATGAGGACGAAGCGCCGGCCCGAGGCTTGCGTGATGACGGGCAAGGTGGTGTCCATCGTCGTGGCGCCTCCGGCGGCAATGGGCGCCAAAGGCCCGAACCACCGCGCCAGCACGGGAGCCAGCAGCAGCGTAAGGATTTCGCGGAAGATGTTGGCCAGCAGGGCCACCGTGCCCAGTTCTGCCCCCTTGCATTCCGTGATGAAGATGCTGGACAGCGAATAATAGCCGAAGCCCGCGCCCACCGCCAGGCAGTCGCCCGTGGTGCGGTGCGCCAGCAGCAGGCTGGCCGCCGCCGCCCCGGCCAGCGTGCCCGCCATGGTGCCGAGGGGCAGCAGCATCAGGCGGGGCGAAAGTTGGCGGAAGTTGCGCAGCGTCTGCGGGTCGCTGCCGATGCCCACGCCCACGCAGAACATCAGGGCGCAGAGCGTGTAGAAACTGATGTCCGTCCGGGCCGGGTCGAAAGGAAAGACCTGCGCCAGTCCGCACGCCACGCCCAGCGCGAAGAATGCCACGATGACCAGGCTGCCCTTCATGCCTCCCCCTCCTCCTTCCGGCCGCGCGCCGCCGTCCGCCACAAGCCCCAGGCGGCCAGCACGCTGCCCAGCGTGCCTGCCACGGCAATGGCCAGCGCCTCCAGCCCCAGCGTGTGCAGGCTGCGGATGAGACGCTCGTTGCCGCCCACCTCCACGCCCAGCAGGAAGAGCAGCGCCCAGATGAGCACGGTGACCAGGCGGCGCACGCCTCCCGGCCCGCGGCGGCGCCGCAGGTATCCGGCCACGATGCCGGCCAACAGGAGCAGGATGACGGTGAACATATTCCTTCGGCAGAACCCATTAAGCGTAAGCGGCTGCAAAAATACGCATAGTGTCCCGATTTTTTTTCATTCGCTTAGTCCTTTTTTTCGCGCGCTTGGCGCGTTGTCCGCCTGTTTGGTGCAGAACCTTCCGAAACTCTTTTTGCGTTTCTTTTCGCTTTTTTCTAACTTCGTCTCTCGTAATAAGGGATTTGCAGCAAGGCAGGAAGGCCTTGCAGGCTCCGGCATCCGCCCCTGTGTTATGAACCGCCCGCAGGAGCCTCGGGCATAAAAAGACAATGAGAAATGAAGACATGGAAAATTTGGTCGATGCTGTTGTGCCTGATGGCCTTTAGCGCAGGACTGGTGTCGTGCAGCGACGACGAGGGAGACTTTGATTCCAACTTGCTGATTGGCCGTTGGGAACTGGTGAGTTACGAAGGGTACTATTATCTGCCCGGAGGAGAGCGCTTTGACTACGACGAACCCGTCTCCGGCGAATACGCCGAGTTCTACGAAGACGGCACCGTTTACTTCGACGGTGACACCGGCAACTGGAGCCAGTCGGGCAACAAGCTGGTCATCACCGTCTATGGCGATAGCGAAGCGTTCACCGTAGCCTCCTTGACCGGCTCTGAACTGGTGCTCGAGGTCTCCGGCCGCGACGAAGACGGCGAATACTTCGACCGTACCACTTTCCGCCGCGTGGACTAAGAGGCCCCTTCCGGCAGAAGTTTTTCAGCGGATTTTTCGGACAAGATGAAAGATATGTCCGGGAAATCCGCTTACTTTGTCCGCATGTTATTACCTTATTTACACAGAGAACTGGTGGAAGCCGGGTGCGACGAGGCGGGCCGCGGCTGCCTGGCGGGGGCGGTCTATGCCGCTGCCGTCGTCCTCCCGCCCGGGTTCCGCAACGAGCAGCTCAACGACTCCAAGCAGCTGACCGAACGGCAACGCTATGCCCTGCGTGAAGTCATCGAGCGCGAGGCCCTGACATGGGCCGTGGGGGTGGTCACGCCGCAGGAGATAGACGAGGTGAATATCCTCAACGCTTCATTCCTGGCCATGCACCGCGCCGTCGACGCGCTGCAAGTCCGGCCGCAACATCTCCTCATCGACGGCAACCGCTTCCGCCCCTATCCCGGCATTCCGCACACCACGGTGGTGAAGGGCGACGGCAAGTATCTCTCCATCGCCGCCGCTTCCATCCTGGCCAAGACCTACCGCGACGACTACATGCTGCGCCTCCATGCCGAATATCCCGCCTATGGGTGGGACCGCAACAAAGGCTATCCCACCGCGGCCCACCGCGCCGCCATCGCCGCCCACGGCATCACGCCCTATCACCGCCGCTCGTTCCACCTCCTTGGCGGAGACGGGCAGCTGGAACTGGAGTTCGGGTGAGCAGGAAGGGTTATTTCCGGTAGATGTATTTCAGCCAGTACTCGAACAGAGGGTCTTGCAGGGTCACCTGGTTGCCGGGCAGCAAGTCAATCAGGTCTTTCTCCAGCGTGGCCTTGCGCAGGTTCTTGATGTTGGCCGAGGTGCCCAGCCTGTACTTCTCCAGCGTGTCTTTGGCGGAAAAGTTGCAGACTCCTTCGGCCACGGCCAGCAGAAAATTGATTTGCCGGGCCGTCAGGGTGTCAATCAGGTTGGCAAACAACAGGCTCAGTTGTCCGACGATGTCCTCGAAAGCATGCCGCACCGTGTCGGTCGTGGCCAACTTCTCTGTCCGCAGCCAGGTTTGCTGGCTCAGCTGTTGCACGTAATAAGGATGGTTCTGGGTCAAATCGGCTATCATGCCGCAGGCATTGGGTTCGATGTCCTTCCCGGTAGCGGCAAACCGCTCGGCAATAAAGTGGCTCCATTCTTCGCGTGCTATCTTGGACAAGAACAGTATGTCGCCGAATTTATAGAAAGGCATGCTGTAGTTGTTGAATATGTCCAGCAGCATGTGCCGTTTACTGCCGTACAAACAATAGCAGACGTCGCTGTGCCGCTGCCAGTGGGCTCTCAGCTTGCGCTGGAAGGCCATCGGGTCTTCATAGTCATTGATGTTCTGAAACTCGTCTATGCAGACAATCATCTTCTTGCCCGTTTCCTGGCAGAGGGCGTGGGGCAGCTCCAGTATTTCGTCATACGTCATCCGGTTTTCCCTGAAGGACAGGCCGAAAGACAACTCTACAGTTTGGCCTACGTCGCTCAGCGTGACGGTGGGCAGCAAACGGCCCAGGTATTTCCGGGCATTGCTCACGAAGTTGTCCAGCGCCGAACTGTGGGAACGCAACACGGCATTGGCATACGTATGGTAGAACTGTTCTTCGGTGCGGCAGTTGAAGATGTCCATCTGGCAGACCAGCACGGACGTGTCTCCTTTGAAGCGCCGCAGCACTTGGTTGACCAACGACGTCTTGCCCCATCGGCGTGGGGAAATGATGACCGTATTGATAAGCCCGGACAAGTTGCGATACAGGGTTTCCTGCTCTTCTTTCCGGTCGGTGAAGTTCTCGTTTTCGGCAATCCTGCCATATACAAAAGGTATCTGCATAAGTCCGGTTCTTGATAGCAAGAGCAAAGGTAGCTCTTCTTTCCGTGGTATGCAAGGCGTGTAATCGTTTAATTTGAAATCTACCGATTTGAAACCGTCAGGCACCACGCTCCCTTCTGCCCGGATTGCTCGTCAGAACCACTTGATGCGGCGGAACCAGACGAACGTGGCCGCCGACAGCAGCACCGACACCGCCACGATGCCGACAAAGGCGTGCGGATAGTCCTCGACGTGCAGGTGGACGTTCATGCCGTAGAAGCTGGCGATGAGCGTGGGAATCATCAGCGTGATGCTCAGGCTGGTCATGCGCTTCATGATGGCGTTGACGTTGTTGGAGATGACAGAGGCGAAGGCGTCCATCGTCCCGGTCAGGATGTCGCTGTAGATGTTCACCGTGTTCACCGCCTGCTTCAGTTCGATGAGCACGTCGTCCAGCAGGCCCATGTCCAGGTAGTCCGTGTCTTGGAAGATGTTCTTCAGGCGGCCTATCATCACCTCGTTGCCCCGGATGCTCGTGTCAAAATACACCAGCGACTTCTGCAGCTTCATCAGGCGCAGCAGGTCTTCGTTGCGGATGCTCTTCTCCAGCTCGTTCTCGGCCTCGGTCACCACGTTGTTGATTTGCTTCAGGTATTTCAGGAACCAGGCGGCCGAGGAATAGATGAGGCGCAGGATGAGGTCCAGCTTGTTGTTCACCCGGATGCCCTTGCGGCGGGTGTGCTCGATGAAGTCGTCCATCATTTCCGTGCGGTGGTAGCAGACGGAGACCACCACGTCGTCGCTGGTGATGATGCCGATGGGCACGGTGATAAAGGGGATGTCCGCCCGCCCGCTTTGCATGGGGATGCGCAGGATGGTGAGCAGCCAGTTGCCCTCGGTGTCGGTGCGGGGCCGCTCGTCCACGTCGGCAATGTCCGTCAGGAAGGACTCGGGCACCTGCAGCTGCCGGGTCAGGAAATCGAAGTCGTCGTTGTCCGGACATTCCACGCTGACCCAGCACCCCGGCTCCCATTGGGGCTTCTCGACGAAGCCGTTTTCGCTGTAGAGATACTTTCTCATCTGTCTCGTAGGATTAGGTGGGGGCAAAGGTAAGAAAAAACTCTTCCCGTTCATCCTTCCCCATCCGCTCAGTATCTCGGTTTTTTGTCGTATCTTTGCGCCCAAGACTAATAACGTAATCCTCATGAAGATAGAAGAAAGACTGACCAAGGCCGTGGTAGACGGCTTGAAGGCACTCTACGGGCAGGAGGTACCCGCCGCGCAGGTGCAGTTGCAAAAGACGAAGAAAGAATTTGAGGGACACCTCACGCTGGTGGTATTCCCCTTCCTGCGCATCTCCCGCAAGGGCCCCGAGCAGACCGCCCAGGAGATAGGCGCCTACCTCGTGGCCAACGAGCCCGCCGTGGCCGCCTGTAACGTCATCAAAGGCTTCCTGAACCTGACGGTGGCCCCCGCCGCCTGGATTGAACTGCTGGACGACATCCACGCCCAGGAACGCTACGGCCTGACGCCCGCCACGCCCCAGTCGCCCCTGGTGATGATTGAATACTCGTCGCCCAACACCAACAAGCCCCTCCACCTGGGACACGTGCGCAACAACCTCCTGGGCAACGCCCTGGCCAACATCATCGCCGCCAACGGCAACCGCGTGGTCAAGACAAACATCGTCAACGACCGCGGCATACACATCTGCAAGTCCATGCTGGCCTGGCTGAAATACGGCAACGGCGAGACCCCACAGAGCAGCGGCAAGAAAGGCGACCACCTCATCGGCGACTACTACGTGGCCTTCGACAAGCACTACAAGGCCGAGGTGGCCGAACTGATGGAGAAGGGCATGACGAAGGAAGAGGCCGAAGCCGCCTCGCCCCTGATGAAGGAAGCCCGCGAGATGCTGGTCAAGTGGGAGGCAGGCGACCCCGAAGTGCGCGCCCTCTGGAAGCAGATGAACGACTGGGTCTACGCCGGCTTCGACGAGACGTACAAGATGATGGGCGTCAGCTTCGACAAGATATACTACGAGTCCGACACCTACCTCGAAGGCAAGAAGAAAGTCCTCGAAGGCCTGGACAAGGGACTCTTCTACCGCAAGGAGGACGGCTCCGTCTGGGCCGACCTGACCAAAGAAGGGCTCGACCACAAGCTCCTCCTCCGCTCCGACGGCACCTCCGTCTACATGACCCAGGACATCGGCACCGCCGAGCAGCGCTTCGCCGACTATCCCATCGACAAGATGATATACGTCGTGGGCAACGAGCAGAACTACCACTTTCAAGTCCTCTCCATCCTGCTGGACCGCCTCGGCTTCGAGTGGGGCAAGAGCCTCGTGCACTTCTCCTACGGCATGGTCGAGCTGCCCGAAGGCAAGATGAAGAGCCGCGAGGGCACCGTGGTCGACGCCGACGACCTCATGGCCGAGATGATTGCCACCGCCCGCGAGACCAGCGGCGACCTGGGCAAGCTGGACGGCCTCACCCCCGAGGAAGCCGAAGACATCGCCCGCATCGTCGGCCTGGGCGCACTGAAGTACTTCATCCTCAAGGTGGACGCCCGCAAGAATATGACCTTCAACCCCAAGGAGTCCATCGACTTCAACGGCAACACCGGCCCCTTCATCCAATACACCTACGCCCGCATCCGCTCCGTCCTGCGCAAGGCCGCCGAGGCCGGCATCGCCCTGCCCGAACGCCTGCCCCGGGGCGTCGCCCTCAGCACGAAGGAAGAGGGCCTCGTGCAGATGCTGGCCGACTTCGCCGCCGTCGTCCGCCAGGCCGGGCAGGACTACAGCCCCTCGCTCATCGCCAACTACTGCTACGACCTGGTGAAGGAATACAACCAGTTCTACCACGACTACAGCATCCTGCGCGAGACCGACGAGGCCGTGCGCCTCTTCCGCCTTGTCCTTTCCGCCGAGGTGGCCAAGGTGGTGAAGCTGGGCATGGGCCTGCTGGGCATTGAGGTGCCCGAACGGATGTAACGCGCGCCGCGCTTTCTTCCCGTCTTCATCTCCGGGGAGGGGGGCTGCCTGCCGGCCGGCACATGCCGGTTGCGGGCAGCCCCTTCTGTTTCCCCGCTTGCGGAAACCTGTCGCCCCGCGGGAGAAAACTTGTCGTCCTGCGGGAGAAAACCTGTCGTCCTGCGGGGGAAAACCTGTCGTCCTGCGGGAGAAAACTTCCCGTCCTACGGGGAAAAACCTGTCGTCCTGCGGGAGAAAAGTTCATAGCTCGCCGCGCTATCGTTGTATCACGGCGCGCTATGACTATATCACGGCGCGCTACAATCATATCGCGCCGAGCTATGAATTTTTCCTGCGTATGTCGTAAAGATTTCCCGCGGGGGACGCAAGGTTTTCCCCCGCAGGACGGGAAGTTTTCTTCCGCATGTCGCAGGCCTTCCCCCCGGGGGGGACGGCGGGCGGGGCGGCGGGTCACCATCCCTTTGGCGCGTGCCAGAGCAAGAGCAGGGGGAGGAGGAGGGGCAGATAATCCTTGAGGCGGAGGCGCAGCAGGCGCACGGCCTGGCCGATGCGGTAGTTGACGGTCTGGGGCGACACGTCGAGCCGCTCGGCAATCTCCTTGTGGCTGAGGCGGCGGAAGCGGTGCATTACGAAGGCCTCGCGCAGGGGTTCGGGCAGTTCGCGGATGGCCTGGCCGATGCGTCGGCCCAGTTCGTCGAGCTGCGCGGGGTCGATGTCTTGCAGGGCTTCGAGGGTGCGGCGGTAGTAGGCGGTGTCGGCCCTCAGCCGGGCTTCGTCCTGCATCAGGCGGTTCAGGCAGCGGCGGTGCATCGCGCGCAGCAGGTACGGGCGGGGCGAGTGTTGGATGGGGAGGTGCTCCCGGTTTTCCCACAGCCACAGGAAGAGGTCTTGCGCGGTCTCCTCGGCGTCTTCTTGCGTCACCAGGCGGCTGCCGTAGGTGCAGAGCAAGGGGTAGTAGCGGCGGAAGAGGGCGTCGAAGGCCTGGCGGTCGCCGTCTTGCAGGAGGCGCAGCAGCAGGAGGTCGTCGGTGGCGCTAGGGGTCGGTTTCATGGAAGCGTTGCGGTCGGGTGTGTTTCTTCTCGGTGCAAAGATAGTCTTTAGCGGGCAGAAATGAAGTTTTTTCGGGGGAAAGTGAAAAAAAACGCCCTTTCCGTTTAGTAACCCTCCGGGGCAGGCTTGTCTTATAGATGTAAACCGAAACGATTCTGGAACATGCAAAGACGGATGACGATGAAGGACGAATATTGGGAAGACTGCCTGCTGCGCTATGCCAACGGCGAGACGGACGAGGCGGAGACGGCGCGGGTGGAGGCCTGGCTGGCGGAGTCGGACGAGCGGCGGGCGTTGCTGCGCAGGATACAGTTGCTGTCCCTGGCGGCCGATCTGCAGGCCAACCCGGCCACGCGCCGCGTGGACGAGGCCTTGCGCCGCGTGCACGGACGGTTGCGCCGCCGGCGTTGGGGCCGGGCGTGGCGCGTGGCGCAGCGGGTGGCGGCCGTAATGTTCTTGCCGGTGCTGGGGGCGGCCCTGTGGCTGTATGCCGGGCTGACGGCGCAGGCGGACTGCATGCTGGAGGCGCGCACCATGCCGGGGATGAACGCCACGGTGGTCTTGCCGGACAGCAGCGTGGTGGTGCTCAACTCGTCGTCGTCCCTGCGCTATCCCGCCCGCTTCTCCGGCCGGAGTCGCGAGGTGACCCTGCGCGGCGAGGCCTACTTCGACGTGCGCCGGCAGCCCGCGGGCCGTCCCTTCATTGTCCATACGCCCCACCGGGGCCGGGTGGAGGTGCGGGGCACGGAGTTCAACGTAGACGCCTATCCCGGCGAACGCTTCGTGCGTGCCACGCTGGTGACGGGCCTGGTGGACTTCGCATGCGTCGGCCCCGGGGGAGGCGAGAGCAGCCGGACGCTGCGCCCGGGCGAACGCCTGGTGTATGACGCCGAGCGGGGCGAGATGGACGTGAGCCGGGTGAACGTCGAGGTGGAGACGGCGTGGAAAGACGGCAAACTGGTCTTCCGGAAAACTCCCTTCGAGGAAATCCTCTGGATGCTGGGCAAGCGGTATAACGTGCGTTTCATCCTGAAGAACGAGGCCCTGAAGCAGCACACCTTTACCGGCGAGTTCGAGGGACAGCACCTGCCCCGCGTGCTCGAACAGTTCAGCCTGTCGTCCGACATCCGCTTCCGCTGGGTGGAGAACGCCGACGCGAAAGACGAGAAACAACTCATAGAAGTCTATTAGTGTATGAACCCCTTAAAACGAACTGCCATGAAAGAAGAAGAACACTGAACCGCTCACACGTCGGTTATCCCGAACGACAAGCGGGGAGGATGTTGCCGCATCTCCCCGCCTGTGTACCTGTGAAGCCTTCCGCCTGTTTGCCGACAGGACGGACAACTCCTTTGTCTTATCACTTAAAAACGATGCAAAGTTATGGAAAAACAACGTGAATTCGCGCTGCCAGGCTCGAAATCTATCTTAATGTATGTTACCTCAAAAATACCTCTTGCCATGAAGTGTACATTGTTTATGCTATTTGTGTTCGCCGGTCTTGCCGTGGCCGGCGAGGGCCGCGCCCAGCGGACGGAACTTGACCTCTCGGTGCAGAACAGGACCGTGGAGGACGTCTTGCGCGAGATACAGGAAACGACCGGTTTTACCTTTTTCTACAACGACAACGTGGTGGACACGGAACGCCGGGTGTCGGTCGACGTGCAGGGCGCCCCGATCCGTGAGGTGCTGGAGCAGGTGTTTGCCGGCACTGCCATCGGCTATAAGGTGACCGAGAGAAACATCGTGCTCTACAAGAAAGGCGTGGAAGATGCCGACAGCGTGCTGGCCCGGCAGCAACAGGGCAAGACCCTGCGCGGACAGGTGCTGGACGCCCAGGGCGCGGGCATCATCGGAGCAAGTATCCAGCTGAAAGGCACCTCGAAGGGCGCGATTACGGACCTGGACGGCCGTTTCCAACTGGACAATGTGCCCGACGACGCCGTGCTGGTGGTCAGCTACGTGGGCTATCAGACGCAGGAACTGAAGGCAGCCGGCAGGACTTCCCTGCGGGTGGTGCTGAAGGAAGACATGGAGCTGCTGGACGAGGTGGTCGTAGTGGGATACGGCATCTCGAAGAAGAGCGACATCACCGGCTCCGTGGCCTCCCTCAAGGGCGACGTCCTGGCCAAGCAGCCCGTGGGCGACGTGGGTACGGCCATGCAGGGGCGCATCCCCGGCGTCAGCATCACCTCGCAGTCCGGTTCGCCGGGCTCGGCGCCCACCATCCGCGTGCGGGGCATCGGCACGGTGAACGACTCCGAGCCGCTGTATGTGGTGGACGGCATGCCGGTGAGCAACATCTCCTACCTCAACCCCAACGACATTGCCTCCATCGAGGTGCTGAAAGACGCTTCGGCTTCGGCCATCTACGGTTCGCGCGGAGCCAACGGCGTCATCCTCATCAGCACCAAGGAGGGCACGGTGGGCAAGACAACCGTCAACTTCAACGCCTACTGGGGCGCGCAGACAGCCATCAACAACCTGGACCTGCTGACAGGCCCCGAGTGGTATGACTTCCAGCAGAAGGTGAACGAGACACGCGCCACGCCCATCGACCTCTCGAAAGTAGACCGCAACGTGTCGACCGACTGGATAGACGCCATCACCCGCACGGCCATGATTCAGAACTATTATGTCGACCTGAGCGGCGGTTCGGGCGGTATCACCTATACGGCCAGTGCCGGCTATCTGAGCCAGGAGGGCACGGTGAAGGGCACGGACTACGAGCGTCTGTCCGTACGCCTGAATGCCAAGAACAAAATCAACGATACCTTTACGATAGGCACCAACCTCTCCACTTCGTTGTCCACCCGCCGGACGGTGCTGGAGAGCGACGAGGCCTATTCCATCATGAGCACGGCGCTGAAGATGGAGCCGGTGGTGCCGGTGCACAATGCCGACGGCAGCTACGGCTATTCGCAATATGCCGATATCTACAACCCGGTGGCTTCCATTGATTACTCCAACACCAAGCGCAAGAACCTCGACCTGGTGGGCTCTGTCTACGGCATCGTGAACTTCACCAAGCACCTGAGCTTCAAGACCAGCTTCGGAGTGGACATCCGCCGCATAGACGACTATGACTTCGTGCCGAAATACGAGGTCAGCCCCTCGCAGAAGACGGCCGAGAGCACCGTGACGCGCGGCTCGACCAACTACCTGAACTGGGTGTGGGAGAACACGCTGACCTACGGGCAACTGTTCAACCAGAAGCATGACTTCAAGGCGATGATAGGCTACACGATGGAGAGCACGCGCAACGAGGCCTTCACGGCCAGCAAGAACGGCGTGCCCGAAGGCTCGGAAGACCTGTGGTATATCGACGCGGCACAGACGGCCAACTCGGAGAAGGCCACCGGCAACGCCTGGGAGTCGTCCATGATTTCTTACCTGGCGCGTGTGAACTATGGGTACGACGACCGCTATCTGGCGACGGCCAGCGTGCGCGTGGACGGCTCGTCGCGCTTCGGCAAGAACAACCGCTATGCCACCTTCCCCTCCTTCTCGCTGGCGTGGAAGGTTTCCAACGAACGCTTCTTCCGCAACCTGCATGCCGACTGGATAGACCTGCTGAAGATTCGCGGCGGCTGGGGACAGATTGGCAACCAGAACATCGGCAACTACCTCTACCAGAACGTGCTGAGCTCGCACCAGCAATACCAGTATCTGTATGGCAAACCCGAAGAGGTCTATCAGGGCGTGACGGCCACGGCGTTGGGTAATCCGGACATCAAGTGGGAGACCACGGAGTCCACCAACATAGGCCTGGACATCGCTCTGTTCAAGTCGCTGACCCTGACGGCCGACTGGTATTCCAAGACCACGAAAGACATGCTGCTGACCGAGCCCATCCCCTCGCACATGGGGTTCGAGAGCGGGCCGGTGACCAACGTGGGCAGCGTGCGCAACCGCGGTTTCGAGTTTTCGGCGCAATGGCAGAAGCAACTGACCGACGACTGGTACCTGTCGGTGGGCGGCAACATCGCCACCGTGCACAACGAGGTGCTCAGCCTGGGCACGGGCAGCGCGCTGACGGGCGGCACGGTGTACAACCGTGGAAGCGCCACGCGCACCTATGTGGGCTCCAGTATCGGCGAGTTCTGGGGCTATAAGACGGGCGGCCTGATTCAGACCGAAGAACAGCTGGCCAAAGTGCAGCAGCGTCAGCCGGGAGCCGGACTGGGCGACTTCATTTTCCAAGACCTGAACGGGTATGCCGAAGACGGGAAGACGCTGACGGGCAAGCCCGACGGCAAGCTGGACGACGCGGACAAGACCTCCATCGGAAGCCCCATTCCGGACTTTACCTACGGATTGAACCTGACGGTGGCCTACAAGAACTTCGACCTGGCCGTCTTCTTCGAGGGAGTGCATGGCAACGAGATTTTCAATGCCAACCGCGCCTACACCTTCTCCACCGGCAGCTCGTTCCAGAAGAACCGCGCCGTGCTGGACGCCTGGACGCCCGAAAACCGCGACACCGGCATCCCGCGCATCAACGGCGACGACAACAACGACAACATGCGCCTGTCGGACTTCTACGTGGAAGACGGCTCGTACCTGCGCCTGAAGAATCTCCAGGTGGGCTACACCTTCCCCCGCCAGCTGACCCAGCGGCTCAAGATACAGCACCTGCGCGTCTACTTCAGCGCCCAGAACCTCTTTACGGTGACGGACTACACGGGGGCCGACCCCGAAATCGGCCAGTTGTCGGCCACGGACTACCTGAGCCGGGGCTTCGACTATGGCACTTACCCGCAGGCGCGCACCTTCACCGGAGGCATCAACATCACTTTCTAAGCTAACCCTAAAACCATCGCAGCATTATGAAGACATTGACTAAGATATTCGCCGGGGCCCTCGGGCTCTTTGCCCTGACGGGGTGTGAAAGTTTCCTGGACAAGTCGGCTTTGGGACAGATGACCACCGACGGCTTTTTCCAGACGGAGAACGACGCCATCGCCTCGGTGGTGGGCGCCACAACGATATACAAGGACTACCGCTATACGCGCAGCATCTGGTCGCTGGGCGACATCACCACGGACGATGCCACCACCAGCGGCAGCGACAACGACATGGCGGCCGCGCGCCGTTGGGAGAACCTGGACTTCCATGCCGACTACAGCCGCATCAACGACCGTTGGCTCACGTGCTTCCGTGCCATCAACCGCTCTCTGCAGGCCATCGACGGCATCTCGAAGATGGACGCGGGGCTCTTCAGCCGTTACACCAAGGACCAGTTGCTGGGCGAGGCCTATTTTACGAAGTCCTACTTCTACTTCGAGGCCGTGCGCACCTGGGGCGACCTGCCCATCTACACCGCCACACCCACCTTGGCCGACAAGAGCAAGACCCGCCAGCCCAAGGCCGACGTGTATGCCATGATAGAAGAAGACCTGCTGACGGCTACCGGTCTGCTGCCGCGCAAGGCGCAACTGCCCGCGAGCGACCTGGGTCGTGCCACGTCGGACGCGGCCTGGGCCCTGCTGGCCAAGGTCTATCTCTACCAGGAGGAATACAAGGAAGCCAAGCAGGTCATCGAAGAAAACCTGCTGCCATTGGTGCCTGACGAGTACGAACTGATGGAGAACTTCGAGGACATCTTTTCCATGGCCAACGAGCACTGCAAGGAAAGCATCTTCGAGATTAACTTCCGCCACAAGTCGGACGACACGGGTCTGACCACCACCGGCAACTACAGCGCCTACGCCCAAGGCCCGCGCCCCTTTGCCGGATATGGCGGCAACCAGCCCCTGCAACTGCTGGCCGACGCCTTCGAGCCGGGCGACGCGCGTAAGGAAGGGACGCTGCTCACCCTGGACGAACTGCAGGCCTGGGAGACGCCCGAGGACTTTGCCAGCCTGCAGTTCGACCACACGGGCTACTACAACCAGAAGGTCTACATCAAGCCCGAAGAGCGCATCGGCACGGAAGACATCTTCACCATGCCCAACAACCTGCGCATCCTCCGCCTCTCCGAAGTCTACCTCATCTACGCCGAAGCCTGCTGCAAACTGGGCGAAGACGCCCTGGCGCGCGAATACATGAACAAGGTGCGCCGCCGCGCCGGCCTGGAGGACAACACCACGGCCACGGGCGACGAGCTGTTCGACGCCATCATCGACGAAAACCGCTACGAATTTGCCATGGAAGGGCACCGCTGGTTCGACCTCGTGCGCACCGGCAAGGCGGCGGAAGTGTTCAGCTCGCCCGAGTTCAAGGCCGCGAAGCCCAACGCTGTCTACAAGCCGGGCATCAACGACCTCTTCCCCATCCCGCAGACCGAGATAGACAACAGCCAGGGTCACATCGTGCAGAATCCCCTGTAAAACCCCTCCGTCGGTAGGCTTCCAATCCCAGCCGGCTGGCGTTACTATCCCAGCGACCGGGCGTTACTATCCCAGCAAGCTGGCATTAGAACGCCAGGTCGGCGGGGTTGGAAGCCTTCGGGGATATAATCTAATTGCTTATGAAACAGGAATCTATCTTGCTGCTGCTGGCATTGCTGCTGGCCGGCACGGCGCGCGGGCAGGAGGCGGACAAGGTGCTTTTCCCCGCCTATGCCGGAAACACCCGCTCCGAGGTGCGCATGCCGCAGGCGGTGAACGGCTATCGGGTGCTGAAGGCCGACCTCCACACGCACACCTTCTTTTCTGACGGATCCGTGTCGCCCGAGATGCGGGTGGACGAGGCTTGGAAAACGGGCCTCGACGTCCTGGCCATAACCGACCACATCGAATACAAGACTCTGCGCGAGCATATACAGGGAGACGAAAACGCGGCCTACGAACTGGCGCGGAAACGGGCCCGCGAACGGGGCATCCTGCTGATACAGGGCGCCGAGGTGACCCGTCCGCATCCGCAATACGGGCATTTCAACGTCCTGTTCGTCCGCGACGCCAACCGCCTGCGCTTGGACAATCCCCGCGAGGCCCTGGCCGAAGCCCTGGCGCAGGGGGCTTTTGTCACGTGGAACCACCCCGCCTGGGCCGTGGACACGTGTCGCCTGCACGACTTCCAGCGGGAACTGCTGGCCGCGGGGATGATTCACGGCATCGAGGTCTTCAACAACAATGAATACTATCCGCCTGCCCTACGCTGGAGCCGCGAATACGGACTGACGGTGCTGAGCTGTTCCGACGTCCACACCACGGTCTATGCCAACGACGGAGTGCACGGTGCTGGCTGCGCCACGGCAGGATGGTTCCTCCGCCCCATGACGCTCGTCTTCGCCCGCCGGGCCACGGCCGACGCGGTGCGCGAGGCCTTGTTTGCCCGCCGCACCCTGGCCAGCTTCGGCGGCTGCCTGGCGGGCGAGGCCGAACTGCTGGCCGACTTCTTCCGGGCCTGCGTCGCGGTGAGCGAAGTGTGCCGGGCCGATGGGCGGGTCACCTATCGCCTGGACAACCGTTCCGGCCTCCCCTTCCTTCTGGCCCTGGGCAAGAAGCGGATGGCCCTGCCGCCCGGCCACAGCCTGGACGTGCCGCTGAAGGAGACGGACACGAGCCTGGAGCTGCGGGTGGAAAACGCCTTCACCGACAGGCAGGAGACGCTGGCCGTCCGCCTGCCGTTGTGACGGCGTCCGCCGCTGCCTTATATGCAACCAAGAGGGTGTGTCAATATGCAGTACGACTATCTTAATTCTCCTCCTTCGGGGAGGAGGAGTACCCGAAGGGGGAGGTGGTAGCGATATAACCTGTTTACCTGTAAGATTTTGTTTCCGACCTACCACCCCGCCCGTTGGGCACCCTTCCTCCGAGGAGGAGGGGAAATGGGAGCTGTCTCTATTGCTGCACACCCTCATTTAGATTATACCATGTCAGGAGTCAGGAGAAGTTAGGCGGAGTTATCGCTTCGCTCAAGGAGTGAGAAGCCAATACCTTTTGTATATCACAGGGCAACTATTGGCCCATAACTCCTTCCAACTACCTGTAACTCCCTCTCACTACTAAAGATAGCATCAATTAATTTTGCACATCTACTTCATCTGATTAGAAGAAAGGAGAAAACAGACTATGAATCGTTGGATAAACCTCGGCCTGGCGGCAGGCTGCCTGTGCCCCCCGGCCCTACTCTCGGCCCAAGACCGCCCGCACATCATCCTGCTCATGGCCGACCAGCACCGCTTCGACGCCCTGGGCTGCATGGGCAACGGGCAGGTCATCACCCCCCGCCTGGACAGCCTGGCTGCCGAGGGGACGGCGTTCATGCACGCCTATTCGTCCGTGCCCAGCAGCACGCCCGCCCGCGCCGGCCTGCTGACGGGCCTGTCGCCCTGGCACCACGGCATGCTGGGCTACGGCCGCGTGGCCGAAAGCTATCCCTACGAGGGGCCGCGCCTGTTGCGGCAGCTGGGCTATTACACCTTCGGCGTGGGCAAGATGCACTGGTATCCGCAGCACGCCCTGCACGGGTTCCATGCCACGCTGGTGGACGAGAGCGGGCGCGTGGAGTCGCCCGACTTCATCAGTGACTACCGCCGCTGGTTTCAGTTGCAGGCCCCCGGCGCCGACCCCGACCGGACCGGCCTGGGATGGAACGACACCGGCTGGGCCACCTATCGCCTGCCCGAGCGTCTGCACCCCACGGCCTGGACGGGCGAGACGGCCTGCACGCTGATACGCAACTACCGCGACCCGCACCCGCTGTTCCTCAAGGTGTCCTTTGCCCGTCCCCACAGTCCCTACGACCCGCCCCGGCGCTTCCTCCGCCTCTACGACGGGCGCGACGTCCCCGCACCCTGCGCCGGCGATTGGGCCCTTGCCCATGCCGACCTCAAGGAGCCCTTGCCCGAAGCCACCCGCCGCCCCTATGGCAACTATGGCGAGGACTATGCGAAGGAAGCCCGGCGGCACTATTATGCCAACATCACCTTCATCGACGAGGAGATCGGCCGCGTGCTGGATGCGTTGAAAGAAAGGGGGATGTATGACAACGCCCTCATCATCTACCTGTCCGACCACGGCGATATGCTGGGCGACCACTATCACTGGCGCAAGACCTATCCCTACGAGGGCTCGTCGCACGTGCCTCTCATCGTCAAGTGGCCCGCCTCGCTGCACGTGCCTGCCGGCGGGCGGGACTATCATCCGGTGGAGTTGCGCGACGTCTTGCCCACGTTGCTGGAAGTGGCCGGCGGCCGGGTGCCCGACGGGATGGACGGCGCCTCGCTGCTCGCCCTGGCGCGCGACGGCGACCGGGCCTCCTGGCGCGACTACATCGACCTGGAGCATGCCGCCTGCTACGAGCCCCGCAACTATTGGTGCGCCCTGACGGACGGCAGCGTGAAGTATATTTGGAACTTTTACGACGGCAGCGAGCAGTTGTTCGATCTCGCCCGCGACCCCTACGAGCTGCACGACCTCTCCCGCGAGCCGTCCTGCCGCCCCCTCCTGGAAAAAATGCGCCTCCGCCTGGCGGAACATCTGTCCGAACGGGGCGAAGGCTTCGTGAAGGATGGGCGTCCGGCGGTGCGCGGCAGGGACGTGCTGCTGTACAGCCCGCACTATCCGGGCGCTGCCGACTGAGCGGGTTATTGGATTCCCGCGGGGGAAAGGGATTTTTCCCCCGCGGGAATTTGTATTTCTCCTGGCGCGAGATTGCTTTTCCCTTCGCGCGAAATCAGTTTTCCTTCCGCATTTCCCTTCCGTGTGAAACCGTCGTTCTTGTCCAGGCTCACATGCGCGCCTTCTGCTTGTTGCCGGCTCCTGTGCCCCGGTATTTGCTGCGGGCGGCGTTGAAGCTGTAGCGCAAGGTCAGCCGGACGCCGCGCGAGCTGGGCTTTGTCCACTGATACATGCTGCGGTTGGTGCCGAAATACGTGATGGACTCCGAGCGGTTTGTGTTGAAAATATCGTTGGCATACAACTGCTTCGTGGGCTGCTTTCTGTGGCCGGGCCGTTCTTCTGCCGGGCCGGCTCACATGCGTTGTCTTTCTGTGGCCGAGGCCGATTTCCCTTTATACTTGCTCTTCACGGCATTGAACCGGTATCTCACGGAGAACGTCAGGCTTCTCACGTCTCCCCGGTCGTCCATCAGCATCCGGAAGTTGGCCAGGTTCCATTCTTTCTTTGAGCGATACGTGTTCAGCACGTCGCTGCCCGTCAGGTTCAGAATCAGCTTTCCGTCCAGGAACCTTTTGGTGAGCCTCACGTTCATCCACACCTTCCCGTGCCTATAGTTCATCCACGAATACCCCTTTGTGTTTCCATACAGGTCCACCATGAGCGTGAAGTCCAGCGGAAGCCGGAAAATGTTCTGGAACGAATAGTCCAAATACGGTTTCTCATACTTCCGGCCCTTGTATTTCAGGAAGTCCTTCCACACGCCCAGTCCCACCGTGGGTTCCCACCAGCCTATCGTGGGCGAGTAGTAGGCCATGATTGCCAGGTCTTGCGCCTCTTTCAGGTCTTCCGGGCGGAAGATAGCCACGTTGTCCGGGCCCAGGGTAGGCAGGTTGATAAACAGGTGGTGAAACCGCCGGTAGGACGCGCTGAAGCGGATGTCACGCCATATCAGCATGTAGGTGAAGTCGTCCGTCCGCCGGGGGCGTAGATACGGGTTGCCGGTCTCATACGTATATGGGTCGTCATATTGCATCGTGTTGCGCAGGTTGTAGTAGCTGGGTCGCCGCGTGGTAGAGCGATATGACAGCATCATCTGCACCAATTCTCCCCGGTAGGACACCGAAGCCGAGGGGAACAAGTCCGAATAGATGCGGCTCTGCTCCTGCTGCTTGACGTTGTTCACCCAATAGCCGAAGTTCAGCCGCTCATAGCGCAGGCCTGCGCTGACGCTCCACCGTCCGAAGCCCTTGGAATATTGCACAAAGGCCGCCCAGGCATCCTGTTTGGCCAGGTTGCCGTTGGTCTCCAGCGGCAGGGCCGTTCCCTCGTCCTCGTCTACCTGGAAGTGCTGTTTGTTAGACGTATGGCTATATTCGGCTCCATAGCTCAGGTTGCTGCCCCACACCGGGGTGCTGAACGTTAGTCGTCCGGCATAGACCTCATACGTCTGTCGGCTGCCTGTCGCCACAACCATCTCGTCCGCCCCGTCTGTCCACGAGGATTGGCTGTTGCTGTTGCTGCCCTTGGCATAGTCCACGTCGGCCTGTGCCCACAGCCACTTGGTCGGCCGTCCCTGATAGTAGGCGTTGACCAGGTGCGAGGTGTTTTCGCCCTCCCATCCCATCGTGGTCTGGAATGCCTGTGGCGTTTCTCCCTTCGTGCGGATGTCGGTACTCATGTCGCAATCCATCTGATGCCCCGGCGTGCGGCTGTAGGTATATTGCGCCCCTGCCGAGTGGTTTTTGCCAAATTCATAGTTCAGTCCTCCTTCGGCATAATGTCCCCGCACGGTCATGTCCTGTGACATCTCGTTGTCTATGTATACCAGCCTGTCCGGCTCTCCCTGTTCCCGCGTCGCGGTCTTGTAGCCCAGGCTTCTCTGCTCGCTGTAGCCATACCTGGCAAACACGTCCAGCCCGTTTGCCCGGTAGTTCATCCCCACGTTTCCCCCGTCCGATACTTTTCGTGCGGCGGTCACCGTGCCGTTCGCCTCTATGCTCCAGCCCTCTCCGGCTTTTCGTTTGGCCTCAATCAGCACCACGGCGTTCACCTCCGCGCCATATTCCGCTCCGGGGCTGGTGATGACCGTGATGCTCTTGATGTCGTTCGAGCTGAGTCTCTCCAGCTGGCCGAGGTCTCTGACCTTCCGGTGGTTGATGTAATACACTGGCGCCCCCTTGCCAAACACGGTCAGCGTGCCATCCTTCTTGGTCAGGAACGGTTGTTTTTCCAGCACGTCCATCGCCGTCCCTACGTCCTTGAGCGGACTGTTGGCCACGTCCATGGTGATGCCTCCGTTTTCCATCTTGAAGAGCTGTCGTTTCCCTTTCACCACCACTTCGTCCATCAGTTGCGCGTTTTCCTTCATCACCAGCGTTCCGGCCTCCGCCCCTTTCACCGGCACATACAGGTCTACGTAGCCCACAAACGAGCATTTCAGTAGGCTTTCCTCCCGGTTCCAGGGCAGGCTGAAGTGTCCTTGTGCGTCGGTCACTGTCCCTTGCAGCAGGGTGGAGTCGGGCAAGGCCAGCAGCATCACGTTGGCAAACTCCAGCGGGGCGCCTTCTTCATCGGTCACGGTGCCCTCTATCAGGGTCTGCCCCACCGCCGGAAAACAATACAAAGCTAACAGGATGGTCAATAAAAACGTGTGTTTCATACAATAGTTGGTTTTATGTTTCATATAAACGTCAGACAAAAAGATAAATTTCTAACAAAATCGTTTGCATTTATCTGTCATGTTCTCATTTTCAGCGGCAGATGCTGTTCCCCTGTCGGGAGCGGTCAACGCCTCGTAATATGCTTCCAGGCACTTTTCCAACAGGCCGGGGCTTTTTTGCAGGCAAGTACACAGGTCATAGTGTCCCCCTTCATACCGGTTTCTCAAGGCATACCAGGCGCATCCTCCGTGGCAGATGGGCAAGAAGAAGCACGACCGGCACTGCGGGTCGTGATACCACTTGCTGCCCACGAGATATCTGTATAGCAGGGACTTGTTGGTTATCTTGTTTTCGTGGATGTTTCCCACTACTTTGGCAGCATCGCCCACGTCGTTCCAGCATTTATAGATTTCACCCGTAGGGCCTATGATGTAAGAGTTCTTCCGGTTGGCCGAACAGTTCTTTTCGCAGTAGGTTTGGGGATATACGGGGACATCCGTCAGCTTGCGGGCCTGTATCTGAAATAACACTTGAGAAATCTCAGACCTGGTAAAACTTCTGGCATCATAATCCGTTCTCTCCGCATTGTCATAGCGTAAAAATCCCGGATAGACAATCACGTTGCTTTGAGGCCATCTCTTTTTCAGTTCCGGTGCCAGTTGATAGAAGTCTTCCACGTTGCTCTTTTCAATATTGATGCGGATATGTATTTGGGTTTCCGGACATGCCTTTATAAACCGGTCTGTGTTGTTCAGGATTCTGTCAAACGAAGGTTCCGATTGCCGGGCTTTTCGCAGCGAATCATGCCGTTCCCGGTTTCCGTCCAAGGTGATTTGCAGGCTGGTTAGGGGGAATTTCTTAAAGAGGTCGATGGCTTTCTCGTTGAGCAGAAATCCGTTGGTTATCAGCATGTGCCGGTGTAGAGGAATGGCACATTGACCGGTTATTTTGGTTAGCAACCGCTCAATAATAGACACACAGAGCAAAGGCTCGCCGCCATACCACGTCAGGTTGAGTTTTTGGGCCTCGCTGTGCAGCTTGATAAACGCTATGACCGCATCCTCGGTCTCTTCGTTCATGTTTATTTTCCTTTTGTGTTCTTCAAAGCAATAAGGGCATGCAAAGTTGCATCCCAGTGTCGGCGCAATGGTCAGGCCTAATGACTGTTTGGAAAGACTGTATTTGTCTGTCAGATACTGATGCTCCAGCAGAAAATCATCATCGCCCTGTGGCCCTACGATGATAGCCCGTTGGCACAGCATGGATTTCTCCTGTTCCTTTAGGTTTTCTACAGCTGTGTTTTCGGTTTGGCAAGATTGCAGTTGGTGATACAATTCTTTGTTTATTTCCATAAAAGAATTGCTGCGCGAGTTATATACCAGATGTTTGCCTGTGGACGAAATAAACAGGTAAGTATATCTGGATACATAGAGTGATTTATCCGCAAGTTGTTTATCCATCTTCCCATGTTTTTAAACTGTTCATTTGCGCCGTCCGGGTTTCAGCAGAAAGCAGGTTGCCATGCAAGTTTGGCCCCGCTTATCTTCTTTCAGCCGGGCGGGCAAATGAGAAGTTCGTGTTTACTCGAAATTAATTGCTAATTCTTCGGCTCGATGTCCGTTGTAGCTTTAAGGTCATCGTTAGGTCTTGTTTCTACAGGCTTCGGTTTGTCATCGCCAGGCTCTTTTGTGTTGTTGTTATAAAAGATGCAGTCACATGTGCATTCTGGGTCTTCTCCTCCACTGATGCTCTCCAACTGCTCATCTTGCAATCTTTCTTCTTGGTCTTTCAGCAAATGAATGCGTTCCTGGTTTTCGTCTAATTTCTTTTCCATCTTGCATAAATTTTTAAAAGGTTAATAAAATAAGGTTTGATTTCGATGGCAAAGTAACGGTCAGGGAGTCCGATTACACCGGATTTGGCAAAAAAAATCTTTTTCCCCTCAAAAAAATCGCTGCGCAAACCGATGCAACAAGATGGGCATCGCACCTGCGAAGGGCTGGTAGAGTTCTTTGCTGCACCTCACCCCCTTCTCCGCACCTGCTCCGTAGTTTGTCTGCTAAATATGCTGCCAATCAGCTGTTTTATAGGAAAACTATGGAGCGAATGCACTACAATGGTCTGGATGCAGGGGCTGGCCGGAATAGAAAAAAGGTGAAAAAATGTCCGCATGATTTGGCTAATTGCCGGAACGTTCCTATTTTTAACACCCTAAAAAATAAGCAGACATAAATAGCAAATGAAAAACATATTTTATAAAGTAACCTGGCTGGCGCTGCCACTATGGATAGCCTGCATGGCCGCGTGTGGTCACCAGCCGGACAGACAGGTAGAGGAAACACTGGAGCGGGCAGAATCCTTGATGTACACGGCACCGGACAGTTCGCTGATTTTATTAGATAAAATAACCAAACCGAAGGAGCCCGAACAGCGGGCCACGTGGGCCTTGCTGCTGGCGCAGGCACGCTATCGGACCAACCGGAATCAGACGGACTCGCTGGTGAACAGTGCCTATGACTATTTCAAGAAAACAGACCTGACGGAGCGGAAGGCCCTGGCCCTCTACCTGAAGGGAGGGATAGCCGGGGAGAATGGCGATGAGCAGAGCGAACAGCGGTGGTACCTGAAGGCCAAGGAGGAAGCGGAAAAGACAGACAACGACCGGCTGGGTTACCTGATAGCGGTGAACCTTTGCAGACTGTATGCCTTCCGAGGGCTGAAGGACTTGGCCTTGGAGGCCATTCGGGAGGCAACTCGCCACGCGGAGCGTCTGGGCGAACCGAAATATCTGATTTCTGCGAATCTTTATTGGGGACGGGTGCATAGCATGGATTCGGCGGACAATGAACGGTCTGTGTACCATTATCGCCGGGCGATAGATATAGCGAAGGAGTCTCAGAATGCTCCTCGAGTGAGGGCAATCACCTGGGAACTGATAGGGATGTATAGCGATATGGAGGACTATCAACAAGCCTTGCGGTTGGCACACGAAAATATGAGCAGGTATGAGGCGGGGGAAAATATTTCCTCAAATGCTTTTTACATCTTGGCAGATCTTTACCGGGAATTGGGGCAGGTGGGTGTATGTGCTGAACCCGGCCTACCGGTTGCGGCACGATGTGCACCGGTCTGTGTTGTTCGCGGTCAGTTTGCCCGAGGGGGAGTGCTCGCGCGGGTGGGTAGGGTTTATCCATCCGTTGCAAGCAGCCTTGCTGAGCTTCTTCACTTGGGGCCGTCCGCTGGGCGAGACGCTGGGGCGGCTGGCAGGCTTCTTCCACCGGCCCGAGGAGCAGTTGTGGGAGTGGGTGTGCGGGTTAGTGGAGAACCGGCAGCCGGTGCGCACCTGTTCCCCGCAGGGCGAAATCTGTTTCCCCAAGCGGGTGCTGGTGGAGGCCGGAAGCGGGGGCGGGGCGGTGCGCCTGGACTGCCTGGAGGCCGGGGACTTTATCTGGCGGAAGCTGGACCTGACGGGACGGAGGCTCTATACCGGTCCGTTGCAGGTGACGCTGATGCTGACCAACCGCTGTGTGACGCATTGCCGCTATTGCTATGCCGACACCGCTACGCGCGTGACGCAGCCGCTGGATACGGAGCGCCTCTGTGAACTGGTGGACGAGGCGGCCCGACTGCCGGTGAAGCAGTGTAACCTGATGGGCGGAGAAATCTTTCTGCATCCCGACTGGCTGATTGTCTTGAAAAAACTGGTGGAGAAGGGCATCGCGCCGGAGTATGTTTCTACCAAAATCCCGCTGACGGAGGAATTGGTGAAGGTTCTGGTGGAGAGCGGATACCGGGGAACGGTGCAAGTGTCTCTGGATGCTTGGGACGAGGAGGTGCTGCACCGTCTGCTGGGCGTGGGGCCGGGGTATGCGGAACGGGTGTGGCAGGGCTTGCAGCGGCTGGACGGCAGCGGCCTGCGCTATCAGGTGGCCACGGTGCTGACCACGCTGAACGGGCATATCGGGACGTTGAAGGCCTTGTATGACCGGCTTTTGACATTGAGGCACTTGCAGGACTGGCGGTTGGTGCCTGTGAGCCTCAGCCTTTATCGGGAATATGGGCGTTTTGCGCCGCTGAAACTATCATTTGATCGGTTGGAGGCTCTTTGGAACCAGGTGGAACAACTGACGGTCGACAGCCCTTTCCCAGTGCTGACAGGCCGGGAGGTGGCCCGGAAGCGTTATCGCACGGCGGTGGGGGGCAGCCGCTGTTTTGCCGGTACGCCGTGCTCGGCGCTGACCTCGCATCTGTTTGTCTTGCCCGACGGGCAGGTCACCATCTGCGAGCAACTCTATTGGAACCCGCGTTTTCTGGTGGGCGACGTGAGGTGTCACAGCTTGACAGAGGTGTGGCAGGGGGAGCAGGCCCGCCGCTTGTGCCGCCTGTCACGGGTCGACTTATCCGTGGAGAGTCCCTGTCGGACGTGCCAGCTGTTTGAAGACTGTTTTGGCTATCGGAACCGTTGTTGGAGCGACGTAATCAAGGCATACGGGGCCGACTGTTGGGATTATCCCGATCCCCGGTGCAGCCAAGCTCCGCCTTTCAGGCATCCCCTGGGCTATGAAGACGACCGGCATCCCTGTCCGGTTTAGAAGCAAAAGGTCAGGCCCGCCAGGAAGTCGAGCGGGCTATTTCTTCGCCTTGGCCGTCTTGGCGGGCTTTTCCGCCTTGGCGGCGCGGGCCGGGCGTTTCTTGCGAGCGGCGGCCTTTTCTTCCTGCAGTTTCACCAGTTCCAGGCACGAGGCCAGGCTGAGGTCGGCCGGCTCGATGCCGGCGGGAATCTTGTAGTTGTTGCCCTGGTAAGAGATGTAGGGGCCGTAGCGTCCGTTCATGATTTCCAGGTCGGGCTCTTCGTCGAAGCGTTTGATGTGTCGTTTGGCCTCGGCCTCCTGCTTGGCTTTCAGCAGTTCCACGGCCTGTTCCAGCGTGACGCTCATGGGGTCTATCTCCTTGGGCAGCGTGACGTAGATGCCGAAGCCGTGCACGTAGGGGCCGAAGCGTCCGGCTCCCACGCTGACGGTCTGACCGTCCTGTTCGCCCAGGGTGCGGGGCAGTTTGAAGAGGTCGAGGGCTTCTTCCAGCGTGATGGTTTCGATGGACTGGTCTTTGCGCAGTTGCGCGAAGCGGGGCTTCTCGTCCTCGCCGGCGGCGCCTATCTGTGCCACGGGGCCGAAGCGTCCTATCTTCACCGACACCTGCTTGCCGGTCTTGGGCTCGGTGCCCAATACGCGCTCGCCGGCCTTGTGGGCGCTTTTGGCGGCCAGGGTGCTCTCCACGGAGGGATGGAAGTGGTCGTAGAAGGTGTGGAGCACGCCCGTCCATTTCTTCTCGCCTTCGGCAATCTCGTCGAACTGTTTCTCCACCGTGGCCGTAAAGTTATAGTCCAGGATGTTGGGGAAGTATTCCGTCAGGAAGTCGTTCACCACCAGGCCCGTGTCCGTGGGCATCAGCTTGGCCTTCTCGGCTCCGGTGGTCTCGGTGCGGGTGCTGTCGCTTATCTTTCCGTCGCGCAGGCAGAGCACGTTGTAGGCACGCTCCTCGCCGGGCTTGTCGCCCTTCACCACGTATTCGCGCTGCTGGATGGTGCTGATGGTGGGGGCGTAGGTGGACGGGCGTCCGATGCCCAGTTCTTCCAGCTTGCGCACCAGGCTGGCCTCGGTGTAGCGCGGCGGATGTTGGCTGAAGCGCTCGGTGGCGGTGATTTCGTTGCAGGCCAGTTCTTGTCCCTTCTTCAGCGGGGGCAGCAGGCCCGTCTCGTCGTCGCGCAGGTCGGCGTCGTCGTCCATCGAGTCGCGGTAGACGCGCAGGAAGCCGTCGAACTTCACCACTTCGCCCGTGGCCACGAACGCCTCGTCCTTCATGCCGTCGATGCCGATGGTCACGGTAGTCTTCTCCAGCACGGCGTCGGCCATCTGCGAGGCGATGGTGCGCTTCCATATCAGTTCGTACAGGCGTTTTTCCTGGTGCGTGCCTTCAATCTTCGGACTGTCCATGTTGGTGGGGCGGATGGCTTCGTGCGCTTCCTGGGCCCCTTTGGTCTTGGTGGCGAAGTGGCGCGTGCAGACGTAGGGCTCGCCCATCAGACGGGTGATGGCCTCGCGGCTGCTGTTCAGGGCAAATTCGGAGAGGTTGACCGAGTCGGTACGCATGTAGGTAATCATTCCGGACTCATACAGCCGCTGGGCCACCATCATGGTCTGCGCCACGGTGAATCCCAGCTTGCGGGCCGCCTCCTGCTGCAGGGTGGAGGTGGTGAACGGCGCCGAAGGACTCTTGCGCAGGGGTTTGGTGCTGATGTCGCCGATGCGGAAGCGGGCCGCGCGGCAATGCTCCAGGAAGTCCTGCGCCTCGGCCTTGGTCTTGAAGCGGCGGGGCAGTTCGGCCTTCAGTTCGGCCTGCTTGCCGTCGGCGTCGGATGCCAGGAAGAGGGCCGTCACCCGGTAGGCCGCTTCGGTGCGGAAGGCGTTGATTTCGCGTTCGCGCTCCACGATGAGGCGTACGGCTACCGACTGCACGCGTCCGGCGGAGAGGGCCGGCTTCACCTTGCGCCACAACACGGGCGACAGCTCGAAGCCCACGATGCGGTCCAGCACGCGGCGGGCCTGCTGGGCGTCCACCAGATTGAGGTCGATGCTGCGCGGATGTTCGATGGCGTTGAGGATGGCGCTCTTGGTGATTTCGTGGAAGACGATGCGTTTGGTGTGTTCCGGCTTCAGCTTCAGCACCTCGTACAGGTGCCAGGCGATGGCCTCTCCCTCGCGGTCTTCATCGGACGCCAGCCACACGGTGTCCGCCTTGGCGGCTTCTTCCTTCAGCTGGCCCACCAGCGCGCGTTTGTCCGCCGGAATCTCGTATTCGGGTTTGAAGTCGTGGGCGATGTCGATGCTGAACGCCTTCTTCTTCAGGTCGCGGATATGCCCGTAGCTGGACATCACCTTGAAGTCCTTCCCCAGGAACTTCTCTATCGTTTTCGCTTTTGCCGGAGACTCGACAATGACAAGGTTTTTCTGCATAAGTTTCGTTCTTTGTAGTGGCTTTCCCCACCGAATTTGCGGCAAATGTAGGAAAAAAAGCCGCTTGCACCTTATAATAAAGAAAGTTTTCACAAAAAAAGCGTCCCTCCGCTCCCCTTTGCCCCTCCGCCGCCCCGCGTGTCCGTCTCCTCCGCCCGCCGCTTGTCCGCCGGCGCCGCTCCTTCGCCTCCGTCATATCCTGGCTGCGGCGCGGCTCCGTCGGGACAGTACCACGGACGCCTCCCGTCCCCGCCGCGAGGCCCTCTTGGCTGAGTCATTGCCTGTCTGAAAAGCCTTCTTCCTTTCTAATTAAAGCCTTTTATCCATTAGATTTAAGCCTTTTTGATGCCTTATTTAAGGCTTAAATCAGGCTTATTTAAGGCTTAAATTAAAACTAGGGAAGGACTTCTATGAGGAGACGAGAGGACAGATGAGCCGCCCTTGTAGCCTTGTTCCCTTGTCTCCTCGTCCCCTCTTCTCCTGATAAATCCCCGTTTCGTTTGGCATACCGGTTTATTCCTCCTAACTTTGTGGTGCGTAAACTCAAACCTAACACAACATTGGCAATGAAGAAGCAATTCATTTTCTCCCTGCTGGCCCTCAGTGTGGCGGCAGGAGCACAGGCCGGAGACGACGAGGCGCGACTGCTGCGCTTCCCGGCCACGAACGGGACGGACGTGGTGTTCTCCTACGCCGGCGACCTCTACACGGCCCCCCTGTCGGGCGGCGAGGCCCGGCGGCTGACGTCGCACGTCGGCTATGAAATCTTCCCGCGTTTCTCGCCCGACGGGCAGACCATCGCCTTTACGGGCGAATACGACGGCAACCGCGAGGTCTACGTCATCCCCGCCCGCGGAGGCGAGCCGCGCCGCCTGACCTACACCGGCACCAACGCCCGCGACGACGTGGGCGACCGCATGGGGCCCAACAACATCGTGATGGCCTGGACGCCGGACGGGCAGGGCGTGGTCTACCGCAACCGCATCAGCGACGGATTCCAGGGACGGCTGTGGACGGCACCCCTCGCGGGCGGCATGCCCCAGGCCCTTCCCCTGCCCGAAGGCGGCTTTTGCAGCTATGCGCCGGACGGCAAGCGGCTGGCCTACAACCGCGTGTTCCGCGAGTTCCGCAACTGGAAGTACTACCGCGGAGGCATGGCCGACGACATCTGGCTCTACGACCCCGAGGCCGGGAAGGTGGAGAACCTGACGGACAACGTGGCGCAGGACATCTGTCCGATGTGGATTGGGCAGGACATCTATTTCCTTTCCGACCGCGACAAGACGATGAACCTCTTCGTCTACCACACCGCCAGCGGGCAGACGGAAAAGGTGACCGACTACACGGACTACGACATCAAGTTTCCCAGCACGGACGGCAAGCAGATTGTGTATGAGCATGCCGGCTACCTCTACCGCTTCGACCCGCAGACGCGCCGTGCCGAACAGATACACATCACCCTCAGCGCCGAGAATGTCTACGCCCGCACCGAGCAGAAGCACGTGGCCGACCTGGTGACCTCCGCAGGCCTCAGTGCCGACGGCAAGCGCCTGGCCGTGACGGCCCGGGGCGAAGTATTCGACGTGCCTGCCGCCAAGGGCGTGACGCGCAACATCACCCGCACCCCCGGCGCCAACGAGCGCGGCGCCGACTGGAGTCCCGACGGCAAGTACATTGCCTACATCTCCGACCGCACGGGCGAGACGGAAATCTACCTGCAACCCGCCGCGGGCGGCGACCCCATCCAACTGACCACGGGCAGCGACACCTACATCCGCGGCCTCGTGTGGAGCCCGGACAGCAAGGCCCTGCTCTACACCGACCGCAAGAACCGCCTGGTCGCCGTGGACGTGGCCTCGAAGGCGAAGACCGTGGTGATGCAGAATCCCGAGCAGGAGTTCTACGACGTGGCTTTCTCGCCGGACAGCCGTTGGATTACCTACACCAAGCCCGCGAAGAACCAGTTCTCCGTGGTCTACGTCTACAACCTGGATACGAAGAAGGAATACGCCGTGACCGAGAAGTGGTACAACTCCTCGTCGCCCGCCTTCAGCACGGACGGCAAGTATCTGGTGTTCGAGTCCGACCGCGATTTCAATCCCATCTACGGACGCCTGGAGTGGAACCACGTCTATACCCGCATGGGCGGCATCTATCTGGCCCTGCTGACGGACGACACGCCTTCGCCCTTCCTGCCCGCAGACGAGGCGGTGAACAGCGATAAGGAACAGCAGCAGGCACCCGAAGCCAAAGACAAGAATAAGAAGAAAGATGTCCGGGCCGAGGCCAAGGCGGTGCAGATAGACCCCGAAGGCATCGTGGGCCGCATCGTCAAGCTGCCCCTGCAGGCCGGCAACTACTGGAACCTGTACAGCGACGGGCAGACCGTGTGGTACTATGGCAACGGCGGCACACATGCCTATCAGCTGAAGGAACAGAAGGACGAACTGATTGCCGAGGGTGCCATCATGGCTCCCGTGGACGGCAGCAAGAAGGTGCTCTATATGCGCGGCAACTCCCTCTATGTGGGCGAGCAATCCACCCGCAAGGTCGCTTTGGACAACGCGGTCGACCTGAGCGACATGGTGGCCCCGATAGACTATCCGCAGGAGTGGGCGCAAATCTTCGACGAGGCCTGGCGCGCCTACCGCGACGGCTTCTACCTGGAGAACATGCACGGGGTGGACTGGCAGGCCGTCAAGGAGAAATATGCCGTGCTGCTGCCCTACGTCAAGACCCGTCTCGACCTGAACTACGTCATCGGCGAGATGATTGCCGAACTGGCTTGCGGCCATGCCTACGTCAACCCGGGCGACTACGCCAAGCCCGAACGCATCGACATGGGCCTCTTGGGTGCCGAACTGAGCCGCGACAAGAGTGGCTTCTTCCGCATCGACCGCATCCTGCCCGGCGCGCCCTATAGCGAGAAACTCCGTTCGCCCCTCACCGAGCCGGGCATGGAGATAAAGGAGGGCGACTACATCACGGCCATCGACGGCGTATTTACGGCCACGGTGGACAACATCTACCAGCTGCTCGTCGGTAAGGCGGGCGTGCTGACCGAACTGTCCGTCAACACGAAACCATCGGCCGACGGTGCCCGCAAGGTAGTGGTGAAGCCCACGGACAACGAGTATCCGCTCTATCACTACAACTGGGTGCAGAACAACATCCGCCGCGTGGAGGAAGCCACCCAGGGCCGCGTGGGCTACATCTACATTCCCGATATGGGTCCCGAAGGACTGAACGAGTTTGCCCGCTACTTCTACCCGCAGCTGGACAAAGAGGCCCTCATCATCGACGACCGTGCCAACGGCGGCGGCAACGTTTCGCCCATGATTATCGAGCGTCTGCTGCGCAAGCCCTACCGCATGACCATGTCCCGCGTGTCCACCCTGACCGGCACCATCCCCGATGCCACGCAATACGGCCCGAAGGTGTTGCTCATCAACAAATACTCCGCTTCGGACGGCGACCTCTTCCCCTGGAGCTTCAAGGCGAACAACCTCGGCACTGTCATCGGCACCCGCACGTGGGGCGGCATCGTGGGCATCAGCGGTTCCCTGCCCTACATGGACGGAACGGACATCCGCGTCCCCTTCTTCACCAACTACGACGCCAAGACCGGCCAGTGGATGGTGGAGAACCACGGCGTTGATCCCGACATCCTTATCGACAACGACCCCATCCAGGAACAGGCCGGCGTAGACCAGCAACTGGAGAAAGCCATCGAAGTCGCCCTCCAGCAGCTGAAAGACCGCAAGCCTCTGCCCGGCGTGCCCGCGCCGCGGACGATGAAGGACTTGGGCGTGGAGTGATTCTCTTAGCAAGGATTGAATAAAAAGGGACGCACCTGAAGCACATGAGGTTGTGCAGGTGCGTCCCTTTTTATAATAGGAGTGTGTTGTTGCAGCCTGCAGTCTTTGCAGTTTTGCAGTCTCGGAGTGCCGGAAAAGTGAAATTCCTGCAAGACTGCAGGAACTGCAAAAGGGTCTAATCACAGCCCTAATTCTGTCGAATACGAACAAAAGGTATCAACAGCGTTATTAAATACTTTCAAAAAGTATCAAAAGCAATATGCAAATAATCCAGAGATGATGCAGCAAGTATTGGCTGAAACTGTTGATAACCTTAAGAAACAATTATACAAGGGCGAATTGCCTATAGGAAGTGATTCGCACACCATTCACACAGTGTTGAGTATATTTAAAAATAATTCAGGCGTTATTTCCAATGCCGCACAAAATATAATGGCACCATTTTTTAAATTAACTACAAGATAATATGGAGATCTATCAACTATCATTTGATTATAGCTATGCATTAGCTGATGTCGTAGAATCGCTTGATGGAGCGGATTCTTTGGAACTTTGCGCTGAAAGACCGGAGCTAATGGATAAGTTTAGATATGGATGGCTTACTAATGAATCTACGAAGATCCCGGATTTTGTAATCATCATGTCAAATATGTTGGGTTGCAGAACAGAAATTTCTAATGAAGTCAAAAACTTGTTTTCACATTTAGCTCTAAATCCTATAACGGTTGGAACTGATAACTATGTTTTATTCTCAGAGATAACGACCCTCTCAGATTGCCTCAATCTCAAAAAATCTAAGATTACGAGATTCTCTAATGGCGATATAATGGATGTGCCAACTCCTGTATTTTTACCAAGTATTTATCCTATTTTATTCAAAGTTAAAGAAATGCCATCTACCTATTTCTGCACGCAAGAGTTCAAAAACTTGATAGATGCCCACTTATATACAGGTTTGATATTTGAGGGGCGTAAAATTAAATCGAAATCATGGTTTTAAAATTTTCTAATATGGAAGAAAGAGACAACAAAAAACAGATGTCGGGCATTCAACAGAGTGTCGAATGTTCAAAATGTCACAAACAAGTGTCATTAACGGATGGAATTCAAAAACCGAATGGTTTTGTATGCAATGAATGCATCAGCAGGAGAAAAAAACAGACTCTGTTAGCTGCTATTGGTGGTGTAGCTGTTGCTGCGGTCATTATTGCTTGGATATTTTCAGGTAATAGCAAGAGAACCGGAGAAGGCTTTGAAGGAGTCGGAGAAATACAAGATTCCGTATCTCTATCGGTAAATACCAATGAAGTAAAGTTTGATTTATCAACAGCAACTGCTGTAAGTTCTCCAGTATCAACACAAACACCAATTTCTAATTTGGCTGATTTCAAAAATGTATTTGCTAAAAATGTAGCTGATGCAACTGACAAGAATGCAAAGGACATTATGATCCCATCCGTCAGTCCACTGTTTGAAATTAATACAGATCATTTTATAAATGATGGGGAAGCATTGGTTCGAGAGTTTGCCGCAGTCTATAATAAGACAAACAAAGAAGCGACCATTCTTGTTGAAGGGTTCACTTGTGACCTCGGTGGAATTGATTTGAATAACAAACTTTCAGAAGTACGTGCAGAAACAGTAAAGAAGATATTGGTGGCAACCGGTGTCCCTGCCGACAAGATCGAAGTCAAGTGGTACGGAGAATCCCGCTTCAATGAATTTGAGTATTATAGCAAGAATGAATATCGTCGGGTGATATTATCAATAAAATAAATAACACAATTAGCAAACAGGTAGAATTAAATTCATAATTCTGCCTGTTTGCTAATTAACGTGAGTTCGATATAATTCAAAACAGAGTAAGTTGCCCGTCTTTGACAAAACACAGGTCAATGGCGGGCTTCTTTTCAAAGAAACAGTATGCCGCTATGGCAGATAGTGAATTGGCAATGAAGTTATTGAAGGAGCGGTGTCTGGAGTGTTCTATCTGGGCGATGTTCTTCAACTCGTCATTGACCGTTTCAATCAAAGCGCGTTTTCTCAGCAGAATTTTGTCCGCTACGCTCATCAGGGAGTTCTTCATGCTGTTCTTCACTTTGGTTATCAACTGTATGCCATTAAGGAATAGGTTCTCGAACAGGGCTTGCCCGATATACCCCTTGTCCGCACAGAGTTTTCCCTTTATGTTCTTCAGGAACTTTGTCTGTTTCAGCGGTTCACGGTCATCCACATTTCCCGGAGTAAACATGAAATTGAGGATTTCACCCTTATCGTTGATGATCAGGTGAAGCTTAAACCCGAAGAACCATCCCATGGAGCATTTTCCACGTTCGGCGAGACCCTTAAAAGTCTTGTGAATCAATATGCGTTGGTTCCGGCATACACGCAGCGGGGTGGAATCCACAAAGCTGATACCGGTACAAGTACCCAACAGGACTTCCTTGATGAAGATGGTCAACTGCAACAGGACTTCCTTTTCCAGTTCCACAAAACGGTTATAGGACACACGTCTGGGAAAGAGATGCGTCAGATGCTTGCATACATATTCTTTGTAGTAATGCTTGAAACATCTGAAGCCTCCCGAGTGGAACAGGATTAGGATGACCATGATTTCCGCATCACTCATCCGGTTCGGCTTGTTCCGATGCTTCTGATTCTTGTCTTCAATCATATATTTTTCCTGTGTTTTGGCAAATTCCTTGCAAAAATCATCTGCCATACAAAAAAATCTCCGTAACTTTAGCCTCTGAGAACATAGTGGTAATCGCTTAAATGTTATACTTAGACACTATAAATTTAATGCTTTTATCGCTATGTTCCTAATTTTCAAACTGATAATTTCAATCTTTATATCGAACTCACGTTATTATAGAATCTGGTGGCAATCCTGCCACTTCTCCCGATGGGCAAGAGAAGGAGATGTGGGTTAACTCTATTAATATTGATCTAGATATTCCCATATATCGTTATATGAAATGGGAATACTTACAACAGTTTTATTCAGAACCCCGACATGAATGGGTATTGGTACGCCCATGTCTATGGCAAGATAAATTTGAGCATTTCATTTTTAAATGTGATAGAGTCCACAGTAAGCAAATGAATATAGATATTGGAATATCAAACCTTGCGGATCAATATTATGCCCAATGCTGGACCATTATCGAAGAATCGTCTCTTCAATGGCAGGTTAATAAGCACCATTCCAACAGTTGTCATGACAATATAAATGATGATAACAATGGTGAAATTTGGGTGAAAGTGAGATCTACACCTCGGAAACTTTTAAAAGCAATGTTTTATTCTTCAGACAATCTTGTAGAAAACACCATCAATATAATGACTTATTTTATCGGTAAAGTAGAATATCTAGACAGTAAAGCCATAGAGACGTTTACAATAACTAATCCTAATCAGATAATGGACCAAAGAGGTTTACAACAAGTATTATTTCTTTTGCAAAAAAGGAGGCCATATCAGCAAGAGCATGAAGTTCGACTCATCATGCAAGTTGATAGTGAATTTTGTTCTAAATATCAAAGCAATAAAATTGGAAGAAAAATAGACAATTGGTATGATTTGATTGATGAAATAGTTCTAGACCCATGGGTTACTCAAAAACAAGAGTCTACAGTTAAGTCATATTTATCACTATTAGCCCAACAACAAAATCGCACCCCCATTTATTGTTGGAAATCTCATTTAAATGATCATCCTCAGTATTTGGTACCTACTTTGGATATTTAATATGGGATATTCATGATTTACGGGAACTTTGCGGTATCAAATTATAAAGAGTATTGAATTTACAATTTGATAATCAGAAAGATATAGAATGTTATTCGGCTCAAGTGTGGAGTCCCACTGTCTATCTTGTCTTAGGCTCTGGTAAAACCCGAATGTAAATAGACAATATCCCCACACTTGTGAAGTATATGGCTTGAGCTAAGCATATACAGACAAGCGATGAGCGCGATTGCCATACCTTACATTCATTTTAAGTTTACCAGACTTCAAGACAAAGGTAAAAGCTACACTTTCATCAATTAACTAGCATGTAAATTTGCCGGCAGACACTTCCGCCTGACACGGCAAAGATACCAACTTTTAATTGAAAAACAAACTCATATAGGGGATATTGTCACATTTTTCAGTCCGCAATAAAGTCATACAAATCCGGGTCTTCATACATCAGGTCATATTCCGTCTGTTCGGCATCCCAGGGGTTGATGCCTTCCTCGCCGTCCATGGTCATGTTGGGGCGGTTCCACAGGTCGTATTCCGTGCGTGTGGGCTTGGAATGTTCTTCCCGGTGGAGGGGCTTTGCCTTTTCCGGTTGAGAAGGCGTTTCATACACGGTTGTTTCCGGTGGACAAAATGCCGGGGAAGGTTCCGGCTGTTCATAATCGGAAGAGGTGGGAGGCGTTCTTCTGCAAAGCCCGTAGAGGATGAAGATGGCGACCAGGCAGCCGAGCAATTTGATGGTTCTTGTTTTCATTGTTTACATGGATTTAGTCAGGTGATGTCAGGAATTCCGTTTTAAGGCATCCGCATAGATTTGCCGTACCCGTTCGCGCAGATGCAGGGGGCGGAGCACCTCCAGCGAACGGCTGCGCGAAAGCAGCTCCATCACAAAGTCGTTGGTGATGCGCAGGCGCAGGCTGATGCGGAACTCGTCGGGCGTGTCAGCCAGAACGGTCTGCGAGTGATGCAAGGGGGCGGATTTAAGAAACTTGCCGTCCAAGGCATCGTAGCGCAACTCGATGTCCTCCACGGGGATGTCGGGCTGATCCCAGATGCCATAACAATCGCGGAAGAGGCTCTGTACGTTCACCGAAGTGTTGCGGCGGAAGTGCTCGTTGTCCAGCACATGCAGGTGCCGGATGCGGTCTACGCCGAAAGTCTTCAGCGTGTCGTTTTCATAAGCTAGCAGATACCAGCGTTGGTTGGACTCTTTCAGAAAGTGGGGGAGGACCTTCTTCTCTGTCACCCGGTCGTCGTGCCGCACCAGCAGGTACTGGAACACGACGGGGTGCGAATGTTTGATGGCTCCGATGAGTGGGGCCAGCCACTCGCTGTGCAGTGGGCGATGATGTTCGGGCAAGACGTACGAAGCCAGCGTGCTGTCGCCTTCCAGCGCGTTCAGCAGGTCGAAGTTCAGCAAGAGTTGCTCGTAGCGTTCCCATTCCTGCTCATCTTCTTCCACGATGTGATAGCCCCCTTGCTCGTGTTTGATCCGGATGCCGAACAGGGAGGCAATGTCCTGTATGTCGCGCTGCAGTGTGCGTAGATTGACGCCCCCGTAGCCGCGTTCTTCCATGCAGAGCGTGACGTACCGTTCCAATTCTTCCACCGGGATGTGCGAGCGGCTCTCCTTCAGTTTGTTCACGATGACCAGCATCCGTTGCAGGCCTTCCAATCGTTTCCCCATAACACTCTTTGTTTTATTGATTCTTCTTCGGCACAAAGATACAGGGCACGGGCGACAAAACGTGTCGTTTGTCGTAAAAATGAGTGGCATGAATACAAAAACGCCGGACAGGGGGAACTACCGTCCGGCGTGCTTTTGTAAGATGTGAGTGAAGAATGTGCTGTTCCCCTTTTATCTTTTACGCGTCAATGTTGGCATAGGTGGCATTCTTTTCGATGAACTCACGGCGCGGGCCCACATCCTCGCCCATCAGCATGGAGAAAATGTAGTCTGCTGCGGCGGCGTTCTCGATGGTCACTTGCTTCAGCATGCGGTTTTCGGGATCCATGGTAGTCTCCTTCAGCTGGCTGGGGTTCATTTCACCCAAACCTTTGTAGCGTTGCGTGTGGATGCCGTTTTCCGTGCCGTCTCCATAGGTGTCCATGAAGCGCTGGCGCTGCTGGTCGTTCCAGCAATATTCTGACACCTTGCCCTTGGTGCAGCGGTAGAGGGGCGGGGTGGCGATGTAGAGATACCCCTGTTCGATGACCTGCGGGAAGTAGCGGAAGAACAACGTCATGATCAGCGTGTCGATGTGCGAGCCATCGACGTCGGCATCTGTCATGATGATAATCTTCTTGTAGCGCAGTTTGTCGATGTTGGCCTCCTTGCTCTCGTCTCCGTTCACGCCGAAGCGGATGCCCAATGCCTGGATGATGTTGTTCACCTCGTCGCTCTCGAAGGCTTTGTGCCACATGGATTTTTCCACGTTCAGGATTTTGCCTCGCAGGGGCAGGATGGCCTGGAAACGACGGTCTCTGCCTTGCTTGGCCGAACCGCCGGCCGAATCTCCCTCCACCAGAAACAATTCGCATTCATCCGGATCCTTGCTGGAGCAGTCGGCCAGTTTGCCGGGCAGTCCGCCTCCGCTCATGGGCGACTTGCGCTGCACCGATTCGCGGGCTTTTCTGGCGGCTACGCGCGCCGTGGCAGCCAGCAATACCTTGTCCACGATGAGCTTGGCTTCCTTGGGGTGCTCCTCCAGGTAGTTGGTCAGAGCCTCGCCCACGGCCTGGTTGACTGCGCCGCTCACCTCGTTGTTGCCCAGCTTGGTCTTTGTCTGTCCCTCAAACTGAGGCTCGGCCACCTTCACGGAAATGACGGCAATCAAACCTTCGCGGAAGTCCTCACCGCTGATTTCCACCTTTGCCTTTTCTACGGCTTTCGCGCAGTTGTCGTCGGCATACTTCTTCAGCACGCGGGTCAGTGCGGCGCGGAAGCCCGCCTCGTGCGTGCCGCCTTCTTTGGTGTTGATGTTGTTGACATACGAGTGGAGATTCTCCCGATAGCCCGTGTTATACATGATGGCGCACTCGATGGGCACGCCTGCTTTTTCGGTATTCAGATAGATGACATCGTTGAAGAGCGGCGTATTGTTGCTGTTCAGGTAGCGCACAAATTCCTTTACGCCTTCGTCGGAATGGAATTTCTCGACCACAGGGTTGCCCTCCTCGTCCTTTTGGCGCATGTCGGTCAGCGTGATGCGGATGCCTTTGTTCAGGTAGGCCAGTTCGCGCAGGCGGTTTTCCAGCGTGGCAAACTTATATTCCGTCGTGGTGAAGATGCTGCCGTCCGGCCAGAACGTCTGCTTGGTGCCCGTCAGTCCCGGTTCGCACGTGCCTACTTCCTTCACGGCATAAAGAGGCTTGCCGCAGGCATATTCCTGCTGATACACCTTGCCGTTGCGGAACACCTGCGTAATCATGTGCGTAGACAAAGCGTTGACGCACGATACACCCACGCCATGCAAGCCGCCGGACACCTTATACGAGCCCTTGTCGAACTTGCCGCCCGCATGCAGCACGGTCATCACCACTTCCAGGGCCGACTTCTTTTCTTTTTCGTGAAAATCCACGGGGATGCCTCGTCCGTTATCCTGCACGGTGATGGAGTTGTCTTCGTTGATGGTCACCTCGATGTGGTCGCAATATCCGGCCATTGCCTCGTCGATGGAATTGTCCACCACTTCGTAAACCAGGTGATGGAGACCGTTCTCGCTGATGTCTCCGATATACATGGCGGGACGCTTACGCACAGCCTCCAAGCCTTCCAGCACTTGGATGTTGCTGGCCGAGTAATTGTTCTCGCCCATTATCTTTTCTTCTTCTGTCATACGTTTAAAGTCCTCGTTATATTATCCGTGCAAAGATACGAAAAAAAGTCGAAAACAGCGGCCTGTCGTTGTGCGAAAACGCTGTTCTGCTGCCAATTTTCAGCTCCTGTCCAGTCTCTTCCGGTGCCCCCGTTCGGGATAATCTTTTTGGGGGTGGGCAGAAATAGAAAGAGGGTGCATCTTTCTCAGATACACCCTCTTGGGCTTATGGAGTATTTGTTATTCTTCGATGGTTCGTTTAGGCCAGCTTGCTGATGTGGCGAGCCAGCTTCGACTTCAGGTTGTTAGCCTTGTTCTTGTGGATCATGTGCTTCTTGGCCAACTTGTCCAGCAAGCTGGTTACGCTCGGATACATGGCCACAGCAGCAGCCTTGTCTGTCGTAGCACGAAGTTTTCTGACTGCATTTCTCATGGTTTTGCCATAATATCTGTTGTGCAGTCTTCTCTTCTCTTCCTGTCTGATTCTTTTCAGTGATGATTTGTGATTTGCCATCTCGACTAATCTGTTTTAATTCGTTTATTTTTTATTTGTAGCCCCTGGGGGAATCGAACCCCCCTTTCAAGAATGAAAATCTTGCGTCCTAACCGATAGACGAAGGGGCCGGCCTACAAGACGTTTCCGTCTCTTGCAAACGCCTTATCTTTCGTTTGCGGGTGCAAAGATAGAGCGATTTTTTGAATTGGCAAAACATTTGCAGAAAAAAATGCAAACTTTCTGTATTTTCTGCTGTTAGCCCTGTTTTTTCGTCCTGTGAAAGGCCTCTTTTCCTGCCTGAAACAAGTCAAAACCTGTCATCCTGCCCTTCCGCGCGCAGCTTGGGGAATCCCACTGCTACTTTCTGTTTTCGCAGTGGGATGTCACGGCTGGTGGGTGTGTCAAAATAGATGTTGGTATCCATTTTCCCTCCTCCCCGGAGGAGGGGTGCCCAACGGGCGGGGTGGTAGGTAAGAAATAAAACCTTATATATAAGTTGACTATATTTCGCTACCACCACCCCCTTCGGGTACTAACCCTCTCCGACTTCCCTGTTTTCGGGGGAGAGCAACCTCCCCGGAGAAGGAGAATCTGGTTACCACTATGCGTTTCGGCACACCCTCATGCTCCGTTCGGAAGGCAAGGATGACAGGCCTGCTCTCTCTATATATGGTTTCTCTGCCGGTTATTGCTGGTCGGCGCTTACTGTTTCTCCATTTACTTGGATGTTGTCGCTACCATAGGTTACCTGTCCCATAAAGGTGGTTTCGCCATCATAAGTAATGGTCACGCCCAACCCTTCGCCTTGATTGGCCCAGGCATAGAGGGCGGGGAAATAAGAGGCGTGTTCTCCTGCGGATTCTACCGTGGTGTTTATCAAGTGCAGTTCCGAGGGATATTGATAGGCTGAGCCGGTGCTCTTGTTGCCTACTGTCAGAGCGGCCACATTCAGCATATTGCCTGTGCCCCAGTTCCGATTGTCAAAATACTTGCTTATGTCTTCGTAGTCGTCGTCTTTATAAGTAAGGGTAATCGTGCTGTTGCTCACGGTAGCCTTGCCGCCGCGCAGCACCATGCCGTGTGTGTAACCGTCGATGTCGCAGTTGTCTATGGTGACTTCGCACGGGATGTTGATAAATACCGGGTCGCTTGCGCTGAACTTCGAGTTTTCAAGCGTGATCTTAACATTTTCTCCCACCGGCATGCTTGCGTTGGTAGCCACGCCATAGGCACCGCAATTCAGTTCGGAATTTCTAACTATGATGGTAACATTGGAAACGCAGTTGGCAGGGCCTATGCCAGTTCCTGTAGTGGTGAGTTTTATGTTATCCAAGGTTATGGAACTTCCGGCTTTCGCATTCAGAATTGTTGCAACAGGATCAAATTGATTGGCAACAATTTCACCGTTTGCAAAGGTCAGGTTGCCGTTTTCCGGTACATTCAGTGTGTTGGCTGTGCCAAACGTGAGTGTCTGTCCGTTCAGGTCAATGGTCGATGTCTTAATGGATGTGAGTGCAGACGGGTCGTTCAGGGTTACATCCGCAGCCAGCGTAATCAACTCTTTCCCTGCTTGCAGGGCGTTGCTGATGTCCTCAGCCGATGCGGCCCCTGTGCCTTTCACCACGCAGTACGTTCCGTTGGGCGTAGGGGTATCGTCGATTTTCACAGAAGAATATCCGTCAGCCACAAAGTTCTTAACCGGATTTTCCGTCGTTGAACTCGAAGGGTCGAAATTGACAAAGGTACCGCCATACACATTAATGGCTGCCTGCGAGTTGTCCTTCAGATTCAGTACCCAGTAGCCTCTATTGTTGGCACATGCCGATTCAAACCGGCCGCCATAGATATTGATGACAGAACTTCCATCTGCATAAATGAGGTCGAGCTGAGCGTTGCCATTATTATACTTTTGGTTGTTGTAGAAATTTCCGCCGTAGATGTTTACTTTTGAATTGCCGAGGGCATATACGGCCATGCGGTAACCGTCTTCATTTTCTACATTGCTGATGGCTTTCACATCACCGTTTCCTCTGATATCCAATGTTGCGCCGTCTTGCACTTGGAATACGGTCGTATTTCCTAAATCTGAACCCGGAGTGTCGGGGATGGAAGTCTCATTGATGATGTCATGCCCATTCAGATCAATGCTGACAGAAGCCCCTTTGGCTATGATAAGAGGTTCTGTGATCGTCACATCCTCCGTCAGCGTCACCTTGCCGCCGTTTTGTGCGGCCAGCAACAGTTCGGCATAGTTATGGTCTGTGGCCTCGAAGTCCGGGTCTATCGTGATGTCGAAGTCCACGCTGCCCGTCAGCAGCGAGCCAAAAATGTTGGTACGATAATTGCGCTGCACGGGCACGTTGTCCACGGTCATCGTGCGGTTCAGCTGGCCGTCGTTGTAGGTAAATTCGCAGTTCACCAGCGACTTGTCCGTAGCCACCAGCAGGTAGTTCAACGCCAGGTAGTCATACTCCTGCCCGTTGGCCGTGAATGTCTCGTCGGGGATGGCGTTCAGCGCGAAGGTCGCTTCGGTGTCCTCGCCCACCAGGCCGTTCATCAGGTTCAGGTTCTTATAAATCTGCCCCACTTTGACCGAGGTCTGCAGGCTGCCGGTGTTCAGCCCGCTGGCTTGCGCTTCCGTCAGGTCGTTCGTCCCTATGTTGAGCTGGGCGAAGGGACGCTTCAGGGTGATGTCTTGGTTGACGGCTCCTTTCACCTCCACCGTGGCGTGGGCATAGAAGGCGTCGTGCGTCTCGTCGTTGGACTTCATGCCGGAGTAGTCCACGCTCAGCGTCTGCGTGTCGAAGTCCACCGCGTAGGGCGCGTTGGCATCATCCTTGTCGTAAGCGTCGGCCCAGAACAGGAAGTCGTAACTGCGGCCCGCTGCCAGCCGCAGGCTCAGCGTGGCCTGTCCGTCCACAAAGGTCACC
Organism: uncultured Bacteroides sp.; assembly: GCA_949289265.1. GTDB lineage: Bacteria > Bacteroidota > Bacteroidia > Bacteroidales > Bacteroidaceae > Bacteroides. Next base: position 48,523 of record CASENE010000104.1, read on the forward strand.
TCGTCTTCACTCTCTATCAGCGGCGTCTGCGTGCCTTGCGCATACACGGCGTAGGACAGCGTTGTGGCTGTCAGGCCGTCGCCTATCGCCCGGGTCAGCAACCCCTTGGGCAACTGTGCATTGATTGTCACCATGCTTTCACCGCCGGATACGCCTCCGGCCATCTGCTCGTCTGTGCACGAGGCAGTAGTCAACAGCAGCGCCAGCGCTGCCATGCTCCATGTTTGTTTTTTCATAATCTCGTTTTTTATAGCGTTAAACATTCGGATTCCTATCTGATTTCCACGTTCCACTCGCCGTCAAATCCGGGGTCGATGCCCACGCCGCCGGTGGCCTCGGTGGTCAGGAAGGGGCCGCGCACCGTGGTGTATCGGCTGCGCGTCAGGGGCACGTCTATCGGCGGGATGGAGGCTATCACCTCGCCCGCCGCGTCGCGGACGTCCAGGGCCACTTGCACCGTCGATTCGGTGCCGTTGACAAACACGTAGTCAAAGCCCAGTTCGGCCTCCGTGTCGCTCAGACGGCTGATTTTCCCGTCGAACCACACGCCCGTTTGCGCGTCGACAGGCGCGTTGGCAAAGAGGTTGAAAGCCGAGGGCAGGAAGCCCGTGTAGCGGAAGGTCACCCGGTAGTCGTTCAGGTCGATGGCCTTCGTGTCGTTCCCGTCGGTGTTTCCTGCCCGGGCGGCAGCCGCTTGCCGGGCCAGCACGCGGGTGAGGAAAACGTCCAGGTCGGTGGTCACGAAATTATAGCGGGCCAGCGGGCGTTCCATCTCCACCGTCGCCTCGTCCGGGCCGTCGGCCGTGAGGGCGATTTCCTGGGTGCCGCAGAAGGCGTCGCGCAGGTCGTTGTTGCCGGGATGCCCGTCGCCTTGCAGCATGATTTCCTCAAACCGTCCGGTGGCATAAAACTTGTCCTCCTGCCCGCCTTCGTCCACATAGTCTGCCCACACCGCCAGGCGGTAGTTGCCCTCGGGCAGTTGCAGGCGGAGGTCGTGGTTCAGGCGGGTCACGTCGTCCTTTGTCTCCAGCAGCGGGGTATAGTCGTCGTTGTGGAAAACGCCGTTCCCGTCGGACCGGTAGACGCGCAGTTGGTAGCGGACATCGTAGTCGTCGGGCTGCGTGGAAGCGGCTCTCGACCGCGCGTGCTCCACCACCTGGTGCAGGGGCAGGTCGGTGTGGAAATTCAGGTGCAGCGTCACGTCCGTCGCCTCCGGCGTTTCTTCGGCCGGGAACTCGTGCACGTCGCAGGCCGCCAGCAGCGCCAGTCCGGCAAGGCCTGCCCAGGCGTTTCTGAGGTATGGGATGCGGGTGTTCATTGTCTGGCCCTCCTCTTCAGGTCGAACCGGTAGGAGAACGACACGTCCACATGGTCGATGCCGATGTACGTGTCGCGCACGGTGGAGTGGTAGACCCCGCCGGGTCGGTTGTAGAACTTGTCATAATGGGCCCGGTAGGCGCCTGCGCCCACCGAAAACTCCAGCTGGAAACGCCGGTTGCGGCAGAAGGGCATCCGATAGCCCACGCTGAGCCCGCCGCCCAGGGCCGGGGTGTGGCCGTCGTGGTCTTGGATGCGCCACGGCTGGCTGCCCAAGGCCAGGTTGAAAGACGTCACGCCGAAATGCACGCCGGCAAAGAAGCGGCGGCGCGTCAGCGGATAGAAGCGCGCTTCGGGCCGCGTGCCCAGCAGGCGGAATTTGGTCCGGGCCGTGAAGTAGTTGGCGCCCGAATAGAAGACGGGTATGTGCAGGGAAAATTTCGGCGAAAATTCCCATTCCACCGCCGCATTCATCACCAGCATGGCCCAGCCCACCGCGTTCAGCTTCACGCGGAGGGAGTGCTGCCACGGGTCGGCCGGCGCAGGAATCGTCGTGGCGGGAGTGTTATCCGTGCGGGATGCGGGGCTAAGGGTGTAGGCCCGGCAGAGGCTGTCTTGCCGGGGTTGAGGGATGTCGGCTGTAGGGGACAGGGTGTCGGCAGGCTGTAGGGGCGACTTCGGGCAGCGGACGTGAAGCAGCACGCTGGCGCTGCTGCGCAGGTCGGGAAACAGGTGGCGGCGCATGTAGCGGTACGGCTCTCCGCCGTGCAGGGTCATCAGGGCTTTCTTGAGCCGGTCTTCGTCCGTCCCGTCGTCCTCGGAGGCATGTTGCGATGCCTTGTCCAGGATTTGCAACACCTCGTCCCGGTGGGGCATGTCCGTGTCCTTCACCAGTCGGCGCAATCCGGTCCAGTCCACTCCTTCGGCATATTTCTCTATGGTTGCGGGGGATAGGGAGGTTTGCCGCTGCAGGTAGGCGGCCAGCTCGTCTGCCCTGTGGCGCGACAATCGTTCGTTGGCATGCCGGTCGCCGTCGGGCGAGGCGCCCGAACGGATGCTGACGCGCACCAGGCAGTCGTCGATCCTTGCTTGCCGCACAGACTGCAAGAAGTGCTCCAGCTCTGCACCGTTGTTCCGGTAGGCCGGGTCGACGTAGCGATGGCCCGCCCGGTAGAAGATGCTCATCGAGTCGGCAATGCAGAGGCTCTCGTCGGACGTTGCGGCGGTCTGCGCATGACCCACAACGGCCCACAGCAGGCCCGCCAGCAGTGACAAATATTGTTTCATTAATACCGTATATTGTGTTCCGTTTGTTTTTGTTGCTTGCGCGTTTTTTTCTTCCCGCGGCCTTTCGGCAGATGTTTTCCCGGCGGCAAAGAGCCTGGCTTCCCGTTTTCACGGACTTCGTCGATAGGTGCGTTCGGTATGAGATTTAGATTAAAGTATCATTACTTCGTCGCAAAAGTATGAAAACAAAATGTTATCGCCAAAAAATGCAAATAAAAATGAGCCTCTTTTTTGAAGAAGAAGGCAAAAAGAGGAATATCGGCAGCCATCTTTCACCGGCAGCCCCGTTTGTCCGGCATTTTCTTTTCGGGGCAGGACGTCCGGCCGGGCCGAAGGCTCTTCATACCCGGTTCGTCCCCGGCTCGTCCCAAGTTCGTCCCTGGTTCGTCTCCATGGAGACGAAGAAAAGGCGAACGGGGGACGAGGCTGGAGGGTGTTTTTGTCGGATTTATTTGTAATTTTGCGGGCAAATCTGTGGGAGAATTATGTGGCAACAAACGCAAGGCATCGTGCTGCGCACGGTGAAGTATAAGGATACGGCCCTGATGGCTACGGTCTATACCGAGGCGGCGGGGCGGATGTCGTTCCGGGTGCCCGTGGGGCGCGGCCGACGTTCGGCCATCAAGGCTTCGCTGTTTCAGCCGCTGGCCTTGGTGGAACTGGAGGCCGACTTCCGTCGCACGGCCTCGGTGTGTGCCGTGCGCGAGGCGCGAGTGTTCCAGCCCTTTTCCACGTTGCCTTTCCATCCGTATAAGTCGGCCATGGCTTTCTTTCTGGCCGAGTTTCTGTATGGCTCGTTGCGCGAGGAAGCGGAAAACCGTCCGCTCTTTGCCTATCTGTGCCGGGCCATCGTGTGGCTGGACCGTTGTCCGGAAGGGTTCAGCAATTTCCACTTGGTTTTCCTGATGCGCTTGTCGCGCTTCCTGGGGCTTCAGCCCAACTTGGAGGGATATGAAGAGGGGGATTGTTTCGACTTGCGCGGGGCTTGCTTTACGCGGGTGCGCCCGTCGGGGCATGGCGACTGGTTGCCTCCGCACGAGGCTGCCAGACTGGTGCGGCTGGTGCGCATGAATTTCGGGACAATGCATCTTTTCCGCCTGACCCGCGAGGAGCGGGCGCGCTGCCTGGAGGTCATCCTGGCGTATTACCGGCTGCACTTGCCCGATTTCCGCCTGCCCCAGTCGGTGGAGGTGTTGAAAGAGTTGTTTGACAGCTGACGGTATGGAGTTGACGAGGGAACGAGTGGACGAGAGGGTGTGCCGAAATAGATGTTGGTATCCATTTCCCCTCCTCCCCGGAGGAGGGGTGCCCAACGGGCGGGGTGGTAGGTAAGAAATAAAACCTTATAAGTAGATGTGCAAAATTAGTTGATACTATCTTTAGTAGTAGGAGGGAATTACAGGTAGTTAAAAGGAGTTATAGGCCGATAGTTGCCCCGGCGATATATAAAAGGTATTGGCATCTAACTCCTTGAGCGAAGCGATAACTCCTTTTAACTCCTTCTGACTCCTGAATATAGTATAAACTAAATAAGATTGGTTACTTATATAAGCTGACTATACTTCGCTACCACCTCCCCTTCGGGTACTCACCCCCTCCGGCTCCCCCGTTATCGGGGGAGAGCAACCTCCCCGGAGGAGGAGAATTTGGTTACCACCATGCGTTTCGGCACACCCTCCTCCTTGTCAACTGTCCTGCTTATTGCAACAGTTCTTTCACCTTGGCGGAGATGGCGCGGCCTTCGGCCCGTCCGGCCAGTTTCTTGGTGGCGGCGCCCATCACCTTGCCCATGTCTTTGGGACCGGTGGCGCCCACCTCGGCGATGATTTCCTTCAGGGCAGCTTCCAGTTCTTCGGATGTCATCTGTTGAGGCAGGTAGGTCTCCATCACTTTCACCTGGGCCAATTCTTCGTCGGCCAAGTCTTGACGGCCCTGCTGGATGTAGATGTCGGCGGCGTCCTTGCCTTGCTTGGCCAGTTTTTGGATGAGCTTCAGGGCATCGGCGTCGTTCAGGGTGTCGTTGGCTCCCGGGGCGGTCTTGGCCTCCAGAAATACTTTCTTGATGTTTCTCAAGGTTTCCAGGGCCACTTTGTCCTTGGCCTTCATGGCAGCCTTGATGTCTTCGCTAACTTTGTCAAATAAATCCATGATGTTTATCTTTTTATGATTGTCCGTTGATTCTTGCTTGTCTTTCTTCGCGCGGCGTGCGGGCGAAGGTCAGAACACGATGAGGCCCTCCTGGCTGGGCTCGTCGGTGGTGTCCGGCTGGTCGGCCTGTGCCGGGCGGGCATCGGCGGCCGACTGCTCGCGGATGGCCTTGAGGGCGCTCTTGGAGCGGCGGTAGGTGGGCGAGTTTTCCACCTGGCTCACCACGTCGTCGTTGTCTAGGTCGTCGGCGCCGAAGAGGAAAATCTGGCGGTGGCGGCCCGGGCGGTATTGGCCGTGCGAGTCTTTGCCATAGTAGTCGTCGCGGCGGGCGGCCAGTTCTTGCTCGCGTTTCTGCTCCTCCAGGCTGCGTTGCTCGATGCGGTCGTCCATTTCCTTGAGGTGGATGTCCTGGATGCCGAAGCCGGTGGCCAGCAGGGTAATCTTCACCTGTTCGCCCAGGGAGGGGTCTTCGGCCATGCCGAACTTGGTCTCGAAATCTCGGTTAAACTGGTTCATGAAGTCGCGCACCTCGTCCATTTCGCTCATCATCAGTTCGTGGTCCGGGCTGTAGGAGATGTTGAGCAGGACTTTTTTCGAGTCGAAGATGTTGTTGTTGTTCAGCAGGGGCGAGTGTTTGGCGTTGTCGATAGCCTTGCTGACGCGGTTTTCACCTTCGCCATAGCCGGTGCTCATGATGGCCACTCCGCCGTCTTTCATCACCGTCTTCACGTCGTTGAAGTCCAGATTGATGATGCCGCGCATGGTGATAATCTCGGCGATGCTCTTGGCGGCCACCAGCAGGGTGTCGTTGGCCTTGGCAAAGGCGTTTTTCACCGAAAGGTCGGGATAGATTTCGCCCAGGCGCTCGTTGTTGATGACCAGCAGGGCATCTACGTTCTTGCTGATTTCTTCCACGCCATCCAAGGCCTGGTCAATCTTGCGGTCGCCTTCCCAGCGGAAGGGGATGGTGACGATGCCCACGGTGAGGATATCCATCTCTTTGGTGATGCGGGCAATGGTGGGCGCGGCGCCTGTGCCGGTGCCTCCGCCCATGCCGGCGGTGATGAATACCATCTTGGTGCCGTCGTCCAGCATCTGCTTCACTTCTTCGATGCTTTCTTCGGTGGCTTCCTTGGCTTTGCTGGGGCGGTTGCCGGCTCCGAGGCCTTCGCGTCCCAGTTGCAGCTTGACGGGCACAGGCGATTCTTCCAGTGCCTTGCGGTCGGTGTTACATACCACGAAGGTTACTTCGTGGATGCCTTCGCGGTACATGTGGTTGACGGCATTGCCGCCGCCACCGCCCACGCCGATAACCTTGATGATTTTGGGTGAATCGGTGGGGAAGTCAAATTGTACTCTGTCGTCCATATAGAGTTTCTTTTTTGCTTGGTTGATACTTGTTTAATTGATGCAGGGAAACGGTCGGGTCAGCCTTTGTCGGACATGGTGTCGCTGTTGTCTCCTTCCAGAATGCCGTCTCTGAGCCTGCCGAAGAGGTCGCTGAAGAAGCCTCCACCTCTCTTGACGCCGTTGTCGTTGTCGGAGTTCTTGCCTCCGTTCTTGCTTCCTTTCCCAGTAGTCTTGGGCCCTTTTTCGTGTTCCTCTTCCGTGTCGGCGGGAGGGGTCTGCTTCGTTTGTGCGGGCGTTTCGGGGGCTTCGGCCGGCTGCGGCGGGGTTTCTATGTCCAGTCCCAGTTCGCCTTGGTGGGGCTCGTTGGCAGCCTTGGATTGGGCGGGTTGCGCGCAGTTGTCGTGCCCGGCGGCCAGCAGTCCCAACAGGGTGTTCTGCCGTCCGTCTTGGGCCAGCTCTTCTTCGTGGCCGAACACGGTTTCTTGTACAAAACGGGCCGTGCGCACCTTGTCCGTGCGGCTGACGCTGCGGAACAGGGTTTCCGTCTCGGGCAGGTTGGAGCCGCCTCCGGTGAGCACCACGCCGGCAAAAAGCTCGTTGCCGTAGCCCGACAGTTGTATCTGGTTCCAGGCGTTGGACAGGATTTCTTCGGCCCGGGCGCCTACAATTTCGTTCAGTTCGCGCAGTTTCACGCTCCGGCCGTCGTTCAGCAGGCATTGCGTGGGTGCATCTTCGTCTTCGTCCTGGTAGAGGGCGCTGCCGTGACACAGCTTCAGGTTTTCGGCCTCGCTTTCTTCTATCTTGAGGCAGGTGAGGTCGTGGGTGATGTTGGCCGAGCCCAGGGGCAGCACGCAGAGGTAGCGCAGCAGGTTGTTTTTATAGACCTGCACGGTCGTGGTGTTGGCACCGAGGTCTACTAGGGCGCACCCGGCGCGCATTTCGTTTTCTGTCAGCACCGCACGGGCCAGCACCAAGGGGGCTACGGGCAGGTCGGCAATTTTGACATTGGCTTTCTCAAAGGCTTGCTCCAGGTTCTTGCGCAACTGATGGCGGGCGATGAGGTTGAGGAAGCGGGCGGTGATGTGGCGTCCGGCTACGCCTACGGGGTCGGTATAGAGCGTGTTGTCTATCTTATACTCCTGCGGGGCAACGTCGAGCACGCACATGTCGGCCATCGGCAGTTCGCGGTTCTCGTCGCACAACTGGTCCACGAGGTCGGCGGATATGATGTCTTCCTCGTCCAGCGTGCGGCTGACGCGGTTTTCTGCCGAGCGCAGCGACTGCCCGCTGATGCCGGCATAGACCTTGGCAATGGTTTGTCCCAACTGCTCCTCCAGGCTGGCCACGATGTTCTGTATGGCGTGGGCGGCTTTGTCGATGTTGTACACCAGCCCCTTGCGGACGAAGGCAGAGGAGTCTTCGCACGCATAGGCTTGTACCTGGATGCTTCCGTCGTCTTGCTTCTGTCCGGCTATTCCGGCGATGCGTGACGAGCTTAGCTCGATGGCTGCGATAAATTCTGTGGTTGACATAATGGTTATACTTTTTATTGTTTATCCTTGTTTCTTTGTTTTCCCCTTGGGGACTTACGGGCGCCGGGTGCAGATGATTTGGTTGTCAAACTCCACGTTGATGCGCGAATATTTGTTCCAGCCCACGCGGTTGAGCGCTTTTTCGTAGAACAGGCGCACGCGCTCCAGCTTGCGGCGATAATCCTTCAGTTTGCCCAGGTAAATCAGATGGTCGCCCACACGGGGCACCAGTTCGACGGTCTGGTCGGGCAACACGTGTATCTGTTCGGTCTGTGCCTGCCAGAAAGGGTCGTTCTGCAAGAAGAGTCCGAAGGGATACAACTGCCGGGTGGCAAAGTCGCGGCTGATGTTTCCGGTGGCCACGGCCACATGGGCCACGCATTTGGCACTGGTGGGCATCATCTTGCCGTGGTTGTCCACGTAGTAGTCGGCTCCGTGGCTGTCCATGACGCGCAGCACGGGGATGCGTTGGCTCACCTCGACGCAAATCTTGCCGCCGGGGGTCTTGTAGCATTCCACTCCGTCGATGAGCGGGTGCTTGGACAACACTTCCTCCATGGCGCGCGTGTCTGCCTGGTCCGGGTCATTCCCCACGGGATTCAGGCCGTTCTTGTCCAGCAGGGCGGTCACTTCCTGTTGTGTGATGAAGCCGGCATACACGCTGTCGCGCACCAAGAGCTCCAAGGCGGTGCACACCGTCCCGGCAGGCTTGTGGTTGAAGGCGGTGATGGCCAGGAAGAGATAGGCCGCCGCCAGCGCGGTGCAGATACTAATCAGAATCTTCTTCAGCATGGGTTCTTATCTTAAGGGTTTATTTACTCCGGGCTGCAAACTGTCGGGCGATGTCTTCCGCATAGCGGTCTATGTCTCCGGCACCCAGCAGGATGAGTACGTCCGCATCGGTGTGTTTCAGCAGTTCGGGCACCTCCTCCTTGCGGCACAGGCGTTTCTCGATGTCGGGGCGCAGGCGGTCGTAGATGAGGCGGCTGCTGACGCCGGGGATGGGCTGCTCGCGGGCCGGGTAGATGTCTGTCAGAATCACGGCATCGGCCAGCGAGAGGCTGTCGGCAAACGCTTGGTAGAAGTCGCGCGTGCGGGAGTAGAGGTGCGGCTGGAAGACCACGGTGATTTTCTGTCCCTGATACAACTCGCGCACCGAGCGGATGCTTTGGGCTATCTCGGCCGGGTGGTGGGCATAATCGCACAAAACAGCTTGAGTAGGCGTTTTCCACTTGAAGTCGAAGCGACGCTCTACGCCTTGGTAGCTCTCCATGCCGCGCTTGATTTCGTCGTCGGTCACTCCGTTGAGGTGTGCCAGAGCCATGGCGGCCACGCCGTTTTCGATGTTGATGCTGACAGGCACGCCCAGGCGGACATCAGAGATACGGGTGTCGGGCGCCACGAAGTCCAGCACGATGTCTCCCCGTCCGATGCGGATGTTTTCGGCATGGAAATCTCCTTCGTCGCGGCTGTAGGTATAGGTGCGCACGCCGGGTTGTACGTCTGGCTGCAGGGCCAGGCCTTGGTGGACAATCAGTGCCCCGCCCGGCCGGATGAGGGTGGTGTAGTGGCGGAAGCTGTCCAGATAGGCTTCGTAGGTGCCGTAGATGTCCAGGTGGTCGGGGTCGGTGGCAGTGACGACGCTCATCCACGGCGAGAGCCAATGGAACGAGCGGTCGAACTCGTCGGCTTCAATCACTGTGTATGGACTGTCTTTGGACAGCAGCAGGTTGGTGCCATAGTTCTGCGAGATGCCTCCTAGGAAGGCGGTGCAACCGATGTGCGATTGGTGCAGCAGGTGGGCGGTCATGGTGCTGGTGGTGGTTTTCCCGTGGGTGCCTGCCACGCACAGTCCTTTGCTGCTGCGGGTGATGAGGCCCAGCACTTGGGCACGTTTGTGTATCTCGAATCCCTGTGTGCGGAACCATGTCAGTTCGGCATGCGTCTGCGGCACGGCAGGGGTATAGACCACCAGCGTGCTCTCTTTGCGGCGGCAGTCTGCGGGGATAAGAGCCTCGTCTTCTTCGTAATGGATGCGGGCACCCTCCCGGATGAGGCGTTCGGTCAGTTCGCTGGCGGTGTGGTCATAACCGGCCACTTGCTTGCCCTGCGACAGGAAGTAGCGGACGAGGGCGCTCATGCCGATGCCTCCGGCACCGATGAAATAGACGGATTGTATGTCTTCGAGTTTCATTGTTCGGTCTCCTTTCTTGGAATGAGTTTCAGGGTTTCGCGGGCGATGATGTCGGCCGAGTCGGGCAGGGCCAAGGCGGCGATGTGACGGCTCAGGCTATGTAGCTTGTCGTCGTCCGTCACGGTTTGCAGGGCAGTGTCCAGCAACAGGGCAGGAGCATCGGCATCTTTCACATAGAGGGCGGCCTCTTTATGCACCAAGGCCAAGGCGTTTTTGGTCTGATGGTCTTCGGCCACGTTGGGCGAGGGCACCAGAATGACGGGTTTGCCCAGCAGGCAGAACTCGGAGATGGAGCCGGCGCCTGCACGCGACACCACCAGATCGGCAGCCGCGTAGGCCATGGACATGTCTTTGATGAAGTCGGACACGTAAAGGTTGGGCAGCGAGGACACATGCACGTTGCGCATCGCTTCGCCCGTAAAGGCGGTGATGGCGGCTTTGACCTCTTCTATATATATCTTGCCGGTCTGCCAGATGAACTGTATGTCGGGGTTTCCTTTGATGAGGGACAGACCGGCCTCCAGCGTGCGGTTCAGGGTGCGTGCCCCCAGGCTGCCGCCCAGGATGAGGATGGTCTTCTTCCGAGACTCCAGGCCGAAGTAGGCCGAGGCTTCCTGGCGGGTGATGTGTGTGTCCCGCAGGTTCTGCCGCACGGGGTTTCCTGTCAAGATAATCTTTTCGGCAGGGAAGAAGCGTTCCATGCCTTCGTAGGCCACGCAGATTTTCCGCGCCTGACGGGCCAGCAGCTTGTTGGTCACCCCGGCATAAGAGTTTTGTTCTTGTATCAGCGTGGGAATGTCGGCCGAGGCGCAGGCCTTCAGCATGGGGCCGCTGGCATATCCGCCTACGCCTACGGCCACTTGAGGGCGGAATTCCTTGATGATGCGCCGTGCCTTGCGTTGGCTGCGCAGCAGTTTGATAAGGACGGACACGTTTTTCCACAGGTGTTGGCGGTCGAATCCGGCTACGGGCAGACCGATGATGCGGTAGCCGGCATCGGGCACTCGCTGCATTTCCATGCGTCCTTCGGCTCCCACAAAGAGGATGTCGGCATCGGGACACAGCTTCTTCAGCGCGTTGGCAATGGAGATGGCCGGAAAGATGTGGCCGCCCGTGCCTCCGCCGCTGATGATGATGCGCGGGGCGTTGTCGGCGGGTTTCTTGTTCAGTATCTTGTTTGTATCCATAAGATGTGGTCTGTTCTGGTTGTTTATTGGGTTTATCTGTTCGTTTTACGTCGGGTCGGGCAGCGCGGGGCTTCAGGCCAATTCGTCGTCATTGTTGAGCGAAGGGGCACTGGGCTCTGCCGGGTTGACGGCCTCGGCGGGCAGCGGTTGCCGGGCTGCGGCGGCTGCCGCTTCTGCCTGTCGCAGCTCTTCTTGCTGCTGGTTGTAGCGGCTCACGCTGAGTATGATGCTGATGTACACGCAGTTGATGAGGGTGGACGTGCCGCCGCGGCTGATGAGGGGCAGCGGTTGTCCGGTCACGGGCGCCAGGCCTACGGCCACCATCATGTTGAAGATGGCCTGTGTGACCAATATCAGTCCTACGCCTAAGACCAGGAAGGCGGGGAAGGTTCGCTCGCAGCGGTTGGCTATGCGCCAGCAGCGGATGAGCAGCCACAGGTAGAGGAAGACGACAAACCCGCCTCCGGCCAGTCCCAGCTCTTCGATGATGATGGCAAAGATGAAGTCTGAATACGCCTGGCTCAGGAAGTCGCGTTGCACGGAGTTGCCGGGGCCTTTGCCCAAGAGGCTGCTGGTGGCCACGGCGATGCGCGCATGGCCCACTTGGCCATTGTTCTTGATGTCGTATTTCGAGGGGGGCACCTCTTCGCTGGAGGCAAAGTTGGCGATGCGCGCCTTGACGGTGGTAAAGCGGTGGCCCAACGGAATCTGCTCGAGGGTGTCGTCGGGGGTGACAAAGAGAAAGCCCACGAACAGCACGACCACGGCCAGCAGGCTACCGCCCAACTTCAGCAGTTTGCGTGTCTGTATGCGCCCCACTATCATCATCAGGAAGACCACGCCGAACAGCATGGCGCCCGTGGAGTAGTTCTCCGGGAGGATGAGCAGGCAGGTGATGCCGGCCACTTTCAGTATCTGCTTGAAGGCTTTGGGCGAGGCGCCCTCTTCGGTTTGCCCGCGGGACAGGTAGTAGGCCGTGGCGATGATGACGCCCATCTTGGCGAACTCCGACGGCTGGAAGGGAAGGCCCAGGAACTTGACCCACCGGCCTGCCTCGTTGGTCTTCTCGATGACGAGGATGCCCCCCAGGTGCAAGTTGTCGAAGGCCAGCAGCAGCACCAGGAAGACGCCGGCCACGGGAAGCAGCACACGGGGGAATACCTGGAACCATCGGTAGGGGATGTAGTGGAAGAAGATGACGATGACCACTCCACCCACCAGGAAACTGGCATGGCGCGTGATGGGAGCCCAGTGGTTGCCCGAGGTGTATATCAGCGTGCTCGAGGCGCTGAACACTTCGACCACCGAAATCAGACAGAGGCAGAGGAAGATAATCCACACTACCTTGTCGCCCTTGAATATGTTGCGTAATAAATCCACGTTCTTGCGTATTTAGCGGTTAATGGTTGGCGATGCAGGGCCGCCGGGAGCCGTCGGCCGGCTGTCTTTACAGTCTCCTGACGCACGCCTTGAACTGGTCTCCGCGGTCTTCATAGCTCTGGAAGAGGTCGAACGAAGCGCAGCAGGGGCTGAGCAATACGGTGTCTCCCTTCTGTGCCAGGCGGTAGGCAGCCTCTACGGCGTCCTTCATGCCCGTCTGCACGTCGGCGGTGGGCAGGCCCAGGGGGTCGAAGGCGGCGTGCAACTTCTCGTTGTGCAGGCCCAGGAAGACGAGGGCGCGGCACTTCTGGCGCACGAGGTCTTCGATTTCCCGGTAGTCGTTGCCCTTGTCCTTGCCGCCCAGGATGAGCACCACGGGCGACTTCATGCTCTGCAACGCATACCAGCACGAGTTGACGTTGGTGGCCTTCGAGTCGTTGACGAAGCGGATGCCGCGCACCGAGGCGACGTATTCCAGCCGGTGGGGCACGCCCTTGAAGTCCGACAGCGCCTGCCGGATGCACTCCTTCCGGATGCCGGCCACGTTGGCCGAGATGCCTGCCGCCAGCGAGTTATACAGGTTGTGCGTCCCCCGCAGCGCCAGTTCCTCCTGCTCCATGTTGAAGGCTATGGGCTGGTCGATGTGCACCTCGTCGTCCTCCACGTAGGCGATGGCCCCGTCTTCCTTGACGGCCGAGAAGGGGTAGAGGCGCGCGCGGAGGCCGTGGCGGGCCAGCTCGCGGCGGATGATGGGGTCGTCGTTCCAGAAGATGAAGGCGTCCTCGGGCGTCTGGTTCTGCGTGATGCGGAACTTGGCGTCCACGTAGTTCTGCATGCAGTGGTCGTAGCGGTCCAGGTGGTCGGGCGTGATGTTCATCAACACGGCTATGTTGGCACGGAACTCATACATGTTGTCCAGCTGGAACGAACTGAGCTCGATGACGTAATAGTCGTAGTGCCGCGTGGCCACCTGCAGCGCCAGGCTCTGCCCGATGTTGCCTGCCAGGCCCACGTTGAGGCCGGCGCTTCGGAAGATGTGGTAGATGAGCGACGTGGTGGTGGTCTTGCCGTTCGAGCCGGTGACGCAAATCATCGTGGCGTCGGTGTACCGCCCGGCGAATTCTATCTCCGAGATGACGGGCGTTCCCTGCGCCTTGAGCTTCAGCACCAGCGGGGCGTCGTTGGGGATGCCCGGGCTTTTCACCACCTCGTCGGCCGCCAGGACGCGCGCCTCCGTGTGCCCGCCCTCTTCCCAGGGGATGGCGTATTGGTCCAGCAGGGCCTTGTACTTGTCCTTGATGGCGCCCTGGTCGGACACGAACGTGTCCAGACCCTTCACCTGCGCCAGCACGGCCGCGCCCGCGCCGCTCTCGCCGGCGCCCAATATTACGATTCGTTTCATATCAGTTATTTCTCCTTTCAATTTCGTTTACTTTGTATGATTTCCTTACTCTACTTGTCCAAACATCCTTTCGCCTGCGCGGAAGTGCCCTGCAAGGCCTTCCGGTGGGGATGCTGAAGGGTATCTGTGACTCTTTGCCAAGGGTCACTGTGGGTCGTCCCAGTACCCCACGAGTGACCCCTTCGGGTACCCCACGCGTGAGGTATCGTCGACACCCACGCGTGCTCTCCCACGGGACTTCTATGTGTATATTGTTTTTACTCATCTTCTATCTCTTTGCCCGTAGCTCATCGTATTTTCAGCGTGATGATGGTGATGGCCGCCAGCACGATGGTGACTATCCAGAAGCGGACGGTAATCTTGGCTTCGTGGAACACGCGCTCGGGCCGGGGGAACATCACCGTGCATCCCGCCTCCACCTGCGAGAGGGACGTGCGGAAATGGTCGTGGATGGGCGCGCGCTTGAACATGCGTTGCTTCCGCCCCCGCCGCTTGCCTGCCTTGTAGTAGGCGCGCTGCAGGATGACGGAAAGGTTCTCCACCAGGAACACGCCGCACAGGATGGGGATGAGCAGCTCCTTGTGTATGATGATGGCCAGCACGGCGATGATGCCGCCGATGGTCAGGCTGCCGGTGTCGCCCATGAACACCTGCGCCGGGTATGCGTTGTACCACAAGAAGCCCACCAGCGCCCCCACGAAGGCGCAGATGAACACCACCAGCTCTTCCGACCCGGGGATGAACATGATGTTCAGGTAGCCGGCGAACTCGATGTGGCTCGACACGTAGGCCAGGATGCCCAGTGTCAGTCCGATGATGGCCGAGTTGCCCGCCGCCATTCCGTCCATGCCGTCGTTGAGGTTGGCCCCGTTGCTGACGGCGGTCACCACGAAGATGGTCACCAGCACGAACAGCACCCATCCGGCCGTCTGCGCGTGTTTGCCCATGAATCCCATGACGTCGTCGGCATAGTCCAGGTTATTGCTTTTCAGGAAGGGGATGGTGGTCTGCGTGGCTTTGATTTCCTTGGCGGCGTGCACCACCTCGATGCTTCCGTCGGGCTTCTCCACCTCGATGTTCTCGCGGATGACCACCTGGGGGCTGAGGTAGAGCGTCAGTCCCACGATGAGCCCCAGTCCCACCTGGCCTATGATCTTGAACTTGCCGTGCAGTCCCTCCTTGTCGCGCTTGAATATCTTGATGTAGTCGTCGGCTCCTCCCAGGGCTCCGAGCCAGACGGTGGTGATGAGCATCAGCAGCATGTAGACGTTGTCCAGCCGTCCCAGCAGGAGGCAGGGGATGAGGATGGCCACGATGATGATGATGCCGCCCATGGAGGGCACGCCCCGCTTCTCCACTCCGAAAGGGTCGATGCGGGCGTCGCGCTGCGTCTCGGTGATTTGTTTCCGTTTCAGCAGGTTGATGAAGCGGTCTCCCCAGATGCTCGAGATGAGCAGAGCCAGGATGACGGCCATCAGCGAGCGGAACGAGGTGTAGGCAAACATGCCCGCGCCGGGGATGTCGTATTGGTCGAGCCAGTTGAATAGGTAGTATAGCATGTCTTTAGCGTTTAGTGGTTAGTTGTTGGCGTTTAGTTGTTAGTGATTAGTGGTTAGTGCTGAGTGATGAGTGCTCCATACAGGTACTAAGCACTAAACACTAAACGTTAAACGCTTTCCTCACCTCCTCCTTGTCGTCGAAGTGGTGTTTCACTCCTTTTATCTCTTGATAGTCCTCGTGTCCCTTGCCGGCCACCAGGATGACGTCGCCCTTCTGTGCCAGCATGCAGGCCGTGCGGATGGCCTCGCGCCGGTCGGCGATGCTCAGGGTCTTCTCCTTGTCCGCTGCGTTCAGTCCGGCCAGCATGTCGTCGATGATGTCCTGCGGCTCCTCCCAACGCGGGTTGTCGCTGGTGATAATGAGGCGGTCGCTCAGGCGGGCCGCTTCTTTGGCCATCATCGGGCGTTTGCCCTTGTCGCGGTTGCCGCCCGCGCCTACCACGGTGATGACCCTTCCGCGTCCCTCCAGCACGCCGTGTATGGCCGTCAGCACGTTGGTCAGCGCGTCCGGCGTATGGGCATAGTCCACGATGGCCGTATAGCCCTTGGGCGAGCGGATGGCCTCGAAACGTCCTGCCACCGGATAAAGGGTACTGAGCCCAATGAGCACTTCCTGCTCTTTCTGCCCCAACAGGACTGCGGCGCCGAATACGGCCAACAGGTTGTAGGCATTGAACCGTCCGATGAAGTGCACGGCCACCTCCTGTCCGTTGAAGTCCAGCAGCATCCCCTCGAAGTGCGATTCCAGGATGCGTCCCTTGAAGTCGCACAGGCTGCGCAAGGAATAGGTGTGTACCTGCGAGCGGGTGTTTTGCACCATCACCATGCCGTTCTTGTCGTCCAGGTTGACCAGGCTGAAGGCCTCCTTGGGCATGTCGTCGAAGAACTTCTTCTTGGCCCGTATGTAGTTCTCCACCGTCTTGTGATAGTCCAGATGGTCGCGCGTCAGGTTGGTAAAGATGCCTCCTGCAAAGCGCAGGCCGCTGATGCGTTTCTGTGCGATGGCATGCGAGCTCACCTCCATGAAGGCATATTGGCAACCTTCATCGGCCATGCGTCCCAGCAGGCGGTTCAGCGTGATGGGGTCGGGCGTGGTATGTTCGGTGGGGACGGGTTGGTCGTCGATGTAGTTGCAGACGGTAGAAATCAGGCCCACCTTGTAGCCGAAATAGCGGAACAGCCGGTAGAGCAACGTTGCCGTAGTGGTCTTGCCGTTCGTGCCGGTCACCCCCACCAGTTCCAGTCTGGAGGTCGGGTCTCCGTAGAACAGCGTGGCGATGCGTCCGGCAGCCTCTTCGCTGTCTTTCACCACCACGTAGGTCACTTCTCCGTCCGGGGCCACGTCTCCTCCGGCAGGCAACTCCTCGCACACCACGGCGCGTGCCCCCTGCCCGATGGCAGCCGGGATGTAAGCGTGTCCGTCGGCCTGCGTGCCGCGCATGGCCACAAACAGGTGGCCTTCCTGCACCTGGCGCGAGTCGATGTCCACGCCTGCTATTTCAATGTCCGTGCTTCCGATGATTTGCACCGGTTGCACCGTCCTTATCAGTTCTTTCAGCTTCATGTCTTCTTTACTATATATAATAGGTATAAGAGAAGGGCAACGTCGTCCGTTCCCTCTCTTGCTTGATATTTATTTCAGTGTCAACGCGATGGTGCGTCCCTTGACAGCCCGGTTGCCGGCAGGGATAGACTGCCTGCGCACCCGTCCGATGCCGTTCAGCCGCACCTTCAGGCCTTGTTTCTCCAGCAGGTAGACCGCGTCTTTGGCCCCCATGCCCACCACGTTGGGCACCAGGCCCGCTTGAGGTTCCCGTTCTGTCAACAACACGGCTACCGAATCGGTTTGCGGCTTGCCCCAGACGTCTTTCCCGTGTCCGGCAGCAAACCGTTCCTCGGTGGGCACCTCCAGTTCGTCCAGCACGGTCATGGCCTCTTGCAGTTCTCCAGCCTTCACCGCCGGGATAGGATTGGAAGTGCTGTCTATGGCGTTGCGCAGGTCGAAACGAAGGTCTTGGGCATACACCCGCTTGGCGATGTTGCCGAACACGCTGCCGGCCATCAATCCGCCCGAAGCCGGCAACCCGGGCTTTTGGATGGAAACGATGCAGCTGTATTTGGGCGCTTCCGAGGGGAAATAGCCGCAGAAGCTCACCAGGTAGTCCGTCCGTCCCGACTTGTATCCGGCCTTGCCCTTGGAAATCTGGGCCGTGCCCGTCTTGCCCGATACGTCGAACTGGTTGTTGCCGGCAGGCTTGGCCAATCCGTTTTTCACCACGCTGCGCAAGATGGTGCGTATCTGAGCCAACGTAGTGTCTGAACATATTTTCGGGTTAATCACCTCCGTGGGATATTCCTTGACAACCTCGCCTTCCCGCATCAACGCTTTCACGAACTTGGGGCGTACCATCACGCCGTCGTTGGCAATGGCGTTGTAGAACGTCAAGATGTTCATCGGCGGAATCTGCGATTCATAACCGATACTCATCCACGGCAGGGTGGTCTTGGCAAAATATCGCTCGTCGGGCCCCTTCAGGTTCGGTTTGCCCTCGCCTTGTATCTGCAGGTGCAGCGGTTGGTCAAGACTCATGCGTTTCAGCCCGTCCACAAACTTCTGCGGGTCGTCGCGATAGTATTTGTCAATAAGGTAAGACACGCCGATGTTGGATGACACCTCCAGGATGCGCGTTACGTCTATCTGCCCGTATCCTCCTCTGTACCAGTTGTGGTCTCTCATCTTGCTGCCGTGCATGTTCATCACGCCGTTGCCCGTGTCCACCAGGGTGTGGGGGGTGATTTTCCCATCCTCCAGCGCCACCATAATCGAGGCCGTCTTAAACGTAGAGCCCGGTTCCAGCAGGTCGCTGATGGCATTGCTGTTCATCTCGTAATATTGTCCGTCGTTGCCCTTGGTCAGGTTGACGATGGCCT
This sequence comes from uncultured Bacteroides sp., assembly GCA_949289265.1. Classification (GTDB taxonomy): domain Bacteria; phylum Bacteroidota; class Bacteroidia; order Bacteroidales; family Bacteroidaceae; genus Bacteroides. The sequence continues at coordinate 66,810 of CASENE010000104.1, forward strand.
TCACCTCGCCCGTCTTCACCTCCATCAGCACAGCCACGCCCACATAGGCATTGATTTCCTCCAGCTTGTCCCGCAGGGCCTTGTCGCAGATGTCTTGCATCCTCACGTCGATGGTCGACACCACGTCGCACCCGTCCACCGGCGGGATGTCCACGATGTCCAGAAAGCGGTCCATCACCTTCTGCCGGTGCGTGATGCCGTTGCGCCCCCGCAACACCGAGTCAAAAGCCAGCTCAATGCCGTTTCTGGCACCCAGTGCCGTGTCGGCATACAAGCGTCCCAGCGTCTGCGCGGCCAGTTGTCCGAAGGGATGCTTGCGCTGGTTGTAGTTCTGCGTGTGGAATCCTCCGCGGTTGCTGCTTTGGCGGAAGATGGGCAGCCGCTTCACCTCCTTGTATTGGATGTACGAGATGCGGTTCGGATAAATCAGCCAGTGGCGGCTCTTCTTCTTCCGTCCCTGCTGCATGTGCCGCTTGAAGTAGGCTACGCTCTTTTCCGGGAAAATGCGGTGCAAGCCCCGGCAGATGCTGTCCAGGCTGTCTTTCAGGGCTTCGTCGCGTCGTTTCTGGTCTTTGAGGCGGTCTTTCTCCTTTCGTTCGCCGGACATGAAGTCCATGTAGATGCGGTATTCCGGCAGCGAGCTGGCCATCAGCTTGCCGTCGGACGAAAGGATGTTGCCCCGGTTGGGCCGCACGATGACGTTCTCCTTCACAAAGCGGTCGGCCACCTCCTGCCAGTATTGGCGTTCGGCAAACATGATGACGGCCGCCTTGACGATGATAAACACCCCCAGCAGCAACATCACCACCACGATGAAGAAGTAGCGGTTCATGATACTTTTCTTGTTTACTGACATGTGCTTCTCTCCTTTCTTCGTGGGTTACTTAATCAGGTAGGGGGGCGTGGTGGCCGTCTGCAAGTCGCTTTGCCGGCTGGAGATATATTCCTCGATGCGCGACTGGCGGCTGCGTTCCATCAGTTCCGAATTGCGCGTCAGCGCATTGTATTTGATGTCTGTCAGCTGCTTCTTCAGGTCCTCGATGCGGATCATCTGCTGCTGGCACTCGTAACGGTTGCTGATGTAGAACAGCACCAGCACCATGATGAGCACCAACAGGCGGGCCTGCCGGCGCACAAACTCGGTGGCCAGGAAGTCGCCTCCGATGATGCGTCCCCACGTCGACCTTCGCGTGCGGGGCTTGCTGTATGTGTCTTTTTCTTCTTTCATGTCTGCACGGTTTATCAATCATTCTTTTTCGGAGGCAAGTCTCTCTTCTGCGCAATGCGCAGTTTGGCGCTACGCGAACGCGGGTTGCGGGCCACCTCGTCGTCGTCCGGCACTATCACCTTGTTGTTTACCGCCTGGAAAGGCGTCTGCACGTTGCCGTAGAAGTCTTTCTCCATCCTGCCTTCCACGTTGCCCGTCTTCATCAGGTTCTTCACCATCCGGTCTTCCAGCGAGTGATAGGTGATGATGACCAGCCTGCCCCCCGGGCGCAGGGCCTCGGTGGCGGCGTAGAGCATCTCTTTCAGGGCCTCCATCTCGTGGTTCACCTCGATGCGCAAAGCCTGGAATACGCGGGCCAGTTCCTTCTTCTCGCGTTCCCGCCCGAAGAGGGGCTTCACGATATCCAGAAAGCCGGCGATGGTGGTCACCGGCGACGCCTGCCGCGCTTTTGCCAGGGCTGCCGCCAGGCGCCGGCTGTTTTTCAGTTCGCCATACAGGTAGAACACGTCGGCCAGCCGCTCCTCGTCATAACTGTTCACGACGTCTGCCGCCGTCAGCCCCGCCCGCTTGTTCATGCGCATGTCCAGGACCCCGTCGAAGCGGAAGGAAAAACCTCGCTCGCTGTCGTCGAAGTGGTGCGACGATACGCCCAGGTCGGCCAGCAGCCCGTCTATCTGCTCCACGCCGTGATAGCGCAAGAAGTTGTGCAGGTAGCGGAAATTGCTGCGCACGAAGGTGAACCGCCCGTCGTCCGGGATGTTGCGCTCGGCGTCCTCGTCCTGGTCGAATCCCAGCAGCCGTCCTTTCGGGCCCAGTCGCGACAGGATTTCGCGCGTATGCCCGCCTCCGCCCAGGGTGACGTCCACATACGTCCCGTCGGGGCGTATGTCCAGTCCGTCCACGGCAGGCTTCAGCAGCACCGGGATGTGGTATGTCTGTGTCTCTTCTGTCATATTTCAATCCTCCTCGTTCCCGTCGGCGGGCGTCCCCAGAATCTCTTGCAGGGCTTCGCCGAAGGCTTCCGCCTCCATGAAGGGAACTTCCGCCCGCTCCTTGGCCCAGATTTCGATGGTGTCGTCCATGCCGATAAAGCGCACCTCGCTCCCGATGCCCGCCATCTGCAGGTAGCGCCGGGGGATGAGTATGCGGCCGTTGCCGTCTGGCACCACCACTTCCGCGTCGCTGACAAACTGGCGGAAGATGGCTTGCTGGCGCGCATTCCATTTGTTCAGCCGTCGGCGCAGTTCGGTCTGCGTCCGGAACCACACGCTCTCCGGATAGAGCACCAGGCAATCCTGAAAGACATCTTTACGCAACACCAGCCTCTCTTCGGCCGCAGCCTGCAGCTGCTTCCGGAAGGTGGCCGGGATGAAGACTCTCCCTTTGGCGTCGGTTTTTGCCTCTATGTTACCCAAGAAACGGTTCATTTTTCTGTCTTCTGTTCTCCTTATTATATAAGCGGGGGTAAAAGTACACAATTCCCCACAATTCCCCACCATATTTGACAGAAAACTTTCAAAGAAGTTTTCAACACCTCGTTGACAACTTATCCGTTTGAAAATGAAGTAGGTGGTAAAAGAATTGGAAAAGCGCGGATGCCTTCCGCCGGCATGGGAAATCCGCGGCCGGCATGCCCTTGATGCGCCCCAAGTTCGTCTCTATGGAGACGAACCAGAGACGAACTTGGGACGAGCCGGGGACGAAGGAGGGACGACGGAGAAGAGGCTTTGCCCGGGGCAGTGGGAGAGGGGTCAGTATTTGATGAGCATCTGCTGCATGAAGGTGCGGTATTCGCCCGGCGTGCTTCCTTTTTTCTTGCGAAAAATCCTGATAAAATTGGACTGGTTGTTGAAGCCGCAGCTGTAGCAGATTTCGGCGATGGTGGAGGTGGTGTCGGACAGCATCTGGCAGGCCTTGGCAATGCGCAGGTTGGTGACGTAGTCGATAAAGTTGCAGTTGGTCTTTTTCTTGAAGAAGTGGCTGAAGGCCGATTCGGACATGCCCACCAGGTCGGCCGCGTCGGCCAGCTTGATGGGCTCCTCGAAATGGGTCTCGAGGTAGTCGCACACCTTGGCGATGCGTCGGCTCTTGGAGTTGCGCACGGTGTCCTTGGTGTCATACTGGTTGCTCACCAGGAAACGGTGGTCGGCCACGGAGAGGTCGTAGAGGATGGAGAGGAACTCCAGCACGGTGTGGAAGCCCTGCATGCGCGTCAGCCGCAGGATTTCGTCTTTGATGCGCAGCTTGGTGGGCAGGGAGAAGTCGATGCCTTTCTGCGCGTCCAGCAGGAGTTGCTTGATGGGTGCGAAGAGGCGCTTCTCGAGGATGGGGAAGTTGAGCAGCTGGTCGGAAAACTGGATGGTCACCACGTGGTTGCCTTCCACCACGTCGCCCCTCCAGGCGTGCGGCAGGTTGGGGCCTGTCATAATGAGGTCGGGGCTGTTGAAGTGTTCTTCGGAATCGCCTACGATGCGTTTGCCGCAGGTGTCTATCACCAGATTGATTTCGTATTCGGGATGATAGTGCACGGAGTAGTCGAACTTGGCGTTGGGGTGGTCCAGCACGATGAACAGGTCGTCGGCGGCGATGGGGGTGATTTCTTTTTGTATATCTTTCATGGCATATAGGGATGGGTTGGTACATTCGTTCGGGAGATTCTCGCTGGGAGTTTCCTGCGGATGCAAAGATACGGAATATATTGAAATGACCATGCACTGTTCAAAAAAGTATAATCAAAAAGTGGGATATGATAAGTCTCTTCGGGGAATCCCTCGTATCTTTGCAGCGTTTAATTTAAAATCATGAAAAATATGAGTACCGAAGTTTTTTCCATCAGCGGCCTGGATATTGTGATTGTGGTGGCCTACCTGGCTTTCATCGTCTGGTGGGGCATGCGTCACGGCAAAAGTTCCGATTCGCAGTCTTATTTCCTGGCGGGGAGGTCGATGCCCTGGTGGATTGTGGGTTTGTCGTTGTTTGCGGCCAGCATATCGAGCACTACGCTGATAGGGCAGTCGGGCGATGCGTATGACACGGGGCTGGCGGTGTTCAACTACAACCTGACCGGCGTGGTGGTGATGGTGTTTTTCGCCCTGTTCCTGTTGCCTTTGTATATCAAATCGAAGATATTCACCATTCCGGAGTTTCTGGAAAAGCGTTTCGACAGCCGCTCGCGCTATTACTTCTCGTTCATCTGCATCGTGGGCAACATCTTCCTGGATGCGGCGGGGGCTTTGTATGCGGCGGCCCTCATCATCAAGCTGGTGGTGCCGGAGGCCGATTTGCAGGTGATTATCATTGCGTTTGCCGTCTTTGCGGCTTCTTACACGATACCCGGCGGGTTGTCGTCGGTCATCAATACGGAGCTGATTCAGGCGGTGGTGCTCATCGTGGGTTCCGTGCTGCTCACCTATTTCTGCTTCCGGCAGGGCGGCGATTACTTTTATGATTTGTATGCCAGCAATGACTTGTCTGTGAAGCTGATACGCCCGTTGACCGACACGGCTACTCCGTGGCTGGGACTGATAGTGGGCATGCCGGTGTCGGGCATTTATTTCTGGGCGAACAACCAGACGCTGGTGCAGCGGGTGCTGAGCGCCAAGTCGGTGGACGAGGGGTGCAAGGGCGTCTTGTTTGCCGGTTTCCTGACCATGCTGACGCTGTTCATCATCGCCATTCCGGGGCTCATTGCCCGCGACCTTTTCCCGGGGTTGGAACGGCCGGACATGGTCTATCCTACCATGGTGATGAGGCTGGTGCCGGTGGGGCTGGTGGGCATCCTGATTGCGGCCCTGTTGTCGGCCTTGACGTCGGCTTTGAGCGCCATCATGAATTCCACGTCCACTTTGTTCACCATGGATTTTTATGCCAAGTATGACAAGCGGGCCGACTCGCGGAAGCTGGTGAGGGTGGGCAAGATTACGGCTTGCGTGGTGATGGTGGTTGCGGCGTTGTGGGCGCCCCAGATAGGCAAGTTCGGCTCGTTGCTGAAGTATTATCAAGAGATGTTGTCCTACATTGCCCCGCCCATTGTGGCTGCCTTCCTGTGGGGCATCTTTAATAGGCGGGTCAATGGCAAGGGCGTTTTCGTGGGACTGTTGGGCGGTTTGTGCATCGCCATTCTGATGCTGTTTTTCAAGCAGTCGGTCTTTGGCGACTTGCATTTCTTGCTTGTCATTCCCATCCTGCTGGCGGTCAGCGGTGTGCTGATGTATGTGGCCAGTCTGTTCTATCCTTCGCCCGCTGCCGCCCAGCTGGAGAACACCACGTTTTCGTGGCGGGAGTTCAAGGCCGATGTCTCGGCGCACAGCCGCCTGCCTTGGTACCAGAACTATTATTATTGGGCCTGCGCGCTGTTGGTGCTGAGCGCGCTTATCTGGGTGGTATTCAGCTGAAAACGAAATAATTTAGTTGACGAGGGAACAAGTAAGCAAGGATACAAGGCTACAAGGGCGGGAACGATTGTCTTTGCAGAACCTTGCAGCTTCGTTAACTCGTCTCCTTGTGAACATAAGTAGATGTGCAAATTTGATACTATCTTTAGTAGTAGGAGGGAATTACAGGTAGTTAAAAGGGGTTATAGGCCGATAGTTGCCCCGCTGATATACAAAAGGTATTGGCTTCTAACTCCTTGAGCGAAGCGATAGCTCCTTTTAACTCCTTCTGATTCCTGAATATAGTATAAACTAAATGTGATTGGTTACTTAATTCAAACATAGCATATATAAAGAAGAATATGAAGTTAACGAAATTTGCGGGGAATCCCATTCTTTCCCCGACTGAGACGAATGATTGGGAGTCGTTGGTCACCAGCAATCCCGGTGTGACGTATGACAACGGGGTGTTTTACATGCTTTACAGGGCGGCCGGCAACGACGAGAAACACGTGATTCGTTTGGGCCTGGCCACCAGCCGGGACGGTTATCATTTCGAGCGCGTTTCGGACAAACCGGCGTTTGGGCCGAGCCTGGACGGGCCGGATGGCGGGTGCGTGGAAGATCCCAGAATCGTGAAGTATGACGACGAGTTCTACGTGACTTATGCCTATCGCCCTTATGCGCCGGGCCAGTATTGGAAGTTTGCCCACGACGAGGTGCTGACTCCTTCGTGCGGGACGGATGCCCCCATGGCCGTGCGGAAAAATCTGGGCAATACGGGCCTGGCCGTCACCAAGGACTTCCGCACTTTCCGCCGGTTGGGACGCCTGACCTCGCCGGTGCTGGACGACCGAGACGTGATTCTGTTTCCGGAAAAGGTGAACGGGCAGTTCGTGATGCTGCACCGCCCCAAGGAGTTCGTGGGCGAGAAATATGGCGTGAAGTATCCTTCCATCTGGCTGAAGTATTCCGACGACCTGCTGGACTGGGAAGACAAGGAAAGCCATTTGCTGCTGACCGGTATCGAAGGCTCGTGGGAGGAAAAAATCGGCGGGAGCACTCCGCCGTTGCGCACCGACAAGGGTTGGCTGGTGTTGTATCACGGCGTGGAGCATGGCGGCTTGGGGTACTATCGGGTCGGGGCGTTGCTGCTCGATCTGGAGAACCCGTTGCATGTGCTGGCCCGCACGCCGCAGCCCATTCTGGAGCCGGAGGCCGACTATGAACTGTCGGGGTTCTACAACGGTTGCATCTTCCCTGTGGGGAATGTGGTGGTGGACGGCACTTTGTTTGTGTATTACGGCAGCGCCGACCGGTATGTGGGCGTAGCCACCTGCGCGCTGGATGAGTTGGTGGGGTATTTGATGTCGGAAGAGTGCAGGGTTGTCTGATTGATTCGCGCGTAAGATACGAGGCCTTTTTATGAACAGGTGCGCAAGGAATGGCGATGGCCGTTCTTGGGGGAGAGTGTATCCGGATATATTCCCAGCTGTTCAAAAAAGTATAACCCTTGAACAAATATGATTCATGGCTTTTAGGCCTATTTGTCTATTTTTGTCCAATGAAGAACAGAACATTTCGTAATGGATATATTACAACTTTAAAATTTGATAGGTATGAAAAATGAAAGAAGACAACGATTCCGACTGCTATCAGTTAGGAGTCTTTTGTGGATGTGGATGTTTTGGATGTGTTGCGCTTGGGATGCCTATGCGCAGCAGGCTGATGTATTGACTGTTTCCGGAACCGTGAGAGATGTGCATGGCGAGCCGTTGGCTGGGACGACCGTGCAGGTAAAGGGTACGAGTCTTGGGGTGATAGCTGATGTAGATGGGCATTATGTCTTGAAGGGTGTACCAGCCAAGGGAACATTGGTGTTCAGTTATATCGGGATGAAGAATATGGAGGTGCCGATGGATGGCCGGACAGAAATCAGTGTGAAGATGGCGGATGACATGCATTTGCTGGATCAGGTGGTTGTGATTGGTTACGGCAGTGTGAAGAAAAGCGACTTGACGGGTTCGGTGGCTTCTGTCGAGACGGAGGCGTTGCAGCAGATTCCGGCCAATTCGGTGGACGGACTGTTGCAGGGGCGTGCTGCCGGTTTACAGGTGGTCAACTCTTCCCAGGATCCGGGCGCCAGTTCCACGGTGCGCATTCGTGGCGGCAGTTCGTTGAGAGGTTCTAATGCTCCGTTGGTGGTGGTGGACGGTTTCCCTTTGGGCGAAGCCGGTGATTTGAAACAGATTAACCCTGCTGATATCGTGAATATTGAGGTGCTGAAGGACGCTTCGGCTTCGGCTATCTATGGTTCGCGCGGTGCCAATGGCGTTATCATGATTACCACCAAGCGGGCCAAGACCGGTACCACCACTGTGACGATTCGCCAGCAGATTACGTTGTCTCAATTTGATACGGAATTGGATTTGTGGCGTGACCCGGTGCTGATGGCCAGCCTGAACAACGAGTCGCGTATCAATGGCGGACTGGAGCCTCTGTATGTGGGCAAGGTCAATTCGACAGGCGTTTACTATCCTTCCATCGAGGAATTGCAGACAACGTGGACAACCAACACGCGGTGGGACGATTTGGTGTTCCGGGGTACGCCGGTGTCTAACAATACGACTGCCACAATTTCCAGTTCTAACGATAAGACATCGTTCAACTTGAGTGCCAACTACTATACAGACAACGGTGTATATATCAAGGACAGTTATCGGAAAGGCGGCTATAACCTGAATGTGGATCATAAGATTTTTGATAATTTCAAGGTGCGTTTCTCCAATATCCTGTCGCGGGGCGTGCGCAACAACAATGGCGGTTTGGCTTACTGGAGAAATCCCATTTTCCCGGTGTATGACGAGAATGGCGACTACTATCTGTCCAATGCCAGCGATTACAGCCATCCTGTGGCCATTACCAACCTGAAGAAAGATGTGAGCAAGACGTTGGATGTGCTCTCGTCGGTGGCTTTGGAGTGGCAGCTGTTTCCTTTCCTGAAGTTGACCAGCCAGTTGAACTATAAGTTCGGGAAGTCGACAGGCGATCAATATTATCCGAAAAAATATACGGAAGCAGGTACGTTTAACAACGGACAAGCCCAAATCAGCAATTGGGAAGGACAGAACTTAGTGTCGGAGACCTTCGTCAATTTCGAGAAGACGTTTCAGGAGAAGCACAACCTGGGCATCATGGCCGGTTATTCGTATGAGTTTTATAACGAGCGTAGCTCTTCGTTAATAGCGATGGATTTTGTGAACGAGTCGTTGGGCAATGAGAACATGGCGGCCGGTAATCCGGAGAAGAATGAGGTGTCCAATGGGTATTCTCAGAACAAGTTGGTGTCTGGCATGTTCCGACTGAACTATGTGTATGACAATAAATATCTGGTGACTTTGACGGCTCGTGCCGACGGTTCTTCCAAGTTTGGTAGCAACAACAAATGGGCCATGTTCCCGTCGGGGGCTGTGAGCTGGAAGGCACATGAAGAGGAGTTCATCAAACGGCTGAACGTATTTGACGAACTGAAATTCCGCCTGAGCTATGGTATCTCCGGCAACCAGGGTATCAGTCCCTATCAGACCTTGAGCCGTTATGGCACAGACCAATATTATAATGACGGAAGTTGGGTGACTACGATAGGCCCTGGTTATGTGTCAGGCTGGACGGGCGAAGGCGGCATATACAGGGTGTGGAGCGGCATTCCCAATCCGGATTTGAGGTGGGAGACGACTGCCCAGTTGGACTTCGGTATCGACATGGCGTTCTTCAACCGCCGGTTGAGGGTTTCACTTGACTATTATGACAAACAGACGAAGGATTTGCTGCGTGAGCGCAATCTGGCCCTGTCGTCCGGTTATGACAAGATGTGGGTGAATGACGGCGAGATACAGAACCGGGGCTTTGAACTGACGCTGGATGCGGATATCATCAGTACCCGCGATTGGCAGTTGAGCGGTACGTTCATTTACTCTATGAACCGGAATAAGATCAAGGATTTGGGCAATACATTAGAGTCCGGGCTGATAACTGATCCCATGACGGGCATGCTTTTTGAATATTCGGGCAACAGTGTGGAGCAATATCGTGATTATACCAATATCTTGGCCATCGGCCAGCCGGTGAATGTGTTCTATGGCTACAAGGTGGACGGCATCGTGCAGACGTTGAACGAAGGTATCGACGCAGGACTTACGGGCGATTATGCGCAGCCAGGCGAGTTCAAGTATGTGGATTTGAACAAAGACGGTACCATCTCGGAGGCAGACAAGACTATCATTGGCGACCCCAATCCGGACTTTATGGCGAGTCTGAATCTGAACTTGGCATGGAAGAACTTGGATGTCAGCGTATTCTTGAATGGAGTCTTCGGGCAGGATGTGCTGAACACGAAGGCATTCGGTGAGCCCAGCAATTCTCCTTTCCGCTGGACGCCGGACAACCGCACCAACAAGTATCCGAGCCTGCGCGACGGTCGTCAGGTAAGGATTTCGGACTGGTGGATTGAAGACGGTTCTTTCTTGCGCATCCAGAACCTGAATGTGGGCTATACGTTTAATTTGCCCAAGAAATCGTTCCTTTCCAAGGTGAGGCTGTATGTGAATGCCAGCAACCTGTTTACGTTCACCAAGTTCAAGGGCTATGACCCGGAGGTGGGGTTGAATGGAGTTTACAGCGGCGGATATCCCCGGTTGCGCAAATATACGTTTGGACTTGATTTAACCTTCTAACAAATGAATATAGTATGAAAAAGCATTTCTTTAAGACTTTGATACTGGGAAGTCTGGTGCTGGCTTCCTGCGATTTGAACGAGACTCCTTACGGTTTCTATTCGGAGAGCAATTTCTTCAAGACCTCTGCCGATGCCGAGGCAGCCGTGATGTACGCCTATGGGACGTTGAATTATATCGAATATTCCAGAACCGTTTTCTTCTTGGGTGACATGCCTACGGAAAGCATAACGACGAAGTCGGATGCCAGTGCCGATAATCAAGACCTCGATATGTGGCGGGTGGACAACTTTGCCAGGAACAGTTCGCTGGAGAATTTCTTTAAATACGCTTTCATCGGGGTGAACCGAGCCAATGCGGTGATTAAGAACCTGACCCATTCGGACATCGAAGGGGCGGATAGGAACCAGTTCCTGGGCGAGGCCTATTTCTTGCGTGCCTGGAACTATTTCAACTTGGTTCGCAATTTTGGTTTGGTGCCCTTGCACAGCACGGTGGTGGAGACCTTAGACCAGACCTCCACGCCGTTGGCCTCCAATTTGGATGTATTGTATGACCTGATTCTGTCCGATTGCCGCATGGCCGTTGATTTGCTGCCGGTGTATGACACTCCGAGGACAGGACGTGCCGACAAGGTGGCAGCACAGTCGTTGGCAGCCAAGGCTTATCTGTATGTGGCTTCTGCCAAGGAACATGGGGTACCCCTGTATGAAGACATGGAACGCGACATCACGGAGATGTATGACAGCGCGGCTTATTATGCCAACGAGGTGATTACGAAACAGCAGGTCTATGGCTTCGAGGACAATCTGTTGACCATTTATGACGTAGACCAGCCGCATGGGAAGGAACACATCTTCATGATGGGCATGGATCGTTCCGGTTCTACGGAAGGACAATATTCCAAGATATCCAAGATGTTCATCCCTTATATCGACGGGGCTACCTTGTATCTGAAACAAGGCGATACCGATGAATACATCCCCACGCACGATGGATGGGGAGAGTACAGGACTACGATTCCTTTCTACGACAGCTTTGACGGAAACGATAAGCGGAAGACGCAACTGATAGTGGATAAGATTTATGATGAAAACGGAGTGCTGAAAGGCGAGTATCCCGGCACAGTTCCTTATCCGTTCTGCCGGAAATATATCGACCCGCATTTTGAGGGCGACAAGACCAGCACACGTCCTTTCCTGATTCGTTTCTCGGATGTGGCATTGATATACGCGGAAGCAGCGGGTCCTACGGCCGAGTCTTATGCGCTGGTCAATTATATTCGTGAACGTGCCGGTTTGGGCGACTTGGATCCTAACCTGGATGAGGCCGGTTTCCGCGAGGCTGTGTTGCAGGAACGCACGTTTGAGCTGGCTTTTGAGGGCGATCACATGTATGACCTGCGTCGCTGGAACCGCATCCTTACGATTCCTGAAACTGCGGGGTTGAGTGAAGAGCAGGTTACGTTTTACCCGATACCGCAGTCAGAGATTAATTTGAATGGAAGTTTGAGACCTTAAATAAAAAATTCGCTTATGAAACATTTTTTGAAATATGTAGGAATCGCTTGTCTTGTCTTGACACAGACAGGTTGCGTGAAAGACTTGCAGGACGATGTGAATGCCGGCGGATGGAACCATGAGCGCAGCATCACTGGTATTACGTTCGAGAACCAGGTGGGAACGGCGATTATCGAGGAAGTCAGCGATACGGAAGGCATTGTTGAAGTAACCATTAATATGACTGCTGTGCCGGATCTGTCGGCAGTGAAGGTCAGCAAACTGGAGTTGTCTTATCAGGCTACGGCGTCGGTTGAGCCGGGTGATGTGCTGAACTTCGAGAACGAGTCGAAGAGTGCCTCCATCGTGGTGACGGCCACGACAGGCGAGCAGCGCGAATACGTGGTGACAGTATCCGAGTTTATGGAAGACTTGGTGGGTACGTATGACGTGACCGGACTAATGGTGTATGCCGGGACAGGACCCGAATATGGCGGCGCAGCAGTCATGGCGTTGAGCGACAAGCCTTGGTGTTGGTCGGAAACGTATGGGCCGCAGGCGGAATGCGACAACGTGCTGACGTTTACGATGACCGATATTTCCGCAGAGGGTAATACGAACGGTATCTGTGTGAACGATGCCGGGGCCGACGGGAAATATGCCGATTTCTTGTTCTTGGGAAGTGGCAACATGGAGAATCCGGGTGTTGACGTGGATTTGCGTCATTTCTATCGTCAGATACCTGAAGGAGAGAGCACCTGGGTCAGGGACTATGCGGCCAATACCATTACCTTCACCGACCAAGACGGGCGGCGGACAACGGCTTCCTTGCAATCGGCCGGTACCGAAGACCTGGGCAACGGCTTGAGCATGACGATTGGCGATCAGGCTTTCTCGTTTGCGTTGAGTGGGACGGACGATTGGACGAATATTTACAGTGACTATGACAAGTTCGTCAAGAACCCGCGCCGATTGTGGGTATTGTTGACCAAGCGTTGACGGATATAAGGGATAAAAGAGTATTTTTCTTATGAAGACCAATAGTTTATTAATCGTGATGGTGGCATTGCTCGTGGCGGCTTGCGGCAGGCAGCAGACACTCGAAGTGACCGTTTCGCCCGAGGTTGTTCACGAAGATTATCTGGGCAACGGGGTGGAATGGGATCCGTATGACGAGGCGGAGTCCTGGGGCTGTGCCGTGTCGGAAGAAGACTGGCAGAAGCTCTTCCGGCGGCTGGACATCATGAGGCCGCAGTATGTGCGCTGCATGATAAACAGTCCTTACCGTTATTACGACCCGACGACGGGCCGGTATGACAAGACGCGCAATTTCGCATCCATTGCCCGGTTGCTGCGTTATTGTACCGAGCGCGGCATAACGGTGGTGTATGGCGAATACAACCCGCCGACGTGGGAGATGAAAGACGATTCCCGCTGGGTGGATATGGCCGTGGACTACTTGAATTTTCTGGTGAATGAGTCCGGTTTCTCGTGCATCAAGTATTTTGTGATATTCAACGAGCCCGACGGCGACTGGGCATCGACAAACGGGGATTACGAATTGTGGAAGGACATGCTGTTGCAGTTCCATCGGAAGATGAGCGAATATCCCGGGTTGACGGACAAGGTAAAATTGGCTGGGCCGGATGTCGTGGCGAACTACAAAAATGCGGCTTCGCCTTACGATGCCGAAGGTTGGGTGCGGCAATGCGCCACGGAGTTGGATTCGCTGATAGGTATTTATGACATCCATGCCTATCCGGGACAGCACGAAGTGCGTAGCGGCTCATATGCAGACATTTTGGCGCGGCACAAACAGTGGGTACCTGCTGGCAAGAACATTATCCTGGGCGAGGCTGGCTACAAGTACCGCCAAGCCGCAGATTCGCTGTTGCAGGCCGAATATGACCGACGGGTGGAAGGACATCCCTTTACCCGGGGAAGCGACTGCAACATGCTGGTATATGACTATTTCTATGGACTGGACATGCCTCTGTTGGCCATGGAGGTCATGAATGCAGGCTATGCCGGACTGGCTGCCTGGATGTTGGACGATGCCATGCACAGCAACGGTGATTCGGGCCGGGCGGAAGACGTGAAAATCTGGGGCATGTGGAACATTCTGGGGGAAGAGGTATTTGGAAAAACTGCTGAAGAGGAAGTGCGCCCCTGGTTTTACACATGGTCGCTGATGTGCCGTTATTTCCCCGGTGGGACGGATGTCTTGCGGTCGATTGTCCCCAATAGGGCGGAGCACCAAGTGTATGCTGTGGCTGGCCGTCATGACGGGCAACTGTCTGTAGCGCTGGTGAATGTGGGCGACACGGATTGTCCCTTGCGCTTGCGTCTGCCTTCGGCCATGCCGGATGCCCGCCTGTATGTGTACGAAGAGAACCAACTGTCCGCTGATTCTTGCGGGGCACCCCTTCCGGTGCGGGAGGACATGCAACTGCAAGACTCTTACGAGACGGTATTGAAGGCTCATTCTTTCCAATTATTAACCAACTTAAAAGACTGATTGTTTTTATGACTAAGATTCATTTCCCCCTGTTTAACGAAGGCCGCTCAAAGATAAAGTGGCTGTTTCTGATGATGTGTTTCCAATCCGTGGCATGTTTGTCTTGCTCGGACGACGTTGCCGGTGAAGGTCCCGGAGGTGGCAACCCTCCTGCCGGAGAGACGGTAAGGCTGACATTGGCTGACAAGCAGGCTACCGCCGAAACCAAGGCTTTGTATGCCAATCTGTGGGGTGTGCAGCAAGACGGTACCTTTATGTTCGGTCACCATGACGACTTGTTTTATGGTCGTAAGTGGTATAATGTGCCTGGTGAGTCGGACACGAAAGATGTGTGCGGCGACTATCCGGCTGTGTTTAGCTTGGATTTTGCGGAAATCATGGACGACCGGGCTGAAACGGAGGCGTCGCGCGAGGCTAACGAGGCTCGCAAACGTTGCATCCTGGATGCCCGCCGCCGGGGAGAGGTCATCACGGCTTGTTGTCACTTGAATAATCCGCTGACGGGCGGCGATTCGTGGGATAACTCGCGGGCCGACGTGGTAAGTCAGATTCTGCAAGAAGGCACCGAGGTACGTCGCAAGTTCACCTCTTGGCTGGACCGTTTGGCTGATTTTGCCCATGGGCTGACTGATGACCAAGGTAACCCCATCCCCGTCATTTTCCGTCCCTTCCATGAGCATACACAAACCTGGTCGTGGTGGGGAGCAAGTTGCACCACCGAGCAGGAGTTTATCGGTCTGTGGCAGTTCACGGTGGAATACCTGCGCGATGTGAAGGGCGTTCATCAGTTTATCTATGCTATCTCCCCGCAGATGGACACGAAGAAAACCGAAGAAGATTTCCTGTTCCGCTGGCCGGGAGATGACTACGTGGATTTTATCGGTATGGACTGCTATCATGGACTGAATCCGGAGGTATTCTCGGTCAATCTGCGTACCATTGCTGCCTTGTCGGCCAAGAAGATGAAGCCTTGCGGCGTGACGGAGACAGGCGTGGAGAGCTTCACGGACCGTGACTACTGGAGCCGTCAGATACTTGAACCGGCCACCGGGCGGAAAGTGAGCATGATTGTGATGTGGCGTAACAAGTATGTGGGTGGTAATGAATCCGACAAGCATTACTTCTCGGTTTTCAAGGGCCATCCCTCAGAGGGTGATTTCGTCCGTTTCTACGAGAGTCCACTTACTCTATTCAGTGCAGACTTGCCAGAAATGTATGCGCCTTGTGAACATATCGTAGTTGAGTAAGAGGCAAAAAATATGTTTTTCCGATAGAGAAGACGCCAGAGGAGAGAGGAAATGCGGGTTGGGAAGGAACCGTTCGGTACATATCAAGGTAACGGAGGTTCCTGCCTGTCCCGCATTTATTGGACGAGCCGTCGCAGATTAACCGGCAACTGGAGTTGCTGTGGGTTAGTTGCGGGACGAAAGATACTCGTTATCAAGGCCATTTGAACCTTGTGGATTACCTTCGTTCGGAGGGTGTGGAGTTGACCTTTGATGAGGCTCCTTGGGGGCACGAGTGGCAATTCTGGCGGTTGCAACTGGCTGCATTTGCACAAAAGCTGTTTTTCCAAACCCGATAGCACCTCGTGAGAAGTGCGGTTCATGGAGGAAGAGGGTATGCCATGCGTTTTTGCAGGGTGTATTCTCTTCCTTTGTTTGTTTAGCTTGTTGTAATTTTGTTCAGCCTCCTTTGCGCGAGTTCGGAATAAGAAACATTGGTGATCTTGTCATTGTTTTGTATGTTTGGGGGCATTGATAAGGAAGGTATTAGGCACAGAAACCGTCCGGGATGGATGTCCGAAAGCGATATAATGACTTCCTGCTTGGCAGGGGCAAACATGGACAATAGGGATGCTACTGAATGGTTTGCTGCCAAATTGCCGAATTTTGAAAAATATTGCTACCTTTGTCCTTGCAAAACAGATTAGGATATGGAAGGTTACGAACATGTCCCCCGGTGGAATAACAAACAAACCTATGAAGGCTTCGCATAAGATTTCTATCCTGGCACTGTGGTTGGTCGGCCTTTGTCTGCTGGCGGCCGGTGTCTGTGGCTTCTGCTCGCTGGCCGATGCGGCCGACGAATATCTGTGCACGACGGGCACTGTGGAGGAGGTGGCTCATAAGCACGTCTACAAGTATCGGAAAAGGCGGACGGAGTTCGACGTGAGCATCCGTTACTCCACTACTCTTTACGGCGACATGTATGCCTCGCTGGACTATTACGTGCCATTCCTGCTGGACGAGGGCGACAAGGTGCGTGTGCTCTACAATCCCCGCCTGCCCCGCGAGTTTCGTCTGCCCGGCCCCGAGAGCTTGCTCTATGGGAGTTTGCTCGGCTTGGGGACACTGCTGCTGGGCGGGGGCGCGGCGGTCTGTGCGCGGCGGAGGCGTAGGGCGGACGTCAGGAATGAAGGCTGAAGAATTTTTATGTTTTACCCCTAAAATATATGAGAATGAAGAATGCATTATGCAGGGCAGCCCTGGTGCTGCTATGTCTGGCGGGAAGCATTCCTGCTATGGCGCAATTCAATTGGAAGAAGGCTGTGAGCGGTGTGGCCAAGGCTGCCAAGGCGGTGACGCTGACGGACGAACAGATGGCTGAGTATGTGAAGGAGTACATCGACTGGATGGATGCGCACAATCCCGTGTGTGCCGATGACGACCCTTATGCCGTCCGTTTGAATCGGTTGACCGAGGGCTTGACCGATGCCGATGGTATTCCCTTGAACTTTAAAGTCTATTACGTTACGGACGTAAACGCTTTTGCCTGTGCCGACGGCAGCGTGCGCGTGTTCTCTTCGTTGATGGACATCATGACGGACGAGGAATTGCTGGGAGTGATCGGGCACGAAGTGGGACATGTGGCCCATCGGGATTCAAAGAAAGGGTTTCGTACGGCCTTGCTGACGTCGGCCCTGAAGGATGGCATCGCCTCGCAGGGCGGGAAGGCGTCGGCACTGACCGACTCGCAATTGGGCGAGTTGAGCGAGGCGCTGGTCAACGCGCGCTATTCGCAGAAGCAGGAGCGGGATGCCGACGACTATGGCTATGAGTTCCTGAAGAAGGCGGGCAAGAATCCGTGGGCCATGGCACTGGTTTTCCAGCGACTGAAGGAACTGCAGGGCGGGCAACAAGGCAGCAAGCTGAACCAACTATTCTCCACCCATCCCGATTTGGACGCGCGCATCGAGCGCATGTCCGAGCGTGCCACGGAGGAGGGCATTGAGAAACCGGCAAACGAGAGAGCGGTTGATGCCTCCTCTGCCGAATAGCAGCCGGGCGTTGCTCCGTCAGCGGAAGTCCTTCAGTTCGCGCTGAAGCCTTTGGCGGGTAAAGAAGATGCGGCTCTTCACCGTGCCCAGGGGGAGCCCCATCTTCTCGGCTATTTCGCGGTACTTGAATCCGGCGATGTGCATGGAGAAGGGGATGCGGTATTCCTTGGGCAGGGCGTTGACAATGCGGTGCATGGCCTTCAGGTCGTAGGCCCTTTCGGTGCTCTCGAACGTCGTGTCGTGCGGCAGGTTCAGGTGGTAGTGGTTGTCGGTCACGTCGATGAAAGTCTGCTCGCGGATGATGCGGCGGTAGTTGTTGATGAAGATGTTGCGCATGATGGTGTATATCCAGCCCTTGAAGTTGGTCTGTGGCTCATACTTCTCTTCGTTGTCCAAAGCCTTGAGCGAAGTCTCCTGAAGCAAGTCGTTGGCTTCCTCCGGGTCGGCTGTCAGTTTGTAGGCAAAGCGCAGAAGTTCGTCCTGCACGCCCACCAGTTCTTGGGTAAATGTCACACTGTTCATACTTTTCTTCTTTTTGCAGGTTTAGGCCGGCCCGTTGTCGCGGGCCTTTTTCATGGTTATACGGTTCTTTCTGCAAGTTTACGAAATTTTTTCGGGATAAGCACGCTGCGGGGCAACAAATTTGCGGCAAGGGAACGAAAAAAGCGGCGAACCTTTTTGTTGCACATTCTCCGGGCTTTTGCGCAATATGGCAGGCAAAAAACGGCACCGGGCAGAGAATGCGTGCTTTTTGTAAGAGAAAGTCGGCGTAATCCTTGCAATTAATTAAAAAGATACGCTAATTTTGCGCAGTTAATTTGAACACAGCATGGCTGACGACTCTTTATTCCTGATAGACATCGACAAGGTGTTGCGCGAGAAGGCGCCGGACAAGGCCCGGTATATTCCCCGCTTTGTGGTGTCGTACCTCAAACGCATCGTGCACCAGGACGAACTGAACGACTTCCTGCGCGGCGCGCAAGACAAGGTGGGGGTGGACTTCCTCAAGGCCAGCCTCGACTTCCTGGATGCCAAGCTGGTGGTGAAGGGGCGCGAGAACTTGCCCGAAGGCGGGCTCTACACCTTTGTTTCCAACCATCCTTTGGGCGGACAAGACGGACTGGCGTTGGGCTACGTGCTGGGCACTCACTACGGCGGTAAAATCAAGTACATGGTCAACGACCTGCTGATGAACCTCCACGGCCTGGCCCCTCTGTGCATCCCTATCAATAAGACTGGCAAGCAGGCCAAGGATTTCCCCCGCCTGGTGGAAGAAGCCTTCTCGTCGGACAACCAGTTGCTGATGTTTCCCGCAGGTTTGTGTTCGCGTCGGCAGCACGGGGTCATCCGGGACTTGGAGTGGAAGAAAGCTTTCGTTGTGAAGAGCGTGCAGCACCACCGCGACGTCGTGCCCATACACTTCGACGGGCGTAATTCTGACTTCTTCTATCGCCTGGCCAACCTGTGCAAGGCCTTGGGGCTGAAGGTGAACATCGCCATGCTCTACCTGGCCGACGAGATGCTGAAGAACCGCCACAAGACCTTCACCATCACCATCGGGCGGCCCATTCCTTGGCAGACCTTCGACCGCTCGAAGACGCCCCTGCAGTGGGCACAATATGTTAAGGACATCGTCTACAAACTGAATTGACACAAAACAACCATATGGAAGAGATTATCGCACCCGTAAGCAAGCAGCTGTTGAAGGCCGAACTGACCGAGGACAAGCGACTGCGCATGACCAACCGCAGCCACAACCAGATATACATCGTCACCGCGCACGATGCTCCCAATGTCATGCAGGAGATTGGGCGCCTGCGCGAGATTGCCTTCCGCGCCGCAGGCGGAGGAACGGGCAAGGCTGTGGACATCGACGAGTTCGACACCATGGAGCATCCCTACAAGCAGCTTATCGTGTGGAACCCCGAGGCCGAGGAGATACTGGGCGGATACCGCTACATCCTGGGCACCGACGTGCAGTTTGAACCTAACGGGCAGCCCCGTCTGGCCACTGCGCACATGTTTCACTTCTCCGACCGCTTCTTGCGCGACTATCTTCCCACGACCATCGAACTGGCACGTTCCTTCGTCACCCTCGAATACCAGCGCACCCGCATCGACAACAAGGGCCTTTTCGCGCTGGACAACCTGTGGGACGGCCTGGGCGCCCTGACCGTCGTCATGCCCGAAGTGCGCTACTTCTTTGGCAAAGTCACCATGTATCCCAGCTACTCGCGCCGCGGCCGCGACATGATACTCTATTTCCTGCGCAAGCACTTCGGCGACCGCGAGGGCCTCGTCACCCCCATACATCCCTTGTTGCTGGAGACCGACGAGCGCGAACTGCAACAACTGTTCTGCCGCGATACCTTCAAGGAAGACTACCGCATACTCAACACCGAGGTACGTCGTCTGGGTTATAACATCCCTCCCCTGGTCAACGCCTACATGAGTCTCAGTCCCACCATGCGTATGTTCGGCACCGCCATCAACCCCGAGTTCGGCAACGTCGAGGAGACTGGCATTCTTATCGCCGTGGACGAGATACTGGTGGAGAAACGCATGCGCCACATCCAGTCCTACATCGAGAACGAGGCGCGGCATGAGGGTCCCAAGGCCTTCTGAGTCCCGTTTCTTCCCTCATCTCATTCTTGTCTCTTCTCTCTTTGGGCATGGAGGTGTGTCAAAACTCTCTGAATGCTTCTTTTAGGCGCGGATTACGCGGACTCACGGATTAAGCTTACTAAATCCCGTTATTCCGCGAAATCCGCGCCTAATATATAACATTTTGAAAGCGTTCATGGTTTTTTGACACACCCACATGTTTGATACCACCAGTACCAGTATAGGTGTGGAGATGCCAAGGGGGCCGGGGCTTATACCATGTCCTCGCCCATGTGGATGACAGGCACGCGCACAGTCTTGTGGAAGGGGATGAAGCGCGAGACAATGGCTATCAGCAGCGTCACCACCACCAGCCAGCCCAGGATGTGCTTCAAGGCCAGCAATGTGCTCTGCTGTTGCAACGTGGTATAGAGCGTGTTGGTGGCCAGTTGCATGGCCTCGTCGATGCCATGGCCCGAGGCCAGGTTGGAGGCCAGGGTAGAGTCGTAGCGTTGGGCGGCCAAGGGGTCTACGTGGGTGACGGTCTCGCTCAGTTGCACCAGATAACGCTGCTGCAGGCGGTAGAGCCAGTTGCTGTAGAGGGCCGAGGCCAGCACGGGCGCCAGCACGGCGCGGAAGGTGATGAGAAAGAAGGCGTTGCTGAGCATGTACTTCGGCTGTATGTCCTCCACCACGAAGAGGCCGAAGGCGATGAGCAGCACCATCATGCCCAGCCCGCGGAAGAAGAGGGGGAGGTAGAGCATCTCGTAGGTGCTGTCCGGCGAGATGGTGAAGTAGAGCATGGCGAAGAACACCACGAAGCAGGCCATGCCCCCCGCGATGAGGAAACGGAAACGCCACCGCTGCCAGCGGAACCACCAGAAGCAGATGAAGGCGCCCAGCATGTAGCCCGGCAAGAGCCAGACGTAGAGCGTGTAGGTGTGCGTGTTGTCCACGTGCAGGATGCTGGTCATGTACGACGTGAGCAGGCTGGTGCTGGTGCTGAAGAGCATGACGAGCACCATGTACAGGTAGCCCAGCATTGCTTTCCACTGCCACAGGGGCTTCAGGCTGACGTAGGGGCGGGGAGCCCGCAACTGCTCCCACAGGAACAGGCCGATGAGCAGGGGCCCCACGACGATGTAGACGCATATCTTGGCCGAAGCCATCCAGTCCAGTATCTTGCCGTAGGTGATGACGTAGACCACCATGAGGAGGCCGGTGGAGATGATGAGCATCTCGCGCGCATGCAGCTCCTTGAGGGGCACGCCCCGCGAGGGGCGGTCGTGGCGGAAAAAGGCGATGACGGCCAGGATGCTCACGATGAGCATCATCATCATGAAGTAGTACATGTATTTCCAGTCGTAGTGATAGGCCAGCAGGGCGGTGATGACCATCGAGGCCTGTCCGCCGCCGAACACCAGGGGGTAGAAGTAGGCATAGAACTCGCTGCGCACGTCAGCCGGGCTGAAGATGAGTTTGATGCGGCGGATGCACCACAGCATCAGGAAGCCTTTGAGGAAGCCGATGAGGAAGCTGAAGGTAATCATCAGGTCGGTGCTGGCAGAGCGGGCGCACATCCAGCTGAGGAGGAACTGCAGGGTGAGGTCTACCAGGAGGAAGGACTTGCTGGAGAAGTTGTCCAGCACCTTGGGCACGATGGGGTAGGCCACGGCCATGCCCGCAGCGGCGGCGTAGAAGCCGATGGTGATGTCTTCGGTATAGGCGCCCAGCGTGTTGCTCACCTCCACCATGCTGCCGGTGTACGTGCCGTTGAGCATGGTGACGGGCAGCAGGATGAGGAACAGGACGGTCACGCCCACTCCGTGCGGCAGCCCCCGGCGCAGGGGCAGGTCCAGCGCTTTCCACAGTTCTGCCTTCATCGCCTCAGTGCCTCCGTCACCACCATCATGCCGGCGCGCAGTTGCTGCCAGTCGTCTGTGGACACGCTGTCGAACTCGATGCGCACGGGGATGCGCTGCTGCACCTTGACGAAGTTGCCTGCCGAGTTGTCCGTGGGCACCAGCGAGTATTTGGAGCCCGTGGCCTCGGAGATGGCGCTGACGTGGCCTGTGAACACCTTGCCCGGTATGCCGTCCACCTTGATGCGCACCTTCTGTCCGATGCGTATGTTGGCTATCTGCGTTTCGCGGTAGTTGGCCGTCACCCACTTGTCGGTCTGGCGCACCAGGTAGGACAGTGTCTGCCCGGCGGACACGTATTGCCCGGTCTCCAGCGTGCGGCGTCCCATGTATCCGTCGTAGGGGGCGGTGACCACGGTGTACGACAGGTTGAGGTCGGCCATGTCCAACGCGGCTTGGGCCCGCAGGATGGCTGCCTGCGCGTTGACCTGCCGCTTGCTGGTCTCGGTGTATTGGGAGAGGGCGCTGTCTTTCTGCCGCAGCAGGGCTTCGTAGCGTGCCTGGGCAGCCTCGTAGGTGGCCTTGGCTTGCTCGTATTGCTGCTGGGGGACGGACTCTTCCTGCAAGAGGCGCTCGTAGCGGTGGAAATCCTGCTCGGCCTGCCACAGCTTGGCCTTGGCCTCGGCGATGTTGGCCTCTTGTTCGGCCACGCGTATCTGCGACGACTCGATGTTGCTGTGCAGCACGTCTTCCGACCCCTGCGCGTCCAGCAGGGCGGCGCGGGCCTCCTTCTGGCGGATGCGGTATTCGCGGTCGTCCAGCACCACGAGCGTGTCGCCCCGGTGTACGAACTGGTGTTCGGTGAAGCGTATCTCGCGCACGTAGCCTGCCACACGCACGTTGACGGGAGACACGTATTGGTCCACGAAGGCGTCGTTGGTTATCTCGTAGTTGACGTAGCGCCAGAAGTAGTTGACTGTCCATATCAGGCCCGAGCCCGCGATGAGCAGGCACACGGTGTTGAGGATGATGTTGCGCCGCTTGCGCTTCTTCAGGCGGCGGTAGCGCATTTCGAGTGTAGTGGTCATTATATGTAGTAGTGATTAGTGGTTAGTGGTTAGTGATTAGTGGTTAGTGATTAGTGGTTAATGGTTAGTGATTAGTGTTTTTAGTGATTAGTGGTTAATTAGTGCTTAGTACCTGCGGGCAGTTGATTATTAATCACTAACCGCTAATCACTAAACACTAATCGCTAAACCCTAACCGCTCATTACAGTTTCCCCGCCGCGCGCAGCAGCTCGTAGTAGGTGTATATCACCTGCGTGCGTGCCGTGGTCAGTTGCAGTTCGGCGTTGAGGCGCAGGTTGTCGGCATCTAGCAGGTCGGTCAGGATGGCCAGCTGGTTGAGGTAGCGGTTGCGCATGATGCGGTAGTTCTCTTCGGCCTGCTTTACGGACAGCTTCAGGGCGTCCACCCGTTCCACGGCTTCCTGGTGGCGCAGGTAGGCGTTGTTGACGGTCATGCGTATTTCCTGCCGTTTCAGCTCTTCGGCGTTGCGGCGCAGTTCCACGGCCTGGCGGGCTTCGTTGAGGCGGTGCTTGTTGCGGTAGAGCGACGAGAGCGAGTAGGAGAGCGACAGGCCCAGGTTCCACGTATTGTTGTAGAGGTCGTCCATGGTGCGCGAGACGGGGCGTGCCAGCGTGTTCGAGGCATAGAGCGACAGGCGCGGGCGGTTGTCGGCACGCACCAGGCGGACGTCGTTCTGCGCCAGCTCGGTCTGCTTCTTCAGCAGCAGCATGGCGGGGTCGGCGGCATAGGCCTGGCGGATGTAGTCGTCGCACGGTTCGGGGGTGAGGACGCGTTGCAGCAGCGTGGTGTCCGGACAGAGCAGCAGTTCTTCGTCCAGCCCCAGCAGGATGTCCAGCTGGCGGGACACGAGACTGATGTCGTTTTCCGTCTGGCGCAGCGACAGGCGGTTGTCCGTCAGCTGCATCTCGCTGCGCAGCACGTCGTTGTTGGTGATGAGTCCCTCGCGCTTCATGCGCCGGATGTCCACCAGGCGGCGTTCGGACTCGTCGATGTTGCGCTTTAGCACCAGGTGCTGCTTGTAGAGGCTGAAGAGGTTGAGGTATTGCTGCAGCAGCGACAGCTTGAGGTCGGCGCGGTCGGTGGCGCTTTGCAGCCCGGCGACGTGCTTTTGCAGGTCGGCCTGCCGGATGGCGTATTTCAGCCGTCCGCCTTCGTAGAGTGGTTGGGTGAAGTCGATGGCATAGTTCTGCGACCAGTCCGGCGTCTCGGGGCGGATGGGGTCGGACAGCCCCCGCTGCCAGACCACGGGTTGTCCCACCACGGCGCCGCGCAGTCCCACTTCGATGTCGGGCAACAGGTTCTTGCGGGCGGTCTGCGCGCGTTCGCCGGCCATGCGCTCCTGCAATCGGTCGGCCTCCAGCTGCAAGCTGTGTTCCATGCCCCATTCGAAGAGTTGTTCTACGCTGAGCTCCAGCGAGTCTGCCTGCGCCTGTGCCATGAGGGGGAAGCACAGCATCAGCAGGCCGATCCATCGGGTTCGTTGGGTGTGTTTCTTAGCCATATCCTTGTCATTATCCTGTTTCCCCGCGAGGAGCGCGCGTTCGCATACGCCGGAATCCACCTCTCCGGGGCTACAAAGTTAAGGATTTTTGGGTGGACGGGCAAATTTTTAACAATCGCCTCCTGGCCTTGGGCTGCTTCGGGCGGGCGTCCCGGCGTCCGTTTTCCGGCATTCCAACCCCCGTTTGCTGGCATTATAGTCCCCGCTTCCTGGCGTAGTAGTCCCCGGTCGCTGGCATAATAGTCCCCGGTCGCTGGGATTATAATGCCCGGTCGGGCGGCTTTTTTAGGCAGGACGGGGCGTGTCTTTTGCCCGAATTGTCGTATCTTAGCACCCGCATGGCCGTCCTTCCCCCGCGGGAGGCGACGGCCGTGGGCAACTGATGGGATAGATTATGGAGAAGGGAAGCAAGATGTGGACGTGTTGCAGGCGTTGGTGGGTGTCGTTCTTCCGCCTGCTGGTGCCCCGGTGTTGCGCCGTGTGCGGCCGCAGCCTGGACGACGGGGAAGAAATCCTCTGCCTCCGTTGCGACATGGACATGCCCCGCACGAACTATCACCTCTGGCCGGACAATCCCCTGGAGCGTTCCCTTTGGGGGAAGATGCCGTTGGGGCGAGCCTCCGCCTACTTCTTTTACCACCGCAAGGACGGCTACGCCCACCTGGTCCATCTCCTGAAGTATGGCGGACGGAAGGACTTGTGCGAAGCTGTCGGGCGGAAAATGGCTGCCGAGCTCTCGGCCACCGATTTCTTCCGGGGGATAGACCTGCTGTTGCCCGTCCCGCTTCATCCCAATAAACAGCGGCGCAGGGGCTATAACCAGAGCGAGTGTATCGCGCGCGGCATTTCGGCGGTGACGGGCATTCCGCTGGATACGTCCCTGCTGAGGCGCGACAAGGACACCGAATCTCAGACCCGCAAGCATGTGCTCCAGCGGCAGGAGAATGTGGCGGGCATCTTCTCCTTGCGCTCTCCCGGGCCGTTGGCGGGGAAGCATGTCTTGATTATAGACGACGTGTTCACCACCGGCTCCACGGTCACGGCCTGTGCCGACGCCCTGTGCGAGGTGGAGGGCCTGACGGTGAGCGTGCTCACCCTGTCTTGTGCCGGCCACTGAGGGGCGGGCGGGAGGATATCCTTCAAAACCGGGCCTTCGCCTGCGGGGCGATTTCAGTCCGCCCGTCGCAGCAGTTTCTGGTTGCCGCTCCGGCTCTTGAAGTTCGTCTTCACCGCATTGAACGTATAGCGTACCGTCAGGTTCGCGCCTCGGGTGTCATACCGGTTCCGTCGCCAATAGCTTGTGTCCCCGTAATTGTTTTCCCACCAGGGGGTCACTCCTTTGGCAAACAAATCCTGTCCCTCCACAGCCACATACAACTTGTCCTTGCAGAACTTTCCGGATATGCCCACGTTCGTGTTCAGCGAATACCCGATTTTCTGCGTGCCGTCCCGCCAGGGCGGTATAGTAGGTGTTGGCATACACTTCGAAATGCTTGCAGAATCCATAGCTGACGTAGATGCCCAGCGAGGTATGGTAGTTTTGGTAAGAGGTTATCTTCCCTAAGTACGGGTATTTGATGTATGCTCCCGTGAAGTATCCGAAGGCCGACAGATACAGCGTCTTGTGCGACAGCGCATATTCCAGCCCTACGTCCCACTCCTGCGAATGGTCGATGTTTTCCGGTCGTTCCACCAGGATGTTGGGATTCTCTTCCCCATGCCCGTAGACAGACACGATGGGATTTTTTCGGTAATAATAATTCGCCCGTAAGGTCAGTGCCGCCCAGTTGGCCGTGAACGAGAACGTATTGGTAAACGTAGGTTCCAGCAACGGGTTGCCTGTCCAGTAGTGCAGCGAGTCTTCATAGTTCACTATCGGGCTCAACTGGCTGAACGACGGCCGGCCGATGGTGCGGCGGTAGCTGAGGCTGTAGTTAGCCCGGTCGTTGGGCGTATAGCTGATACGTGCATTGGGGAAGAAGTCCGAATACGTCTTTCGCAAGGTGGTCAGTTCGCCGCCTTCGGTCGCTTTCGTGCGCGTGTAGTCATACTCATAGCGCAGTCCCAGCGTCAACCCCACCTTGCCCCAGGTCTGTTGATACGTCCAGTAAGCCGCCAGCCATTTGTTTTGTCGGTTCAGGTGTTGAAGGCCCTCGTCGATGCGCGTGCCCGAATGATTTTGGGTATAGCCCGCTTCCACGCCTATCCTTTCCGCATCCTTGCCGGCCAGCCGGAAAGAATAATCTCCGTTGAAGGTATAAATGTCATAGTCGCTGTAGTTCAGCGTAGGCGTCAGATACGTCTGTGCAGTCGTCAGATTCCTCTCTTCCACTTCTTTCGCAGTCTCATTGTGCCGGGTGGCGTAGTCTGCAATCAGTGTCAGTGCTGAATGTTCGTTGCGGTTCCATACATAACTGGCCGACACGCTGTGCGACTTTTCCTCTTCTGTTCCGTCCGATGCTTCTTTCTTGCGGGTCTGCCGTCCGTTGTTGTCCAGCAGCAGGTCGTGGCTGGTGTAAGTATCCGCATTCCTGAAGTTGCCCGAATATTGCACCCCCAGCGTATGCTTGGGCGAGAACGTAAAGTTCAGGCCGCCGAACACGGTGTACCGGTTTGATTCCGCCCCGAAACCGCCGTCCGAACTGTTGCGGAACACATCGTTTTCGCTATGCCGGATGACTGTCTCGTAAGCGTCATACGAGCGGTTCTCCACCCGGTTGTAGCTGAACGACAAGTTGCCCGACACGATGCCGCTTTTGCCCGTCAGGTTGATGCGCGGATTCTCTGCATATCGTCTTCGCAGCGTGAACGAGTTTGTCACGCTGGCCCCCAGAAAATCTTTCAGTTGTTTCTTCAGGTGGATGATTACCACCGCCTGCGTCCCGTTCTTGTAGCGCGCGTCCGGTTCGCGGATAATCTCTATGCTGTTCACGTCGGTCGACGACAGCACTTCCAGTTCCGACTGGTCTTTCACCTGCCTTTCGTTGATGTAGACAAGCGGGCTTCCGGCTCCTGCCACCCGGATGTTGCCCATACCGTCCACCATCACTCCCGGCGTCCATTTCAGCATGTTCTTCAGGTTGCCTGCATCCCCGATGTGCGTGCCCTGCACATTGCGGATGGTATAGTTGGGCCCATCCTTCACTATCTCGTTCTTTTTGGCCCGCACCACAACCTCCTGCAACTGGAAGTTCCGCCGGTAGAGCGTCACCTCGCCCACGTCGTTGCGTCCCGGTTGCAAGGTTTTTCGCACCACTGCCGGCTCGTATCCGTCGGCCGAGAAGTTCAATACAGCCTCCCCCGTCGAGTCTACGGCAAACTCAAAGTCCGGTTCATAAAAACTGCCCGTGATGTTCTTCAGCGAGTCGTGTGCATACCTCATCTCGATGCGGAAAATCATTTCCTCGTTGTCTGCCGAAACCACTCTTCCGGCCACCTTGTTTTGAGCGACTGCCTGCAGTGCCAGTCCGCAAAATGCGATGATAAGACCGATGTTCTTCATGTTTATTAGTTTTTGATAGATTTCCTGCTTATTCCTATGCTAAAAACGTGCCAAAACAGCTATCTATCAGATATACAACAAACAAGAGGATACAGCCCCCAAAGAGTGTGTCTAATAATTAGACAGCAGTGTCCAATAATTAGACACTTCGCCTTCCCGATGTATCTGCCATATAAGTAGATGTTCATAATTAGTTTATATCATATAGATTTGATACCTTTGCCTTATAAGTAGATGCGCAAAATTAATTGATACTATCTTTAGAAGTGACAGTGAGTTACAGGAAGTTAGAAGAAATGATGAACCAATAGCTGCCCCGGCGATATACATAAAGGCATTGGCTTCTGACTTCTGGAGCGAAGCGAAAACTCCTTCTAACTTCTTTTGACTCTTTCTGACTCCTGGAAGCGCAGGAGCATGCACGTCAGAAAAAGCGGGAGAGCCTCCTGCCCTTTCCCGGCATTCCGCTCTCCCGCTTCTTCATGCAGGTTCACTGCTTATCCCAATGGCGTTTCGCCACTGCCGCCTCCCGTTCCGGTACCGCCACCGGGTTGTTGGGTGCTGGCTTCATTTTGCAGGCACGTGCTGTTCGACACTTCCCGACCGTCCGCGCTGCAAAAACTCAGGTAGACAGCCAGCGCATCTTCGGCCCATGCCGTCGGCAAAGTCAGTTCGGCCGTGCCGTCAGCCCGTGTGCCCGCCTGTGTGTCATACACTGCCTCGCCTTTGTCCTTGTCATACGCCAGCACCATCGCCACGTCATCAGCCTTTGCACTTCCCACGCCGCTGTTGTCTGTCCAGCTGAAAGTCGCCTTTCCGCCTTCCACCGTCACGTCGGCGTCCGCTGCCTTGGTCAGCGGCCCCTTGCTCAACAATGCTTTCTGGAAGTTTACGGTCGCGCCGGCCTCGCAGCCCTCCACGGCATTTTTCAGCACCTCCGACATAGCCGCGCTGAAAGTCGACTGGCCCGCTCCGCAGTTCCTGTAGCCGATGCGCAAGTACGGCGTCACCGTTTTCAGGAAATCCATGGCGGCAGCAAACCGCTTTCTTTGGCACTGCTGTTTTTCCGTGTTGGCATCCGCATAACTGTTCGCCAGCGAACGCATGTAGCTGATGGAGTTCCACGTGCTTCCTACCACGGTTCCCACTTTTCCCGAGAAACCTCCCAGGATACCTTTCTTGATAATTCCGGATCAGCGGATAATCCCGGTTGGCGGTAGAAATTCTCAAGAATATTGAGTAGCTTTGCGGCATGAAAGCAGACGACCTCCTCAGAGCCATCCTCCCGGATGTGCTGATAGACAATTTCGACGTGGTGAACTTCGAGAAA
>CASENE010000105.1 GCA_949289265.1 uncultured Bacteroides sp.
ATGCGAAAGATACTGACGGATTGTTTACCCGAATTATAGGGAAGATTAGCGCACTTACAATCCTACAATACATTAACTATAAAAATAACAAACCCATTGGCAAAGTTAAATATGCGCTGATTTAATTCCGCCAACGGGTAAAAGAATGTAATCAAATAGACGAAGAATACGACATTGCCATATCACAAATTGACATCTTGAACCAAAAGATTGATGGTATAATCATGCCAACATTTAACCTGTATGCACATAAAAAGTTAGAAACATTATGCTCGTCTTTTGAATATGGTACTTCTTCCAAATCTTCACCAACAGGTCAGGTTGCTGTAGTGCGAATGGGGAACATACAGAATGGAAAGATTGTTTGGGATGATGTTGTGTATTCTAACAATCCAGATGATATTGCACAATACATGTTACACAAAAATGATGTTTTGTTCAATCGAACCAATAGCCCTGTTCATGTAGGTAAGTCTGCCATATATACAGGTGATAGACCTGCCATATTTGCCGGTTATCTGATTCGAGTAAATTACAAAAAAGAGATGCTTAATCCTAAATTCCTCACATATATACTCAACAGCAAACCAATCCGGGAACATGGTTTTTCGGTGATGTCAAAATCAATAAACCAAGCCAACATCAGCGCCGGATTATTGAAACAATATGAAATACCGGTGCCTTCGTTAGAACAACAAGATGCAATAGTTGCTCAAATAGATGGTTATGAGGCGGAAATGGATAAAGCGCAGGCTGTGATTGATAATTATATTGAAAGGAAAAATGAAATTCTTAACCGCTATTTGAAATAGTGCTTAGCATATTTCGACTGGTAGATGTCATGAACGTATTATTTGAATATCATAAAGATATATGCCAATGATCTAAACTTGGTATTTAACAAAACAGGATTCTAACAAACCCGCCATGCCCGGCTTAGTAAAGATAGGTATGACCACAAAAAGCAATCTGGATGCTGAAGTGCATGGGAGGCAGGGAACAAGGGTATTGGCAAATTATAGAATAAGAGCTTATGGAAGACTTAGATGACAAATTGGAAGAGTTTAAGAGCTGGCACGAGGATTTAATGGCATGGGAACGCTTTCAAGATGAACTTGAACGAATAAGGGGAGAAAATTTCTGGGATGACAGGCTAGAGTTTGAGGATAAAAAATTACCTTTGCCACAGGAGGAAGCCTCCACGCAATCTCTTACAACGCCCCACGCCCATTCATCATGGACTAAACAGAATTCATTACTCAGCAAGAAAGACAAAGATATGGCAGCCCCCAATCTCTTAGGAAAAGCCGGCGAAGATGCAGCGGCGGCTTATTTGCAAAAGAAAGGTTATATCATTTGCGACCGAAACTGGCGCATGAACCACCTGGAACTGGACATCATTGCCACGAAAGACGATGTGCTGGTCTTCGTAGAGGTAAAGACAAGGAGGAACACGGAATATCGAGAACCTTATGAAGCGGTGGATTGGAAAAAGATACGCCACATCGTAATGGCAGCAGATACCTACATCAAACTGCACGACTTTGACGGGGCGGTGCGCTTTGACATCGTTACCGTGGTAGGCAAAGAAGGAAACTTTGAGATTCAGCACATAGAGGATGCGTTCGATTCGCCGATATTTTAGACTTAGTAAACAAGGGGACAAGTTAGTTGACGAGGGACAAGTTAACAAGACTACAAGGGCTGGTAATCCTGTTCTGACAAGACCTTGTCAACTTGTCAACTCGTCAACTTATTAACTTGTCAACTTATAAACCAAACATAATGCAATGAATATGACTTATACACCCTTCCCACTCATTCAGTTGAAAGAGACAGACTCGACCAACCGCTACCTGACGCAAAAATGCGATACGGAGAAGGTGGACGAATATACCACGGTGTGCGCCGACTATCAGACGGCAGGAAAAGGACAACGGGGCAACCGCTGGGAATCAGAACGAGGCAAGAACCTGATGTTTAGTCTGGTGCTCTATCCTGTGTTTTTGGAGGCCCGCCGACAGTTTCTGCTGTCACAGATAGCTGCCCTCGCCGTGAAAGAAGAGTTGGAAGAATGGGCGACAGACATCAGCATCAAATGGCCCAACGACATCTATTGGCAAGAGAAGAAAATCTGCGGACTGCTGATTGAAAACGAACTGGCGAGTAACGGCATAGCGCGCTGCATCATCGGCATTGGGCTGAACATTAACCAAGAGATATTCCGAAGCGATGCGCCCAACCCGGTCTCATTGAAACAAATCACCGGATGCGACCATGACCGTCAGCAGATACTGAACGGCCTGTTGCGGCGCCTGCAGGCCTATTACCAAGGGCTGCAAGGCACCGAAGCCGACAGAATAGCCGCCAACATCCAGACACGCTATGCCCAAGCATTGTTCCGCCGCGAGGGATGGCACCGGTATGAGGATACGCACGGCACATTCACGGCACGCTTGCTCCGGGTGGAAGCAGACGGACGCTTTGTGCTGCAAGACGAAGAAGGAAAAGAACGGGGATACTTGTTCAAGGAAGTACAGTATGTCTTGTAATATCATCATCGGTATATCCAAAGTATGAAAGCCATCGACCGACAGATTCTGCACATAGCCATCCCCTCCATCGTGTCGAACATCACCGTGCCCTTGCTGGGACTGGTGGATCTGACCATCGTGGGCCATCTGGGAAGCCCGGCCTACATCGGGGCCATTGCCGTGGGAGGATTGCTGTTCAACATCATCTACTGGGTGTTCGCCTTCCTGCGCATGGGGACGAGCGGCATGACCTCGCAGGCCTACGGACGGCATGACTTTGCCGAAGCCATGCGCCTGCTGGCGCGCTCCGTGGGACTGGGACTGCTGATTGCCCTCCTCCTGCTGGGACTGCAAACGCCCATTGCCCGGGCTGCATTCCTGTTTATCCAACCGACAGACGAAATCAAGGAACTGGCCCTGACCTACTTCCACATCTGCATTTGGGGCGCACCAGCCATGCTGGGGCTATACGGACTGACGGGCTGGTATATCGGCATGCAAAACTCGCGCATCCCCATGGCCGTGGCCATTACCCAAAACGTGGTCAACATCGTGGCCAGCTTGTCTTTCGTGTACTTCGGAGGGATGAAAGTGGAGGGCGTGGCCCTGGGAACGTTGATAGCACAATGGGCCGGGTTCCTGATGGGACTTCTGCTTTGGCTACGCCATTACGGGCGGTTGCGGAAGTACCGGCTGCAAGGCCTCTGGCAACGCGAGGCCCTGATGCGCTTCTTCCTGGTGAACCGGGATATCTTTCTGCGCACGCTCTGCCTGGTGGCTGTAACCTTGTTTTTCACTTCGGCAGGAGCCGGGCAAGGCGAGATTATCCTGGCGGTGAACACGCTGCTGATGCAACTGTTCACCCTGTTCTCGTACATCATGGACGGCTTTGCCTTTGCCGGCGAGGCCTTGAGCGGACGATACATCGGCGCGCAAAACCTCGGCGCTTTCAGGCAGGCAGTGAAACGGCTCTTCGCTTGGGGCACTGGCATGGCCCTGCTTTTCACGACGGCCTATGCGGCAGGAGGCAATGCCTTCCTGGCTCTGCTGACGGACGAACCGGAGGTCATCGAGGCTTCGGGCGCCTACTTCTATTGGGCCTTGGCCATCCCCCTGGCCGGCATGGCCGCCTTCATCTGGGACGGCGTATTCATCGGAGCTACGGCTACGCGGGGCATGCTGATAGCCATGAGCCTGGCCGCCTTGAGTTTCTTCCTCCTGTATTACGGCTTGCGCCACGCCTGCGACAACCATGCCCTGTGGCTGGCCTTCGTGACTTATCTGGCCATACGCGGCCTGGTGCAAACGGGATTGGCCAAAGGAGTGGAACGCCGGTCGTTTCCTGTGACTTCCGACCGCAGAAATTAAAAAGAGCCAGGAAGAGTTACCGCTTCGCACAAAGAGTTATGGGACAATACCTTTAGCGTAATCAGCCCAAGGGCTATGGGCCTCCCACCCACTCTAACTCCTTATTACTCCAGCCAATACCTCTAAGATAAATTCCCGTTTAATTTTGTCCCTCTGCTTATTCTTCCCTATCTTTGTCCGCGAATATTACAACCCGAACCTATAGAGATACAGATAACAATGGAAAGTTTCAGCGACTTGATACGTACGCGCCGCAGCATGCGGCGCTTTACTTCCGAAGAACTGACCCAGGACGAGGTGGTCATGCTGATGAAAGCAGCGCTCATGGCTCCTTCGTCCAAGCGCAGCACGCCCTGGCAGTTCGTCGTGGTGGATGACAAAGAGACCCTCAGGCAACTCTCGCTCTGCAAGGAGCAGGGCGCGCAGTTCCTTGCCGAGGCCGCGCTGGCGGTGGTCGTAACGGCCGACCCGCTGGCCAGCGACGTGTGGATAGAGGATGCCTCCGTCGCCGCCATCTACGTGCAACTGCAAGCCGAAGACTTGGGGCTGGGCAGTTGCTGGGTGCAGGTGCGCGAACGGCTCACGCCTACGGGCATCCCTTCGGACGACTACGTGCATCACGTGCTGAACCTCCCCTTGCAGCTGCAGACGGTCTGCATCATTGCCGTGGGACACAAAGGCATGGAGCGCAAGCCCTTCAACGAGGAGCACCTGCAATGGGAGAAGATTCACCTGAACCGCTATCAGCAGGAAGAGGAAGGAGGACAAGGCTGACATGGCTAAGGCACATAACAACAGCGATACATACCGGGCGGCGGCCGTGGCCCTTATCGTCTTCGGCGTCCTCTATCTGATAGACCGCGTCGTGGGCTTTGGCCGCCTGGGGCTGGCGTGGGTGATGAACAAGGACAACTTCCTGCTCTACACCGCCATCGTTTTTCTCCTGCTGAAGCACGACAAGTCCGTGGGACTGGTGCTGCTGGCGCTGTGGCTCATCCTCAACTTCGGCCTCATCGCGGCGCTGCTGGGTACCATGTCGGCCTATTTGCTGCCGGTGGCCCTGCTGGTGGCGGGCTGCCTGCTTTACTTCTTATCCACCCGTTAGTCCCTTCCGCTTTATGAAACGCAGCATTGAAGATACTTCCATCGTGATGGTGGGCGCCGGCAACCTGGCCACCCACCTGGCCCGCGCTTTCTATCGCAAGGGCTTCCGCATCCTGCAGGTGTACAGCCGGACAGAAGAGGCAGCCAAGACTTTGGCGCAAGAGGTGGAGGCCGACTGGACCACCCGCGTGGCCGACCTGGCGCCCTACGCGCGGCTTTACGTGGCCGCTCTGACGGACGAGGCCCTCCCGACGCTGGTTCCCCAGCTGGTGGCCGGACGCGAGGCAGGGGTGTGGATACACACGGCAGGCAGCCTGCCCATCGACATCTGGGCCGGATACGCCCCGCGCCACGGAGTCTTCTATCCGATGCAGACCTTCAGCAAACGGCAGGAGGTGGACTTTTCCCGCATCCCGGTGTTTGTGGAGGGCAGCGACGCGGAGGTAGCTGCCTTTATCCGGGCCGTGGCTTCGGCCGTGTCCGGACAGGTGTACGAGGCTTCGTCGGAACAACGCCGCTACCTGCACCTGGCCGCCGTGCTGGCCTGCAACTTCACCAACCATCTCTACGCGCTGGCCTCCGATTTGCTGGCCCGGCACGGACTGCCCTTCAACGCCCTGTTGCCGCTCATCGACGAAACCGCCCGCAAGGTGCATGTGCTTGCCCCGCACGAAGCGCAGACGGGGCCGGCTGCCCGGGGCGACCGCACGGTGATGGAGCGGCACCTGGACTTGCTGGCCGACGACCCAGCGTTGCAGGAACTCTACCGCCGGATGAGCGCGGGCATCGCCCGCCAGCAGAACCGCCAGGGATAGGCCGCCGCCTGCGCCGCGCCTGGCGACACAAACGCAGAAAGAATATATGTATAGATAAGCAAGACCGTATGAGCACCATTAATTATGACTTGACCAAGATAAAGGCGCTGCTGTTCGACGTGGACGGCGTGCTCAGTTCCACCGTGATTCCCGTAAGTTCGGAAGGCGAGCCGTTGCGGACGGCCAACGTCAAAGACGGATTTGCCATGCAGCTGGCTGTGAGGCAAGGCCTGCTGGTGGGCATCATCACCGGGGGACGCACGGAGGCGGTGCGCCGGCGTTTCCTGTCCCTGGGCCTGCCGGCTGAAGACGTCTACCTGTGTTCGGCAGTCAAGGAGAACGACTATCGGGACTTCTGCCGCCGGCATGGCCTGAAGGACGAAGAGGTGGCCTACATGGGCGACGACATCCCGGACTTGCCGGTGATGCGCCTTTGCGGCCTGCCTTGCTGCCCGCGCGACGCCGTGCCCGACGTGAAGGCGGCGGCCCGCTACATCTCGCACGCCGCCGGCGGCCAGGGCTGCGGACGCGACGTGCTGGAGCAGGTGTTGCGGGCGCAGGGCCTTTGGCTGGCCGACGCGGAGGCCTTTGGCTGGTGAATCGTCTTTTTACAAGAAATCCATAGAAACCATTTTTATGCTTGACAATCTGAAGAAATACCGCATCATCCTGGCGTCCAACTCGCCCCGGCGCAAGGAACTGCTGGCCGGACTGGGCCTGGCCTACGAGGTGCGCACGCTGTCCGGCGTGGACGAGTCGTATCCCGACACGCTGCAAGGGGCCGACATTCCCCTGTACATCGCCCGCAGGAAGGCCGAGGCCTATCGCCCCATGCTGGCCGACGACGAACTGATGATTACGGCCGACACGGTGGTCTGGCTGGAGGGGAAGGTGCTGGGCAAGCCCCGCAACGACGCGGAGGCCCTGCGCATGCTGCGCGACCTGTCGGGGAAAACGCACGAGGTGTTCACCGGCGTCTGCCTCACCACGTGCCGGGGGCAACGCAGTTTCTCCACGGGCACCCGCGTGCGCTTCGCGCCGCTGACCGAAGAAGAGACGGCCTACTACGTAAACCGCTTCCACCCCCTGGACAAGGCCGGCGCCTACGGGGTGCAGGAGTGGATTGGCTACATCGGCGTGGAGCACATCGAGGGCAGCTATTTCAACGTGATGGGATTGCCCGTGCAACGCCTGTATCAGGAACTGAAACGCATGGAATAAACCGTCCTGCCCGCCCGCGTCCGGCAAGGGCCCGGCCGAGAGCCGCAACGGATGCCCTCCCCTGCCCCGTCCGGAAAAGCAGGGCATCCCTGGGAAAAAGTTCCCTTTGTCTTAGGAAAGTTATAAATTTAGGCTGGATTTATGTAAATTCAGCCTAAATTTATGTAAATCCAGCTTAGATTTATGTAAATCCAGCCTGGATTTATAGTTTTTGCCGTAGATTGACAACTTTTCCGCCGCAGGCCGCGGTTTTTTCCGCGGGGACGGGAGCGTTTTTGCCCTGCACCCGCTCTGCAATCCGTGTCTGCCGCCGGTCAGTCGGCGCTCAGGGCCAGGTCTTCCATCAACGGGATGTCTTCCGGCTGGATGCCCAAGTCCACTAGGGTGTCGGCATCTTTGCCGAAGGCTTCGCGGAAGGCGGCATGGTCCGGGTATTTCAGGGCCGATTGCCGGTAGTGCGCGGCGGCGGTCGGCAGGTCGCCGGACACCCAGGCCACGTGTCCGGCGTTGAGCCAGTCGTCGGCCGTGCGGCTGTCCTGGGGGATGCGGGCGTAGTATTTGGCAGCTTGTCCCCAGCGTCCGCTCAACAAAGAGCACCAGCCGATGGCCCGCCATGTCTTGGGGTCGTTGTCGTCCATGAGGTTGAGACGGAAGAAGTATTGCAGGGCTTCGTCGTATCGCTTCAACTCTGCCAGGCAGGTGCCGGCGTGGAAGAGCACGTTGTGGTTTTCCGGCTGGATGGATTCGGCCCGTCGGTAATATTCCAGCGCCTTTTCATAGTCTTTGGTCAGCCGGTAGCAGGTGGCCAGTCGCCGTATCGTCCACACGTGGTCGGGCTTCAGGGCGTCGGCCTTGCGGTAGGCGTCGATGGCCTCGGCATAACGCTTCTCCTTTTGCAGGCAGAACCCGATGCGCAAGAAGGTGTCGGACGAACTTTCCCGCTGGATGAGGGCGGCGTACAGCTCGCGGGCTTCGGGCAGGTGTCCGTTCTGAAAGTCGTAGTCGGCCACCGCCTTGATGTGTTCGGCCTTGTCCATGAGCATGCGCAACGCCGGGTTGCGATACGGGTTCAGGTCGTCGAGGAAAGGGTCGTCGAAGTCCTGCTTGCGTCGGAACAGCTTGAAAAAGCGGTAGAGGTCGTGGATGTACTGGTTGCTCACCACCTCCGGGCGGACGGCGTAACGCTTGATGCTGTCCAGATGCTGGTCGTCGGCCATTTCGTCCATGCCTTGGGCGGTAATCTGGCGGAGCATCAGGTTTCTTTGTCCCGCCGGCAGTTGCGACAGGGTGAAGGCCAGCGAATATTTGTCGCTGTCGCAGAAGAAACCGGCCTCCAGGATGAAACGCAGGGTGCGGTCGGATTCGGGCAAGGCTTTCAGGGCCTCCCGGACGCCTGTGTGCTGCCGGTCGAAAGGAAGGAACCAGTTGGGCATCTCGTTGAAGAAGGGGAAGCCTTTGAGCATGGAGAAGGTGCTCATGTAGACGTCCGAGCCGGCCATCTGAAGCTCGTTCATTTCCCTTATCTTGTCACCCAGCCCGGCCTTTTCGATGGCTTCGGCCCAGTCCGGATTGAGGTCGTTCTCGTCGGACTCGTCCCCCCCGAATTTCATTTGCCGCAGGTAGCCGACGTTTTTCATCATCTCCGGGATAATCTCTTCGCGCATCTTGCGGTCTATCTTATCCGTGTCGCGGCTCCGCAACAGCTGGATGCAGATGCGGTTCAGCTCAGCGCCCAGTCCGTATTGCTCGTCACTGAGCTGCAAGGCCTCCACCACCTGCGGGTAGTAGAAGACAAGGCGTTGGCCGTATTTCAGCAAGGCCAGCGCAAGCCCCGTGGCCGCCCGCTGGGCGGGATGCACGTCGTCGTGCCTGCATGCTTCCAAGAGCCACATCAGCTTGCCCAGGTCGAAGCATTCCAGCAGGCTCATGGTCACGGCGCTGACGAAGAGGCAGAGGTCGGCAACGGGAATTTGTCCCGACCGCAGGCAGGAGTCGGCCAGTTGCTTGTCCTCCCGGCTCCACGAGGTGTTGGTCCACGTGCTTGAAAACAACAGCCGGCAGGCCTCCTCGTGCCGGCGCAGCAGGTCTGCCGGAAGCTGTTCCTGTCCCGGCAGAAGCTGTCCCAACGCCAGGTCGTCTGCCAGGCTCTCCAGGGTGTGCATCCGCTCTTCCAGCGTGGGGACGGGGGAAGTCATGTAGGCGCGGCTGCGGCGCAGTTCGTGGTAGTAGCGGGTCGAGCTTTTATCCAAGGCAGCTATCCGTGCCTGGTCGGCAATCTCCCACAGTTCCGCACACCATTGCCGGTAGAGCGTTTGCCGCTGCGGGTCGTCCAGTCCCTGCCTCATGTATTGCAGCATGTATCGGTAGGAGGTCTTGTTTTGCTCCAGACGGTTTTTCAGATTCCAGTCGTCGCTGGCGGCCAACAGGGATTCGGCTTGCGCCTGCGCCTCTTTCAGTCGCTTTTGCAACAGGAAGCGGACGATGCTGGCGTATTGTTCGCGGATGGCTGAGTCGTTCATAAAATAAAAGTATTGTAAGGATAAGTGTCAGTTAGCAAGAAGTATTGTCGCTCCCCCACGGGATGCGCCAGCCTTTGCCTGTGCCTCAGAAGCGTACTTGCACCTGGGTTTGCAAGAGGTTGGAGCCTTCGCCGTGTTTGGGCTCGCGGCGGGTGTATTGCA
Organism: uncultured Bacteroides sp.; assembly: GCA_949289265.1. Classification (GTDB taxonomy): domain Bacteria; phylum Bacteroidota; class Bacteroidia; order Bacteroidales; family Bacteroidaceae; genus Bacteroides. The sequence continues at coordinate 9,724 of CASENE010000105.1, forward strand.
GCTGCAAGCGGCATTTGGGATAGAACCACCATTGCACGCCGGCCACGTAGTTGGTGTTGCGGTCGTCCGTCTTCGTATTGCGGTTGAAGTAATCGTAGGAGGCAATGAAGTCGAAGCGTGGCAGGAGGTGTGCGGACAGGGTCAGGTAGTAACCGTTGCTCGGCACCTTGCCGTCCTTGCCGTGCAGGAACTCCGTGCGGATGTCGATGGGCTTGAATTTGAGCATGGCGCCTGCCGACCAACGGTTGCGTGTGTAGTTGTCGCCCACGGCGATGGTCGGGTTGACAGCCGAAGTGCCCACGGCGCATCCCTTGCCTTTGACAAACGTGCCGCCCACCGACAGCCACCGGGTGGGATTGGCTATCAAGGAGCCCACGATGTCTTTCTGGTTGTTCCCGTCTTTCTTGTTGATGCCCTGCCCGTTCATGACGGCCAGTTTGTAGTTGAACAGATTGCCGAAGAGGTCGCCGTATATCAGCAGTCCCAGGTCGCGTCCGGCATTCGAGCCATACAGGGGGTCACTGCTGTCGTAACCGGCCAGGTAGTTGGTGGCTTGCGAGTAGACGTTTATCAGTTCCACGTTGCAGGGAGACATCGGATTCTCGAAAGTGAACATCGTTTTGAACTGTCCCACACGGACTGTCAGTTCGGGCAGGAACTTGTATTCGGTGTAGGCCTCCAGAATCTTGCCGGTATTGGCAAAGTTATACATGAAATGGGCACTCCAGCGGTCGGTAATCTTACCGTGCACAATCACGATGGCTCGTTTGATTTCAAACGTATTGGCCTTGTCTTCGCCCGCGTCGTCGTAGCTGTAGGCCAGCTGTGCGTAACCTTCGACGGTCAGTCTTTCTCTCAAGGTGTTGACCACTTTGTTCAGGGTGGATGCCTTCTGTTCGTCTTTCTTGGTTTCTTGTGCAAACGCCGGACTTATTGCGGCCAGGAACAACAGAAAGGAGATTAGTTTATTCTTCATGAGATAAGTATGCAAAAACAAAGGCAATCTGCACGTTGCCGCCAGATTGCCTTTGGGTTAAATGTTATCAATGTTTATCCGTTGATAGCTGCAATGCCCGGGAGAACCTTTCCTTCGATAGCTTCGAGCAATGCGCCGCCGCCCGTGGATACGTAAGAAACTTCCTTGGCCAAGCCGAACTTGTTGATGCAAGCCACCGAGTCGCCGCCGCCCACCAGCGAGAAAGCACCGTTCTTTGTAGCCTCTACGATAGCATCAGCCACAGCGCGCGAGCCGTGCGTGAAGTTTTCGAACTCGAATACACCCGTCGGGCCATTCCACAAGATGGTCTTGGAACCCTTGATGACGTTGGCAAAGAGTTCTTCGGTCTTGGGACCTATGTCAAGTCCTTCCCAACCGTCAGGAATATCGTTCACGTCGCAGAACTTCGTGTTGGCATCGTTCGAGAAAGAGTCTGCCACCTTGGCGTCTACAGCCAATACCAGGTTTACGCCTTTGTCCTTAGCCTTCTTCATCAGGTCGAGAGCCAGATCGAGTTTGTCGTCCTCGCAAATGGAGAGACCGATCTTGCCGCCCATAGCCTTAGTAAAGGTATAAGTCATACCGCCGGCAATAATCAGGTTGTCCACCTTGTTCAGCAGGTTTTCGATGATTTCGATCTTGGAGGAAACCTTCGAGCCACCCATGATGGCAGTGAACGGACGGTGAATGTCGTTCAGGACCTTGTCCACGGCTTTCACCTCTTTCTCCATCAGGTAGCCGAACATCTTGTGGTCTTTGTCGAAATATTGTGCAATCAGTGCCGTAGAAGCATGTGCGCGGTGAGCGGTACCGAAGGCGTCGTTCACGTAGCAGTCTGCATACGAAGCCAGCTTCTTGGTAAATTCTTTCTGGCTTTCCTTCACAGCCTTCTTGGCAGCAGCCTTTTCTTCGTCGGTAGCGTCATCGGCCAGGCCACGGGGTTTGCCCTCTTCTTCGGCATAGAAACGGAGGTTTTCCAGCAGCAATACTTCGCCCGGCTTCAGAGCAGCAGCCTTAACGGCAGCCTCTTCGCCCATGCAGTCGTTGGCAAACTGTACTTCTACACCCAGCAACTCGCTCAAGTGCTTCAGAATGTGCTTCAGGGAGAACTTGTCTGTCACGCCTTTCGGACGGCCCAAGTGAGAACCGATGATGATGCTGCCGCCATCGGCCAGAATCTTCTTCAGCGTGGGCAGAGCGGCACGCATGCGAGTGTCATCCGTGATGTTGAAATTTTCGTCCAGAGGCACATTGAAGTCTACGCGGACGAATGCCTTTTTACCGGCAAAGTTGAATTGATCAATTGTCATAACCTTAATATTTTTAGATTAAAAGTGTTACTTTGATACTTCTCTTTTCATTGCCGCAAAGTTAGTATTTATTTCTTTTTTTCAATAAAAAAAAGGCTTATTTCTTTGCAGCTGTGCCGCCTTCTTCATGAACTTTATATTTTTGCCCGTAATATTTGCACAGCAGGCGCAGTCCGCAGGTGTCACATTGGGGCGAACGGGCCTGGCATACGTATCGGCCGTGCAGGATGAGCCAGTGGTGGGCAATGGGAATATCGGCTTCAGGGATGTTCTTCACCAGTTCCTTCTCCACGCTGAACGGCGTGGTGCATTTATCCGTCACCAGGCCCAAGCGATGACTGACACGGAACACGTGGGTGTCTACAGCCATTGCAGCCTTGTGGAAGGCGACGGACTGGATGACGTTGGCAGTCTTGCGCCCCACGCCGGGCAGTTTCAGCAGGTCTTCCATCCGCTCGGGCACCTGTCCGCCAAAGTCCGACAACAGCATGCGTGCCATACCCACCAGGTGTTTGGCCTTGTTGTTGGGATAGGATACGCTTTTGATGTATTCATAGACCACCTCTGGCGTGCTGGCGGCCAAAGCTTCGGGAGTGGGAAAAGCCTGATAGAGGGCAGGCGTAATCAGGTTGACCCGCTTGTCGGTACATTGAGCCGAGAGTATGACGGCTATCAGCAGTTCAAAGGGATTGCTGTAATGCAACTCGGTCTGGGCCACAGGCACGTTCTCCCTGAACCAGGCCAGTATCTTTTCATATCTTTCTTTCTTTCTCATCGCATTTTGTTCTTATGATAATGGGGCGATACCTTCAGGTGAAAATAGAAGGTGGATACAATGGTGAGGCATGCGCCGAACAAGTAGGCCCGGTCGAAGCTGCTGATTTCGGCTATGTAGCCTCCGGCCAACATGCCGATGCCAATGCCTACATCCCACGATGTCAAGTAGGTAGAAGTGGCAGTGCCACGCTGATTGTTGGGAGCCAGGTTGACGAAAAGGGTGTTGTAGGCCGGAAACATGATGCCGAAGCCCACACCCAGCATCAGCGCGATGCCGAAGAACAACACGTTGCACACCGAAGCATCCCACCGGATGATGTACACACAACCGGCCAGCAGAAAGAAGCTGATGATGACCAGATAAAGCCCTACACCGATGACCTGTGTAATTTTTCCGTGGTCTACTTGCCGTCCCGAGAAGAGGCGCGATACCGCCATGCCCACCGCCATGAAGGTAAAGAAGAAACCCGTAGAGACATCCATGCCTATTTGGCGGGCATACATGGCTACGTAGTTGGTGGTCATGCCGTAGGGAATGGAGAGCAACAACAGGCTGAGACCTGCCGGAAGTCCCTTTAGCAGGATGAAGCGGTCCAACGAGAGGGGATCGCGTTTGACAGATGGTTTGTAAGGTGTGCGCACCAGCGAGGCACAGAACATGCCCAGCAGGCATGAACCCATCGACGTACAGAAGATGACCGGATACCCCACTGCCGCATCGTGCATGAACAGTCCTACCATAGGCCCAACGGACATGGCCGTGTTGTTGGCCAAACCGTAATAGCCCAAACCCTCGCCACGGCGGGAAGAAGGCATGATGTCTATGACAATGGTATTGCCGCCCACCGTGACCGTGCCGAACGACAGGCCGTGGACAATGCGGAAGAGGATGAACAAGGTAAGCGTGCCTGCCACGAGGTATCCTCCAAAGATGGCCGTAAAGATGAAATAAGCCGTCAGGTACAGCGGCTTGCGGGCAAACGTGTCCAGCAAGTAGCCGGAAAAGGGGCGGATGCACAAGGCGGCGATGGTGTAACACGAAAGCACAATGCCAATGGTCGTCTTGTCTGCCTGGAACTCTTCAGCCAGATAGAAGGGCAGCACCGGCATCATCAGCCAGAATCCGAAATAAAGCAGGAAGTTGGCTGCCAGGATGAAGCAGTAACTGGGGGTGACGAGCTTGTCTTTCATACAGCGAGAATTGAGAATTGAAAATTAAAAGACGGGAAAGGACGGTTGCATGAGGCAAGTTCGTTCGTACTTATTTTCTAATTTTCAATTCTCAATTTTTAATTGAATCAATATGCTGCCTCAAATTCGCGAAGGAAACGCGTATCGTTTTCGGAGAACATGCGCAGGTCTTTCACCTGATACTTCAGATTGGTGATGCGCTCAATACCCATGCCCAAAGCGTAACCGCTGTACACCTTGCTGTCAATGCCACAGGCATCCAACACGTTGGGATCTACCATGCCGCAACCCAGGATTTCCACCCAGCCCGTGTGTTTGCAGAAGGGGCAACCCTTGCCGCCGCAGATATTGCAACTGATATCCATTTCTGCACTCGGTTCGGTGAAGGGGAAGTAAGAAGGACGCAGGCGAATCTTCGTATCATTGCCAAACATCTCACGGGCGAAGAGCAGCAGCACCTGCTTCAGGTCTGTAAAGGATACGCCTTTATCTATATACAATCCTTCCACCTGATGGAAGAAACAATGGGCGCGGTAGCTGATGGCCTCGTTGCGATACACGCGACCCGGGCAGATAACGCGGATGGGCGGCTGAGTATGCTCCATGGTGCGCACCTGTACGCTGCTGGTGTGCGAACGCAGGATAATGTTTTTGGTTACGTCCTCGCCGTTCAGTTGTACAAAGAACGTATCCTGCATGTCGCGAGCGGGATGGTCGGCAGCAAAATTCAGTTTGGTATATACGTGCAGGTCGTCCTCCACCTCGGGGCCGTCAGCAATATTGAAACCCATACGGGCAAAGATGTCGATAATTTCGTTCTTGACAATGCTCAGCGGGTGGCGTGTGCCCAAACCGATGGGATAGGCGGTACGCGTCAGATCCAGGTCTTCCAAACCTGTGTCCTGCGTGGCAAACTGTTCCTTCAGAGAGGCTATCTTCTCCTGGGCTTTGTCCTTCAGTTCGTTCAGTCGTATGCCTACTTCTTTCTTGTGTTCGGCGGGTACGTTGCGGAAGTCGGCCATCAAGGCATTGATGGCGCCTTTTTTGCTGAGGTATTTAATGCGGAGAGCCTCCAACTCGTCGGCGTTCGAGGCTTGCAGATTTTCCACTTCCTGTAGAAGTTGTGCGATTTTCTCTAACATATCCTATGTGATTTTATATTCTGTATTCTTGTGTCTAAGCGGTGCAAAGATACGACTTTCTATTATTATATGGACAAATATCTCTGATTTTATCCGTATTTGCCACTTGGGGTTAGGGAAAATGCTTAATCTTAAAAAAAGGAGCTGTCTCTGCTACCTGCGGAAATGCGCCCTTGACTTATGCAGGGCAATTAAAGGGCAAGGCGGAGGGATGTTTACTGCTTTTCGGTGAGGTACTTCCAATAGCGTACAGGCATATCTTGTCGTTGCTTGCGGGGATTAAGCCGTTGGCGGATGCAGATAGCATGAAAGTAAGTTTTCCAAAGCGACTGGAAAAAGAGTTCATCTTTGTCCATCAACGACTCGTCCAAGCGTCCACTGACGAGATGGGGCAAAGAATCGGCATTCTGTATAGTGACGCGACTCACCTCCAGACCGTTGTAATAAAAACCGTAAGCACGACCGACATCCCAAATGAGCCAGCGTTGGTCGGCAAAACGGTCGCGGAAGTGAGGAACGATGAGAGGAAGAGCATTCTTTTCCGGTTCGATAGCAGCAAAGTAGGTGCCGTCGGCAGCCTTTTGAAAGCGGACGAATTGCAACAGCCGTTCGCGCTCGTGCTCAACCCGTTTCCACATTTGGGTAAAAGCACGTACGGCTGGGTCGGCCTGATTAGTCTCAATGCGTACGTTGGAGTCGAAAACACGGCAGACGAAGCGAAAGATAACTGTAGGCGTATCGTCTTCCTCGGCCAGCCAGCAGCGCGCCACACCTTGCCGAGCCAAGGGAGAAAGTCGACGGCTCAACCCCTGCCACACGCGCCGTACCTTGGCTTCGTCAGTGCCCACATCCAACACCTCGCCACAGAACAGTGGTAAGGGTAGACCGCGAAGAATCAAAGCATCGGGCATGATGCGGCGGGCGTAGGCCTCGAAGACGGCAGTCAGCAGGCCCTCCAACGTATTGTCTATGACGAAAGTGTTCATTCCGCAAAATCGAGGCTGAGCTGGCGTTCGTCTGTTTTCTGCTTGGGCTTGGGAGCCAAGAGACGGACGACACCCTGAGGGGTGAGTTCGTGTATGGTCAAATCGGGCAGTTCGCGGCAGGTGATAAAGTAACGCGCCTTTTTCATCACGACACCTATTCGCTTCAACTGATAGAAACCTAGACGACCGAAGCGTCGCGAAGCCACAATGAGGCGGGCAGACTTGACACCGATGCCTGGCACGCGCAGCAGCAGTTCATAGTCCGCCATATTGATGTCAACAGGGAATACTTCGGGATGACGCAAGGCCCAAGCCAGTTTGGGGTCGAAGTCCAGACTGAGGTTGGGGTGCGCGTCATCAACAATTTCGTCCACAGTGAAATGGTAGAAACGCAATAGCCAGTCTGCTTGATAGAGGCGATTTTCCCTCACCAGCGGGGGCTGTTTCAGGGCCGGCAAACGCGTGTCGTAGGTATTGACGGAAATGTAGCCGGAATAATAGACGCGCCGCATGGAGAGTTGGCGATAGAGGGTGGAAGAGAGTTTCAGAATATCCTGATCGCTTTCCGGAGTAGCGCCCACAATCATCTGCGTACTTTGTCCGGCAGGGGCAAAACGTGGAGCATGACGCAGGTAGCGGCGCTCTTCGGTGCTCTGCAGTACACCTTGTTGGATGTAGCGCATGGGCAGAAATACGCTCCGATGATCTTTCTCGGGAGCCAGACGTTTCAGGTTCTCCTCAGTAGGTATTTCGATGTTCACACTCAAACGGTCGGCATAAAGGCCAGCTTCGTTCACCAGTTCCTGGCTGGCACCGGGGATACTCTTGAGGTGGATGTAGCCATTGAAACGGTGTATGGTACGCAGGTCCTTAGCCACACGCACCAGTCGCTCCATGGTATAATCGGGGTTGCGCACCACACCACTGCTCAGGAAAAGCCCTTCTATGTAGTTGCGACGATAAAACTCCATGGTCAGTTCCACCAATTCGTTTACCGACAGGGTGGCACGGGGTACGTCGTTAGTGCGACGGTTGACGCAATAGGCACAATCGTAGATACAGCAATTGGTCAGCATCACTTTGAGCAGTGAGATGCAACGTCCATCGTCGGCGAAACTGTGGCAAATGCCCCATCCACCCACGGTGTTGCCTACCATGCCTAGCCGGTTGGAACGTACGGTACCACTCGAAGAGCATGAGACATCATATTTGGCTGCCTCGGCCAGAATCTTCAGTTTGTCCAGCACTTTTTCATTCATCGTTCGCAAAGAGGGATGTGGTGAAACAGGAGGAGACAAAAAAAGACCACCTCTCAGGTAGCCTTTCTTCATGTGTTACGCAAACGGACCGCCGGTTTGGAGGACGACGTGTCTGTCGCTTTTACTTCTTGGATGCTTCCAACGAAACCTTACGGAACTCTTTCATAGCCTTTTCGATTTCCAACGAGCTCTTGCGGGCACGGGTGCCGGCGGCTTTGTTTCCGTTCTCCAATTGGGCGTTAGCGTCCTTTGCAAACTCAGCATACAGTGCTGCAACCTTTTCAATCAGTTCTTTCATAATCCTTTTTGTATTACTTCATTTATAATGCTTCGCAAAAATACATTCTTTCTTGAAATAAACGCAGAAAAAGGAACTTTTTTTTGAGTGCAGGGGCATTTTTTTAGAGAAAAAAAGCATTTCCCCGATTTTTGCCTACTTTTGCAGCCATGAAACCGCTTACAGACACTGATTATATTCATACGCTGATTGCCGAGGGTGAACATCAGCAGCAGGACTTCAAGTTTGAAATTTCAGACGCGCGCAAGATTGCCAAAACCCTCTCTGCCTTTGCCAACACTCAGGGCGGACGCCTACTCATCGGCGTGAAGGACAACGGACGGATTGCTGGCGTGCGTTCGGCGGAAGAGCAATATATGATAGAGGCTGCGGCTCGCATCTATTGTGTGCCACCGCTGGAATGCAGCATGTGCAATTATTTGGTCGAGGGACGCACGGTCTTGGTGGCCACTGTGAACGAAAGTCCCAGCAAACCGGTCTATGCTGTGAGCGAGGATGGTCGTCGACTGGCCTATCTGCGCATTGCCGATGAAAACATTCTGGCCACACCTGTCCACCTGCGTGTGTGGCAGCAGAGCGAGAATCCACGGGGCGAACTGATGCAGTTTACCGAACGCGAACAGTTGTTGCTGCGTTTGCTCGAAGAGAACGACCTGCTTTCCCTTTCGCGTTATTGCCGCTTGGCACGCATCTCGCGCCGGGCAGCCGAACATCTGATGGCACGTTTGGTGCGCTATGACATCGTAGAGCCCGTTTTTGAAGCACACAAGTTCCATTTCCGGCTGAAAAGATAGGAAGTTGACAGAGAAAGATAGGAGCGTATGCGGCGGGATTGCGAAAAATAAATTATTTTTGCAGGCAAATTCCTGCCCAATATCTCAATATTGCGGGAAAGGAAAGACAGAACGCCGCACGGCGGACTGCGAGAGAAGGATACATTATATATTATACTAATAACATATATGGGTATTATTGCCAGATTATTCAATAAGAACAAAGAGGCCGTTTCGGCCAAGGGCGTGGAAGACTTCATTTCCCTGACCCGCGTCTACTTTCAGTCCGTGATAGCCGTCAACCTGGGCATCACCAACATTCGCTTCATCCCTGATGTAGCCAATTTCAAGCGTCTGTTCAAAATCCCCACGCAAGGCGGCCGCTTGGGGCTGGGCGAAAAGGCTGCTTCGCGCAAAATGCTGATGCAGGACTACGGAATTAGCGAGAATTTCTTCCGTGAGATAGATGCGTCGGTAAAGAAACATTGCCGTACACAGAACGACATCCAATCCTACCTCTTCATGTATCAGGGCTTCTCCAACGACCTTATTATGCTGATGGGTACGTTGATGCAGTGGAAGTTCCGCATTCCTTCCATCTTCAAGGGAGCACTGCGCACCATGACCCAGAAGACCATGCACGACGTTTGCACCAAGACTGTGTGGAAGAAAGACGACGTGCATAAGACGGCTATGGCCGTGCGCCAGTATAAAGAGCGATTGGGGTATTCCGAACAGTGGATGGCCGAATACGTCTACAATGTGATTATTCTGGCCAAGAAGGAACCACGACACAAGGATACCGAAGAAAAGAAAAAGTAATCCGGAAAACAAACCTACAGGCAACCGTGGAAGTAGAACAACATCCCTTGCAGCCTTTCCTGCCACCTCAAGCCCGTTTGCTGATGCTGGGCAGTTTTCCGCCCCAACGTAAGCGTTGGTCAATGGATTTCTATTACCCCAATTGGAACAATGACATGTGGCGGCTGGTGGGTTTGCTGTTCTTTGGTGATAAAGAGCATTTCGTCATCCCCGGTCGTAAGGCCTTCTGCCGGGAGCGTCTTGTAGCCTTTTTGCAAGAACGGGGCATTGCCTTGTATGACACAGCTTCGAGCGTGTGCCGTTTGCAAGACAATGCTTCCGACAAGTATCTACAGGTGGTCACGCCTACCGACGTGTCTGCTTTGCTGCATCTCCTGCCTCAATGTCAGGCAGTGGCTGTGACCGGTCAGAAAGCATCAGATACGCTGTGCGCACAGTTTTCTGTGGCTCAGCCCAAGGTGGGCAACTTCACTCCTTTCGAGTTCGAGGGACGTTTGTTGCGACTCTATCGCATGCCGTCTTCTTCGCGTGCTTATCCTTTGCCTTTGGAACAGAAAGCCGCCGTCTATCGGAAAATGTATCAGGATTTGGAGATGCTCTGAAAAATAAAACGCGGCAAACATTTGCGGATTTAAAACTTTACACTACCTTTGCACCCGCAAAAACACACGGGAATAGCTCAGTTGGTAGAGCATCGGTCTCCAAAACCGAGTGTCGGGAGTTCGAGTCTCTCTTCCCGTGC
>CASENE010000106.1 GCA_949289265.1 uncultured Bacteroides sp.
AGAGATGCTCCAGGCTGCCCGCCAACTGCAGAAGAAAGGTTATCATCTGTTTGCCACCGGCGGTACCTCCCGCTTCCTGACCGAGAACGGAGTGGAGAACACCCTGGTCTATTGGCCCAGCGAGGAGGGGCAACCTCAGGCACTCGACATGCTCCACCGCAAGGAGATAGACATGGTGGTCAACATCCCCAAGAACCTCTCGTCTGGGGAATTGAGCAATGGCTACAAGATTCGCCGCGCCGCCATCGACCTGAACATCCCGCTGATTACCAACGCCCGCCTGGCCAGTGCGTTCATCAACGCGTTCTGCACGATGTCGGTGGATGATCTGGCTATCAAGTCTTGGGCGGAGTATAAGTAAAGCAAGTAGAAACCATAGTTAAAGATAGAGTGATGGGTTGGCAGAAGCTGGCTCATCACTTTTTTTATCTCCCCCGACCGGGGAGTCTATTGCCAGCAACCTGGCATTGGAACGCCAGCAACCTGGCATTATAACGCCAGCTACCTGGAACTATAATGCCACTAAGTGCTGACAGGCAGGCGTTTGCAGGAATCTTGGGATGTCTCCGTGAGAGAGTCTTTGTCCGCCGTCCGTTTTTTTCTCTTTTCATTTTCCAGACAAGAAAATAACGGCTATATTTGTAGCATCTTAGCATAATTTGGCCAAAGACGGTATGAAAAGCGGTATCCGTAGCACACTCACCCTGTTTCTCCTGCTGGTGTTAGCAGCCTGTTCTTCCACCAAATACGTTCCCGATGGAGCCTATCTGCTGGACGACGTGCGCATCCGTACGGATAACGACCGCGTGCGTTCGTCCGAGCTTTCCATGTATGTCCGTCAAAAGCCCAATTCCAAGTGGTTCAGCCTGATAAAGACGCAGCTGTATGTTTACAACTGGTCGGGGCGCGACACGACGCGTTGGATAAACCGGATGTTGCGCCGCATGGGGGATGCGCCCGTGATCTACAGCGAGGCAGAAACGGACCGTACTGCGGAAGAGATTACCAAGGCTGTCCGTAACATGGGCTATATGAGTGCTACGGTAGAACCTTTCCGGGAGGTGAAGAAGAAGAAACTGAAACTGACCTACCGCGTCCATACGGGGAGACCCTACAAGGTGCGTTCCCTTCAGTACGAGGTGCCGGACGAGAACATACGCGCCCTGATGCGACGCGATTCGGCCAACACGCTGCTGCGCGAAGGGATGTTTTTCGATGTGAATGTGCTGGATGCCGAGCGCCAGCGCATCACGTCCCATCTCTTGGAGCATGGCTATTATAAGTTCAACAAAGACTATCTCCATTATACGGCCGATACCGTCCGCAACACCTATCTGGTCGACCTGACCCTTCACCTCAACCTTTACAGACGCCAGCCCACGGATACGCTGGGGCCGCATCCGCAGTACCGCATGAACAAGGTGGCCTTCATAACCGATTATAATGTGTTGGAGTCGTCGATGGAGAACAGCATTCAGGTGAACGACTCGTTGCACTACCACGGTTATCCCATCTATTTTAAAGACCGGCTTTATCTGCGTCCGCAAGTCCTGGTAAACAACTTGTATTTTGCGCCCGGCGATTTGTATAACGACCGGGATGTGCAGCGCACCTATTCTCGCTTCGGACGTTTGCAGGCACTGAAGTACACCAACATCCGTTTCGTAGAGAACGCGCAGAAGGACTCTGCCAGCCTCGATGCCTATGTGATGCTTACGAATAACAAGCCGCAATCCATCTCTCTCGAGATAGAAGGAACCAATTCGGCCGGCGACCTGGGGGCCGGGGCATCCGTCTCGTACAACCATCGGAACCTGTTTCATGGCTCTGAGGCTTTCATGCTGAAGTTGCGCGGAGCCTATGAGGCCGTTTCGGGCCTGCAAGGCACAGGGTATAACCAGAACTATATCGAACTGGGGGCGGAGACGTCCATCCACTTCCCGCGTTTCCTGTTCCCTTTCCTTTCCAGCAACTTTACCAGGCGCATCTCCGCCACCACCGAGTTCGGCCTGCAATACAACTACCAGATGAGGCCAGAGTTTACCCGCATCGTGGCATCAGCCGGGTGGAGCTATAATTGGGGTATGCAACGCCAGCGCACCCAGCATCGCCTCGACTTGCTGGACATCAACTACCTGTACATGCCGTGGATAGACCCCGGGTTTGAAGACCTGTATCTGGAGAAGGAGCAGAATTATATCCTGAAGTATAATTACGAAGACCGCCTGATTGTGCGGACAGGATACAGCTATACTTACAACAGCGCCGGTCGCGCCCTGGCGAACAATGCCACGCTGGGCGATTCGTATGCGCTGCGTCTCAACTTCGAGTCTGCCGGAAATCTGCTTTACCTGCTGGGCAAAGCAGCCCGGATGAAGAAGAACGGTAACGGAGAATACACGTTGCTGGGCATACCGTTTGCGCAATATATCAAGGCCGACGTGGACTTTGCGAAGAACATTGTGATAGACAACCGCAACTCATTGGCGTTTCACGTTGGTGCGGGCATCGCCATCCCGTATGGGAATGCTTCGGTCGTACCGTTCGAGAAACGGTATTTTTCCGGCGGCGCCAACAGTGTCCGTGGTTGGTCTGTACGCGATTTAGGACCTGGCTCGTTCCCCGGAGACAACAATTTCCTGAACCAATCGGGCGACATCAAGTTCGATGCCAGCATTGAATACCGTACGAGACTTTTCTGGAAACTGCATGGGGCTGCCTTTGTTGACGCCGGCAATATCTGGACGCTCAAGGATTATGAAGAACAGCCCGGTGGTAAGTTTGAATTGAATAAGTTCTACAAGCAGATAGCAGTGGCATATGGTTTGGGGATACGCCTGGATTTGGATTTCTTTGTGCTACGTTTTGACGGAGGCATGAAGGCCATCAATCCTGTTTATGAGAAAGGCCCGTTGCGCTATCCCATCATTCACCCCCAGTTCAAGCGGGACTTTGCTTTTCATTTTGCGGTGGGTTATCCCTTCTGAACCTGCTTCATTCAGTGCTTATTTATCTTTCCTTCTTCCTTACGGGCATAAAACATCTTCTGCACAAATGCACGGATCAGCGGATAAGCCTCTTCGGGGGTAGCGGCGTCGTGGCAAGCAGTTTCCAAGGGGCAACGGCCATCCCCCTGGCGATTCACAATATATGGTACCTGTCGATCGCACTCTGCCTCGATGCCTGCCTGCCGCAACAAATCCAGTGCCGTCACACTGGCTACATCGGCATGTACGTAGGCCACTCCTCCCAAGGCCAATAAGGCCGCGGCTCCTTTGCCTATCACCTTGTCGGCCACATAGGCTCCTTGCATGAAACCGCGCTCTGTTTCGTACAGTTCGTAAAGGTCTATGACGCCACGTCTGGAGAAAGTGCGGACTTCGTCCCCATGTTGTATTACACATGAATAGTGGCCCTCGTGCAGAAGAGCTTTGATCTTAGCCTTACACATACGCTAAACTTTGGCAGTGTCTTACTTAAAATGCAGGTTCGACATAAGCCTCCTTCGGAAAGAATGCCGGATGTATGAAGGCTTATATCGAATTCACGTTATTTCATTTATCTTGCTTCAGTTGCTCCACAAAATGGTCTATGCGATGCAGTTCGTGGGGAATGTCTATGGATTGCGGGCAATGCGGATTGCACTGGCCGCATCCGATGCAGTGACTGGCTTGCCGCAAACGGGGGACACTTCGGTCATAGCCAATCAGGAAAGCGCGTCGTGCGCGACGGTAATCCTCGCTTTGGCTGTCCTGAGGTATATTTCCTTCATTGACACATTTATTGTAATGGAGCAATACGGCCGGGATGTCAATGCCATAAGGGCAGGGCATGCAATACTTGCAATCGTTGCAGGGGATGGTCGGGTATTGGGCTATCAAATCAGCCGTGTCGAAGAGAAATTGCTGCTCGTCTTTTGTCAGCGGAACTAAAGGAGAATAGGTGGACAGATTGTCTTGCAGATGTTCCATATACGTCATGCCGCTCAATACGGTCAGAACCTTGGGGAAGGAACCGGCAAAGCGAAATGCCCACGAAGCAACGCTGCTCTCGGGGCGTTGTCTCTTGAGACGTGTCACGATATGATCCGGCAAATTAGACAACCGTCCGCCTAACAACGGCTCCATGATAACAGCCGGTATATTCCGTTTCTCTAGTTCGGCATACAGGTATTCGGCATTGACGTTAGCTCCTGAAGCATGGCGCCAATCCACATAGTTCAGTTGAATCTGCACAAAGTCCCAATGAACACGGTCGTGCATGGCCAGCACTTGGTCGAAGACATCTTGGGTGCCATGAAACGAGAAACCCAAATGGCGGATGCGTCCGGCTTCACGCTCTTTCACCAGAAAGTCCAGCATCCCATTGTCTATATAACGTGCGTTGAACGTCTTGATTCCTCCATTGCCTATGGAGTGCAACAGATAATAATCAATGTAATCTACCTGCATGTCAACGAATGACTGTTCATACATCTTGATGGAGTTTTCTCGCGTGAAGTTGGAGAAGTTAGAAAGTTTGGTAGCAATCTTGAAACTTTCCCTCGGATGGCGCTTCAGTGCGATACCCGTGGCTTTCTCGCTCCATCCTTGTACATAGACAGGCGATGTGTCGAAATAGTTGACTCCATGTTCGATGGCATAGTCCACAAGTCGGTTTACTTCATCCTGGTCTATCAGGTCACCCTTTCCATCGGGAGAGGGAATGGTGGGCCAACGCATGCAACCGTATCCTAACAAAGAAACCTTATCTTCCGTCTTATCGGATAAATTCCGGTACGTCATCTGTCCGGTGGTTGCCGTTGTACCAGTAGTCTGTTGCGAGACATTGTTCTCGTGCTCTCCTTTGGCGGCACACCCCAACAACCCAGTGGATGATGCAGTGGTTAGTCCTATAATCTTAAGGAAATCGCGTCGGTTTATGTTCTTGCTCTTCATGTTGTGTTTATTTAGGCGCTTTCTGATAGAGGTAGAAAGCGATGAATGTGTACAATATATTGGGAATCCAGACAGCAATGGACGGAGGCATGTTCCCATTGATGGCAAAAGTGGAAGCTATGGTCTGGAACAATATATACGAGAAACTTAGGGCCAGCCCTATACCCAAGTGCAGCCCCATGCCTCCTTTGGTCTTACGCGACGACAACGAGACACCTATCAGCGTCAGAATGAAAGAGGCAAACGACGTTGCTATACGCTTGTGATATTCTATCTCAAATTCTTTGATGTTGGCAAATCCACGTTGCTTTTGTCGGTCTATGTATTCACTCAGTTGCGGACTGGTCAGCATCTCCTGCTGGTTCTTCATTATCAAGAAGTCTGCCGGTTCCATGAACAGCGTGGTGTCGATACGGGTTCCTCGTGTAATGGTCTCTTTCATACCTTTCATTTCGCGTATCATGTAATCTTTGATTGTCCATCGGTGTACGGCAGAAGTGTCATAGGTGATACTGCGGGCTGTGAGGTGAGACACCAGTTGTTTCCCTTCAAATTTGTCCAACGAGAACCTGTAGCCGGTATTGCTGTAACTCTCAAACCGATTGATATAAGCAATGACGCCGCTATCCACCTCTAACTGAATATTACGCGCAGTGTTCATCTTTCTCTGCTTGTAGTACTTGTCCTCAAAATTGATACGAGTGACGCTTCCCTTGGGAATAACGTATGCGCCCAGACAGAAGGTTGTCACTGCAATGATGGCAGCCGAGATCATATACGGACGCAACATGCGTTTAAAGCTCATGCCTGTGGAAAACATGGCTATAATCTCTGAGTTCTCAGCCAATTTGGAGGTGAAGAATATTACGGCAATGAAGACAAACAGAGGACTGAACAGGTTGGCAAAGTAAGGGATAAAGTTCAGGTAATAGTCAAAAATGATGGCACTCCACGGAGCGTCGTGCGACATGAACTTGTCTTGCTTCTCGTTAAAGTCGAAAACTACGGCAATAGAGATAATCAAGGCAATAGCAAACACATAAGTGCCCAGAAACTTCTTGATGATGTACCAGTCCAACCGTTTGAGCGGCTTGTTATCGGCCCAATTCAGTCTTTGCCATATGTTCAGATGGAATCGCTTCATAATCTCGTGGATACACGTTTTACCATTGTTGCTTTCCAACTTGCGAAATCTCCGGCAATGATATGCTTTCGTGCTTCGCCTGCCAGCCAGAGATAAAATGCCAGATTATGTACCGAAGCAATTTGCATGGCCAACATTTCCTGAGCATGAAACAAGTGGCGTAAATAAGCCTTAGTATATAAGGTATCTACATAAGAAGCTCCATCAGCCTCAATGGGGGAGAAGTCGGATTCCCATTTCTTATTGCGCATATTCAGAATGCCGTCTTTGGTAAACAGCATTCCGTTTCGTCCGTTCCGTGTGGGCATGACACAATCGAACATGTCTACTCCCCGTTCGATGCTTTCCAAGATATTGACAGGTGTTCCTACTCCCATTAGATAGCGGGGTTTGTCTTTGGGAAGAATTCCATTGACCAATTCAATCATCTCGTACATCTTTTCTACCGGTTCGCCCACAGCCAAGCCTCCGATGGCATTACCGTCTGCATTTTTGGAAGCCACAAACTCTGCCGATTGGATGCGCAGATCCCGATAGACGCATCCTTGCACAATGGGAAACAAAGATTGTTGATAGCCATATTTAGGTTCGGTTTCATTGAAACGCTGTATGCAACGATCCAGCCACCGATGAGTCAGTCCCAGCGAGTTTTTGGCATAGTCATAATCTGAATCTCCTGGCGGACACTCGTCAAAGGCCATCATGATATCCGCACCGATGGTTCGCTCAATGTCCATAACCTTTTCTGGAGTGAAGAAATGTCGGCTTCCGTCTATATGGGAACGGAATTCTGCACCTTCTTCATGCAGTTTCCGGATGCCTGCCAGAGAAAATACCTGGAATCCTCCGCTGTCGGTCAGCATGGGACGATCGAAGCCATTAAACTTATGCAAACCACCAGCCTTTTCGATAATTTCAAGTCCCGGCCGCAGATACAGATGGTAGGTATTCCCAAGAATAATCTGTGCCTTGATATCGTTTTTCAGCTCAGATAGATGCACGCCTTTCACCGTTCCAACCGTTCCTACGGGCATGAAGATTGGGGTTTCAATCTGTCCGTGCGCTGTTGTGATAAGACCGGCGCGCGCCTCTGTCTTGCTGTCTGTATATTGTAGTTCAAATGTCATTCTTTTGTCTCTGTCTTTTCGTCTTGTTTCTTGATGGTGAAATCAATGGCATCGGCCACTTTTTCTTGGGTCAAGGCTATCTCAAGTACCTCTTTAACGTCTTTCACATAGTGAAAAGCCAATCCTTTTAGGTAGATGTCTTGGATTTCTTCGATATTCTTTCGATTCTCTTCACACAAGATTATTTCTTTGATGCCCGCCCGTTTGGCTGCCAGAATCTTCTCTTTGATGCCTCCCACAGGCAATACCTTGCCTCTCAAGGTGATTTCGCCCGTCATGGCCAGATTGGCTTTCACCTTGCGCTGCGTAAGTGCAGAGGCCAATGACGTAGCCATCGTGATTCCGGCCGAAGGACCGTCTTTGGGAATAGCTCCTTCTGGCACGTGGATATGGATGTTCCAATTATCAAAAATAGCATCGTCTATATCCAGCATGGCGGCATGAGCTTTGATATACTCCAAGGCCAGCATGGCTGATTCTTTCATCACGTCTCCCAGGTTACCGGTCAGGGTCAGTCTGCCGCCTTTGCCACGGCTCAGACTGGTTTCTACAAACAGGATTTCGCCCCCCACAGCTGTCCAAGCCAACCCGGTCACCACGCCTGCATATTCATTGCCTTGGTATTTATCACGTGTATATTCTGGCGCACCAAGAAAGTCATGCAAGTCTTCCGGTTTGATTTCTGTCTTCGCAAAGGTACCGTCTGTGGCATATTGGCGGGCCGACTTGCGCAGAATTTTGCCAATCTTCTTTTCCAGTTCGCGCACGCCGCTTTCGCGTGTATAGTTCTCTATGATAGTTTCCAGCGTAGCTTTGGAAAACTTAATGGCATTTTTCTTCATGCCGTTAGCTTCCAATTCCTTAGGAACCAAGTGACGACGGGCTATCTCTATCTTCTCTTCCGTAATATAACCACTGACTTCAATCAACTCCATGCGATCCAGCAGGGGCGCAGGTATCGTGTTCAGATTATTGGCCGTAGCGATGAACATGACTTTCGACAAATCATAGTCTACGTCCAGAAAATTATCATGGAAAGTCGTGTTCTGCTCCGGATCCAGCACTTCCAGCAAGGCCGACGAGGGGTCGCCCTGATGATCGGCACCCACCTTGTCTATTTCGTCCAGAATGAAAACCGGGTTGGAAGAACCCGCTTTGATTAATCCCTTGATGATGCGTCCGGGCATGGCTCCTATGTATGTCTTGCGGTGGCCGCGTATTTCCGCTTCATCGTGTACGCCGCCCAAAGACATGCGGATGTATTTCCGTTTCAAAGCCGCTGCGATGGAACGCCCCAAGGAGGTCTTTCCAACTCCCGGAGGGCCATACAGGCAGATGATGGGCGATTTCATGTCCCCTTTCAGTTTCAGTACCGCCAAGTGTTCCAAAATGCGTTCTTTGACTTTCTCCAAACCATAATGGTCTTTGTTAAGAGTCTTTTCCGCATTCTTCAGGTTTAAGCTATCTGGCGTATAAACGCCCCATGGCAAACTGAGCATCGTCTGTAGATAGTTCAACTGGACACTGTAGTCTGGCGATTGGGGGTGGGTACGTTCCAATTTGTCTACCTCTTTCAGGAATATTTGTTTAACCTCATCGCTCCATTTTATGGTATCGGCCTTGGCACGCATCTCTTCAATTTCCTGTTCCTGGCCTCCTCCTCCCAGTTCATCCTGAATGGTCTTTATCTGTTGTTGGAGGAAATATTCACGCTGTTGCTGGTCGATGTCCTCACGTGCCCTCATTTGGATGGATTCCTTTATCTCAGCCAGTTGCACCTCACGGTTCAATATTTCCAGCAGCCGGTAAGCCCGGTCGCGCAGTGAACCGATTTGCAGCAGTTCTATCTTCTCATCCTTCTTCAGAGGCAGGTTCGTGCAAATGAAATCCACCAGAAACATGGGATTGCTGATGTTCCGGATGGCAAATGATGACTCTTGCGGGAACATGTCGGACGACTTGATGTAGCGCACAGTCAAGTCTTTGCAGGCTTCTATCAAGGCCTGAAATTCGCGGTCGGTTTTGTCCGGAAGCACTTCTTCCAGCAGCGTGACCTGTCCCTTCAAGTATGGTTCGGATTCGGTGATTCCCGTCAGTTCCAGACGCTTGACGCCTTGTAGAATGACCGTTGTAGTCTGGTCCGGCATTTCAAGCGTGCGGATTATCTTGGCTACGGTGCCGATATGATGTAAATCATCAAACAATGGATTCTCCGTCTCTGCCTGTTTCTGGCAGACTACGGCTATATAAGAACTTTTCTTTTCGGCTTCGCGCACCAACTTCAGCGAGGAGATTCTTCCTAAGGAAACCGGCATAAACACTCCCGGAAATAAAACCATGTTCCGTAGCGGCAATACAGGCACAATATCGTCCACCTCAATATTCATCAGTTGTTCTTCATTCCCCTCAAAGTCCGCAATCACCGAGAAAGCATTCTTTCTGCCTTCTTCTTCGCTATCGAGCAGGTAATTTCTTTTCTTCATTTTTCCCTTTTAAGTTTATGTCAATTTGACAGGCTGATAAAGCGCCTGCAAAGTTAAACTATTTATTTGTTATATGTAGGTTCTTCCCTCTTTAAAATAGCAAAAGCAGTGCCTTTTTTACGGTTTTTTCCTGCGTATTATGTATTTTTGAAGCCTGTTAACGAAAACAAGTATGTCAAACAGCTTCTTTAAGTTCAAACAATTTACCATATATCACGACCGTTGCGGGATGAAAGTCGGTACTGACGGGGTATTGCTCGGAGCTTGGTGCAGAGTGGAATCTGCGCGCTTCGCCTTGGATGTTGGTACCGGCAGCGGATTGATAGCCTTGCAAATAGCACAGCGAAATCCGGATATTCAAATTACAGGCCTGGAGATTGACGAAACGGCTGCCGGCCAGGCATTGGGCAATGTCTTGCTATCCCCTTGGAAAGAGCGTGTTCAAATAATTTGTACGGATTACAAACTTTACCAATCCGAACGGAAGTTTGATGTAATCGTCTCAAATCCTCCTTACTTTGTCGACGCCTTACGTTCGCCGGATGCCCGGCGCCGCTTGGCCCGTCACATCGAAAGTTTGAATTACGACGTGCTGTTTCGCCATGCTCAATCCCTTTTGGCACTCGGCGGACGTATTTCTATGATTACTCCTGCCGAAGTGGAGAATCTGGTTCGGGATTCAGCTTGGGCACAGGGATTTTATCCGTGTCGCCTGACTCGGGTCTTTACCAAACCCGGTAAGCCGTGCCGCCGCATTCTTTGGGAATTTGGTGCCTCCTTAGTGTTCTGTTCAGAAGAAATCTTATACATCGAAAACGGGGGCGGTGGGTATTCGGATGAATATATCGCTTTGACGCGCGATTTTTACCTGAATATGTAGCGAGACCTTTGGGACGACGCAATGAAACGCAACGCATAGACGTGTCGCTCTAAGGAGAAATCTGGGCTTGCTGAAGTGATTCTTAGGCTCCTTTAAAAGTCCTTCAAGGTAGCATTGGATTGCCAGGTCGGTAGGACTTAACCGCCAGCAACCTGGAACTTAACTGCCAGCAACCGGGATGTTAAGTCCCGCTAATCCTTGAAATACAGGCACCTGGAATAAAGCGAAAATCGACCGAGCAAGAAGTTCGTCCGGTGAGAGGCATGAAGCAAGTATGATATAATTTTCTAAAAGTTTGCCTGAATCGAACAAAGTATGTATCTTTGCATCCGGTTTGAAAAACGGGGTGTAGCGCAGTCCGGTTAGCGCACCTGCTTTGGGAGCAGGGTGTCGCAGGTTCGAATCCTGTCACCCCGACTAATTGATAATGAGGCACTTGGAGATAAACCAAGTGCCTCATTTTGTTAGAAATCGTCTAAATTAAGTGTGTAACTTGATAATCGCCAAAGCCATGGGAGATGATGGAGGGATTGCATTTGTCTTCACGAAGCTGGACTTTCTTTTCGTCCAGCCAGATGTCAAAACGGGTATCGGTTTTCTCGAAGTTCACCACGTCGAAATTGTCTATCAGCACATCCGGAAGGATGGCTCTGAGGAGGTCGTCTGTTTTCATGCCGCAAAGCTACTCAATATGCTTGAGAATTTCTACTGCCCCGGATTATCCGCTGATCCAAAATACAGGGGCGCAGGCGCATTCCACACGTGTTGCCCTAAAAAAAGAAAACCGCTAACTAAATGACAGTTAGCGGTTACATTGTGGAGCATAGCGGACTCGAACCGCTCACCTCGACACTGCCAGTGTCGCGCTCTAGCCAGATGAGCTAATACCCCGTTTTCCTTTTGACGGTGCAAAGATAAGACGTTTTATTGGAATGGCAAAATTTTCCGTTCATTTTTTATTTCTGATAAAGAAAAAAAGAGCTCATATTTGAATATTTGCTAAGTTTGCACTCAAAAAAGGAAGCTTATGCTGATATTTAATACAACTTATCATGTAGAGGACGGGCAGGAAAAGTATTTTCTGATATGGATGCAGGAATACTATTTGCCGGAAGTAGAAAAGAATGGCGTATTGCATGCACCGCGCATAGCGAGGGTTTTGAGTCATCATGAGGATGGCGTTTGCTTTTCTGTGCAGTTTGAAGTAGAAGATTCTGCGCGTTTGCATCGCTGGCACCAGGCGCAAGGCATATTGTTGGCAGAGGAGATGAAAAGGATATTCAAGGATAAGGTGGTAGGATTCCCTACGTTGATGGAGGTTATTGTGTGATATTACCGGTTAAAGAGAAAATCATATTGGGTATTGATCCGGGTACTACCATTATGGGATATGGGGTGCTTCGGGTGGTGGGAGTGAAGCCGGAGATGGTTGCTATGGGCATCATTGACTTGCGTAAATATGCTAACCATTACCTGAAGTTGCGGCATATTCATGAAAGAGTATTGAGTATTATTGAAAGCTACTTGCCGGATGAGATGGCGATAGAGGCGCCGTTTTATGGAAAGAACGTGCAGTCCATGCTGAAGTTGGGGCGTGCGCAAGGGGTAGCTATGGCAGTGGCTTTGAGCCGTGACATCCCTATCACAGAGTATGCGCCGTTAAAGATAAAGATGGCTATCACGGGCAATGGGCAGGCTTCGAAAGAGCAAGTGGCCGATATGTTGCAACGCATTCTGCATTTCAGCAAAGATGATATGCCTACTTTTATGGATGCCACCGATGGCCTGGCGGCTGCTTACTGCCATTTTCTCCAAATGGGACGTCCTGCCGTGGAAAAAGGATATAAGAGTTGGAAGGACTTTGTGGCTAAAAATCCAGATAAGGTAAAACGCTGAGGGGCGTTGCTGTTGGCCTTTTTCGATGTTAATAACTTAGTCTCAGGCCTGCTTGGAGCGTGAAGTTGCACGGGTTGTCTTTACGGATGGTTGGAACCTCCGAACCGTCATCGAAGTAATAGGACACGCCGGGTTCTACGTAGATGCCTACATGCCGGTTCATGTTATATTGGGCGCCGACGGAAGCCATTACGGACCATTGGACGGGAGCCACGGTTTCCGTTTCAGTGCCTATTTTTCCGTAGATACATTTTTCTATCATGCCTCCGGCAGAAAGGTAGAGGGTAAAGTCCTTTTTGTTTACGAAATTCCAGTTGGCACGGAGGGGAATACCTAAGTAGTGTAGTTTCTGCCTGGTTTTGATGGCCGAGTTCTCGTAATACAAATCAGAGATTAAAAGCGTATACACCAATCCGGTCTCTACGGAGAAGTTTTTGGGAAGGTCTTTGCGGATGGCAAGGCCTACGCTGACGGGTTGTTTGTGGTCGGCAGAGACGATTCGGCGTTTATTCTGTTGCAAGTAGGGAATGCCGTTTTTGAATACCAGTTCTTGGCCTTCGGGGATGGCTATGATGCCATTCGAGGCATGAGTCAGGTCAAGGCCCATGAAGCCTGTGCCGGGGGCGCTTTGTGCCAGATTCTGCATCCCCGAATGGTTCAGTTGCGAGCTGAATCCTCCAGTGTTGCCGGCAGACAGGCTGATGGCCCATCCTTTCTTTTGCGAAGGAGTTTCTTCTGCAAGGGCCAGCAGATCGTCGGTCTCAGGCAGCCTTTGGGCTTTGGGGGCTTGCTTTTCTTTAGGGGAGGATTGAAGTCCTGTGGTTGGGGCTGTAGTGGACGTTGGTGCGTTGGGGGATGCTGGAGAGGAGGCCGCAAGGGTATCCATGCCTTCGGATTTGCCTGCTGTCTGTTGCATGAGGACGGGTGAGGGCGCAGGGAAAGACTCCGGACGCGTTTCCTCAGTGGAAGTCGGCAGCGGATGGGGGCGTGTAACCACGCGGGCAGTGATGCGGTTTGAAGTGACCGCTTGGGCAGTCGGCGCAGGCATAGATATAAATAATGTATCGCCTGCGACTGTTAAGACCGGGCTGGCGGAAGATTGCCAATCGGGCGTGACGGTCGTGTCCGTCAGGCGTAAGCCTATCAGCGATACCGCTCCGATAATCATGGCAGCGGCTCCCATGGCCCACCATTGGCGCAGGGGGATGGCAGTGCGTGTTTTTTTCGGCGCAGGCAGTTCTTTCTCCAAGCGTTCCCATCCCGCAGCAGGAGACGGTTCGGCATAGTCTTCCACACGCTTTTTCAGTTTCTGCAACCATACTTCTTCTTTCATATCCCGGTTTCTCCTTTCTGATTTCATGCGTTCTTTTTTATCCATGCGCGTACCTTGTGGGCCAATGCAGCCTTGGCGCGCGTCAGTTGTGAGGCAGATGATTTCTCGTTGATTCCCAAGAGCGACGCAATCTCTTTGTGCGACTTCCCTTCAAACACATACAGGTTCAGCACGGTTCGGTAGCCGGTGGGCAGTTCGCGGATGAATTGCATCAGTACTTCACGCGGAATGGTATCGACGGCTTCCGGTTCGGGCTCGTCATAGGTGGCGGGGACGTCGTCCAGGGCAATCCATTGGTTCATCACGTCGTTCTTCCGCAGGTGTTGCAGAGCGGTGTTTGCCATGACGCGTTCCATCCATGCTTTCAGTGAGCCTTCGCCCCGCCAGGTGAACTTGTCGAACGAATTGAATATCTTGAGAAATCCGTCGTGCAGCAAGTCCTCGGCCGTGTCACGGTCTGCCACATAGCGCAGGCTGATGCCCATCAATCGTCCGGCGTATCGCTCGTACAATTCCTTATAGGCAGCCCTATCTCCTCGCTTGCAGCGCGCGGCCAGTTCTTGTTCCTCCATTCTCTTGTTACACGTGTTTGATGGCAAAATGCAGTTGGAGCAAAAGTACTGCATGGGAGCAGCAATAAAATGCGGCTTTAATTTCTTTAACACGATTCGGCGCAGTATTTAACGTCGGATAGTCTTTCTTTGCAAACAGGATTTATTTTTTCGAGAAAACAATGAAGGTAGCGAAAGAAATGGCGGCAAGGCGCATGTGGCGCGGCGGCATCTGGCTGGTGATGCTTCTGGCCTTGGCCTCGTGTCTGGACGACGAGGGGTATGGCGGCGAAAAACTGTTTTTTGCCATTGGGAACGTCCGGGTCATCCAGGCAAACGAATATTACTTTGAATTGGACGAAGGCAGCAAGCTCTATCCTGCCGATACAACGGCCATACAGGACTATCCCATTGTGGACAACCAGCGGGCTTTCATCTATTTCACCGTGCTGGACGAGCCTTTGGCCGGCTATGAATACAATGCGGCGGTGAAGCATATCGAGAACATCCTGACCAAAGACATATACCCGATGCAGCCGGCGGAAGAGGACAGCATCGGGAACGACCGCATAGACGTGGACGACATCTGGTTGAGCCGCGACTACGTGAACATTGTCTATAAGTTCTACCACAGCAACAATCCGGAGAAGCGGCATATGCTGAATCTGGTTGTCAACGAGCAGGCCTCGGCCGACGCGACGACCGACGACGGGTATCTGCATTTGGAGTTCCGTCACAATGCCTACCAGGATACGCCCCTCCAGGGAGGCACCGGCATCGTGTCTTTCCGCTTGGATTCCATTCGCGACCGGCTGGCCGGCGCCAAGGGTTTGTGCATACACGTCCAGACCTTGTATGGGGGCGAACGCGAGTTTGTCATCGACAAGTAACAACATTGGTTTCGTGCAGTCTTGATGTGCGTCTCGGCCGGAGGTCTCCGGCCGTTTTTTTCACTTTCCCGTCAGAAAACTTGGCCAAGTGCGGGGGAAAAGTTGTCTTTCCCTTGGAAAAACTGTAAATCTAGGCTGGATTTACATGAATCTAGGTTAGATTTACATAAATCCAGGTTAGATTTACATAAATCCAGCCTAGATTTATAGTTTTCGCCAAGGATTGCCAACTTTTTCCCGCAAGATAGGGGATTTTTATCCTTGGAGAGAGGATTGTTTCGGGGGGAGCCTGGCCATGTCCGCGGCCCCATTCCGGCCGATGCCCGCTCCCTCCGGAGGACTTTCTGTCTTTTTTGAAAAACTTATCGTGCTAAATGTTCCTTCTTTTGCATTTATTCCTTATTTTTGCGGCCATAAGGGATTCGCGCGAATCAAAAAGAAAGGATTTGAGAGCGCTTGCCGACACTTCTGTCTTTTTGTTCGGGCTTATTGATAAAGAGAAAGGGATATGAGTATTGCCATCATTAAATACAACGCCGGAAACATCCGTTCGGTGGATTACGCGCTTCGGCGCCTGGGTGTGGAGCCGGTCGTCACGGCCGACGCGGCGGCTTTGCGCCGGGCAGAGCGGGTCGTCTTTCCCGGCGTGGGCGAGGCAGCCACCACCATGGATTTCCTCCGCGCCTCCGGCCTGGACCAGTTGATAAAGAGCCTGACCCAGCCAGTTCTTGGCATTTGCCTGGGCATGCAGCTGATGTGCCGGCATTCCGAAGAAGGGGATGCCGAAGGCTTGGGCATCTTTGACGCCGACGTCGTGCGCTTCCGTGCCGCGTGCCGCGAGGGCAAGGTGCCTCACATGGGCTGGAATACCCTGACGCGCACGGCCGGACCCTTGTTCGACGGTTTCCGCGGCGGCGAATACGTCTATTTCGTCCATAGCTATTACGTCCCCTTGCATGCGTGTACGGCTGCTGTGACAGACTATATCCTGCCCTTCAGCGCAGCCTTGCACAAGGATAACTTCTATGCCACCCAGTTCCACCCCGAAAAGAGCGGCGGCGTGGGCGAGCGCATCCTGCGTAATTTCCTCACCTTATAATTATAAACCGACAGTCCGTTATGACGATAGAAGTGATACCCGCCATCGACCTCATAGGAGGCAGGTGCGTGCGCCTCTCCCAGGGTAAGTATGATAGCCGGAAGGTGTATAGTGAGCAACCTTTGGAAGTGGCCAAGGCGTTCGAGGCCCACGGAGTCCGCCGCCTGCACGTGGTCGACCTGGACGGGGCGGCCTCGCATCACATCGTGAACCATCGCACGCTGGAGCAGCTGGCCACGCAGACTTCGTTGGCCATCGACTTTGGCGGCGGCATCAAGACGGACGACGATTTGCGCATCGCTTTTGAGTGTGGCGCACAGATGGTGACGGGGGGAAGCATTGCCGTGAAAGACCCCGATACGTTCTGCCGCTGGATTCAGACTTACGGGCCCGGGCGCATCATTCTGGGGGCCGACGTGAAAGACGGGCGCATTGCCGTGAACGGCTGGCAGGAAGAAAGTGCTTGCGAGCTTTTCAGTTTCCTCGGCTACTATCAGGACAAGGGCATTACCCAGGCCATTTGCACGGATATCGGACGGGACGGCATGTTGCAAGGCCCGGCGTTGGAACTGTATCGCGACATCTTGCAACATCACCCGACGCTCCGCCTGGTGGCCAGCGGCGGGGTGGGGAGCATGGACGATGTGCGTGCCCTGCAAGAGGCGCATGTGCCGGCGGTCATCATCGGAAAGGCCTTTTACGAAGGGCGCATCACTTGGCATGACTTGGAACAACTGGCTTGTGCTTCACAAGTATAAATATAGAAAAAGGAGAAAGAAACGATATGCTGGCCAAAAGAATCATACCCTGTCTCGACATCAAGGACGGGCAGACCGTGAAGGGAACTAACTTCGTAAACCTGCGGCAGGCGGGCGACCCCGTCGAACTGTCCCGCGCTTACAGTGCGCAGGGAGCCGACGAGCTGGTCTTCCTGGACATCACCGCAAGTTTTGAAGGGCGCAAGACGTTTACGGAACTGGTGGAGCGCATTGCCGCCAACATCAACATCCCCTTTACCGTGGGAGGAGGCATACACGAACTGAGCGACGTGGAGCGCTTGCTGGGCGCGGGAGCCGATAAGATTTCCATCAATTCTGCTGCCATACGTAGTCCTCAACTCATTGATGACATCGCGCGTCACTTCGGTTCGCAGGTTTGCGTGTTGGCCGTCGATGCCAAACAGACCTCTGCGGGCTGGCGT
The DNA here is from genome assembly GCA_949289265.1 of uncultured Bacteroides sp. Taxonomy (GTDB): domain Bacteria; phylum Bacteroidota; class Bacteroidia; order Bacteroidales; family Bacteroidaceae; genus Bacteroides. The sequence continues at coordinate 17,542 of CASENE010000106.1, forward strand.
TGTTTCCTGAACGGCGGCCGGGTGGAGACGGAGCGCGAACTGTTTGCCTGGGCTCACGAGGCGCAAGAGCGCGGTGCCGGCGAAGTGTTGTTCACCAGCATGGACCACGACGGGGTGCGCACAGGTTATGCCAACGAAGCCCTGGCCACGCTGGCCGACTCGCTGTCCATTCCGGTCATCGCTTCGGGCGGGGCGGGCGCCAAAGAGCATTTCCGCGACGCCTTCCTTCGGGGGAAAGCCGATGCGGCGCTGGCGGCGGGCGTTTTTCATTTCGGAGAAATCAATATTCCCGATTTAAAGTTGTATCTTTGCGCCCAAGGAATTCCCGTCCGGGCCATATGACATAACGTAATACGCTAAAATTGATACAGAACCATGAGTTTGAATTTCGAGAAAATGAACGGGCTTGTTCCCGCTGTCATACAAGATGCCGACACGGCCAAGGTGCTGATGCTGGGTTTCATGAACGAGGAAGCATACCAACGGACGGTGGAAAGCGGCAAGGTAACCTTCTATAGCCGTACCCGCAATCGCCTGTGGACGAAAGGCGAAGAGAGCGGCCATTTCTTGCAAGTGGTATCCATGCAGGAAGATTGCGACCACGACACCCTGCTCATACAGGTGCATCCCCACGGCCCCGTGTGCCACACCGGCACGGACACTTGTTGGGGCGAGAAGAACGAAGAACCCGTGATGTTCCTCAAGACGTTGCAGGACTTCATCTGCCGGCGTCACGCCGAGATGCCCGAAGGCTCATACACCACCAGCCTTTTCCGTTCGGGCGTCAACAAAATGGCGCAGAAGGTGGGCGAGGAAGCCGTGGAGACTGTCATCGAGGCCTGCAATGGTACAGACGAGCGCCTTATCTACGAAGGAGCCGACCTGATGTACCACCTCATTGTGTTGCTCACCTCCAAGGGCTATCGCATCGAAGACCTGGCCCGCGAACTTGAGCAGCGTCATAGCGCCACATGGAAGAAGCACTGATTACATACCGGGACGTAGAGATTCACCAGCAGGAATTGTGCGTGCTCAGCGGGGTGAACCTCAGCTTGCAGGCAGGTCAGTTGGTGTACCTCATCGGCAAGGTGGGTTCCGGCAAGACCAGCCTGCTTAAGACTTTTTACGGCGAACTGCCCGTCGTTTCGGGGCAGGCCCGGGTGCTGGGGTATGATATGGGGCGTCTTCGCCGCAAGCATATCCCGAGCCTTCGCCGCAAGTTGGGCATCGTCTTCCAGGACTTCCAGTTGCTCACCGACCGTACCGTCTATCATAATCTGGAGTTTGTCTTGCGTGCCACCGGTTGGCGGGACAGGCAGCAGATGAAGGAGCGCATCGCTCAGGTGCTTTCCCTGGTGGGCATGGAGCATAAAGGCTATAAGTTTCCCAACGAGCTTTCCGGAGGCGAGCAACAGCGCATAGCCATCGCCCGCGCCGTGCTCAACTCGCCGCAAATCATCCTGGCCGACGAGCCGACGGGCAACCTCGATGCCGAGACCGGGCGCGCCATCCTGTCATTGCTCGACGGGCTCAGCCGAAGCGGTACGCTGGTGGTGGTCACCACGCACAACCTTCAGCTCTTGCGCGACTTTCCCGGCAAAGTCTACCGCTGCGAGGCCCATCGCCTTGCCGAGGCCGACGATGCGTCAGACATCGGATAAGAACCAATGCGAAAGAAAACAATTAATATAACTACATAAGAAATGAACACAGGAATGAAAGTTTTAAAGTTTGGAGGCACTTCGGTAGGTTCCGCCCAGCGGATGAAAGACGTGGCCCGGTTGATTACAGACGGTGAACGCAAGATTGTGGTCTTGTCCGCCATGTCGGGAACAACCAATACATTGGTGGAGATTTCGGACTATCTCTATAAGAAGAACCCGGAAGGGGCCAACGAAATCATCAACCGCCTCGAAGCCCAGTACCGCAAACACGTCGATGCGCTGTATGCCACGCCCGAATACAAGCAAAAGGGGCTGGAACTTATCAAGTCGCATTTCGATTACATACGTTCCTATACCAAAGACCTCTTCACCCTCTTCGAGGAAAAGGTCATCTTGGCGCAAGGCGAACTCATCTCCACCGGCATGATGAACTACTACCTGCAGGAGTGTGGCGTGAATTCCGTGCTGCTGCCTGCCCTGGAGTTTATGCGTACCGACAAGAATGCCGAGCCCGACCCCGTGTATATCAAGGAGAAGCTGCAAGCACAGCTGGAACTGCATCCCGATGCCGATATCTACATCACGCAGGGCTTTATCTGCCGCAACGCTTACGGCGAGATAGACAACCTGCAGCGTGGCGGTAGCGACTATACGGCCTCGCTCGTCGGTGCTGCCATCCAGGCTTCCGAGATACAGATTTGGACAGACATCGACGGCATGCACAACAACGACCCCCGCATCGTGGACAACACTTCGCCCGTGCGGCACCTGCAGTTTGAAGAGGCTGCCGAGCTGGCCTACTTCGGCGCCAAGATTCTGCACCCCACGTGCATCCAGCCGGCCAAGTATGCCAACATCCCCGTGCGTCTGCTCAACACCATGGACCCTTCGGCCGAGGGCACGCTGATTTCCAACGACACGGAGAAGGGCAAAATCAAGGCTGTGGCAGCCAAGGACAACATCACCGCCATCAAAATTAAGTCCAGCCGCATGCTCTTGGCTTATGGTTTCCTGCGCAAGGTGTTCGAGATATTCGAGAGCTACCAGACCAGCATCGACATGATTTGCACCTCCGAGGTGGGCGTATCCGTGTCTATCGACAACGTGAAGCACCTCAACGAGATTCTGGACGACCTGAAGAAGTACGGTACCGTCACCGTCGACCGCGACATGTGCATCATCTGCGTGGTGGGCGACCTGGAGTGGGAGAACGTGGGCTTCGAGGCCAAGGCGCTCGACGCCATGCGCGACATCCCCGTGCGCATGATTTCCTACGGCGGCAGCAACTACAACATCTCTTTCCTCATCCGTGAGTGCGACAAGAAGGCGGCTCTCCAGTCGCTGAGCAAGGCGTTGTTTGGAGAAGAGAATCATTAATAAATTGACAAGGGGACGAGGGAACGAGACTACAAGGCCCGTTAATCACAGAGACAGGAGTGATACGTTGAACCTTGTAGCCTTGTTAACTCGTCCCCCTTGTCAACTAAATACTCATTTACAAATACACTGACAATGAAAGGAACATTCCCCATCGACAAATTCCAGTCCCTGCACACTCCCTTCTATTATTACGATACCCAATTGTTGCGCGACACGCTCGATGTCATCAAGACCGAGGCAGGCCGCGCAGGCAACTACGCTGTGCACTATGCCGTCAAGGCCAACGCCAACCCCAAGGTTCTGTCCATCATCCGCGAGAGCGGGCTGGGCGCCGACTGCGTGAGCGGCGGCGAGATCCGGGCAGCCATCAAGGCCGGTTTCCCCGCCGGTAAAATCGTGTTTGCCGGTGTGGGCAAAGCTGACTGGGAAATCAATCTGGCGCTGGAGCACGACATCTTCTGCTTCAACGTCGAGTCCATCCCAGAGCTCGAGGTCATCAACCAGCTGGCGGCGGCGCAGGGCAAGACGGCGCGCGTGGCTTTCCGCATCAACCCCAACGTGGGTGCCCACACCCATGCCAACATCACCACCGGCCTGGCCGAAAACAAGTTCGGCATCCGCATGGACGACATGGAGCAGGTCATCGACATCGCCCAGAGCCTGAAGCACGTCGAGTTCATCGGCCTGCACTTCCACATCGGGTCGCAGATACTGGACATGGGCGACTTCGTGGCCTTGTGCAACCGCGTCAACGAGTTGCAGGAACGCCTCGAGGCGCGACAACTCCGCGTGCCCTACATCAACGTGGGCGGCGGCCTGGGCATCGACTATGCGCACCCCAACCGCCAACCCATCCCTGACTTCCAGGCCTATTTCTCCACCTACCGCACGCACCTCAAGCTGCGCCCCTACCAGACGTTGCACTTCGAGTTGGGACGCGCGGTGGTGGGGCAGTGCGGTTCGCTCATCTCGCGCGTACTTTATGTCAAGCAGGGCGTCAACAAGCAGTTCGCCATCCTCGACGCGGGCATGACCGACCTCATCCGTCCCGCCCTCTACCAGGCCTACCACAAGATAGAGAACCTCTCGTCCGAGCGGCCCGTACAGGCCTACGACGTGGTGGGCCCCGTGTGCGAGTCGTCCGACGTCTTTGGCAAGGCGGTGGACCTGAACGGCGTGCAGCGCGGCGACTTCGTGGCCCTGCGTTCGGCCGGTGCGTATGGCGAAATCATGGCCTCGGCCTACAATTGTCGCGAGCTGCCCAAGGGCTATACCAGCGACGAACTTTGCTAAACCGCGTCCTACATCTCCGCGTGCCGGAGGCATGGACGTACAAAAAATGGAGGGGCTGTCCGAAACATCGGGCAGCCCCTCTCGCAAACAAAACAAACAAACGGTTCTCCCGATAGGGCGGGAGAGTGGCAGGGGCTTCTCGTCAGAAGGCCTGCCTGTGGCGCCTCGCGGCGGCACGTATGGGCTTATTACAAATTCTCAATATCTTTGATACAGCGGACATAGCCTCTGTCGCCGTCTGAGTTTTGAACGCCCAGACCGAAATTATTGGTGCCCATGACATATCCCTTTCGATCACCGGTATACGGATTTTGTCCCCGCATGGAGAAAGCGGTTTGGCTGATATAAAAGCTTGGTCTGCTATATTCACCAAATGCTCCTGTATGATATGTGGGCCATGCGCTTTCAGTCAGGCGCGTCGTCATAATCAGTAGTTCGCGCATATTGGGCATGCGATAGCCATTGGGCCATTGGCCATACGTCTGGTAATACTCCCAATTCTGTGCATTGTTGAAGTTGTAATATATGTAACCACGGTTAGGTTGCGGTGTGTCCTCCCAATACACTTCAAAATAGGTATAAGGACGGTTGTTGGCACTCTGCTCGTTGTGGTTAGGCAGCGTGGCCCCTGTAACCAGATAAGAGCGTAGCGACTTTTCGTTCATATTGGAGAGGTCGAATCTGTAGGGGGAACTCTCTGTCCCGTCACCCGTGTAATCAATCAATGGCTCTGGTTCTGTATCCGGGCTATTCAAGTTGATGCCCAGATTCCGGATGCAGCGATAGGAGTAGTTGGCACCATTGTATTGATTTCCACTACTGCTATTATAGTTTCCTATAGAGGCTCCTTCTTCTGCCCATAGCACCCAAGGCCCGTTTTGGCTGTCGTCATACGAGCTACTCGTATAGTGCCAATACACGCTTCTTCCGCCCGGTCTGTCTGAGGCATTCTCAGGATAGAGTCTTGAATCCTGGTCCAGCGCATACTCGCCCAGATAGATGTCCACCAGTTGGTCGATGGCTGCCAGATACCAGCGGACTTCGTTGTTGTCTATTCGGTTGTCGCCGTCTAAGTCTCGGTTTCGCATCATGCAGGCATAGGCAGCGTTGTTGTAGTTGGTGTTCAGGCCGTACCTGGCCGATGTGTTGAGGACGCTTGTCCAAGCCAGGGTTCCGTCTCCTATCCATGCCATGGTGTTTTGACGACCGTTGCTCGTGCTGCTTCCGCTTCTCACATTGCCCGGGTTCAGCCGGTCAGTTTCCATGATAGACTCCAATCCCCAGGCCGTGGTCAGTTCTTCCTTGCTGACGTTGTAGACGGTGCGGATAGCTTTCTGTGTAAAGGTGTAGAGCGAATTGACCACGCTTGAATTGCCGTCCGGGCTGTAAGTGGCGCCGGAGGTGATGATGTGCAGTTGGCGGTCGTTCTGGTCCACACTCTTTTTCCACAACTCAAGCTGTATGCCGTTTTCCGGGTGCATGGGGTCTTCGTAATACAGGTTTTCGTCCACGAAGGCGGTGACGCAGATGCGGTCGGTCACTCCGTTGGGCATTAGCGAGCTTAGCGTTCTGTCCTTCTTGGCCTGCTTCAGGTATTCCAGCAACTGCTGGATATCCATCAGTCTGGCATTCCGGTATCGACCCCCTTGGTAGGTTTGATAGTAAGGAGATTCTACTCCGTCGCCGGATTTATCCGGATTGTCATAGTTCTGGTCGCCCGGATATTTCACATATTGCCCCTGACCGAAGCCGTATTGCGCGTTGATGGCGAACTTTATCCATTTGTAGTCCTTTAGTTCGGGTTCGACATCCGTGCGGCTGGCATCGTGCATGCCGTTGCTGAATGGAGTCTTTACGCTCCAGGTGATGGCGTCGTCTATCTCGTTGACAGGGATTTCCACCACGCAACGGTCGTAGTGCGAATCCAGGTTGTAGATTTGGTTGGCGCTGTATATCACGTCGCCTTCGTATCCCGGCCGGTTCTCTTGCTCGTTGTCATTGGTGTTGGTCACTTCCACGATGATGTCGTCTACGCCCAGCACTGTGATGTTGTAGACATAGTGCCCGTTGCGTTTGGTGTCATAGTCGTTGGCGTCCTTGCTGGCATAGCCCAGGTGCACCGTGCAGCGCACGTCGGCATTCAGGTCGTTGTTGTTCTCGTCGGTATACGACAGGTGTCCGGTGAAGTACAGGTAGGTCGACTGACCGTTGGCATAGGCGAAGGCGCCATTCTCAAACTCTTGTCCCGGTTTGTTGCTTCCGCCTTCGGGCAGAGCATCATGTTCCCGTTCGTCGCGCAGGGCATAGGCCTTGGTCGGGTCGGTTTCCGTGATGGATTGCTTGAAGCGTTTGCGGTTTTCAGGCATGTAGAACACAAAGCTGCCGCCGTTGCCCAGATTGGTGTTCTCGTCCTGGGTAAGGTTTTCAAATACCACGGCGCGTGAGGTGAAGTATTGGCACGACGCGTCGTCGCTGGCATCCCAGTTGATGGCCTCGGCATCTTGCCACGGGCCGTTGATTCCTTCTTTCTCCACCGGCAGCAGCAACGATTGCGAGGGAACGCTCATTACCTGCCATTCGCCGGGCGTAAAGGTGAAGTTTGTCCAATTCTTACCCTGAGGTACTTCGGCTTTGACGTGCACCTCTACCTTGGCATCCACGCGGCGCAACAAGAGGGTATAATCGTCCAGCGTTGTCACCTCATTCCCTTCGGGTGCCGTGATGGTAACGTTGTTGTTGCCGGTCTCATCCTCGGCATATCCTGTCATCAGGAAAAGGCCGCCGCGTTCGATGGACTCCGACTGCGTCATGGGCAGGATGAGCTGTTGCAGTTCGTCCAGCGTTTCGATGTCGTCCAGTTGTGCCTTGGTCACAGTATAGGCGGTCGAGGTATTGCCTTCCGTCAGGTTGGCCACTCCCACGATGCGGGCGTCGTTGACCGATTGGGCGGTGAAGCTAAAACTGCCGGCGGTAGGAGTGGTGGAGTCGCCGTTGGTGACAGACAGGCCACCGCCGCCTGCGGTAAAGAAGGTCATAGGCTCATCGTTGCTATTGGTGGTGGGGATGCGCTGGCCGTTGCTGTCGAAGATGAAGAGGTAGATGTTTTCCACCCGGAACTCCGATTCTTCGTCTTGTGCCTCGCGGGTAATGACCTGGTTGGCATCCACGGCAAAGTTCATTCTTACCTGGGTGGGGATGCCTTCCTCCACCAGGGGCTTGCGGGTGAACAATTCGTCGTCCTGGCAGCCCGCCGCCAGAAGCGGCAAGGCCAGCCCCAGCGCGTATGTGCAGAATCGTTGTATGGTCATAGGATGTATGGTTTATAATCGTTTGCTAATTGAATGAGGGGACATCTACCGTGTAGTTATCCCATTGTGCCACCGAGAACCGGATTTCCAACCCGACGGTGGTCGTGACGCGGGCCAGGATGTTGACCTGCGTGTTGCGGCGGAAATGGTTTTCCGTGGTGAAGCGTTGTGCCTCGTAGGTGTTTGCGCTGGTCTCCAGCGACAGCGTATAGGGGCTGTTGGCACCGGAGCGGTAGGCGTAGGTGGGGTAGAGGTACAGCGACAAGTTGCTCAGTGTCTGGTTGGCCTCCACCACAATGCCGTCCTGGCTCATCCCGCCGTTTTCGGGCGTGAACTCCATGGGGACGTATTGGGTTTCTGCCGGGACGTCCAGGTCTTGCGTGGGGAACATGTAGAAGCGGTCGCCGCTGAATGCGCCAAAGCTTACCCGCTTTATCGTCAACGGCGTGCTGGTGGCATTCTCGATGGAAAGGCTCAACTTCACCACCGCCCGCTCCAGCTGCACGTCCACGGCCTGCATGCCTTGGGCCACCGTCACCCGGGTGGAGCCGCTCATCGGCAACCCGGCTGCTTCTATCTCCGGGCCTTTCTTGTGGAAGTACGCATGTGCTTCGTCCACGAAAATCAGTTTGGGATTGTCGCCCAGTTCCTGCCGGATGGTGGGCGTGTCATAGGTTTTGCCCAGGCTTTCTTCGTTGCCAATCACGTAGATGGTGGCATCGCCAAACGGTATGTTCTCCAGAGTCAGCGTGTGGGTGGTTACGTTTTGCAGGCCGTCTACTTTCGTGTTGTAGACAATGCCTTCTTCGTCCGTGGACACGATGACGCGCAGGGTGCGAATGCCTTCCCATTGTGCGGCGTCCACTGTGGCGCGGGTATCCGGCGCCGTGGCTCCGGTTCCGATGTTCAGCCGGAGGGTTCCGGTCTGTCCTTCCGGGCTTTCCGTCTGCAGGGTTTGTTCGCAACCGGAGAGCAGCAGCAGGTAGGCGGCGAGCCATGAGGCAAAATACAGTCTCTTGTTCATACGAATCGTTATTTTACCAAATTATAGAATAATCCTTTTCTTCCCAATCCTTCACCGTGACGTTCAGTGTGACGTCGGTGGATACGACCAGGCTGTAGACATAGCTGCGGCCTGGTTCCCAGCTTGCGACATCGGCTGTAGGCAACGTTACTTCGTAGGTCTTGCCGGTGGTCTGCTCGGGGATGTATTGGCAGGTCAGCGTCAGCTTGGCATTGGCCGGGATGGCATCGAGCGGAAGCAGCAGCAGGTCGCCGAAGACCGATGCCTCGTATTGGTTTCCCGCGTTCAGCACGACGTTGCTTGCTTGGAACGGGGAAGCCTGTTCGGTGGCTGCCATGCGGTTGATCCAGGTCGCGGTGCTGTTTACAGCATCCACCTGGCAGTCGCCCTTATAATCTATTCCGCTCAAGGTGGCCTTGGTGATGGTGACGTCGCCCTCGCTCTGCACTTTGATTTGAACCCGCGCCAGCAGGTGCCGGAACGTGAACGCCACGGCCTGCGGATTGTCGCCGCTCATGTTCGTGCGGGAGGCGGTCATCAGGTCGATGGCATTGGCGCCCGTGGCGGAGGCGTCGAAGCCGGTGATGGCGATTTGGCCGTTGGGGGAAACCTTCACGTCGGATTGGCCTGCGGGATGCACGGCGTAGAAGTCGTATGTCTTGCCGTCTATCCAGTATTGCAGTTGGTCGTAGGTCCAGTTGCCGCCGGCGGCTCGGGTCACTTCTTTGGCGTTGAACACTTGGGCGGGCGTCTGGGCGTCGGCGCCGGGCTTGTACCAGCCCCACACGGAGAAGGCGCTCATGCCGTCCGTGGCCTCTATGGCGGCGCGGGTCTGCGGGGCGTGGAAGGCGATGGCGCGTCCGCTGCCTTCGGGCAGGCCGTTGTCCGTCGTCTCGGTGGCGCAGGCGGCCAGCAGCAGGGCCGGGGCCAGGAGGACGGAGATTCGTTTCATTGTTGTCAGGTTCATTTGTATGTATCGGTTTTGTTAGTTATCGCTTGCCGTTTCCCCTCCTCCTGGGAGGAGGAGGAGAATTAGGTTACCGAGTGGAGGGGGGGCACCTATCCGAGTGGGAGTGTCCCACCTATCCGAGTGGGGGAGTCCCACCTATCCGAGTGGAGTTTCTCCACTGCCACCTTGACTGCCACCGCCAGGCTCTTCGGTCGTTTCGCCCACTGTGATGGGGTGTGGTAAACTAAAAGTGCGGGGTTCTTTGGTCAAATTGCTGCCGCTGCTGTATTGCGTCGTCACTTGCACCGTCCATTGTCCTTCGGTGACGCCGGCGGGCAGGGTGAACTGCAGTTTCTTGGGGGTATTGGGGGCGACTTTCGAGGGCGGGATGAAGAACGAGGTGTCTGGGTCGGAGACGGAGGTGAGGGTGATGCCCACGGCGGGGTCGTCGCCCACCAGCTTCAGCCCGCTGCCGGTCAGCACGGCCATGTCGCCGCCGGCCATGGGCAGGGGGACGCGGGTGGTGGCGTCGGCGAAGGCGCTGGTCATGCCGGCGATGTGGGGCCCCGTGGCGGCGGGCTGCAGGAAGTAGTGCAGCTTGGCCTTGGAGAGGGCGTCTTCGACGGCGGGGCCTTGGCGGAAGGAGGCGTAGACGCGCACCTTGTCGCGGTCGACGGCGGTGGCCAGTTCGTCCTCGGTCACCACGCCGCTGGCCATGGGTCGGGCGTAGAAGGCGTCGGTGGAGATGTTGTAGCCCGAGGCGACGGCCAGGGCCACTTCTTCCATGAACACTTTGATGATGCTCTGCACGCGGGTCGGCTCGTCGCCCAAGCGTTCGGCCACGGAGGCGGCGATGTCGTCTTGCGTCAGGGGCGTGCTCTGCGTGTGGACTTTTACGGTGTAGTCGTCCGCCACGTCGGGCGTCAGTTCGTTGGGGTAGGCCTTCAGGTTGAGGTCGAGGTCGTACTTCAGTTGTGCCATGATGTCGTTTGCAATTTAAACAATTAAAAGTTCATAATTAAAAATGAAAAGCGGGACGGGCTGTCCCGGCGCCTTTCCTGGTTCATCAGACCCTGTGTGCGTTTATCGCGTAGCTTCGTGACTTCGATGAGCGCTTTGCACAAATGGTGGTTGATGGTAGTGGCTGCAAGGGCGGCCAAGCCCTTGCAGCCTGGGGTTGGGGTTGAGTTAGAATATTAGAAGTATTAAGCGTTCGGGATGTTTACAGTGCTACCTGTACCATCCTGCCAGATATTGCCATTCCCTTGGCTGAACTCTTCTACGTCAAATACGATAGGCTTCGGGTCGTTGCTGGGGTCGTCGTCGCCATCGTCGATATTGTCAATGGTCAGTGTAGCCGTGTAGAGATAAGCATACTGGGCCGTCCATGCAGATACGGTCGTAGTCGGTACTGTGGCAGTGATGGTTCCTTGCTTGATAGTATTAGAGCCGTCAGTAACCACGACATCAGCCGTGATGTTGAAGGTGCCTACGGTCTGCGGGATTACATAATAAGCATCGGTGGGCAGACCATCGGTAGCGTCAACCGTTTCAGCCGTAGTGAAGTCGCCATATTCGCCCGGTGTAGCCGGAGTTCCATTTGGAGTACCTTTTGTCCATGTGCAAGTGGTGTTGATGCCATTGACCTTAAAGTTCTGCATGGTAACAACCTGGCTGCCCAACGTAGCAGCGTCTTTCTCGAACTTGAACTGAATCTTAGACAGCAGGTGTTTGAATGTCAAAGGTACGGCAGTTTCATTGGAAATATCGTCGGTGGTAGTGCGGGTAGCATCGGCATATACCACGTCGTTCTGATGACCTGCATCGGAATTAACCGTCAAGGTCAGGCCGTTTGTGTAATCCCAAGAAGCAGAAATGCCGTCAGCCTTAGGAGCGTAAGCGCCAAAGTTAAATGTTTCCGAGGGTTGCCAATACTGAACCGGAGAATAGCTCCAGCTGCCGCTGGCTTTAGAAACTGTCAGGCCTTCCGTTGCAGTGCCAAACAAACTTTCAACATCTGCATAACCACCGAATACTTGGAATTCATCAAAGTTGTCGGTAGTTACATCGCCGGCCTTGGTCATGTTGTTGATGCCCGAACCAGCAAAGCTAATGCCTCTGCTCGGAGCAATCTCCGTTACTTCTTCGTTCGTACAGCTTGCCAAAGCCAATGCGGCTACGCCAAGCACAAATAAACTCTTCTTCATAACTTGTTTTTGTTTTAAAAAGTGAAACATATAGTTGATTAATAATCTCTTCGTTGTCGCTTGTGCGCCCGTAGCGGCTTACTCCAGCGGCAGGGGGATGTCGATGTATTCGCCCCAGCCCTCCACGTCGACGTCGAAGGCTCCGCCGCCGGCCTGTCCGTCTTCGTCCTTCACTTCGATGCCACTGACGCGGATGATGCCGCCGCGGGGCTGTGCCTCCACTTGGGCGGTGACGTCAAAGTCATAGTCCAGGATGAGTCCGTTGTTCAGGCGCACCTCCAGGTTGAGCATGTAGGTCTGGTCGGCGCGCGTGTAGCCCTCGCCGGGGTAGTTGGGGATGCCGAAGGTCTGCACCTGTGCCTCGGCGCCGTAGTTCTCCAGGGTGCAGTCGTAGAGGATGGTGGCTGCGGCTTCGTCGGTGTGTCCGTCTTGCAGGTAGACGCTCTCGGCCATGCCGGACAGTCCGCCGCGGGCCAGGGCCACGTATTCCAGTCCGTGGCTGAACTCGTAGCGCACCACGTAGGTGTAGACCAGGGGGCGGAGGGTGAGCAGCAGTTGGACGGGCTCGACGGTGCGCTGCGCCTCGTAGGCGTCCACGTAGGTGCCATACAGCATGTCCGGCTCGTTGATGGTGCGCTCGTCGGCATGTTCGGCCACGCCGCTGAAGGTGGCGCGGGTGCGCGTCCGGGTGGTGGCCGACGCGCTGGCCGATGCATCGAGGTCGCTGAAGACGATGTATTCCGTGTCGTTGTTATAGAGCAGCAGGGTGTTCGTCCCTTCCTGCATGGGCAGTCGTCCGCCGTCGGGCTCGAGGTTGTATTCGGTGTATTGGCTGCCCGCGTCGGGATAGACCAGGGCGCGGATGCCGTCGGCGATGTCGGGCCGCAGGTCGTCGTAGGCGTACGTGAAGTCGGCGGGCCATTGCTGTTCCCAGTCCGTCTCGTGCGTGCGTTCCCATTCCTGCTCCCAGTCGGCCACCACGTCCACCTTGACCGTGAGGCCGTGTTCGTCGTGCGTGTAGCACAAGTCTTTGCGGCAGCCCGTCAGCAACAAGGACAGGGTGATGAATAATGTAAAATGTGACATGAAAAGCGGGCGACGGGTCGTGGTTGACTTTTCATTATTCATGATTAGCTTTTCATTGATAGTACCGTTTTTCATCTCTTGCCTCCTTTCTTCTCCATCCATTTGCCGATGTTCCATACCCATGCGAATTTCAGTTTGAGCGGGCCGAAGTAGTTCAGGCGGCTGCTCTGCTGGTAGACGTAGTGCCCGTCGATGGGGAGGTATTCGTCGTACCAGGTGTGCATGAACCCGATGCCGATGCCTGCCTCGAAGGCGAAGTAGCGTCCCACGGGGAACATGTATCCGTAGCTCAGGCCGGCCATGACGCCTTCGCCCTTGTATCCGCGTCCGCCGTTCTCCAGGTCGTACCATCCGCCGCCCGCGAAGAGACCGACGTAGTGTCCCCGGCGGTCGCCCTGCGGCTTGAACCAATAGCGCGCTTCGGGCACGATGGTGGCCAGCTGGTAGTATTTGTGCTTGCCGTTGTTGTGCCACCAGGCCATGTTGCCTTCCACGCCTGCCGACCAGCGGTCGTTGAAGCGGTAGGCCACTTCGAGCGAGGGCATCAGCACGGCGTCATACACGAGGTTGGTCTTGATGTTCCAGGGCGAGCGGACGTACTCGCGGACGACGGGCGTGGTCTCTTCCGCCATTTGCTCGTCCGCAGGCAAGACTTCCGGCTCGGCCATCGCAGTCGTGTCGGGCAGGGTGGCCAGCGTGTCCGCTTCCTCGATGACGCCGAGCGTGTCCCGCTCCAGGCTGTCGGCCGGCAGGGCCACGGGCTCGGGCTTCGCCTCCGGCTCGTAGCCTTCGGCGTATTCGATGCCCAGCAGGGCCACGACGTCGCGGATGCCCTGGTAGGAGCGGGTGGAGTTGTAGGTGCGATAGTACTGCTCCTTCATGCCGTGGTGGGTGATGAACCACGATTTCACCTGGTTGCTGCGGTTCTTGGCCGCGGCCAGGTTTTCCGCCTGCGAGCCGAACGAGCCGCAGAAGCCGCGTATCATCACGTAGGCATGTCCGGCCTCGATGTCTTGGCGGTGACGGTCGATGAGGGAGACTGCGCGGCGGATGGATTCATCGTTGCCGCGGAAGGGGGAATAGAACATCCGCTTGCCCGGGACGAAGCGGAACAGAATCGCGCTGTCCGACCGGACGGGGTCGTCCGTAGGCGGGAGCGGGGAGGCGCAAGCCGGATGAAAAGCACCGGCCAGCCATACACACAGAAGGGCGTGTACCAACCAATTCGTTTGTCTCATGTCGTTTTTTGGCATTTCTAAGGATAGCTTTCCGTCCCGGCAAGCCGGCGGCGGAGGGGCATAGCCCGCCATACCTTATTATACTATTCTTATTATTGTTTGCAGTTTATGGTATCCCGGAGGAACTCTCTTCTCTTTTTAGTATCTTTCTTATTCTTTCAGAATACCGCTGCAAAGATAGAATATTTTAATTTAAGTTTCCAAACATTGCGAAAGAAATCTTCGTAAAAAATAATTCAAAGCTGTGTCGCTTCGCTTCGGATAGGGCCATTGTCCCAAGGCCTTTCCCAGATGGCGGAACCGAAGCGCGGCAGAATGGGTTGTATATCAGCGTTTAGTGGCGTAGTAATGCCCGGTCGCTGGCATAGTAACGCCCGGTCGCTGGGATTATAACGCCCGGCGGGTGGGACAGTATCGCCCGGTCCGGCAGGCAGGAAGGGGAGGGGGCGGCACGTTCGTTTTTCGTGACAGGGGAGGGCCTTGGCCCCACGCAAGGTGTACGGAACATTTGGCATTCCGATGAAAAAGCGTAACTTTGCGGATGAGTTTTTTAAAAGAACTACCTATATGACGCAGAACAAGAAATTCATATCGCCCGGAGCGTGGTTTTCCATGCTGTATCCGGCCACGTGGAGCGAGTTTGAAGACGGCGAAGGCTCTTTCCTCTTCTATAACCCCGACGAGTGGACGGGCAACTTCCGCATCTCGGCCTTCCGCGGAGGCCCCGCCTACGGGCTGGACTGTGTGCGGCAGGAGCTGGCCGACAATCCGCAGGCCATGCTGTTGCGGGTGGGCGACCGCGACTGTGCCTACAGCCGGGAACACTTCACCGAAGACGGGGTGGACTATACCACTCACTTCTGGATAACGGGACAAGACGACGTGGCCTTTGAATGCTCGTTCACCGTGGCGCGCGGGATGCCTGCGGGCGAGGCGGTGCACGTCATCGAGACCCTGCAAGTGCGCCGGCCCGACGTAAAGTATCCGGCCGAGCTGATTCCGGTGCGCCTCTCTGAAATCTGCCAGATAGATGCCGCCTACGAATGGGTGGAGCGCAAGGTGAAGGACGTGCTCAAGACCGACTTCCAGGGCACGGAAGAAGACATTGCCCGCATGCAGCAGTTGGTGGACCAGTCGGCCTTCAGCCCCCGCAAGCGCGAGGTGTGGACAGACCTGGGCATCGTGCTCTGCGTCATCCTGGCCAACGAGGTGGACGGGCTGGAGTGGCAGACGCTGGTGGACGGAAACCGCGAAGCCCCCGTGCTGGTGCACGCCGCCACCCGCCGGATGATAGACCCCATGAAGCTGGTGTGGAGCCGGGTGAAGGCCGGCGAGGCATGCCGGCTGGCCGAGGCTTATGAGGAGGCGATGGGGGAAATGGGGAAATAGAGAAGGAAGTTAAAAAGGAAGGTAGAGGGGGATTCTCCCTCCCCGCCTTAAAAATAACACTAATTTAGCAACATTTACCATGACCCCAATCTTGCAAGTAGAAAACCTGACCAAGTCCTTTGGCGACTTGGTGCTGTTTGAAGACATATCTTTCGGCCTGGCCGAGGGACAGCGCGTGGGCCTTATCGCCAAGAACGGGAGCGGCAAGTCTACGCTGCTCAGCATCCTGTCCGGCAAGGAGGGCTACGACCACGGAACCATCTCTTTCCGCCGCGACCTGCGCGTGGGATACTTGGAGCAGGATCCGCGTTACCCCGAAGAACTGACCGTGCTGGAGGCTTGCTTCCATCACGGGAATGCCACCGTCGACCTGATCCGCCAATACGAGCACTGCATGGAGACGCCCGGCCATCCCGGACTGGACGACATCCTGACGCGCATGGATCAGGAAAAGGCCTGGGAGTATGAGCAGAAGGCCAAGCAGATACTGTCTCAACTAAAAATCAACGACTTCGACCAGCAGGTAAGGCATCTGTCGGGCGGGCAGCTGAAGCGGGTGGCCCTGGCCAACACCCTTATCACCGAGCCCGACCTGCTTATCCTGGACGAGCCCACCAACCACTTGGATCTGGACATGACGGAGTGGTTGGAAGAGTATCTGCGGCGCACCAACCTCACCCTGCTGATGGTGACACACGACCGTTACTTTCTGGACAGGGTCTGCTCGGAAATCATCGAAATAGACAACCGCACCCTCTATGCCTACAAGGGGAACTACAGCTATTATCTGGAGAAGCGGCAGGAACGCATCGAGGCGAAGAACGCCGAGATAGAACGCGCCAACAACCTGTATCGCACCGAGCTGGAGTGGATGCGGCGCATGCCCCAAGCCCGCGGACACAAGGCACGCTATCGCGAAGAGGCTTTCTATGACCTGGAGAAGGTGGCCAAGCAGCGCACCTATGACACGCAGGTAAGGCTCAACGTGAAGGCTTCGTACATCGGCAACAAGATATTCGAGGCCGACCACTTGTGCAAGTCTTTCGGCGATCTCAAGATACTGGACGACTTCTCCTATATCTTTGCCCGCTATGAAAAGATGGGCATCATCGGCAACAATGGCACCGGCAAGTCTACGTTCATCAAGATACTGATGGGACAGGTGAAGCCGGACAGCGGCACGCTGGATATCGGCGAGACCGTGCGCTTCGGCTACTATTCGCAAGAGGGACTGCATTTCGACGAGCAGATGAAGGTGATAGACGTGGTGCAGAACATAGCCGAGGTGATAGACTTGGGCAACGGCAGCCGGCTGACGGCCTCGCAATTCCTCCAGCACTTCCTCTTTACGCCCGAAACCCAGCACAGCTACGTCTACAAGCTGAGCGGGGGCGAGCGTCGGCGGCTTTATCTCTGCACCGTGCTGATGCGCAATCCTAACTTTCTGGTACTGGACGAGCCTACCAACGACTTGGACATCGTGACATTGAACGTGCTGGAAGAATACCTGCGGCAGTTCAAGGGATGCCTCATCGTGGTGAGCCACGACCGTTATTTCATGGATAAGGTGGTGGACCACCTGCTGGTGTTCAACGGCCAGGGAGACATTCGCGACTTCCCCGGTAACTACACCCAATATCGCGAATGGAAGGAGGCGCGCGACCAGCACGAACGGGAAAAGGAGAAGAAGGAAAACAAACAGCAGGAGCAGCAACGCCCGGCACGCCAGCGGCCGGAAGGGAAGCGCAGACTCACCTTCAAGGAACGTAAGGAACTGGAGCAGCTGGAGCAAGACATAGCCGCCTTGGAGCAAGAGAAGAAGGAGGCGGAGCAGGCCTTGTGCAGCGGCACCCTAAGCGTGGCCGAACTGACCGAGAAGTCCAAACGCCTGCCTTTGCTGAACGAAGAACTGGACGAGAAAACCCTCCGCTGGCTGGAACTTAGCGAAATAGAAGAATCATGAACCTGACCAATTATCACAGCCATTGTCTCTATTGCGACGGGCGCGCAGACATGGCCACCTTTGCCCGTTTTGCTGCCTCCAAGGGCTTTACGGCCTATGGGTACAGCTCGCATGCCCCTTTGCCTTTCCCCACGGCCTGGACGATGGAGTGGGACAGGATGGACGATTACCTGGAAGAATTCAGCCGCCTGAAGCAGCAATATGCCGGGCGGCTGGAGTTGTATGTCGGTCTGGAGATAGACTATCTGAACGAGGAGAGCCATCCCGCCCTGGATTGTTTCCAATGCCTGCCTCTGGACTACCGCATTGGCTCCGTGCATCTGTTGCAGAACGAACAGGGCGAGGTGGTGGATGCCGACCTTCCGCCCGACCGCTTCGCGCAGATGGTGCGCACCCACTTCCGGGGAGATATCGAGGCTGTCGTGCAGCAGTATTTCAGTCGTGCCAACCGCATGTTGCAGTTGGGGGGATTTGACATTCTGGGCCATGCCGACAAGGTGCATTACAATGCCGAATGCTATCGGCCGCATATTACGGCCGAACCTTGGTATGCCCGGTTGGTGCACGACCACCTGGCCGAGGCCGTGAGCCGCGGTTATCTCATCGAAATTAATACCAAGGCTTTCCGCGAATTGGGTGTGTTCTATCCGGATGTCAGCTATTTCTCTTTCCTCCACGCCTTAGGGGCGCGTGTTGTGGTGAACAGCGATGCCCACTATCCCGAACGCATCAACTACGGTCGTCCCGAGGCACTGCGTGCACTGAAGAAGGCGGGATTTGACACTGTGGCCGAATTGCATGGGGGAGAGTGGGCAGACGTGACGTTGCAAGAGGACTAATATGGCTGAAGCGGGGTGCTTTCCTACTTCAGCAAAAACTCTTCGATGGCTTTCTTATACAAATCCTTGTCTGCGGCTCCGCGTATGAATTGCGGCTGTCCTTCGCGCGGGATAAGGACGAAGAGCGGTATGCTGGTGGCACCGAACAAAGCGGCCAGTTCCGGCTCTTTGTCCACGTTCACTTTATAGATGACGATGCGTCCGGCATATTCTTTGGCCAGTTCCTGCATGATGGGGGCCGTGCGTCGGCATGGGCCGCACCAGTCGGCATAGAGGTCGATGATGGCAGGCAGTTGGCCCTTGTATTTCCATGCCTTTTCCTGCGTATAGTCGCAAACCTTGTCGATGAACATCTGCTTGTCCATTACGACTACCTCTTGGGCGAGGAGGGGCAGGAAAGACAGGAGAAGAGCGAAGCTGATGATGATTTTCCTCATAATTACTTAACTGTTTAAAAGGATACGTTTCAGTTCTGCCCCGCTGGCCATGCCTGAGTGGCGCCAGACGGGGCGTCCGTTTTTAAAGACGATGAAGGTCGGCACAGCCTGTATGCCGTATTGCATGGCCAGGGATTGCTTCTGGTCGACATCTATCTTGACAATGCGGGCCGCATCGCCTACTTCGGCCTTTAAGTTCTCAAGCACGGGGTGCATGGCTTTGCAAGGGCCGCACCACGTGGCGAAGAAGTCTACCAGTACGGGCTTGTCTGACTTGATAAGTTCTGCGAATGTTTCCATAATTGTTCAGGTTTTGTTTATACGTTAAAATGAATTTAGGAGTTAAGCCCAATAGTCAGTCAGTGAGCCGCAGGCTGCTTCGCCTTCATTCACCCACAATGTCCAGTTCGTCGATGATATGGCGCGCCCCTGCATACTTCTCGATGATGAAGAGCGTGTAGCGGATGTCTACGCATGAGGCACGCTGCAGGGTGGGATGGAAAGCAATGTCGCCGGTCAGTCCCTCGAAGTTACGGTCGAATCCGGTACCAATCAGTTCGCCCCGAGCGTTGAATACCGGACTGCCGCTGTTGCCGCCGGTTTGGTCTGTATTGATGACAAAGCATACGGGCATTTCTCCGTCGGGCATGGCATAACGCCCGTAGTCTTTCGTGCGGTACAGTTGCTTCAGCTTGTCCGGGACGACGAACTCAAAATTGGTGGAGTCTTCCTTTTCTATCACGCCGCGCAGGGTGGTATAGTGCTCGTATTCGATGCCGTCCGTGGGGCTGTAAGGCAGGATTTGTCCGTAGGTCAGGCGCAGCGTCAGGTTGGCGTCGGGATAGATGGGGCGTCCCTGAGCCTGTTGCATGTCAATCATGCCTTTTACCCACGTTTGGTGTGCGCGGTTGTAGTTATGGTTGGCTTCCTGCATGTCTCTGGTGGTTTGCGCCAGGCCGTCGTTGATAGAGGCTTTGAACAGAATCATCCAATCGTCTTCCAGCTGATGAAGCGAAGGCTGGTTTATGAACTTGTCGAAGTTGGCGCGGCTGCCAAAGATGGAATGCTCGAAACATGCGTCTATAAACTTGTCCGTATCGCCTTTGAAGCGTTTGTCTATGGTCTGGAAGATGCTGATGCGCTGTTCGGCAGGCATATAGCCGGTGTAGAGCCGCATCATTTCTTTGGCCACGTCGCTCTCTACCTTGGGGAAGGGCACGCTCTGGAAATAACGGTCTGCCGCCAGGCGCAGGCTGTCTGTCGCACGGCGGATGCGTTTGGCATTTTTCTCCTTCAAGGCTGCCGCCAGGCTCTCGGTGGAGGGGATGCGCATGAAATCCATGCCTGTGACGAAGGCCTCCTGAATGAGTTGTTGGTGATAGAGCATCGGGCGTCGGTGGGCAACGATGTCTTCGATGGTGCGATAGGCAGACGCACAGGTCGTGTCGCCACGCGATGCCTCCCACTGCAGCAGTTCCTGTTCTTGTGCCCGCTTGGCATCAAACACATCCAGGCTGACAAGACCCTCGTTCATGCCCAGTGCATTCTTCCAGTAGTTGGCGCTTTGGGCGTAGACGGCCGCATAGTGGATGCGGGTGGCTGCGTCGGCCTGCATTTCTTTTTGGAGCAGTTGCTGGCGGGCGTCGCGCACATGGATGCGCATGAAGTTGGTGGTTTCCATCCGCTCCTTTACCTCGTCGCTTATCATGTAACGCCAGTTGCGACCGGGAAAACCCATGACAAAGGCAAAGTCGCCTTCGGAGTATCCGTTCAGACTGATGCGCAGGTGTTGCTTGACGCGCAGGGGCATGTTGACGACCGAATAGTCGGCCGGTTCGCCGGTAGGGGTGGCATAGATGCGGAAGAGACAGAAATCGCCGGTGTGGCGCGGCCACATCCAATTGTCTGTGTCGGCGCCGAACTTGCCGATGCTGGAAGGAGGAGCCAGTACCATGCGTATGTCGCGGTAGGTCTTTTTGATAAAGAGGTAGTATCTGTTTCCGCCATAGAACGGCTTCAGTTCCAGGCTGCATCCGCGCCCTACTTCGATGCCTTCAGCCTGCACGAAACGTTCGGCCACTTGTTTGAGGTAGGCGGGAGACAGATAGTTGGTGCCTTGCGGGTCTGGGTCGCGCTTCAGTTGTTCCTGCACAAAGGGAGTGATATCCATGATGCGGTCGATGAAGGTGACGGTCAGTCCTTTGCAAGGCAGTTCTTCGTTGCGGGCCTGTGCCACGAAACCTTCTGTCAGGTAGTCGTGCTTCACGCTGCTGTGTTGCTGGATATAGCGGTAGCCGCAATGATGGTTGGTCAGCACGAGGCCTTCCGAAGAAATGACCTCACCCGTGCATCCGCCTCCGAATTGCACTACGGCGTCTTTCAGCGAGAGGCTGTCAGGGTTGTAGACGGACTCGATGGGAATAAGCAGTCCCATTTCCTGCATGGCGGCAGCGTTTTGTGTCTTCAGGTCGGTCAGCATCCACATGCCTTCGTCGGCCCGGGCCGTGAGCAGGGTGGTCAGAAAGAGGGCAGTCAGTAGGTGTCGTTTCATAATGGATAGGGAGTTGATGTATGTTAATGACAGGGACAAAGATACGGTTTTGTGGGAAATAATGGGAATAAACAGGCAGAAAAAGTGACAAGGGGAAGGGCGCGGGTATAAAAAAGGCGCGGATGGCACAGAGATACATCCTTGCCCTGTGGGTACAGAAGAGGATGGGTCTGCGCTGTCCGCGCCCTTTTTCAAGTGAATGCCTTTACTGTTATTCGATGATGGTCATCTCGTCAACGAGGTGCTTGCAGCCGCCCAGTTTCTCAAGAATGAAGAGCATGTAGCGGATGTCCAATGCAATGCAACGCTGCAGGTTGTTGTCGAAATTGATGTCGCCGCTCAGCGATTCCCAGTTTCCGTCGAAGGCCGTGCCGATAAGGCGTCCTTCGCCGTCAATGACCGGACTGCCGGAGTTGCCGCCCGTGATGTCGTTGGTGGTCAGGAAGCAGACGGGCATCGTGCCGTCGGCCATGGCATAGCGGCCGAAGTCTTTCTTCTTGATGAGTTCCTTCAGCTTGGCCGGTACCACGAATTCCGGATTCTCAGGGTCTTCTTTCTCCAGGATGCCGTCGGTGGTGGTGAAGTATTTGTAGTGTACGCCATCCTTCGGATTATAGGATTTCACGTTGCCATAGGTCAGGCGGATGGTAAAGTTAGCGTCGGGATAGGAGGGTGTGGGCAACTTCATCTCGCCCAGTCCGCGGATGTAGGCCTTGTGCAGCAGCTCCAGTTCTTGGGCATGTTCGTTCAGTTTGACGGCAGCCTCTTGCATCTTGGCCAGCTTGGTGCGGCTGTAGGCGGTGGCCATGTCCTTCTCGATGGCTTTTACCGAGGGCTTCTTCATGAATTTGTCGAAGTTCTCCTGGCTGCCGAAGATGGAGGTGTTGAACAGGTCGTCCACGTAGGCTGAGTAGTCTCCTTTGTATTCCGTGGCGATGGTCTGATAGAAGTCGGGCAGTTCGTCGGGCGTCAAGGCCTGGGCCAGGGCGGGCAGGATGGCTTTGGCCACGGCGCGGTCCACCTGCTGGTCGTAGTCCTTGTTGTAGATGTCGTTGAAGACATCGGTCAGTTGTTGCTTGGCTTCTGTCAGCAGCGAGTCGTTCTTGGTCTCGAGGGCTTCCTTCATCTTGTCCATGATGGCGGGCGGACAGCCGAACTCGATGGTGCGGCTCAGGCCTTCGCCGAGGTACTGGAGCTGGCGGAGTGTCGGGTTCATGGCTTCGACCAAGGCGTCTATCTTGCCCACCACGCCTTCGTATTCGGGCTTGCCTTGGGCGAAGGCGGCGAACTTCTTTTCTTGTTCGGCCTTGGTGCCCAGGACGTCGTTGTCAACGATGGCCTTGTTCATGCCGATGGAGTTCTTCCAGTAGTTGCTGCTGCCGGCAAACTTGTTGGCGTATTGGATGCGGGTCTTGTCGCTTTGTGCCATGTATTTCTTCAGCACGTCCAGGTAGACGGTGCGCATGTCTATCATGGCCTGGTTGATGGTTGTCATGCGTTGGCGCACTTCGCTTTGCGTCAGGTAGCGTTCGGTAGAGCCGGGGAAGCCCATGATCATGGCATAGTCGCCCTCGTCCAGGCCCTTGATGGAGATGGGGAGATACTTGGGCGTGTGCAGGGGGACGTTGTCGGCGCTGTACTCGGCGGGCTCGCCGTTCTTATCGGCATAGATGCGGAAGATGGAGAAGTCGCCCGTATGGCGCGGCCACATCCAGTTGTCCGTCTCGCCGCCGAACTTGCCGATGCTGGAGGGAGGGGCGGCCACCATGCGCACGTCGCTGTACACTTTATAATAGATAAGGTAGGTCTTGTTGCCGGCATAGAAGGGCAGGGCCTGGGCCACGATGCCGGGCTTGCCGTTCAGGTCGCTCTTGGCCAGCTCTTCCTGGGCCAGCTTGCGCAGGAAGGGGGCGGTCATGGCGGTGTATTCGTCCGCTTCGCCTGCCTTTACCTTCTGGGCCACCAGGTCGGTGATGTCCACGATGCGGTGCACGAAGCGGAACTTCAGGCCCGGCGTGGGCAGCTCTTCGGCGCGGCTCATGGCCCAGAAGCCGTCGGTCAGATAGTCGTGCTCCACCGAACTGTGCTGCTGGATGGAGGCGTATCCGCAGTGGTGGTTGGTGAGGATAAGACCTTCGGGAGAGATGATTTCGCCCGTGCATCCGCCGCCGAAGATGCCCACAGCGTCTTTCAGCGACACGCCGTCGGGGTTGTACAGGTCGTCGGCCTCCAGCTTGAGGCCTTGTTTCTTCATCATGTCGATGGAGTTCTGCTGCTTCATCAGCTGGAGCAGCCACATGCCTTCGTCGGCCTGGGCCGCGCAGGTCATGAGGGCGGCAACGGCCGCCACAAGGTACTTCTTTACGTTCATAAGTTGTTTACTCGTTGGTTTAATGTTGTTTTTATAAGTTGTTAGTATCCAGTCGTGTAGGATTCCCAGCTGTTCCCGATGCCTGGGAATGTCGTTCCCAGTACAAGGGAATGCCGTTCCCAGTACAAGGGAATGCCGTTCCCAGTATAAGGGATGTCCGTTCCCGCCCCGGGGGACATGCCTTGCCGCGGGCGGCCGGCGCGTCCGGACCCGGCGGGGCGGGGGCGTGGCCCGTGGGCAAAGATTGTGCAAAAATACGTAAACCACCTGAAAATACCTTTCTTTCCCGCCCGTTTATAAGGAATATTAATACCTTTGCCCCGCCTAACAGTTTTAACGTGATTCTATATGAACAGGATACATATCCATACCTGGCTGCCCTTCTGCCTGCTGGCGGCGTTCCTGGCATCGTGCAGCCGGGGCTATCGCGTGGAGGGCAACTCGTCCATCATTAGCCTGGACGGCAAGATGTTGTATGTGAAGATGCTGAAGGACGGCGCGTGGGTGGCGGTCGACTCGGCCGAGGTAATCCACGGCAGTTTCCGCATGAAGGGGGTTGTGGACTCGGTGCGGATGGTGACGCTGTACATGAACGACGACGCGTTGATGCCTTTCGTCCTGGAGAATGGCCGGGTGCGGGTGTCCATCACGCCGGGCAGCTTCGTGGCCGGGGGCACTCCGCTTAACGACAGGTTGTATGAGTTCATCGGCCGGCGCAACGACCTGCAGCGGGCCGTCGA
Source organism: uncultured Bacteroides sp. (assembly GCA_949289265.1). Taxonomy (GTDB): domain Bacteria; phylum Bacteroidota; class Bacteroidia; order Bacteroidales; family Bacteroidaceae; genus Bacteroides. Next base: position 41,981 of record CASENE010000106.1, read on the forward strand.
CGACCTGGAGCGGCAGGAGGCGCGCATGGTGCTGGACGGGGCCGACATCGACGACATACACGACGAGCTGAAGAGGCAGGCCGAGGCGAAGCTCCGGGAGATGGACGAGTATACGCGGCAGTTCATCGTGGATAATTATGAGAACGTTCTCGGCCCCAGTGTCTTCCTGATGATGTGCAGCACGTTGCCCTATCCTGTGATGACCGAGCAGGTGGAGGACGTCGTGCGCACGGCCCCCCAGGCCTTCAAGGAACATCCGCTGGTGCGGGATTTCTTGTTGAAGGCCCGGGAGAACATGCGGTTGATGGAGGAGCACAAACGGCTGCAGGAGAACATGGCGGCCAACGTGCGCTGAGGATGCCGCGGGTCACTCCAGGCAGTCGTCCAGCGCCTTGCTCAGGGCGTCCTTGTCCAGGTGCTGTCCGATGAAGACGAGTTTAATCATGCGGTCGCCGTACGTCTCGTCCCAGTCGCGCATCAGTCCGGGCTCTTGCCGCATCAGTTCTATGAGGTCTTCCTCGGGGGCGGTGGCATACCACAGTCCGGCTTCCTTGATTTGCTTCTGTCGTCCGGCCTGCTCGAAGAGGTAGGACATGTCACGGTTGTGCTTGAAGTAGCACACGCCCTTGGTTCGGATGATGTTCCGGGGCCATTGGGTAGCCACGAAATGGTCGAACTTATGGATGTCGAAGGCCGGTCGGCGGTAGTAGACAAAGGTCTGGATGCCGTATTCTTCCACTTCTCCTCCCTCGGCAGGGTGATGATGCTCGTGGTCGTGGTGATGGTGGACGGGGGCTTTGGCCTCGCGCTCTTCGTCGGCCGTGGCCTGCCGCTCTATCTCGCGCACCCACCCGGCGGAAGTGGCCACGCGCTCGAAGTCGAACAGCCGGGTATGCAGCAGGCAGTCCAAGTCCACCTGGCCATAGTCGCATTCGATGATTTGTGCCGCGGGCTGCAGGGTGCGGATAATCTTCTTGATGCGTTCCCTTTCCTCGAGCGCCACTTCCGACGCCTTGTTCAGCAGGATGATGTTGCAGAATTCTATTTGCTGGACGATAAGGTTCTCAATGTCTTCTTCGTCAATGCCGGGGCGTGTCAGCGTATCTCCGCAGGCGAACTCGTCTTGCATGCGCAGGGCGTCCACCACCGTGACGATGCAATCCAGGCGGCAGATGCCGTATTTGGCATAGGCGCCTCCCAGGCGGGGGATGGAGCAGAGGGTCTGTGCGATGGGCTCGGGCTCGCAGATGCCGCTGGCCTCGATGACGATATAGTCGAAACGTTGCATCTTCATCAGTTCAAAGACCTGCTGGATGAGGTCGGCCTTCAGCGTGCAGCAGATGCAGCCGTTCTGCAGCGCCACCAGGCTGTCGTCCTTCTTGCCCACAATGCCGCCTTGCTGGATGAGGTCGGCGTCAATGTTCACCTCGCCTATGTCGTTGACGATGACGGCAAACCTGATGCCGCGTTCGTTGGAAAGGATGTGGTTGACCAACGTCGTTTTCCCGCTGCCCAAATAACCAGTCAGGAGCAGTACGGGGATTTCTTTTTCGTTCTTCATCGTTATATGTTGTTTAGTGAGCAAGGGGACAAGCTGGACGAGGTTTGTTTCCTCGTTTCGCGTCTTGTCCCCTTGCTTTTGTTGCATGTATGGTCTGGCCTATGGCTGTTTCAACCCGTTGGCCACGGCCTCGTAGGTTTTGGTCATCAATGCCTTCACGTTCTCCGGCCCTTTGCCTTGCGGGGGCAGCGGCTCGTGGATGATGAGCTCCAGGCGGTGGCGGCGTACCCATTTGGCCGACTTGGGCAGCACGTCGAACGAGCCGCGGATGGTGACCGGCACCACGGGCAGTTGCAGGTCGTCGGCCAGCTGGAAGGCGCCACGCTTGAATGCGCCCAAGCTGCCGTCCGCCGTGCGCGAGCCTTCCGGAAAGACCACCAGCGACACGCCGTTGGTCAGCGAGCGTTCGGCCTGGCGGATGGTGGCAAGCATGCCCTTCTGGCTGGCACGATCGACGAAGATGTGTCCGGCGCTTTCGCACGCCTTACCTACGAACGGTATCTTCCGCAGGCTTTTCTTCATCATCCACTTGAAATTGCGGCCCAGGAAGCCGTAGATAAGGAAGATGTCGAATGCTCCTTGGTGGTTGGGTGCGAAGACGTAAGACGTATGTTTGTCCAATTTCTCCCTCCCTGTCACCCGGACGGGCAAGAGCAGGAGCCGGCAGGTCAGTTGGGACCATATCTTGCCGGGATAATAACCCCATACGTGCGCCCCGCCTATCAGTGAGCCGACGATGGTAGTAAGGGCGGTGAGCAAGGTCAGCACCAGGAAAATGGGCAAGACGATGCAAAGCTGGTAGATGCGATAGAATATCTTCATAAAGCTCGTTTTAAGTCGGCGCAAAGATACGGATTATTTGTGGTTCCTGTCTTATTCCGGGCGTGCTTTCTTCAGGGTGATGACCGTAATCTCCGGCCAGGCGCCGAAGCGGAAGGGAAGGCCCACGTATCCGATGCCGATGTTGACGTAAAGCGCGCGGTGTCCTTCCTGGTACATCCCGCTCCACTCCGGATACTTCAGCGAGGCCAGCGAACGGCCGAAGAAGATGCCTTGCATGGCGTGGGTATGTCCGGACAGGGTAAGGTCGACGTCCGACTCCGGCAATACCTCGCGGCGCCAGTGGGTGGGGTTGTGGCTGAGCAACACTTTGAACAGGCCGTCCGTCCCCTTCAGTGCGCGTGCCAGGTCGGCATGTTGCGGGAAGGGTGGTTCGCCGTCATTCTCCACGCCGGCAAGGACGATGCTGTCGCCCCGGTGGCGGATGACGACGTGCGCGTTGTTCAGCATCTTCCACCCCATGGCTTCTTGTCGGTCGACGAGGCGTCGCACGTCGGCTTGCGCATCTGTGGGGCGGGGCCAGTGGTAGTAGGTGGCGTAGTCGTGGTTGCCCAGAATGGAATAGACACCGTCCGGAGCATGGAGGCGTGAGAGGATGCCTTCGAAGGCGTCCAACTCGCGGCTGCGCTGGTTTACCAGGTCGCCGGTGAAGACGATGAGGTCGGCATCTTGCGCGTTGGCCACGGACACCAGTCGGCGGATGGGTTCGGGACGGCCCTGCCAGCTACCCAGGTGGATGTCAGACAGTTGAACGATGCGGTAGCCGTCGAAGGCGGCGGGGAGGCGTGGCGAGGCATAGGCGACGTGTTTGACCTCCAGGCGCGTGATGCCCCGGAAGGAGCCGTAGGCGATGCACCCGAAGCACACGGCGCCCAGCCCGATGCCTGCCACGGTGAATGGACGGCGAGGACAGCGGCGCGAGAGGGCGTGCAGCCCGTTGCCCAGCAGCGAGCAAAGCATGAACACCGTCTTGGGCGTGGCGAAGAGCATGAGGGCGATGGCCAGGCGGCCCACGGCCAAGGCATGGTCGGACAGGGGGTTGTCGCCCGACAGGTACATGAAGTAGGCGTAGAGCAGACCCAGCAGGAGGGTGGGCACCCAGTAAGAGAAGCGCAGCAGGGCGTTGCGGGTCTTGCGGACGATGTAGACGAAGTAGATGTACACGTCCGGCAGCAGCAGCGTGAAGATAAGGAGCAGGCTTATTCGGTGCATATGTCTTTCAATTCTTCGATGTTCTTGCGGATGTCCCGCAGGTGACGGTACATCACTTTCTTATACAACAAGTAGACGATGAGCGCGTCCGCCGCCAGCAGCAGCGCGGCCACCAAGGCTTGTGTCGGGGCGGGGGCCTCGTGGTAGCCCATCGCCCAGAAGAACACGCCGTTGAAGATCAGCAGCCACAGGCTGGCCGCCACCGCCTCGGCACGTAGCCGGTGCTGGAAGCGCGTCATGCGCCGGCTCACCTCGACCACGCTCATGCGGTCGGTGCGGATGGCGCGCAACTGTCGGTACGTGATCCAGTCCCATGCCAAGCCGGCCACGATGCTCGCCAACAGGTACGTCGCCAGCACCAGCAGCCTGCGGTGCTCGTCTCCACCGTCTTCCGCCTCCGGCAGGCATCCGCTCCATAAGCAGGCCGCGGCCACGGCCAGCAGTGCTCCCGCGCCCGTCCACAGCGACGCGCGTTGCCACCAGCGCAGGCGTTCCAGCCTCCGCCCCGTGTCGGCCCTTCCGGCAGCCGTCAGCCGTTCCACTTCCTCGTCGTTCAGCAGCGGGCGTCCCTCCAGTCGGTCGTCCAGCGCGTGCCATGATTTCTTCAGTTCGTCCAGTTCCATGCTTTAGTCCTCCGTTTTCATCTTTCGCAGTTTATTCTTGATGCGGCTCAGCTTGGTGGCGACGTTGGTCACCGTCAGCCCCGTGATTTCGCTGATTTCCTCGTAGCTCTTGTCGTCCAAGTAGAGCAAGACCAGCGACTTCTCCAGCTGCCCCAGGCGGTTGACGAGGGCATACATCTGCCTCAGCATCGCCTCCGTCTCGTCGTCCTCCTCCAGGCGGTCGGCCGCTTGGGCCAGGGCCACCAGCTGGGGCGCGTTCCGGCGCCGGCGCACGAAGCTGATGCACGTGTTGAGCGCGATGCGGTATATCCACGTCGATGCCTTGCACTCGTGGCGGAAGCTGCCAAAGGCCTTCCACACGTTCAGCAGTACCTCTTGGTAGAGGTCGGCCAGGGGTGTGTCGGCCGTGGCGTACATGTAGCACACTTTGTAGATGACGCGCTCGTGGGCGCGCACCGTGGCCGCGAATTCTTGCTCCAGTTTCTCCATGAGTCTTCTCCTTGCGCCCCGCGTTCCAGGGACGGGCTTTTACTGTATGAGTCGCAGGCAGTGCCCGCAAATCACACTTCGCTGCAAAAATACTTCTTTTTTTCGTTTCCTCCCGTCTCTTCGCGGCGGATATTTCGCCCCCGACATCCCATCCCGTTTGGGCAGCGGGGCAGGGAGAACGTTTGGCGAGGCGCGGGGAGACGAGAGGGGCGCAGGGAGACAGGCAGGAAGTCATCGTCGCATGAACTCGCCTTTGCCACGCATCCGGCATACCAGGCGCCAACGCAGCGATTGCAGGGGATGCAACAGGTCGAAGATGGGGAGGCTGAAGAGGTAGCGGCGCTCTTCGCCCAAAGCACGCGCCGTGCGGCGGACGGCATAAGCCTGCACCGTCCAGCGGACGAGGAAAGCCAGCACGGCCAGTCCGGCCACAAACCATTGTCCGCGCACGAGGCCGATGCACAGGGTGGTTATCCATGCGGCATGAAACAGGAGTCTGGTCAGTGTGTCGAAGCCCAAGAGATAGCGCGCCCAGCCTCGGTACAAGCGGGCGGTGGAGGCGCGGCCAATCTTTTCTTCCCGCCAGTCTTTGGCTCGCATGCAGGGAGGACGCCGCACAGTGGCCCGCGCGTCGGTCTCCACCTGGGTGTTGCGGCCCGTGGCTACGCTGTTGACAAAGAGGTCGTCGTCGCCGCGCAGCAGGTTGAGGTGGGCCGAGAATCCCTTTTGGCGGAAGAATGCCTCTTTGCGATAGGCCAAGTTTCCGCCCAGGCCCAAGTAGGGCTGTCGTCCGATGGCGGCTCCCAGGTAACGCATGCCAAGCAGCAGTGCGTCGTAAGCCGCGCAGCGTTGCAGCCATCCGCGTCCAGAGGCGTATCCGCAGTATCCCAACACCACGTCGATGCCGGGGCGGAAGCGGCGGGACAGGAGGCGAAGCCATTGGTCGGAGGCCGGACGGCAGTCGGGGTCGGTAAGTACCAGCCAGTCATGTTTGGCCGCGCGTATGCCCAAGGTCAGGCCCAGCTTCTTATGACTGATGTAGCGCGACGAGTCGGGCACGAAACTGTGGTACAGGTGCGGGCAGCGGGATTCCAGTTGGGTCAGGTAGTCGGCAGTGCCGTCGTCCGTTCCGTCGGTGACGACGATGACCTCGAACGTGGGATAGTCTTGTTCCAACACGGCGGTCAGGTTGGCCTTGAGTTGCGCGCAGGCTTCGTGGGCATACAGGATGACGGACAGGGGCGGGCAATCGGCCGACGAGGCCTCGTTCCTCTTCTTTTCCCGCTTTTGTCGGCGGGGAATGCGCAAGTAGAATCCGGCCTGATAGAGCAATTGGATAAGCAGCAAACCGCCCGTGACGGCCAGCAGCAACGTTTCGCACGAATCAAATGTCAGTAAAGTCATAACGTATGGGTCAGGTAAGTCGTTGCAAAGGTACAAAAAAAGCTGCCGCCGGATAGGTGGGGCTGCCTTTTTCTTGCCTTCGTTCAGAGCACGGGCACGCTGTCGAACCGCGTTCCCGGGAAGTTACGTTCGATGTAGTCCTGGAGGTATCGGCGGGTGTCATCGCGTATGGTGGTGTCTGCCACGTCTGGATAGAGGTTATAGAGCACCGTGTGCAGAGGGATGTTCCGCTTGAGGATGGCCTCCAGACCCAGCAGGGTATGGCTGATGCTGCCCAGCCGTCTCGAGGTGACGAAGACGAGGGGGGCGCGGCGCGCGGCAATGTAGTCGATGGTGAGCAGACGGTCGGCGAGGGGCACCATCAATCCCCCGGCGCATTCCACCAGTACCACCTGATAGCGTCGCGCCAGTTCGTCGGTGGCTCGCCCTATCTTTTCTAGATCGATGGGTCTGTGGTCGATGCGGGCAGCCAGGTGGGGCGAGCAGGGGTAGGAATAGACTTCGGGGGCTGTCAGTCCTTCGCTGTCTTCGGGCATAGGGCCGGTGCCCATCAGCCTGCGGTGTACGTCAATGTCTTCCGAGTGTCCGTCCGCGCATCCCGTCTGCACCAATTTCTGGGTAATGACGCGCAGACCTGCCCGCCGAAGTTGTCGGGCCAGCCAACCTGTACAGTAGGTCTTGCCGGCATCAGTGTCAATGCCACTCACGTAGTAGATGTTTGATTCCATTGTATATTATATTTAGTTTAAGCAGATGTTGCACATGAGTTTGTCGCATGAAGCTACGGGAAAGGAAGGGGATAGCGGCTACCTGGACGTAGAAAAGGTGCCACCTTTTCCTACAATCAGTGCCACCTTTTCTTAGAATCAGTGCCACCTTTTCCTATCCTTCCCGATGAGAAAGCAGCGTTATCTTAGCGTATAGGTTGCGCCTAAAAAACCTGTCGACGGTCTTCCTTGTCCACGATTACATACACGGGGTGGTAGGTCAGCGGCACTCGTCCGTCGGCCAGTGCGAAGAGGCGGATGTATTCGTCGCAGAAGGCTTGCAGGCGGTTGCGCGTCCAAATGCGTTTTTCGGTGCCCGTCACTCCCGTCTGTTTCAGGTGGCGGAGTACATCCGTAGGGGTAGGGAAGGTGAGCGTGGCCACCTCCTCCGAGGCATGAAGCAGCCGAAGACCGACGGGAAGCAACGATGTCAACTCTTGGGCGGTGAGGTAGTGCAGGCCGTTGCCTGTCAGGGCACGAATCTCGTTGAGGTTCTCCGGCCCGAAGGTACTGAAGGCCAATATTCCTCCCCGGGGAAGGGCGTCGAGGCAACGCTGGAAGAAGTCGCCGGGCGAGGCAAACCATTGCAGGGTGGAGCAGGAGGTGATGATTCGCGTCTGCGGAGGTATGGGCAACGCTTCGGCATCGCCCGGCAGGAAGTGTACGTAGGGGAGGGTCAGCAGGTCGCTCAGGCTCAATTCCATGTCGGGACAGAGGTCGTTCAGCCATAGTTCCCTCGGGTGGAGTGCTTCGAGTAACAAGCGTGAATAGATGCCCGTGCCGCACCCCACTTCCAATACTCCCTTTCCCGTCAGGTCGTTGGGGGCTACGCAGGTCTGTAGCAGGTGCAGCATGTGGGCAGCGGCCTGGTGCTGCACGCGGGCTTCGCGGTCGTAGGTTTTCCGTGCCCGTGCAAATCCCTCGGCTATCAGTCGTTTCTCCATATGTCTTGCAGGTAGAGATGAAACATGGATTCGCTGTAGTGCGCGTCCTCCATCGTGCGGACTGGTACGCCCAATTCCTTCCATGCCCTAAGCTGGTTGTCGGGCGGGATGATGCGGTCTTGTCGGCCCACTACGGCTTCGGTCCAGCACAAGGTGGATGCTGGCAGCGAGGTTTGCATGTGGCTGATGGCACGCATCTCTTCGGCCAACTCGTCTACTGGGCGGCGAGGGGTGACGCGCAGGAATTGGTGGAAGGCCGGGGCGTCGAGACACATGCGCCGACAGAACTTGTGCAAGGACGTGGGACTGAGGTTGCGCAGTGTGCCCTGCCAGATGTCGGGATGTATGCCGCGTGTCGCGTCGATGGGGAAGGGCGTCCCGTTCAGTGCGATGCTTCTCTCCACATCCATGCCCAATTGCGGCACTACGTGTGTGGCGGCCCATACGCCCATCGACCAACCCACCACGTCGATGCCCTCGTAATCCGCCACGGGCAGATTGGCCGCCAGCGTGCGGTAGTCGTAGCATACCAGCAGGTCTCTTCCCTCGGGGCGGTAGTGGCGGAAAGGCGTGGCATCCGAAGCCCAGCCCGCAAAGAACAAGAGCAGGCGGGAATGATGTTCGTGTATGATGTATTCGTAGGTCATGAGTCTGTGTGATGTTGTTTGGGATGTAAGATAAATGGGGTCGAAGCAGCCAGTTCGTGCGTCAGATTCTTCACCTCTTCGTCTGTCAAGTCGGCACGCAGGGAAAGGCGTAGGCGGGACGTGCCTTCGGGCACCGTGGGCGGACGGACAGGCAGCAGGTAGAAACCTCGGCGTTGCACCTGCTCGGCCAAACGTATGGTGTCTCCGCTGCGCCCCACGGGGATGGGCACGATGTGGCTGTGCGAGGCTGTCGAGATTCCCTGAGCCTGTAGTGCCTCGTGTACGTAGCGGGTCATGCAGGCCAGGCGGCGGCGTTTGTCCTTCATCTCTGGCAAGCGTCGGATGACATACAGGCTCCAAGCTGCTACCAGTGGGGGAAGGGCGGTGGTGAAGATGAAGGGTCTCATGCGGTTCACCAGACTGTCGCGCACGCTCTGCCTGCATACTACGAAAGCTCCCGCCGAGGCGGCTGCTTTGCCCAGCGTGCCCACCAGCAGGTCGATGTCCGACGTGACGCCTGCCTCTTCCGCGCATCCCAGTCCTTTGGAACCGCGAAGACCGAAAGCATGGGCCTCGTCTACATATAATATAATGTGTGGATAACGGCGTTTCAGTTCGACCAGTTCGCGCAACGGTGCCTCGTCGCCGTCCATGCTGAAGATGCTTTCGGTGACGATGAATATCCGTTGGTGGGCCTCCCCCTCCTGCTTGAGCAACCGTTCCAGGTGACTGAGGTCGTTGTGCCGATAGCGTATCCAGTGCGCCTGGCCCAGGCGCATGCCGTCAATGAGGCTGGCGTGTACCAATTTGTCGGCCAGTATGAGGTCGTCCTTCCCCGCCAGGGCAGGCAGTATGCCCGTGTTGGCATCGTAGCCGCTGTTGAAGGTCAGGGCAGCCTCCGCTCCGTAGAGCCGGGCCAGCGTTGCCTCCAGCTCGTCGAACACCGGGTGGTTGCCTGTGAGCAAACGCGAGGAAGAGGAGGAAGGCAGCGACCACCGGGGCGACACCTGTCGCAGGAAGTCGGCATACAGCGCGTGGTCGGCGGCCAGGCCCAGATAGTCGTTGGACGAGAGGTTGAGCATCCGTCGGCCTTCTTTCAGCAAGTAGCGTCCTTCCTGTTCGGCGTGTGCCAAGGTACGGTAATTGCCCGTCGCCTTCAGTGCCTCCAGTTGAGATTGTAGAAAGTCCATAGATGAGGTAGTATATATTTAGGGTAGATTCCTTATTTACTGTTCCGTCACCACCTTTATCAGGCCCCGCGTCAGTTTCGATAGTTCTTCCGGCTGAATCACGTAGGGCGGCATCACGTAGGCCAGCCGTCCGAAGGGGCGCACCCAGATGCCCTCCTCCACGAAGCGGCGTTGCATGCGGGCCATGTCCACAGGCTGCTTCAGCTCGATGACGCCAATGGTGCCCAATACCCGCACGTCGTTCACTTCGGGTAGCTGTCGGGCCGGCTCTAACTCCTCCTTCAGCTGACGCTCAATGCGCGCCACCCGCCCCTGCCAGTCATACTCCGGCGAAGTCAGCAGGCGGATGGAGGCGCACGCCACGGCACAGGCCAGCGGATTGCCCATGAACGTCGGTCCGTGCATGAACACCCCCGGCGTGTGTGCCGAGAGCATGTCTGCCACCTCGTTGGTGGCCAGCACGGCCGCCATGGTCATGTATCCGCCCGTCAGTGCTTTGCCTATGGTCATGATGTCCGGCTCCACCCCGGCGTGTTCCCAGGCAAAGAGCCGTCCGGTGCGCCCGAAGCCTGTGGCTATCTCGTCGAAGATGAGTAGCAGGCCATGCTCACGGCAGTGGCGGGCCGCCTCCACCAAGTACTGGGGGTGGTAGAACCACATGCCGCCTGCTCCTTGCACGATGGGCTCCAGAATGAGGGCGGCCAGCGTGTCGGCATGGGTGGTGATGAGGGCGCGCAGTTCGTCGATGTCGTGCTCGTCCCATGCCCCGTCGAAGCGCGAGCGGGGCTGGGGGGCGAAGTATCGCTTGGGCAGGGCAGGGCCGAAGAGCGAGTGCATGCCGGTGACGGGGTCGCACACGGACATGGCATTCCATGTGTCGCCATGATACCCGCTGCGGATGGTCACGAAGTTCTGCTTCTTCGCCAAGTGGGTAAGGCCGGGGTGCGACAGGCTCTTGGCATACCAGTATTGCACTGCCATCTTCATGGCCACCTCTACCGACACTGATCCCGAGTCGGCATAGAATATCTTCTGAAGCCTGGGCGGCACGAGGGGCAGCAGGAGGCGCGCCAGTTCGATGGCCGGGTCGTGCGTCAGCCCGCCGAACATCACGTGCGACATCTGTTCTAACTGTGCTTGGGCAGCCTGGTTCAACTCCGGGCGGTTGTAGCCATGCACAGCGCACCACCACGACGACATGCCGTCCACAAGGCGTTGTCCCGTCGAGAGCGTGAGCGTGGCTCCGCGAGCACTTGCTACTTTATAGACAGGCAGGGGATGGGAAGTGGAGGTATAGGGGTGCCACAGGTGCAGGGTGTCCGTCAGGGTGTCGTCCGGCTCGTACCCGGCTTCTTGCGCCAGACGATGGTCTTCGGAAGACGTGGAGCCGGTGGTGGTGAGCAGGTCGCCGGTGATGGCCGCATTGATGCCGATGTACATGGCGCGCCGTTGGACGTCTTTGGAGAAGCGTTTCCTGCCTCCCGCAAAACGCAGGGCGGCGCGTGGCAGGATAAAGCGGAAGAGGGCCACGGTGGTCAGCAGGTCTTCGTCGCTCAAGAGGGGTTGGTGTGCTAAGGGAGTGCCGGGGATGGGAGCCAGTACGTTGAGGGGCACGGAGGCAATGTCCAGCTCACGCAACCGGAAGGCCAGCTCGATGCGTTGCTCCACCGATTCGCCCATGCCGATGATGCCGCCGCTGCACACTTCCAGCCCCGCACGGCGGGCAGCTTGCAGGGTGTTTATCTTGTCTTCCTGCGTGTGGGTGGTGCAAAGGGTGGGGAAGTAAGAGGGGGCTGTCTCCAGGTTGCAATGATAGCGCGTGATGCCGGCATCGGCCAGGCTTCGCATGCCTTCTTCATCCACCAGTCCCAGGGAGGCGCAGAGGCGGATGGAGGTGTGTTGGCGCAGGTAGCGGGCGGTGTCGCAAAGGCGCTCCAAGAGTTGCCGAGAAGGGCGTCGCCCGCTGATGACGAGCGAGAAACGACCGATGCCTTGCGCTTCGTGCAGGCGAGCCTGGCGCAGGCATTCGTCCTTGTCCACCAGGTCATAAATCTCTGCCCCCGTGTGGTGGTGGGCCGACTGGGCGCACCACTTGCAGTCTTCTGGGCAGCGACCGGAGCGTGCATTGATGATGGAGCAGAAGTCCGCCCTGCGGTCGGCCAGGCGGAGCGTGATTTCGTGTGCTGCTTCGTACAATGCCTCCTTATCGGGCATCGCGGCCAGGCCGAGGGCCTCCGTCGGGGTGATGCTCCCTCCGCGGAGAACTTTTTCTTTCAGGTCTTGTATCTTCATAAGGGGTTTCTTTAAAGTCTGAGGGTTCGTGCTCGGCGATGGAAGCAGCCGTGCCGACGCTCACCTGCTTGTCCAAGGCGCGGTTGGCCACGTCGTGGTGCAGATGCCCGATGGTGACACACCGGCCTACGCTGGCGAAGGCGGCATATCGTCCGCGACTCCAGCGGCGGAAGCGCAGAGCGGGGCGGTTCAACAAGGTATGCACGGTTGGTCTCATCTGTTTCCGAATTAAAAAAGTAATGCGCACGGCCCTTCCGTGGGAAGGGAACAGCCTGCTGCCTTGAAGCAGCCAGACCGCTACTGAATAGCTCCCGACCTGGCTTTCTAATACCCGCTTCCTGGGACTCTATTACCCGCCATCGGGGACTACTATGCCCGCTTCCTGGGAGTACTATGCCACTAAACGCTGAGAGACAGTCTGTTTCAAGCCGCTTCTAAAGGCATCCGGCGGAAATGCCGTGCGGTATGCGGATGCAAATGTAATATAAAAGCGGAATACTTGCTTGCTTTCGACCGAAAATTCGTAATTTTGCACGCTCTGAATGAGCACTTGGAGGGAACCGTCATGGCACTAATCGGCACAGATGCGCCCAGGTTGAAGGTTTCATCTGCGGATATCGGCGGTTTCGGTCAGACAGTGCATACCTTTGATTGTAACTTAAACAAAATAGAAAATGGCAGTAGAATTAAAGAACCTTACCAAACGGAGCGAGAACTATTCGCAATGGTATAATGAATTGGTGGTGAAGTCCGATTTGGCCGAACAATCCGCCGTGCGTGGATGTATGGTCATCAAACCCTACGGATACGCCATCTGGGAGAAGATGCAGCATCAGCTTGACCAAATGTTCAAAGATACGGGTCATGTCAACGCCTATTTCCCCCTGCTCATCCCCAAGTCCTTCTTGAGCCGCGAGGCAGAGCACGTGGAAGGATTCGCCAAAGAGTGTGCCGTGGTGACCCACTACCGTTTGAAGAACGACCCCAACGGGGGCGGCGTGGTGGTCGACCCCGAAGCCAAGCTGGAGGAAGAGCTCATCATCCGTCCTACGTCGGAGACCATCATTTGGAATACCTACAAGAACTGGATTAACTCCTATCGCGACCTGCCCATCCTGGTGAACCAATGGGCCAATGTCTTTCGTTGGGAGATGCGTACCCGCCTCTTCCTGCGTACTGCCGAGTTCCTTTGGCAAGAAGGACACACCGCCCATGCCACCCGCGAGGAAGCGGAAGAAGAGGCCGTAAAGATGCTGAACGTCTATGGCGACTTTGCCGAGAAATACATGGCCGTGCCTGTCATCAAGGGCGTCAAGTCGGCCAACGAGCGCTTTGCCGGCGCCCTCAACACCTATACCATCGAAGCCATGATGCAGGACGGCAAGGCTTTGCAGAGCGGTACTTCACACTTCCTGGGGCAGAACTTTGCCAAGGCCTTCAACGTGCAGTTCGTCAACAAGGACAACCAACTGGAATATGTATGGGCCACTTCGTGGGGCGTGTCTACCCGCCTGATGGGCGCCCTCATCATGACCCATTCCGACGACAACGGCCTTGTCCTGCCTCCGCACCTTGCCCCCATCCAGGTGGTCATCGTGCCCATCTACAAGAGTCAGGAGCAGTTGCATCAGATTGATGAGAAGGTGGCCGGCATCGTGGCGCGTCTGAAGGGCATGGGCATCAGCGTGAAGTATGACAACGCCGACAACAAGCGTCCCGGATTCAAGTTTGCCGACTACGAAGTGAAGGGCGTACCCGTGCGCCTCGTGATGGGTGGACGCGACCTGGAGAACAATACTATCGAAATCATGCGCCGTGATACGTTGGAGAAGGAGACCCGCACGTGCGACGGCATCGAGGAATACGTCAAAGACTTGCTTGAAGAGATTCAGAAGAACATCTACCAGAAGGCCCTGGCCTATCGCAATGCCCGCATCACCACGGCCGATACGTACGATGAATTTAAGGAGAAGATTGAGCAGGGCGGCTTCATCCTGGCCCATTGGGACGGCACGACCGAAACCGAACTCCGCATCAAGGAAGAAACGAAGGCTACCATCCGTTGCATCCCGTTCGATTCCTTCGTGCCGGGCGACAAAGAACCGGGCAAATGCATGGTGACCGGTCGTCCTTCGGAGCGTCGTGTTATCTTCGCACGCTCGTATTGATTGAAAGCAGGGTATAGAAACGATTACAGATGCGGAAGCGCGGATACGTCGAGAGCGGCGTCCGCGCTTCCGTCGTTTTATCCCATTCGTTTGCACCCGTTCGTCTGGAAGAAGTCGTTCAATGCTTGTTCGTGATTGCCCAGCAAGAGCACATGGTGGTTTCCCAGCGGATTCCTAAGGAAGTATTGGGCCTCGGAATGAAGCTGGACGCGGATTTGCGTGCGACAAAGATTGACGTAGTTCGTGTTCTCCGACAAGGTGCCCGTAGTGAGGTAATATTCGTCCAGACATTCGCCTCCACACTTCACTATTGTCACTTCGCTGTTGGCAGGCATCAGCCCTTGGATGGCAATGCCCGTCTGCGTCTCAAAGTGGTTGCGCAAGATAAAGCGGTCGGTCATTTTCAGGCCGATGGTGCAATGGGCCAGCACTACTTCGTTCGTGCGGGTGTTGACGAGCGAAGGATTGGCCATGAATGACTCTTGGCCCGTTATGGTCTGTGCGGCCAGCATGGTGAACAAGGCTTGCAGGTCGCCTTCGCAACCGGCAGGGATACCTTGGTCGTTCAGCAGGGACAGGGCGAGGCAGCCGGTGGTCTTGAGTTCTTCCGTCAGGCGGAAACAGCTCAGAGTGAGGGCGTCAAGTCGTTCTTCGTCTACAACTCTGCGGAGGGCGCGGTAAAGACGCATGGCTTTCAGCATGTCGTCGGGCGTGGCCTCGCGGCAAGCCAAGGCCTGTGCGGCCAGATTGGCGCTGGATTCGCCTACCTCGTCGTCGGTAATCTGCCGGAAATGGTTATAGACTTTTTCCAAAGGGATGTCGACAAACTCAATGTCCCACCGTTGTTTGCTCAGCAAGTAGTCTGCTTTGCTGGCAACGAGCCACGAGGCCGGTGTGCCGATGACACCGATGCGCGACCCTGCCAGGCGTCGTTGGGCTTTGAAATTGCTGTATAAGACGGAGATACGTTGGATAACTTCGGTCAACTCTCCGTGCAGGATTTCGCTTTTCATGCCTCGCGCCCGAAGCCAGGCCGAGACCTCGAGGGCTGCCGCCAGCGAGTTCTGCATTCCGTCGGCCAGTAAGAGCGTAGGACGTGGCAATTGCTCGAAATGCTGGATGATCAGTTGCTCGACTCCTCCCGTGGCAACGAATACCAGGCTGAAGTCATCGGGCTTAAGGGCACCTATCTCGTGGTAGTCCACGAAATCGAGGGTGAAGTATTTTTCCATTTCGGCCAGCAACACTTCGTGGCATCCGCGCACCGAAGCTTTTGAATGCAACAAAGAGGCAAATGTTATCAGATGTATGGTCATGTGTCGTAAAGGTTGGTTATCGTGCCGTAAAGGTAGTCCTTTCGGGAGAAAGGGCGGATCGCTTTTTCGTTGGTTTTGCTTAAATTATTATTGTTTATGGAAGCTTGCCGATCGAATCAGGTCTCGTCTGCATTGAAAGTATATTCTTCGCCGTCTTGCGGAGGGATGCTGAAGGAATGGTGGGAGAAAAGGTCGGCCAATCCAGAGATTTGCTTCAAGCGGAGCACTTCGTCGCGATCCATGCCGATGTTCTTCATGATCCATTCATCGCTCATGCCGGCCCTGTCCAGTTCGGCCACGATGTTGCACATGAGTTCGATGTTGTGCGTGCCGCGTGCCCGGTTGTGGCGTATGGTGGAGGCCATGCGGTTGGATATGTCTTTCTGGATGACTACGACGGGCAGAAGTCCCTTCTCCCGTTGGTAAATGCGCTTGGACGTTTTCAATATTTGATAGCGGTGGAAGCCGTCTACCAGTATGTATCGGTCTGTCTCTTTCTCGTAATAGCAGACACAGGGCATGGTGAACCCGTCTTCCCAAATGGAAAGCTCCAACAGGCGCATTTCAGGCGGAGCTACCTTGTTCGGGTTGTAGTCGTTGGCAAGAACCTTTTCCACCGGGACAGCCGTGACGTTATAGACGGGGCTTTTGAATTCTTCTGTTGTATCGTTCATAGGTTGATGTTCTTAAATTGTTTCATGATTTGGTCTCGTTTATACATCTCGTCTTTGGTCAGGGTGAATCCCATGTATTTGCAGGCATGGTCGTTCTTCAGGATGCAGATGCACATGCGCTTGTAGCTGGGAATCTCCCTGAACTCCGGGATGTTGATGTCGTCCAGGTAGTCCATCCGCACCGGGTGTTTCGTGGTCTTATAGTTGGTAGACCCCATCACCTCGATCGGGATGTTCAGTGCGCGCAGGCGGTTGATGGTAGCGTCGGACAGGCATCCGCCCTTGGTGCGCCAGAACTCTATGCTGACCGTCAGCTTGTGCAGGTAGTTTCGGCGGGTCTCTTCGGGCAGGGTGGAAAGCAGGAAGTGCATGAATCCTTTCCACGTGTATCCTTTGGGAAGCGTGATGCTCTGCCAGCCCATTGCCCGTGTGCCTCCATAGATGCCCGTAAAATTCACTCCGTTGACGCGGCCTATCATTTTTCCCCACGTATTGGGGTCGATGGCGCGATAGAGCCGCAGGCTGTCTTGGGCTTCGCACAGAAAGGGACTGGCCACCCGCTGTCGCTCGATGTTAACCCCGGCCATGTAGTATAGGTCGTACAGGTGGTTGTAGTCATACTTGAATTTGCCATTGGCTGTCCAGATGTCCACGGTCTTCCAGTCAAAAATAGGGTAAATATTATAGAGGTCGCTTCCTATCTTTGAAGTCCACCGATAGTTGTGATACATTTGATATTTACGGTTCAGGTGGATGCTGCGCCAGCGGTTGAAACTCTCTTGAGTACGGATGCCTATAAGGAAGCAGGTGCGTGTACTGTCTTTCTTTTGATGCAGCCATTTGGCGAAATGCATCTGAAACTCATAATCCCACATGTCGGCTGTGTAGAAAGGGAACTGCTCGTGGGTCATACAGGCTGTGGGCATGGGGCGCACCCATATGTCCTTCATGTCTTCGTCCCATGGGCGCCAGTAGTTTTGAAACATCGACGTGCAGGTGGCTACCTTGAAGGGCACGCAGACACGATATACCTCCAGGATGTCCTTGTTGGCTTCCAGGATACGGTCGACATATTCAATCGTGTGACGGTATTGTATCTCATAATCCATGTGGAATACGCACAACTTGCGTCCGGGGCAATGGCGACGGATGTATTCCATGCAGAGGTTGAGCAGTACGCCACTGTCTTTCCCGCCGGAAAAGGAAACGCATATCGTCTCAAATTCGCGGAACACGATGTCAAGCCGTTCCAGAGCCAGTTCATATACGTTCTTATTCTTATTTAGCATAGGCCGGTTCTTTTTTCATTTTCACATACAGAGTCCATCGCTTTTCGGTGGTGAAACCTGCACGAAGGAATACCTCTTCGTCGTCGCGGAAAGCCACAGCCGTCAGTGTTTGGGCAGGGAAAACACGGATAGCTTCTTGAATCAATAAGGACAATAAGTCTGCGTCGCGGTTGGCGATGTAATAGTTGTTGATTACATTGCTGGATGCTTTATGTTCTATGGGAATGAAGCCAAGAATGCGCTCGTCGCTTTGTGCGATGAGCCATTCAAAGCGGTCAGACGTGCGAAACGGATAGTTGTTGTTCTGTTTCAATACAGCGGGATTCATCACTAACGGAGCCACCAATTGGTATAATTGTGTGTCTGTCCCGTGCAATCGTTTTATTTCTACGTAATCGTTCATATTTAATTTATGCTAAAGGTTATTGCCTGTATTCAGCGTTTTTGCGTGCTTATTGTACGGACAATATAGACCATCATCGTGCATGATACCTTATCAATGTCTGAGATTAACCAGCTTAAAGTTACTCCTTGCTTCCATATTTATTAGCATGCATTCATTTTATCTTATGACTTACTTATATATTAGGTGTCATTCTCTATTCATGGGAATCACGATCGGGCATCCAGTTTCCGGGAATAGGGTGTGTCTATATAAGAATCTTTGAACCCTAAGAAATAGAGTACGCCATCCAGACCGATTGTGTTGATGGATTGTCTGGCGTTGGCCACTACTTTGGGCTTGGCGTGGAAGGCTATTCCTAGACCGGCCACTCCCAGCATCGGCAGGTCGTTGGCTCCATCACCCACCGCGATGGTTTGGGCAATATCTACTTTTTCCACCTGTGCAATGAGGCGCAATAGTTCAGCCTTGCGTTTGCCGTCTACCACATCTCCCACGTAGCGACCTGTCAGTTTCCCGTCTATGATCTCCAGTTCGTTGGCGTATACGTAGTCAATGCCATACTTTTTCTGCAGGTACTCGCCGAAGTAGGTGAAACCTCCTGACAGGATAGCTATTTTATATCCATATTTTTTGAGTACATACATCAGCCTGTCCACTCCTTCCGTGATGGGTAGATGTTCGGCTATATCTTGCATGACAGAGACATCCAGACCTTTTAATAGCGCGACTCGCTCGCGGAAACTTTCCGTGAAATCTATTTCTCCGCGCATAGCCCGTTCAGTAATAGCTTTCACCTGGTCGCCCACTCCGGCGCGCATGGCCAGTTCGTCTATCACTTCCGTTTCGATGAGCGTGGAATCCATGTCGAAGCAAATCAACCGGCGCATCCGGCGATACATGTTGTCTTGCTGAAAAGAGAAATCTATCTCCAGTTCCGAGGCCATTTTCATCAGTTGCCTTTGCATCTGTTCCCGGTCTTTGGGAGTGCCGCGCACGGAAAACTCGATGCAAGCCTTGGTCTTTGCTTCAGTCTCATTCAATGGAATGCGTCCGGTCAGGCGTTTAATGGCGTCAATGTTCATCCCCTGGTCTGCCAAGATACGGGTGGCGGCGGCAATCTGATTGGCGGTGAGTTTGCGTCCGAGCACGGTCAGGATGTAACGGTTCTTGCCTTGCATGTTTACCCAGTCGTTGTATTCTTTGGCGCTGATGGGATAAAACCGGATAGATACGCCCAACGAAGAGGCTGCGAAAAGTAGCTCTTTCATGATGAATCCGGAATGCGCTTCCTTCGTTTGGCAAAGGATACCTAATGAAAGTGTGCTATGAATGTCCGCCTGACCAATATCCATGATAGTGGCATCATATTTAGCCAGGATTTCCATGACTGACGCCGTTAGGCCGGGACGGTCTTCTCCGGTGATGCGGATAAGGATTAATTCTGTATCGGATTGTTTCTGTTCTTGCATATCACAATAGTATCTAAAAATGAATAAATCAGCAGATAAATGGTTCGTTGGTAAGTTTCCAAGTTTGTAAGTTGAAGCCTGATAATAATTTGTGAACAAACAAACTTAAAAACGCAAAAGCTGAACACTTAGCTTTTGCAAAAGTAAAGAAATTCCTGTATAAATAGGGATTTGTATGTTCGTTTTATGCTAAACAACATAAAAAATGAGGGCAGAATACGTTTTTCTGATTTGTTTATTTGGAAAATACTTTTATAAATGCCTACCTTTGCCACCGATTTCAGGATAAAGAACTTGAAGTGTGATGGCGCTTCAAACTTGTGATAGTAAAGATTTGGAAGTGAAATCTTCACAAACAGTGGATTCCAAATGAGTATTAATCTAAACCGTATTGCATGAGATATGTAAAATGGATTTTTGCAGTGGTATTAGTTAGCTTCTTGACTTCTTTTGTGAATAAGGACAGAGTCGCAAAAGGGTTAAATGTTGGTGATAAAGCTCCTGATATTTCTGTTCAGTCTTTAGAACTTTCTGACTATCAGGGAACGTATGTCTTATTGAGCTTTTGGGCCAGCTATGATGCACCATCCCGCATGAATAATGCGGCCTTGAGCAATGAACTTCGTATCGCAGGCTCTAATGACTTGAAGATGATTTCCATCTCGTTTGACGAATACGAGTCAGTCTTTAGAGAAACTTTGCGAAAAGATTGCATAGCAACAACCGCTTGTCTTGTGGAAACAAGAGGTGAATCGTCCGAACTTTATGAGTCATATCATTTGGAACGAGGTTTTGCCAATTATCTGTTGGATGAAAATGGTATTATATTAGCTAAAAACATCTCTGCAGATGAACTTACTGCTTATTTGAATTGAAAAAACGGAGTAATTTGAGGGTAGTAAAGGATAAAGGCGAAGAGGATTGGAGAAACGTACTTCTAAACGGAATCTGAACAGAATCTTTAAGGCGAGAATAAAAAAATAGGTGTTTAATTTTTGCATTTCTCGAAACTTTATTACCTTTGCACTGCGTTTTCATAGTATAGAATTTTATTTTAGTCGCGGCAATAGCTCAGTTGGTAGAGCATCAGCTTCCCAAGCTGAGGGTCACGAGTTCGAACCTCGCTTGCCGCTCGACTGAGAATCAGGCACTTAGATGAGAATCTGGGTGCCTGTTTTCGTTATGGCTATTGCGGGTCAGTGGATAATTCGGATTATCCGCTGACCCGCACAAACCTCTTGAAGCAAAACAAGCTGTATGCTATTGGCATACAGCTTGTTTTGAAAGTGATTCCGCTGCGATTCGAACGCAGGACCCACGCCTTAGAAGGGCGTTGCTCTATCCAGCTGAGCTACGGAACCGACCTTTGTTTTAATTCGGGTGCAAAGATACCATTTTCTACCTGAACACACAAATATTCAGAACAAAAAATCACGGCGTTTACGTCGCTTTCTCATCCAATGCCCCTTTAAACCGCTTCAAACGGCCTGTCAGTCAGCGTTTAGTGGCGTAGTATTCGCCGGTGGCTGGCATAGTACTCCCAGCTTGCTGGAGATAGAGTTCCAGGTAGCTGGAGTTATATCTGCCGGTCAAGCGAGGTTAGGCCACGTTGTTCTTCGCTTGCCCCTGAAGCCACGAGCGGAGGTTATCCGTGGCGATTTGCATCAGGCGAGTACGTGCGTCCTGACTGGCCCAGGCGATGTGCGGAGTGATGAAGCAGTTGCGGGCGTCCAGCAAAGGATTGTCCGGACGCGGAGGCTCTGCGGACAAGACGTCCAGACCGGCTGCATAGATACGTTCTTCGTTCAAGGCATCTGCCAAAGCCTGCTCGTCAATCAAGGGACCACGGGATGTGTTAATCAGAATGGCCGACGGCTTCATCAAAGAGAGACGACGCTTGTCCACCAGATTCTGTGTCTCAGGAGTCAGCGGACAATGCAGGCTGACAATGTCGCATTGGGCAAACAGTTCGTCCAAGGTCTCTGCCTTATGTATTCCGGGCGGCAACTGGGAGGCAGGCTTGGACGTCCAGGCGTCTACATGCAGGCCGAAGGACTGGGCGATGCGGGCCGTGCGGCTGCCGATATGGCCAAAGCCGACAATACCCATGCGCTTGCCGCTCAATTCTATGAGTGGGGTATCCCAGAAACAGAAATCTTTAGAAGCGCACCAGCGTCCGCTGCGCACGGCCTCGGCATGGTGCTCTACGTGTAGAGCGATGTTCAGCAAATGGGCAAAAACCATCTGGGCCACCGAATCCGTGCTATAGGAAGGAATGTTCGTCACCACAATGCCGCGACTGCGGGCCGCGTCGATGTCCACGATGTTATATCCGGTGGCAAGCACGCCGATGTAGCGTAAGTCGGGTAGGGCGCGAATCGCTTCCGCCGAAAGCACCGTCTTGTTGGTCAATAACACTTGGGCTCCTGCGGCGCGTTCCATGAGTTGCGGGGGCGAAGTACGTTCGTAAACCACACAATCGCCCAAAGCCTTTATCCCGTCCCAGCTCAAATCGCCGGGGTTGGCTGCATAGCCGTCCAATACTACTATTTTCATTTAGAACCAGAATTTTTAAATCATTAAACAGATGTTGATTGTTAGTTTATCGCACAAAGCTACGGACAAGGAGAGGGGAAGTAGCTACCTTGGTATAGAAAAGGTGGCACCTTTTCCTACAATCAGTGGCACCTTTTCCTACAATCAGTGCCACTGATTCTTATCCTTCCCTTGTATTACCTCACACCTTTTCCCAACGTTCTTTCCCCCAATATTGTTCCATGCGTTCACGCAGGCGAGCTTCGGACGCATTATCCTGCGGACTCCAGATGCACCTCCCCGCCATCGCATCGGGCAGATACTGCTGTCGCACAAAATGGCCGGGATAGTCATGCGCATATTTATAACCGTCCGAATAGCCCAATTCTTTCATCAGTTTCGTAGGCGCGTTGCGCAGATGGAGGGGAACAGGCAGGTTGCCCGTCTGCCGCACCACTTCCAGCGCCTGATTGATGGCCATATACGCTGAATTGCTTTTAGGACTGGTGGCCAAATAAATCGTACACTCGGCCAACGGAATGCGCCCTTCCGGCCAACCGATTTTCATTACGGCGTCGAAGGTGGCATTGGCCAGGAGCAAGGCGTTGGGATTGGCCAAACCGATATCCTCGGCCGCCGATATCACCAGGCGACGGGCTATAAAGGCCGGATCTTCTCCGCCCTCCACCATGCGCGCCAACCAATAGACAGCGGCGTCGGGGTCGGAACCTCTGATGGATTTGATGAAAGCGGAAATGATGTCATAGTGCATTTCCCCCTCCTTGTCGTAGGCCAACGGATTCTGCTGCAGGCGGTCGGTCACGATGGCATCCGTTATCAGCACCGGCTCTTCATCGCCTGCTGCTTCCACCACCAGCTCCAGAATGTTGAGCAACTTGCGCGCATCGCCGCCGCTATAGCGCAACATGGCATCCGTCTCAAGCACTTCCACCTTCTTTTCCTTCAGCAGGATGTCGGTGGAGAGCGCACGATGAAGCAGGGTCAGGAGGTCTTCCTTGTCCAAAGGTTTGAGCACATAAAGCTGGCAACGCGATAGCAAGGGACGTATGATTTCAAACGAAGGATTCTCCGTCGTGGCGCCAATCAGCGTGACAATTCCCTGTTCCACGGCCCCCAGCAGAGAGTCTTGCTGGGACTTGGAGAAACGGTGTATCTCGTCGATGAAAAGTATCGGGCTGGCCGCAGAAAAGAAACGGTTGCTCTTTGCCCGTTCAATGACGTCGCGCACATCCTTTACCCCGCTGGTCACGGCACTCAACGTATAGAAGGGGATTTCCAACTGTTGGGCAATGATATGTGCCAGCGTGGTTTTTCCCACTCCGGGAGGTCCCCACAGGATAAAAGAGGAAATCCGGCCCGAATCTATCATGCGACGCAACACGGCTCCTTCCCCCACCAGGTGCTTCTGGCCGATGTATTCATCCAGTGTCTGTGGACGAAGTCTTTCTGCTAAAGGTTTCATTTCTTGATATCAAAGTTAGAAGAGGGTCAACACCATGAAACGTATGCCCCATTTCGTCGTGCCCGGCAAATTGGTGTACGTCAGGCGGCGGACATATTCGATATGCAGCAGCTTGAATATATTGTAGATGCCCACACTGACCTCGACATAAGGTTTGCGCTTGTCCATCACGTAGCTCGTAAACTCCCCGTCGCGCATCGGGAAAAGGAACAGATTGGGGTCGTGGCTTTTATACGGGTTGTTTTTGTCCGTAAGCGTCCCCCACAACGTGCGGACACGGAACATCTCTCTCCACTTTAGCTTGCGTATCAAGGGAATACGGTTGAATAGTTTGCCATTCAAGTCATAGCTCAATGCCAACGAAGCATAACGGTCGTTGAGAAATTCCATGTTGTTGATAAGATTGAATGACTCATTGTTCTGCGTGATGTACGACAGATTGGCCATAGGTTGGTTTAGCAGCAGGAAAGGCACTTTGTTCCATTGCGCACCGGCACGGAGCGTGGCATCCAGTTTGCCCCACGAACCAAACCAAAAGCGCTTGCGCATGCTCAACTCTGTCAGATTGAAATTATAGTCACCGCCCAAGAAGCCTTTGATACCCGTCGTATGTGACAGGCTGAAGACTGGCGCATCCAGGGATACCGGGATACGTCGCTGCTTGGTATTGACAAAGGTTTCGCCCGGAGCATACCGCAAGGTTACGCCCACTTCGCTGGTGGTAATGTCGTGCACTCGCGTATTGCCGTCAAGTTGCCCCGGAGTAGTCCCATCGTTCTTCCAATACTCCAGTTTGCCGCCAGGCTGGTCGTTGCGGTGGCGGAAGATGGCCTGCATGGAGAAGCCTGTATTGCGCTCTAACTCGTAGGTCAATGTCGCATCCCGGATGTACGACATCTGGTCTACCTTAGCCCACTTCCAACCCACAAACATGTTGTCTTTGTCGGTCATCAGGTATTTGTCCATCGGATTCATCACATCATAAGTGTATTTGAAGGCCAGATAGTGTTTCGGGAACTCCCACAAGACATAGGAACGCTTATTGAACGAATAGGCCACTTGCCCTGAATAGAACCATTTTTTGTCTCGTGTGCCATAGGCTCCATACCCGCTGACAGACCAATGAGGGCTGAGATGTCCTGTGGTCATGGCAGAAAGCCGGAAGCGCGTCCCGTTTAGATAATTGCTGGTGATCATCGTATTGATGGGGCCAATGTCCACTTTGCTGGGATGCTTCTGCCCGCCCGTCTCCACATAATTCTCAATAAGGGCCTTGGCAGCAAAAATAATATACTTGAAACCGGGAATCTGTTCGATGCGGTTCATGAAAATATCCATGGTACTCTCTTTCTTCGTCAAAGGCACCTGACGCACATGCTCCCAATATTCATCCGAACGAGACAACATATTGGCTTCCTTGATGACCTCGCCCTTCAGTCTGAAGATGCGTGCCTCTATCTCATCAAACTTATAGTCCGTGTATTTAGTGGTTCGTTGCACTTCAAGGCCTTGTATGCCTCGCGTGATGCCCAGTTCTACCACCATGTCGTCGTCCGTGAGCACCCAGTTCCCATCCGGAAGCTGCTCGAATTGCTGCACGATGTCCATGTTCTCCACCCAATTGACTCCCGTGTTTCTGGGCAACTTCATGGTGCAACGCTTCACGGCATAGCTTGAATCGTTCAATACGTACAAATGACCGGTAAAGCCGAAGTCTTGCGAGTTCATCGGCACAAAACTGAGGTGCACGCACGACTGATTGTCGACCATGACGGTGTCTTCCAAGTAATACTTATAGAAAGCAATGCCGCCACGGCCGATAGGGCTGGTGAAGTAACGCTGGAAAAGGCGGATATTATCCTCATAGATATTGACATCGGAAAAGACGTCTCTCAACACCGTGCCCATCATATCCTCTCCCATAGAAAAGAACTGGTCGATACCCGAAGAATTGACGCCTTCGATAACCGTCTTCTCGCTTTTGGGTTCCTTGCGGTAGAACGTGCGGCTCACGGTCTCTTTGACGCTGAAGGGCAGGATAAGTTTGCCGGACAGCGTGCTTTCTTCCACTTGATCCTTGAAAAAGGCGAATTTCTTATAAATGCCTTTTTCCAGCTTTTCAGGTGTGATGTCGTTGAGCGACATCTTCAGTTTCTCATACTTCTGGTATTGATAATAATCCCTTTCTTCCAGCTTGAATGTTTTCTTGTGGGCAATGACTTTACGCATGAAGTCTACAGCCGGATTGTTCTTTCTGGAATAGTGTTCTTTTTTAGGTTTGATGACCAGCTCCTGAAGCATCACATTATCTGGTTTCAACTGCACATTGAGCGTAGTCGTGCCCGGCTTGACACGGATTGTCTTTGTGACATAACCCACATACGAGAATACCAGTTCGTCTGCTCCCGGACGCATGTTCAGCCGATATTCGCCTTCCTCGTTAGAATGGGCGCCAAAGGTTGTACCCTTCCATTGCACATTCACATACATCAATGGTTCCTGCGTCAGCGAATCGGTTATAACGCCCCTTATTTGAGCTGAAGCCCGTGGAAGGATGGCCAGAAACAGCAAGAGAAAAAAGGGATATAATATAGGTTGCTTCATATCTTCATTATTGGGGGGCAAAATTAGCAATTTCGCCTGAATGATGCAGCATATATAGCCTAAAGAATCATTAATTTGTCCTTACCCTGTCCTCATAAACGTCCTAACATGAGAGAGTTCTGCCGTTTCAAGAGGGACTTAAGCGGGCTCAAAAGGAATTTGCGCGGACTCAGCACCCTTTTGAACGACGCGAAATGCCATTTCGGATTTTCCCTTGGATTCCCTGGAAGCAATCTGTCAGTTAAAAAGCTCGAAGGTAAACTTACATCCAATCTCCTTATATCGCCAGTTGGCAAAACTGGCAAATACCCCGAAGTCAAAGACATGCGTGCCTATGCCATAGCCGACTTCCAGGTAAGGCTTCAGATGGGGCATAACCAGGGCATTGAGGTAAAGACGTTCGTTCAGTACATATTGGGTGTATTTCATCAGATGCTTCATCAGCAGGAAAGGTGCCTCATACATCCAATGAGCCCGGAAGTATTCGCGCGAAGAGTTATACCAGCGTCCGTCCAGCAGTTGGAAAACGCCCCCTATCTCGTCATTCCAGCCGACCGGCAAGTTGCGGCGGGAAAAGTTGGCAAAGTCCACAAAATACAGTTCCTTCTGATTAGTAAACTTACCCCAACCCAATCGGTAGTACAATGTCCGCATCAGTCCGATAGGTATCTGGTGCTGATAATCCAGCTCAATGCGCTCGTATGTTCCCGAGTTGGGCAGGATGCCCTCAATGCCCCGTTCCCAATCAACCGAAATAGTGGGATAACGGGAATACAGGTTTACCTTCCGTTTCCCATTCATGTAATAATATAGCCCGGGCGTCCAAGTCAGCGCGACGCGTGGGGCAAAACTGGTGTAAGCATGCCGGAAACGGTTCAGAAACGAAGGGTCAAAGGCTTGAATCACCGGCTGACGATTGTCGCTGCCATTCGGAACGGAAATATCGGCAGACTTGACGGGGGGCGTTTCCGGATAGACAAACTCAAAGCTGGAGCGTTCTGCCTCTTTGCGCCGGTGGATGGACAGACCGACATCCAGAGTCAATCCGTTCACAATCTCCCACGTGTGCCTCAGGCGGAAATAGAAGTCCTTGAAATAGTCCAGATGTATTTTGTCGAAGTCCAGCACACTGTCGGGTATGGCCTTCAAATCGTCCAAGACATCGCTGCTGTAAATCCGGTTGCCGTTGCCGATGTCCATGTGGAGAGCCGCCCTCTTTTCAGGCCAATATTCAAAGTCCGCATTGACCGACCAGTAGAATTCTTTGCGGGTGAAGTTGTATCCTATTTGGGGAACGATATGCAGCAGCTTGTCGCCCGGAAACAAACAATTGTACTTAAACTGCTGCCGATACGAGATGCCGTTGGAACCGCTATAACTGATCAACAGGGGATTGATGAGGGGCGAGAAGCGCACATGCCCCAGCCGGGCCAAGTCCAACGTATAGTTGTTGATGAGCACATCGCCCACTTCTCCCCAGAATGCCCTGCGTTTGCTCTTATGCTTTTCCTGCCAGCGGATGATGGAATCCTGCCGGTAGAAATCGCTGTAAAGCGTACGCTCGTGGGCAGTCAGGGGGATGGGGCGCAAGGTGTTCAGAAAGGCCGTATCGCGAACGTAGGCATTGGTGTCGCAACGTAGGACAAACGACGAAGTCAAATCATAGCGGCTCTTCTCTTTTCCCTCTTTCGTCGGGAAGGAAGTCTTGGGCGTGATTTCCTGATAAGTCACGATTCCCGTATATTGTCCGTCGATTTTGTTGCCCAGCAGGCTGAACGAACCATTCACCTGGCAGTCCAGAGGGAGAAACTCGTCGGGCGCGCCCACCCCTCCCATGTGCAGCAGGACTGTGGCCGAATACCACTCGGAGCGGTTCGTGAAACACATTTCACGGATGCTCCACACATTCTCGGTCACAACCAGATAGCCCGCTATCAGCTGGAAACTCGTATTGCGAGGGATAAAACGAATCTTGTATTCGCGCTGGTAGTCGGCCCCCCATACAGAGTCCACGCGGTAGGTGTAATATTTGAAGGCGTTCGGCGCCAGCGGGGAGATCAGCTGGTCTCTCAACAAGGAAGCCGCATATACATTGGTATGAAAATACTCAGGCAGCCGGCTGTCCATCTCCCAGAACTCGGGCGTGGTGCCGGAATAGGCGCGGACGCGGTGGTCGTAGTTGGCAGGCGATGCATAGTTCAAGTCGCCATAGGCTTCCATCATATACTCGCGCACATCCTTCCGCAAAGGCACGATGGACGGCCAGAAGCGTAACAGGAAATTGCGTTTGCGGATATTGATCAGCCCTTTGATATAGAACTGGGCGTTGTACGACTCCACGGCCTGCTCGTACATGGGGGCAAAAGCGATGACCTGAGATATCAGGGAATCCGCATCCGGAACCTCTTCCTTGTCGGACGGCCTCGAAGAGACTTGCCCCTTGGCAAACAAGCAAGCGGGCAGCAAGATTGCCATCAGCCATATGTAGACAGTTCGCATCAACGTTTTTGGCATTTCTATCTATATAATCTCCAACTCACGGGGGCAAATATACGAAAAGCCAACCGATTCGCGGTGCTTCCTGTGCGAATTAGTTGGCTAATCTTTTATATTTTTAGCGGGATATCCTTCCTGACTTTATACGCTACAATGTCGGACCTTATACGTTATAATGTCGAACCTTATACGTTATAATGTCCCACCTTGTACGTTATAATGTCCCACCTTGTACGTTATAATGTCGGACATAGTGCGTATCTATGTCCAACATAGTGCGTATTTATGTCAGACATAGTGCGTATTAAGGTCGCTTCCCCGGTATGCGTACAATCCGGAGAGGGAAGCGCCGCATGAGCTGTTCACTCCAACTTGTGGATGACAAGGCCGGAACGAAGTTTGGGCTCGAACCAGGTGGTTTTGGGCGGCATGATTTCGCCGGCGTCGGCAATGCGCATGAGTTGCTGCATGCTGACGGGGTAGAGGGCCAGCGCCAGTGCCATCTCGCCTGAGTCGACACGGCGTCGCAGTTCTTCCAGCCCGCGAATGCCGCCTACGAAATCAATGCGCGGGTCGGTGCGCAAATCGGTAATGCCCAATAAGTCATGCAGGATGTAGCGGGAGGAGATAGTCACGTCCAGCCCCAAGAGCGGGTGGGTATCGTCGTAGGTGTCCGGATGTGCCTCCAGGCGATACCAGTGGCCGGTGAGGTACAGGGAGAAGACATGCGGCTTGTCTGGCCGGTAGGGTTCGGCTGTGCCCCGGTCTTCCACCACGAAGTGCGTGGCAAGGGCGTCCAGCAGCTGCGCCGGCGTCAATCCGTTCAGGTCGCGCACCACGCGGTTGTAGTCGATGATGGTAAGTTGTCCGGCCGGGAAGCACACGGCCATGAAGTAATTGTATTCTTCCGTGCCCTGATGGTTGGGGTTCTGCCGGGCACGCTCGGCGCCGACCAAGGCTGCGGCAGCGGTGCGGTGATGTCCGTCGGCAATATAGAGGGCTGGCATGTGGGCGAATACCTCGGTGATGGCACGAATGTCGGATGCGTCGCTGATGACCCAGAAGCGATGTCCAAACCCGTCGTCCGGAGCCGTGAAGCTGTATTCCGGTTCGTCGGCGGTATATTTGGCCACCAGCGCGTCAAGCGACGGTTCGTCGGGATAGGCCAGGAATACGGGCTCGATGTTGGCGCCGGTTGCTCGCACGTGTTGCATCCGGTCTTCTTCCTTGGCCCGGCGCGTCAGCTCGTGGCGGCGTATGACTCCATCCATGTAGTCGGGCACATACGCGCAGACAACAAGGCCATATTGCGTTTTCCCATTCATGGTCTGGGCATATATATAATAATGTTCGTCGGCATCCTGACGCAGCCAGCCTTCTTGCTGAAAGCGGGCAAAGTTGGCTGCGGCCTGACGGTAAACGCGCGGGTCGTGTTCGTCAGTGCCAGGAGGGAAATCTATTTCCGGACGGATGATGTGGTAGAGAGACATCGGATTGTCTGCTGCCTCCATGCGCGCCTCGTCAGAGTTTAGCACGTCGTAAGGGCGGGAAGCAATGCGTTGCACCAATTCGCGGGGAGGTCTTATGCCGCGGAAGGGTTTGATGGTTGCCATAATGAAGTTCTTTTTTACTGGTTTAACAAAGGTATAGTGCCTGTCCTTTCGGGTATAACTCAGCGCATGGCTGGTGTCCAAAGACGGCAGGGGCGTTTTGTGGAGAGTCGTCCTTCCCTCCGGGCGGGAAGGGAAGGACAACAACACGATTTCACTTTAAGGGTTGACGCGGAAACGTTCGCATCCGTCACGGAAATAGGTCACGATCTGGCGTGCTGCTGCAATACCGGCATTGATATTGGCCTCGGCTGTTTGCGCACCCATTTTCTTGGGCGTGGCAAAATAACGGCCGGGAGCTTTGGCTTGGATGTCGGCTTCTTGAGCGGGGCGTATGTCTGTGACGTACTTCAAATCGGGTCGGGCATCAAGCACAGAAATAAGTCCGTCTTCGTCAATTACTTCGCGTCGGGCCGTATTCACCAGGATGGCTCCTTTGGGCAGCAGGCCGATAAGGTGCTGGCCGATGGAACGCACGGTTTCCGGAGTGGCCGGTATATGGATGGACACGACGTTGGAAGTGGAATACAAATCGTCGGTGGTGGCAACAGGGGTAACGCCGTCTTGCTTCATTGCTTCAATAGCAGCGGGGAAAGCGTCATAAGCCTGAATCTTCATGCCGAATCCGCGTGCGATGCGTGCCACGTTGCGTCCCACATTGCCGTAGGCGTGTATTCCCAGGGTTTTGCCCCGCAATTCCGTACCAGAAGTCCCGTCATACATGTTGCGGGCGGCCATGACCATAAGTCCCATGGCGAGTTCCGCCACCGCGTTGGCGTTTTGTCCCGGCGTGTTCATCACGCATATGCCATGAGCCGTAGCGGCTTTGAGGTCGACATTGTCGTATCCGGCTCCTGCCCGTACGACGATACGAAGGCGAGGAGCGGCGGCCATGACCTCTTCATCGATGACGTCGCTGCGAATGATAAGAGCATCGGCATCGGCCACGGCTTTCAGCAAGGTTTCTTTGTTGCCGTATTTTTCCAGCAAGGCCAGCTGATGGCCTGCTGCTTCTATTTCGTTACGTATGCCCTCCACTGCAACGGGAGCAAAGGGCTTGTCGGTTGCTACTAATATTTTCATATCTATACCTGTTTATTGTTGGGGTGCTGCATCCGATAGGTAAGGGATGCAACAGGAAATAAATGTGGAGTGGGTGAGGGGGGCGGTCTTTCCCGGAAATGCCCATTCCCTCACCTCAGGCCGTTTGGAGCATCAGTGCTGACGTTCATAGTCGCGCATGCAGTCAATAAGAGCCTGCACGCTTTCACGAGGCATCGCATTGTAGCACGAAGCGCGGAATCCGCCTACTGAGCGATGTCCCTTGATGCCGACCATGCCTCGCGAAGTGGCGAACTGGAGGAAATCGGCCTCTAACTCGCGATATTCGGGCGACATGACGAAACAGATGTTCATGCGGGAGCGGTCTTCTGCGGCTGCTGTGCCCTGGAAAAGTTTGTTGCGGTCTATTTCAGCATACAACATGTCGGCACGTTCGATGGCTCTACGTTCCATTTCGGGAATGCCGCCTTGAGCCTTGAGCCAGCGGAGCGTTTGCAGTGCTGCATAAATGGGCACTACCGGCGGGGTGTTGAACATACTGCCGGCATCCACATGGGTCTTATAGTTCAACATCGTAGGAATCTGGCGGCTCACCTTGCCCAGCGCGTCGTCTTTGACAATGACGAACGTAACGCCTGCGGGAGCCAGATTCTTTTGCGCGCCTCCATAAATGCAGATATACTTGCTTACATCCACCGGGCGGGAGAAAATATCCGATGACATATCTCCTACCAAAGGTACGTTTACATCGGGATCTTTCCGCAATTCCGTACCGAAGATGGTATTGTTTGTAGTGATGTGGAAATAGTCTGCATCGGCAGGAACGGTGTATCCCTTAGGTATATATGTATAATTGTCCTCAGCCGACGATGCCACCTCTACCACTTCGCCAAAGCCCTTGGCTTCCTTCATGGCCTTTTTGGCCCACGTACCGGTGTTGAGGTATGCGGCCTTATGCTCCAGGAAATTATAGGGAACCATGCAGAACTCGAGGCTGGCGCCACCACCCAGGAAAAGGACTGAATATCCGTCAGGAATGCCGAGCAGTTCCTTGAACAAGGCTCGTGCTTCATCGACCACGGGCTGAAAGTCTTTGGCACGATGGCTGATTTCCATCAGTGATAATCCGGAGCCATTGTAGTCCAAGATGGCTTGCGCTGTTTTTTCTATCACTTCGCGTGGAAGGATAGAGGGTCCGGCATTGAAATTATGCTTCTTCATAAGAAAAATGTTTTAAAGTTATACATTCCATTCTTTGTCGGTTGCAATTACGACAAGGCGAAATTACAGAAATATTTCCGCACTACCAATCTTTCCTTCTATTTTTTCTGTCCACCCCCTTTTTCTTCTTTCATTTTATTGAGAAAACGATGCTAAGAGGTGCCAATATGTTATGTGGAGATATCAAAGTGCCTCCTCGATGCGGGTTTTTACCCCTTTTATTTTTTCTCCTTGCACCAGGCGGAGTACTTGCCTCAAACGTTCACGACGGACGGCGGCCAATGAAAAGTGAGGAAGGACATCCACACGCCCCAGCTCGTTGCGGTTCAAGCCCCCTTTCTTACAGAGGAAGCCTACGACATCCGCGCGGCTCAGTTTGTCTTTTTTCCCCTTACCTATATATATAGTACCCCATATCGGACGGGCAATAGGCGGCAAAGATGCGGGTAGTGTCACTTCCCTGATTTCGTCGGGCACCCAGTCCGGACATGCTTCGTCGGGGCCCAACAAGACATAAGAGTTGCCTGCCGCATCCCAACGGGCTGTCCGGCCATTGCGGTGGATAAACGCTTCTGGCGAAGAAGGCAAATGATAGTGGATGACGTTCTCCACTCCTTCTATATCCAGTCCTCTTGCCGCCAGATCGGTGGAAATCAGCACGGGAAGGGTGCCATTGCAAAATTTGTATAGCGTTCGCTCACGTTCGTCTTGCTCCATGCCGCCATGGAAAGCCCCGCAACAGACCTTCCGTTCGCGCAGGAAGCAGGCAATGCGGTCTACGCTCTCCCGATAATTGGCAAAGACCAGGGTGGGGGAGGCTCCCAACGTGCAGAGCAGGGCGAAGAGCGTTTCCAGTTTGTCTTTTTGAGGAGAGCGAACCAGACTCAACCCCAACCGGCTTTCCCCGGCATCTTCTTTGTGCAGGAAATCCAGACGCGCCGTGCTCTCCCAACTGCCGGAAAGCCCTACGAAACGGGGAATCTGTTCGGCATCGGTAGCCGAGAGCAACACGCGTCGATGCAGCCCGGGCAGGGAGGCCAAAATCTCTTCCATCTCGTCTTGAAAACCCAGCTCCAGGCATTTGTCAAACTCGTCAATAATCAGTGTGCAGACAGCGGAGACATCCACATTGCCTTTCCGCAAATGGTCTCCCAGACGGCCCGGCGTCGCGACAAGCAGGGCAGGCCGGAGGGCACGCATCTGCCTGTGCTCGTCCATCGTGGGACGCCCCCCGTAACAACTCACCACGCCGAACGGGGTGCCCATCGAGCGGAACACCTGTTCCGTCTGCCGGGCCAGTTCACGCGACGGGGTCAGCACGATGGCCTGCACCTCCTGGCAGTCCGGCTTCAACGTTTGCGACAGCGGAAGCAGATAGGCCAGGGTCTTGCCAGTACCGGTGGGAGAGAGGAGTACAAGGTCGCGATTCGTATTCCACGCCTGCCGCATGGCCTCTTGCATGGGAGTGAGAGCCTGAATGCCCAGGTGAAGGAGAATGTCGGAAACGGTCGCAGGGGCGGTTGTCGTCATACGCGGTATATATTTTAGATTAGATGCAGGACAAAGATACGTTTCCGTCGCGTCATGGCCAAACAAAGGACGGAGAAAAATACATGCACCAGGGAGATTAACGGCTGCGGGATGCAAAAGCGGATGTTCCGACCTGTCATCGGCATGAATCCGGAAACGATTGTTATTCAGCGTTTAGTGGGACTTAAGTCCCCGGTAGCTGGCATAGTATCTCCCGGCAACTGGGACTATAACGCCCGGTCGCTGGAAGTATATTGCCCGGTCAAGCGGTTTTAAAGAGCAGAAAAGCCAGCCTTCGTTACGCGGAAAAGCCGTATCGCAAAACATAGTTTTCGCAGTGAATCATTTCGTGAATCCATATTTTTTCCCTACCTTTGCAACAAATTTGCTGACGCAATGAAAATTAAGGAAATCATCGCAGCCCTTGAACGATTTGCGCCCCTGCCCCTACAAGACGGATTTGACAATGCCGGATTGCAGACGGGACTGACAGAGGTGCACGCCACAGGGGCTTTGTTGTGTCTGGACCTTACCGAAGACGTCGTCGACGAGGCTATTGATGCAGGTTTCAACCTCATTGTAGCTCATCATCCCGTCTTGTTTCACGGAGTAAAGAGCCTGACCGGCAAAAACTACGTGGAACGTTGTCTGATGAAGGCCATTCGGAACGACATCGCCATCTATGCGGCTCATACCAATCTGGACAACACATGCGGCGGGGTCAACTATAAGATGGCGGAAAAGATAGGACTGAAAGAGGTGCGCTTCTTGCAACCGCTCGAAAGCGGACAGCAGGGTGGGGCAGGTGTCATTGGGGTTTTGGACCACCGCGAAGATGCGATGACCTTTCTCCGGCGACTTAAAACTGCATTCGGGGCGGAGTGTCTCAAGCACAGCCGTTTGTCGGGGCAGGACGTTCAAACCGTTGCTTTGTGCGGAGGAGCCGGAGCGTTTCTCATTCCCCGGGCCATTCAGGAAGGAGCGGACGTATTTGTGACCGGCGAAATCAAGTATCACGAATTCTTCGGACACGACAAGGATATTCTCTTGGTCGCCCTTGGGCACTACGAAAGCGAGCAATATACGACAGAAATCTTTGAAACCATCATTCGGGAAGTGGCACCCGCGCTGACCGTGCGCCGGACGCAGGTGAACACCAATCCCATCCAATATTTATAAGAACTTATAATACTATAAAAGAATATGGCTACTACAACGAAAGAAGCAAAAAAGAACCAACAGGATTTGACAGTAGAACAGAAACTGAAGGCCTTGTATCAATTGCAGACGATGCTGTCGAAAATTGATGAAATCAAGACATTGCGTGGCGAATTACCTTTGGAGGTGCAAGACCTGGAAGACGAAATAGCCGGTCTGAACACCCGCATCGAAAGGCTGAAAACTGAGATTGCAGAACTGAAGACCTCCATTGCCGGCAAGAAGGTGGAAATAGAAGCAGCAAAGACTTCCGTGGCTAAATATAAAGAACAGCAGGACAATGTGCGCAACAATCGCGAATATGATTTTCTCAGCAAGGAAATAGAATTCCAGACACTGGAAATTGAGCTTTGCGAGAAGCGCATCCGCGAGTTCACAGACCAGCAGAATGACAAGCAGAATGAAGTGGAAAAATGCACAGAAAAGCTGGAAGAACGCTCTAAAGACCTGGAAGCTAAGAAGAACGAGCTGGATGAAATCGTGGCTGAGACGAAACAGGAAGAAGAAAAACTGCGTGACAAGGCCAAGGAATTGGAAACCAAAATCGAACCTCGCTTGCTCCAGTCCTTCAAACGCATCCGCAAGAACTCGCGCAATGGCTTGGGCATCGTCTATGTTCAGCGTGATGCCTGCGGAGGCTGTTTCAACAAAATCCCGCCTCAGCGTCAGTTGGATATTCGTTCGCGCAAAAAAATCATTGTATGCGAATATTGCGGCCGCATCATGATTGACCCTGAACTGGCCGGCGTAGTGGCAGAAAACAAACCGGAAGCAGCCAAAGACAAACCGACCCGCAGACGGAGAATTACAAACGAATAAACTTTGCCAAACCATACTGGAAATCTGAGGATAAGCGTTGTTCTTCCCAAACGCATATCCTCAGATTTTGTTTCATGCGGTCGTGTCTTCAGATTAAGTTAATGAATCATAGGAAGGAATCTCTTTCAGAAACAGATACCTGTTTTGCGCATAATCCATCCTGCAGCAAAAATGCCTTCTCCCATTGCTGACAACTAAATAGTCCACGCGCAAAACCAGGTTATAACGCCCGATCTGATCGAACACGGCCTGAGTGATCTCCACCTCCGGTGCTTTATACTCGATAATCATCTGGGCTGTCAGGTCGCGCCTATAGAGGACGGTGTCGCAACGCTTCTTCGTGCCATTCAAATCCAACTGCACTTCGTTGGCCATCAATGACCGAGGATATCCTTTTTGTTCTATTAAATAATGTATAAAGTGTTGCCGCACCCATTCTTCTGGCGTTAAAGCCACATACCGGCGGCGTATGATGTCGAATATTACATTTTTCCCGTCCTTCTTGGTTATTTTTGCATCAAAAGCAGGTAGATTTAATAGTAACATTCCGTATATTTGTAAT
This sequence comes from uncultured Bacteroides sp., assembly GCA_949289265.1. Lineage (GTDB taxonomy): Bacteria > Bacteroidota > Bacteroidia > Bacteroidales > Bacteroidaceae > Bacteroides. The sequence continues at coordinate 78,412 of CASENE010000106.1, forward strand.
GGTTAAATGAGTATCTGGCGCTAAAAAGATTCGGGTGGAGGACGCGCAGATTTTATCTGCTGCCGCTCACACAAGTTTTTTTAGATTGCAAAAGTACAAAAACAGCATGAAAACAAAAGAAGAAATCGTTGCAAATTGGCTTCCTCGCTACACCAAAAGGCGCTTGGAGGATTTTACGGAATATATATTGCTGACTAATTTTAATAAGTATGTCGAGCTCTTTGCCCGGAAATTTGGAGTGCCGGTCTTGGGGCGCGATGCTAATATGACTTCTGCCAGTGCCGAGGGTATCACCATCATCAACTTTGGCATGGGAAGCCCCAATGCTGCCATTATCATGGATTTACTGAGTGCCATTGCCCCTAAGGCCTGCCTTTTCTTGGGAAAGTGCGGCGGAATTAGCAAGAAAAACAACTTGGGCGATTTTATTCTGCCGATAGCTGCCATACGGGGCGAAGGTACTTCAAACGATTATTTCCCTTCTGAAGTTCCTGCACTGCCAGCCTTTATGCTCCAGCGGGCTGTTTCTTCCGCCATTCGAGACCGGGCTCATGACTATTGGACTGGAACCGTCTATACGACAAACCGCCGCATTTGGGAACATGATGACGCATTTAAAAGCTATCTTTTAAAAACACGGGCAATGGCTGTGGATATGGAAACAGCCACTCTCTTCACTTGCGGCTTTGCCAACCATATCCCTACCGGTGCTCTGTTGTTGGTTTCTGACCAGCCTATGATCCCCGAGGGAGTGAAGACTGATGAAAGCGACCAGATGGTCACAAGGAACTTCACGCAAGAGCATTTGGAAACCGGCATTGCCGCCTTGCACATGATTCAGGAGGAGAAACGTACTGTCCGCCACTTGAAATTTGAATGGTAACTTTCATTCCTAAACTTCTTACTATGGGCAAACAAGAAAATACATATGCAGCTATCCTTCAAGAGTTGAAGGCAAAGCAATATTATCCGATATATTATCTCATGGGTGAAGAGTCTTATTACATAGACCTTATTGCCAACTATATAGCAACTCATGTCCTGACAGAGACAGAAAAAGAGTTCAATCAGACTGTCATCTATGGCCCGGATACTACGATGGCCGATATTATCAACACTGCCAAAAGGTATCCCATGATGTCGGAATATCAAGTGGTGATTGTAAAAGAAGCTCAGGCCTTGCGGACTCCCGACGAGCTTATTTACTATCTGCAAAAGCCTCAAAAATCTACGATTCTTGTTTTTTGCCATAAACACGGCGTCTTAGACCGTCGCAAGAAACTGGCCAATGAAATAGAGAAGGCAGGCATCCTGTTTGAATCCAAGAAACTGAAAGAAACGCAATTGCCTGCATTTATCAATCTCTATATAAAGAATCGTGGATTCGATATAGAACCCAAAGCGACATCCATGTTGGCAGATTTTGTGGGAACAGACTTGAGCAGGTTGACTGGAGAAATAGAGAAACTCATCCTTACGCTTCCTCACAAGCAGACGCGGATAACGCCGGCCCAAATAGAGCAGAACATTGGCATCAGCAAGGATTATAACAATTTTGAACTCCGCGCGGCATTAGTAGAAAAGGATGTTCTGAAAGCCAACCGTATAATCAAATACTTTGGAGAAAACCCGAAAACCAATCCCATCCAGATGACTTTATCCTTGCTGTTCGGTTTCTTCTCCAATCTGATGTTGGCCTATTATGCTCCGCAGAAGACAGAGCAGGGCGTCGCTTCTTTTCTGGGACTGAAAAGTCCCTGGCAGGCCAAGGAATATATTGCAGCCATGCGCCGCTATAGCGGCATAAAGACGATGCAAATCATTGGAGAAATCCGATATGCTGATGCGGCTTCTAAAGGGGTGGGTAACGCATCGCTCAATGATGCAGATATCTTGCGCGAACTTGTATTTAAAATCTTGCATTGAGTATCTCATTGCTAAAGATGCGGTGAAAAAAGACATCAGCCTGTGGTTCAACAAACGCATCGTAGTGAATCTCTGTGTGTCTCGTCTGAGAAGGTGGTAGTCAGTAAGAGCCGGGTAGGGGAGTTCAAGGGATGACTGATAGGAAATGAAGAAATAAAAATCCCTGTAATCTACTTGATCACAGGGATTTTTTTAGTTCGCCCAGCACGAATATTCTCTAATCGGTGTAAGTCCGTAACACGCCCGATAGCGGGAAGTGTATAGCCAAGGGCAAGGGTGTTCATTGCGAAGTGGAATCTGAAGGAAGCCGGCGGCAAACATCTGACCTGAC
>CASENE010000107.1 GCA_949289265.1 uncultured Bacteroides sp.
CAGCATTCCCCTGAGCGGCTGGTGGGGCGGCAGCCACGACATCAAGCGCCAACGCCTGCAACTGCGTAACGCCGAGAACCAGCGCGACGACCAACGCCAATTGCTCCTCATCCGCATGACGAACACCTGGAATGCCCTGACTGATGCCTACCAGCAGGTGGAGATAGCCCTGGAGAGCATCGCTCAGGCCACCGAGAACCTCCGCCTGCAGAGCGACTACTATCACGCCGGCACCTGCACCATGAGCGACCTGCTGGAAGCGCAAAGCCTCTACCGTCAGAGCCGCGACCGCTATGTGGAGAGTTATGCGCAGTACGCGGTGAAGCGGCGGGAGTACTTGCAGGCGACGGGGCGTTGAGGCAGGCTCAGCGGCGGGATACTTTCGCCGTCACCAGCACCGGCCGGTGGTCTGAAGCGGCGGGCTCGGCGATGACCGTATCCTGCACGACCTCGAAGCGGTAGCCGTTGTCCGTCAAGGCGTAGATATAGTCGATGCAGCTGTGCGGGCGGTCGGCCGGGAAGGTGCAGGCTGCCGTGTCGTTGAGGGCCGTGAAGTGTCTACGTAAGAGTTCCTGGGGCTTTTCCTGCGGTTGCGAGTTCATGTCTCCTGCCAGGAAGACGGGTTTGCCGGGACTGTCGATGGCCTGGAGGATGAGGGGAACGGAGGCCAGCTGGTCTTCCGGAGTCAGCGACTGGTGCGTGGCGCAGAATATGTAGTCCCGGAACTCGGCCACTATCATCGTGCGGGCTTCTTCGCGTCCCGGCATGGGGACGGTGCGGACATGGAGTGGCTTCTCTCGGGAGAGGAGACCGATGCCGTAGGTGCCGCTCTGGTAGGGGATGGACGGGGCATAGAAGCCGTGCAGGCCGGTCAGCTTGCGAAGGGTGTCCAAGGCAAAGACGCCCCCGTTGCGCACGGTGGCACTGTCCAGTTCTTGCAAGGCCACCACGTCGGGGTTCGTCCGGCTGATGGTGCGGGCGATGCGTGAGTAGTCGCGTTGTTTGTCCAGGCCGATGCAGTTGTGCACGTTGTAGGTGAGAAGACGTATCTGTCCGGTGGCTTGGGGTTGGCGGGGCGTTTGGGCTGTGGCTGTGCCGAGCAGGCAGCAGGCCAGGCAGCAGAGGAGGGTCAGGCTTTTCATACGCATGTGGTTGGGTGACGGTGGGGGATGAAGAGGGGTTACAATCCCAATATGTTGCCGGTCTGCCCCAGCGGCTGGTTGTGGTATTCTCCGTTCAGGGCTTCGGCTTCTTTGGGGTTCAGTTCCAGTTCCTTCTTCAGGTCTTCCATCGAGCCCTCCTTGTCGCCGTTCATCAGTTTGGCGCGGCCCCGTTCGTGGTAGAGGGCGGGACTGCCGGGTGTCAGTTCGATGGCTTCGTCCAGCAGGGCGATGGCTTCTGCCGGTTGGCGCCGGGCCATATAGAGTTGGCCGAGGCGGATGTAGGCCTGTTCGTTGAAGGGATTCACCTCGATGACGTGCCGGTAGTCGGCTTCGGCCCGGGCTGTGTCCTGACTGGCTTCGGCTATTTGTCCGCGCAGCAGCAGGGCGTTTTCCTCGTCGGGTTCTTGGGACAGGATGGCGTCGATGTCTTCTTGGGCTTCGCGGTACTGGCTCATGCGGGTCAGGGCTTCGGCGCGCAGCAGGCGGGCTTCGGTGAAGTCTTCTTTCAGGGCAATGGCCTGCGTGAGGTGGGCGATGCACATCAGGCTGTCGCCTTGTCCGTTGTCGGCCTTGGCCAGGAGGTAGTGGGCCATGGCGTTGCCGGCCTCCAGTTCGATGGCCTTTTGGGCTGCGGCGGCCGTGGCCGCGTAGTCTTCCTGCATGTAGCAGACGTTGGCCAGGGCCAGGAGGGTCGAGGTGTGCGAAGGCTCCATGCGGGCCATCTGCTCCAGTTGTTGGCGGGCCAAGTCCAGCCGGTTGCTCTGCGTGTAGGCCTGTGCCAGGTAGTTGCGCGTCTCGAAGTCGTCGTGGATGGCCAGCGCTTCGGTGAAGCATTTGATGGCATAGTCTTGCCGTCCCATGCGTTGGGCTCTCATGCCGTCGTACTTGAATATGTCGAAGTTCTTCTGCCGGGCCTTCTCTTGTTCGGCCATCGGGTTGTCGGGCTTGCCCGAAAAGAATGATTTAAAGAATCCCATAGGTTGTGAATGATGATGTTGGTGTTGGTTGACGTTTCTGTTCCGGCTGCAAAAGTAGTGAATTATTTGGTTTTGTCCCGTATTTGCAGCAAGCCGTTTTCGCACGAAAGGATGCTTTCGTCCATCAGGTCGTGCAGGATGTCGGCCAGCATGTCTTTGTCCGTCTGAACGGCGTGGCTCACTTGGGCGGGAGTCAGCTTCTTGCCTTCCAGGGCCTGGAGGATGCGGCGGCGGATTTCGTGCGCCGGCAGGGATGGCGCCTGCTGCTTGTTTCGCAGTTCGAGGCAGGTGTCGCAGTGGCCGCAGTCGTGTTCGCTTTTCTCGCCGAAGTAGCGGAGCAGCATGCGGCTGCGGCATGCCGTGTCGTTGTCGGCATAGGCCAGCATGGCTTCGAGCCGTGCCTCGTAGCTCTTCCGCCGCTCCTCGTAGGCGGAAGGGGGGATGCGTATGTGGGCGATGTCTGTTCGCGCGCGTGTATATAAGATATGTGGAATCTTCTTGCGGGGGATGTAGTGGACGATGTGCAGGCGCGAGAGGTGCAGTAGCAGTTCGTAGACGCGCCGTCGGCTGAGGCCGGTGCGCGTGGCCAGCAGTTCTTCGCTGATGAAGGCATAGTCGGTGAACAGGCCCGTGTAGGCGCGCAGCAGGGCACGGATCAGCAGGTCGGCCTCGCCCTCCATCTCGCGCAGCCGGTAGAGCTCGTCGCGGCGGATGGTGAAGACGAGGCGCGAGGCGTTGTCGGCTTCGGGGTTGTATTCCAGGTAGCCGGCCAGGGTCAGTATCTTCAGGGCGCTGTCGACGGGCAGGGGGAAGTAGCGGAACTTGCGGCAGAAGTCGTCTATGTCGAACTCGCGCACGCAGCCCAGGCCGTCGCCCATGGCCATCTGGTAGTAGTATTGCAGGTGTTCGTACACGCCGAGGATGTAGTCCTTGTCCGGGAAGTTGCCGGGGACGCGCTGGCGCACGACGGCTTTGTCGCCCGGCGCGTAGAGGATGACGGCATAGGCCTTGCGCCCGTCGCGCCCGGCGCGTCCGGCTTCCTGGAAATAGGCTTCGATGGAGTCGGGCAGGTCGATGTGGACGACCAGGCGCACGTCCGGCTTGTCGATGCCCATGCCGAAGGCGTTGGTGGCCACGATGACGCGCGTCTCGCCCCGCTGCCAGCGTTGCTGCCGCTGGTCTTTGGCGGCGTCGTCCAGGCCGGCGTGGTAATAGTCGGCGGCGATGCCTTGCGCGTTCAGCAGGGTGGCCACCTCCTTGGTGCGCTCGCGGCTGCGGGTGTAGACGATGGCGCTGCCGGGCACGCGGCTCAGGATGTGCAGCAGTTCGTCCCGCTTCTCCGTGGTGCGGCGCACGATGTAGGCCAGCTTCTGGCGCTCGAAGCTCATGCGGAACACGTTGGGGCGGGCAAAACCCAGGCGGCGTTGTATGTCGTCCGCCACCTCGGGCGTGGCGCTGGCGGTGAGGGCCAGCACGGGCACGCCGGGCAGGAGGGCGCGGATGTCGGCTATCTTCAGGTAGGAGGGGCGGAAGTCGTAGCCCCATTGCGAGATGCAGTGGCTCTCGTCCACGGCGATGAGGTTGACGCGCATCCGCCGGAGCTTGGCGCGGAAGAGGTCCGTGTCCAGCCGCTCGGGCGAGACGTAGAGGAACTTGTAGGGGCCGAAGATGCAGTTGTCCAGCGTCGCGACGATGTCTTGCCGGCTCATGCCCGCGTGGATGGCCAGGGCCTGTATGCCGCGCTGGCGCAGGTTGTGCACCTGGTCTTTCATCAGGGCGATGAGGGGGGTGACGACGAGGCACAGCCCTTCGCGCGCCAGGGCGGGTACCTGGAAGGTTATGGACTTGCCGCCGCCCGTGGGCATCAGGCCCAGCGTGTCTTCGCCGCGGGCGATGCTGCGGATGATGTCTGCCTGGATGCCGCGGAAGGAGTCGTAGCCCCAGTATTGCTTCAGGATGCGGAGGTAGAGGTCGTCGGGAGAATCCGCGGGGGCGTTGGGAAAATCCCGCGCGGGCAGTTCTTGCTGCCCGCGCGGGTAGTCGTTGCCGCCCGCGCGGGTAGCCGTTGCCGCCCGCGCGGGTTTTTCCGGCTGCCCGCCGGGGTGGGCGGAATTACTCCCGCTTGCGGCTCCGGCTGCTTCCGCTTGTAGCTCTGGCTGCATCCGCTTGCGGCTTTGGCTGCAAGCGGGTGTTTTTTCCGCCCCTGCCGCAGGCCGTTGCGGGTCAGCGTCCGGCCTGTCCATCGTCTTCCCTCCAGTTGGGCTTGATGTCTTCTATCTGCAGTTGCACTTCGCCCTTCTTGTGCGTGTTTTCTTCGATGGTGTAGCAGATGTCGAACGAGCGTTTGGTCTTGATGAAGCGCACGTGCGAGCTTTGTCCGAAGGCGATGCCGTTCATCACGTTGTTCGACTGGTTGTCCACCAGTTCCAGCTTGATGTGCTCCTGCTCGCGGCCCACCACCTTGCTGGTGCCGTAGTCGTAGACGTTGTGCGTGCAGAACACGGGTTTCACGTTCTCCGGGCCGAAGGGGTTGAACCGCTTCAGGTCGGCGCAGAAGCGCGGGGTGATGTCGCGGAAGTTTATCTCGGCGTTGATGTCGATGACGGCGCTGGTCTGTTCGGGCAGGATGTGGTTCGTCACGAACTCCTCGAACCGCCGGGTGAAGGCGGGCACGTTTTCCACCTTCATCGACAGGCCTGCCGCGTAGGTGTGCCCGCCGAAGCTCTCCAGCAGGTCGCGGCAATATTCGATGGCCTTGTAGACGTCGAAGCCGGAGACGGAGCGGGCCGAGCCCGTGGCCAGTTCGCCCGAGCGCGTCAGCACCACGGCGGGGCGGTAGTATATTTCCGTCAGGCGCGAGGCCACGATGCCGATGACGCCCCGGTGCCACGCCTCGTTGTAGAGCACGATGGAGCGGCGGTCGGCCAGGTGCGAGAGGTTTTCCACGATGCGGTTGGCTTCTTCGGTCATCGTCTTGTCCAGGTCTTTGCGCGTCTCGTTGTAGCCGTTGATGCGCCGCGCCTTTTTCAGTGCGGACGAGAAGTCTTTCTCCGTCAGCAGGTCCACGGCCTCCTTGCCGTTCTGTATGCGTCCCGAGGCATTGATGCGGGGGCCTATCTTGAAGATGATGTCGCTCACCGTCAGTTCCTTGTCCGCCAGGCCGCACACGTCGATGATGGCCTTCAGGCCCACGCTGGGGTTGGAGTTCAGCTGCTTCAGGCCGTGATAGGCCAGGATGCGGTTTTCGCCCATGATGGGCACGATGTCCGAGGCGATGCTGACGGCCACCAGGTCGAGCAGGGGGATGAGGTGGTGGAACTCGATGCCGTTGCTCATGGCGAAGGCCTGCATGAACTTGAAGCCCACGCCGCAGCCCGACAGGTGCTCGTAG
>CASENE010000108.1 GCA_949289265.1 uncultured Bacteroides sp.
ATCAACGAGAAACGCAATTCAAAATCTATCTTACTAATCCATCACTTAGGTGTGCATTGTTTCAACCTATCAGCGAGCAAGACAGTGAAATTGGAGATATGGTTGAAACTGCAGTTTATGCCCAATGGATTCCAAGACAAGGTGTATCTATTCGCTACGCTAACTGGAGAATAGGCAAACAGCAAGGCGAGGTCGATATCGTAGGATTAAATATCGCACGTCAGAAACCAGATTGGGCTGTTGAGATAAAGTGGACAGATCGTTTCTTTGAGCATCCCAATGAATTGGTCTCACTTAAATATTTCATGGAAAAAAACCAAATGAACTATGCACTTGTCACAAGTATCAGCAAAAGCGGAAGTAAAAAGATTGCTAATTTAACTTTGCAATTTATCCCGGTGGCGTGTTATGCCTATATTGTAGGGGAAAATACAATGAACCATACAAAGGCATCATACGGTTTATAACCTTCCGTTCAATAATAATCCAAATAAGTATATTCGAATACGCTTATTTGGATTTCCGACTGTATATGCCTTGTTATCATATACTTATATGAGAAAAATAAGAAATATGTGATACTACTTACATCCCTTAAAGTGTTATTCTCCCTATTTTGTCTGCGTAAACAATGCGTAAACAAACTATTTCAGTTAGGGGGATTTAGTGAGTTTCACTGAGAGTAGCAAACCACATAATCATCTGATATTCAATAAAGACTAAAATCGTTGGCTAACGCAGAATATCATCTTATCGTTCTCATAATCTGGAGGTCCCAGGTTCAAGCCCTGGCTGGTCCACTGATAAACTCCTGTAAGTTAAAGGCTTATGGGAGTTTTCTTTTTATAGGATAGTTTATGGATATTGACAGAAATGCGCCTGAAATCAGCTAATGTTGGTCGATGGTTGTTCCCATAATCTGAAGCGTTCAGGTTCAAGCTCCCCCTAAGAACAGAAGGGATGCAAGGGCGGAGACAATGGCTCCGGACACCTTGCATCCCGTTTTTCTTTATCAGCGCGCCTGCGGATGTCTGGCAGGCACAGGCCCCTCAGAAGGAACTGCCCAAAGGCTCATGACAGGGGCGCGGAAGAGGGCTCAGCGGAGGACAGGCGCCGCGTCCGCACGGGGCAACACGAGAGCGCCCTGCGGGCGACGCACGGGCAGCTGGGGCAGAGGACGGTCGAGCAACTGCACCCGTCGTCCGGACACGAGCGGCACGACCTTGGTGGCCACCGCAGGCGTGCCGACGCCCGTGATGTCGGCAATGGCGGCGGCGATGAGGTCGTCGTCTTCACCAAAGGGGGCGGAGGTATAGTCGTCGGCCGCGATGTCGGGCTGGATGCCGGTGGGCTCGATGGAATACTGGCGGGCGTTGTAAATCTGGAAGGTGATAGGCGCCAGCTCGTAGTCGTAGCCCTGGTCGTCCGTGAAGGCGACCACCTCCATGCCCACGTTCTTGCCTTCGGAGCGGGAGCCTACGGTCTGCACGTCCACGCCGATGCCGCGCAGCGAGTTGATGACCGCCTCGCTGGCCGAAGCCGTGTAGGCGCTGGTCAGCACGTAGAGGCGCGACAGGCCCAGGCCGTAGGACGAGAGGTCGGCGCCGTCGTAATCGCCGTAATAGAAGGGCTCGGCAAAGAGCTTCGCCTGGCTGTCATACTGCAGGCCGGTCTCTTGGGACGTCAGTTCCACCCGGCCCATGCGCTCGTCGTTGTAGCGGTAGTAGCTGAACACCTGCCCGTCGCTCCGGCTGCCGGCGATGAGGGTGGAGAGCATGTTGGCCGTCATCACGTGGCCGCCGCCGTTGTAGCGCAGGTCCAGAATGAGGTCGTCGACGCCCTGCGCCTTCAGGTCTTTCACGGCCGCCAGCAGCTCGTTGTCGTAGGCGGCATCGAAGGACAGGTAGTGCAGGTATCCGATGCGCCGTCCGCCTGCCTCGAACACGTCGTGCGCCAGCACGGGGTTATAGTCCACGAGCGCGGCCGTCACGCGGTAGGGCTGCCCGTTCACTTCGTTCAGCCGCAGCGTGACGCTGCTGCCGTTCTGCGGGGCCATCAGTTCCATGTAGGCCGTTTCCCACTGGGTGATGTCGCCGCCGTCCAACTGGGCAATCAGGTCGCCGCGCTCCAGACCTGCCTCCTCGGCCGGCGAGCCGGGATAGAGGGCCTGTATCTGGAAGCCGTAGATGCCCAGGGGGACATAGTTCTCGTCCACGAAGCTGATGGGCTGCAGCATGGCGAATCCGTAACCGGGCGCCTGGGTCTTCTGCACCACGTCCCCGTGGTCAATCTCGCCCGCGGCGCGGGTGGATGCGGAGCGGCCTTGCGACAGCGTGCGCGTCACGTTGGAATAGAGATAGGCCTGCGTCGAGCCTTCGGCCACCTTGAAGTCCAGGGGTATCTCGCCGGCCTGCCCCAGGCGGGTCAGGGTGCGGGTCAGGTAGTTGTCCGCGTCGGAGGCATAGGGGATGGACAGGTCGGCCGAAGTGACGGAGGCGCGGAAGGCTTCGTTCCACAGGTAGTAGGCCGAGAGGAACTCGGACATCACCTCGTTGGCCTCGCCCGCTGCCGTCGAACCGCCGCCCTGCGCGGCCTTCTGAATGAGGACGAAGGTATCGTCCTTATATCCTTCGCCAAAGCTGAGGGTGATGATGGTGAAGCGTTGCTGGTCGGAGGTGTTGGGCTCCAGTTCGAGCTGCAGCACGGCCTCGCCCGCCGGGCCGCTGGGGGTAAGGATGCGGCACCAGGCCTCTTTGCTGCTGGCCGTCCAGGGCGCGGCGGCCTCGAAGGTATATTCGGCGGAGGTGTCTCCGGCCTCCAGCTTCTCTTCCGAAGTCCACGAGTATTGGATGACGCCTGCCACGTCGGGCACATTCTCTTCCTCCTGGCAGGAGGTGACAAACAGGGCTGCCAGCAGTAGCAACCACAAACATACGGAGTTTTTCATTGCGATGATAAGATATTAAAATGAATAAGATGGCCGTTCACAGTCCCGCCATCCGCCCCCTGCGTCCGCCGCGGGCCGTGCTGCCGGACGCAGGGTGGAGGCGACGTTTTGTCAACGGTTGGCAAATATAAGTATTATCCGTTCAGTTTCCAAACATCTCCGGTTTCTTTCTGCGCAAAACCGCGCGGGCCTCCCCGCCCCGCCTCAGCGCACGCCCCGCCGCCGCAGCAGCCAATGGCAGGCCAGCGCGAGCAGCACGCCCAGGGCCGCGCCCGCCAGCACGTCGGTGGGATAGTGCACGCCCTCGTTCATGCGCGACAGGCCCACCGCGCAGGCCCACAACGCCGCAGGCACGACCACGTACCAACGGGGATAGCGGAGGCAGAGGGCCAGGGCGAGGGCAAAGGCCGTGGCCGTGTGGCCCGAGGGAAACGAGGGGTCGTCCGGCAGGCTGTAGGGATGGATGAGGTCGGGATAGGCCTCGAAGGGACGGGCGCGGTCTATCAGCAGCTTCAGCACGAAGCCCACAAGGAAGGTGACGGCCACGCTCAGGCCCGTGCAGAGGGCGTCCGCCAGCAGGCGGCGGTTGCGGCGCGCCCATCCGGCCAAGGCCAGCGCCAGGGGGACGACGACCACCACGAAGGGCTCGGAGTGCGACACCACGCTGTTGAAGGCCCGCACCAGCTCTCCCTCCCAGCCGTTGACGTGATGCACAATGTGGAAATCCCAGCCGGGCGCCCGGAGGGCCGACAGGAGCGGAAACGCCAGCGCGAGGCAGGCAAACAGTCTTTTCGTATCCATATTAAAATAAGTAACCAATCATATCAGGTTTATACCATATTCAGACGCCAGCAGGAGTTAGAGGGAGTTATCGCTTCGCTCCAGGAGTTAGAAGCCCATACCTTTTGGATATCGCCGGGGCAACTATCGGCCTACAACTCCCTCTACCTCCCTGTAACTTCCTCCTACTACCAAAGATAGTATCAATTCATTGGGCACATCTGCTTAGTAGTAAATGTTACAGGCGCGCTCCGGGCGTATCGCCGGACACCGGGTGCAAACTTAACCAAAAAACGCGGAATAACCGCGCCCCTGCGCCCGCAATCTTTCGCGCGCCCCCTCCGGCAGGCCCTCCACGCCCCTCCGACAGGCCTCCCCACCCCGCCGACCGGGCCTTATAGTCCCCGCCCGCTGGCGTTACTATCCCACCGACCGGGCATTATAACGCCCGGCCGGGCCCGCTTCTCCCCCCGCCCCGGCGGCCGCCGGCGGAAGCGAACGGCGGGGCGAAAGCGCGGCGGCGGCTGAATTATTTGCTTAATCGCTTGTTTGATAAAGGTTTTTCCTATATTTTTGCAGGAAAATAGCAGAACCAGCCCGTCGAAAGACATTCACTAAACATTTTAAATAACTTTAATTCAATCATTTATGTGGTTAAGTAATTCATCTGTAGGAAGGAAAGTGGTGATGAGCGTTACCGGCATCGCCCTTGTCCTGTTTCTGACGTTTCACATGGCGATGAACCTGGTTGCGCTCGTATCGGCCAACGGGTACAACGCCGTCTGTGAGTTCTTGGGAGCAAACTGGTATGCGGTGGCCGCCACGCTGGCTCTGGCCGTGCTGTTCGTCATCCACATCATCTACGCCTTCTGGCTGACGATGCAGAACCGCCGCGCGCGCGGCACCGAACACTACGCCGTGACCGACCGCCGCAAGGAAGTGGAATGGGCCTCGCAGAACATGCTGGTGCTGGGCCTGATCGTCATCCTGGGCTTGGTTCTGCACCTGGTCAACTTCTGGTCCAACATGATGCTGCCCGAACTGATGCACGGCATGGGCATGCACGCCGACACGCTGACCCTGGCCTATGCCGCCGACGGTATCTATCACATCGAGCGCACGTTCTCCAACCCCGTGTACGTAGTGCTCTACCTCGTCTGGCTGGCCGCCCTGTGGTTCCACCTGACGCACGGCTTCTGGAGCTCTATGCAGACCCTGGGCTGGAACAACAAGGTTTGGATCAGCCGCTGGAAGTGCATCTCCAACATCTACGCTACCATCGTGGCCGTGTGCTTCGCCTTGGTAGTCGTCGTGTTCTACATCAAATCACTCATCTAATCAGTTAACAAGAAACGAGCAATCAGTTAACAAGAAACGAGCGGACCAGTCAACCTGGCAACCAGCCTGCAAGGGGGAATCCTCGTTAACCGACATCCTCGTCAACTAAAAAGGAATAAGACTATGATCAAGATAGATTCAAGAATACCGGAAGGACCGGTAGCAGAGAAATGGACCAACTATAAGGCTCACCAGAAACTCGTCAACCCCGCCAACAAGCGCCGTCTGGACATCATCGTGGTGGGAACGGGCCTGGCCGGCGCCAGCGCCGCCGCTTCGCTGGGCGAAATGGGCTTCAAGGTGTTCAACTTCTGCATCCAGGACTCGCCCCGTCGCGCCCACTCCATCGCCGCACAGGGCGGTATCAACGCTGCCAAGAACTACCAGAACGACGGCGACTCGGTCTACCGTCTGTTCTACGACACCGTGAAGGGCGGTGACTACCGCGCCCGCGAGGCCAACGTCTACCGCCTGGCCGAAGTATCGTGCAACATCATCGACCAGTGCGTGGCCCAGGGCGTTCCCTTCGCCCGCGAATACGGCGGCACGCTGGCCAACCGCTCGTTCGGCGGCGCGCAGGTGTCCCGCACGTTCTATGCCAAGGGCCAGACGGGCCAACAGCTGCTGCTGGGCGCCTACTCCGCCCTGAGCCGCCAGGTGGCCGCCGGCACCGTGAAACTGTTCACCCGCTACGAGATGCAGGACGTGGTCATCATCGACGGACGCGCCCGCGGCATCATCGCCAAGAACCTGGTGACGGGCAAGCTGGAACGCTTCGCCGCCCACGCCGTGGTCATCGCCACCGGCGGATACGGCAACACCTACTTCCTCAGCACCAACGCCATGGCCTGCAACTGCTCGGCCGCCATGGCCTGCTACCGCAAAGGCGCCGCGTTTGCCAACCCCGCCTACGTGCAGATTCACCCCACGTGCATCCCCGTGCATGGCGACAAGCAGTCCAAGCTGACGCTGATGTCCGAGTCTTTGCGTAACGACGGCCGCATCTGGGTTCCCAAGAAGCTGGAAGACGCCAAGAAGCTGCAGGAAGGCACGCTGCAGGGCAAGGACATTCCTGAAGAAGACCGCGACTATTACCTGGAGCGCCGCTACCCGGCCTTCGGCAACCTGGTGCCGCGCGACGTGGCCAGCCGTGCCGCCAAGGAACGCTGCGACAAGGGCTATGGCGTGAACAACACCGGCCTGGCCGTCTTCCTGGACTTCTCCGAAGCCATCCAACGCCTGGGCAAGGACGTGGTAGAGCAGCGCTACGGCAACCTGTTCGACATGTATGAGGAAATCACCGACGTGAGCCCCTACGAGAACCCGATGATGATCTACCCCGCCATCCACTACACCATGGGCGGCATCTGGGTGGACTACGAACTGATGACCACCATCAAGGGCCTGTTCGCCATCGGCGAGTGCAACTTCTCCGACCACGGCGCCAACCGCCTGGGCGCCTCCGCCCTGATGCAGGGCCTGGCCGACGGATATTTCGTCCTGCCCTACACCATCCAGAACTACCTGGCCGACCAAATCACCGTGCCCCGCTTCTCGACCGACCTGCCCGAATTTGCCGAGGCAGAAAAGGCCGTGCAGGCTAAGATCGACCACCTGATGGGCATCCACGGCAAGAAGTCCGTAGACTCCATCCACAAGGAACTGGGCCGCGTGATGTGGGAATACGTAGGCATGGGCCGCACGGCCGAAGGCCTGAAGGAAGGCCTGAAGCGCCTGAAGGAAATCCGCAAGGAGTTCGAGACCGAGCTGTTCATCCCCGGCGACAAGGAGGGCATGAACGTCGAGCTGGACAAGGCCATCCGCCTGAACGACTTCATCACCATGGGCGAGCTCATCGCTTACGACGCCCTGAACCGCAACGAGAGCTGCGGCGGACACTTCCGCGAGGAATACCAGACGGAAGAAGGCGAAGCCAAGCGCGACGACGAGAACTACTTCTACGTGGCTTGCTGGGAATACCAGGGCAGCGACGACAAGGCTCCCGTCATGTACAAAGAGCCGCTGGTCTACGAAGCCATCAAAGTTCAGACGCGTAACTACAAGAGCTAACCGGGAAGTTGAACCAAATTAAAGAACTAAAGACATGGATAAAAATATAAGTTTCACCCTTAAAGTATGGCGTCAGAAAGGCCCGAAGGCACAAGGCGCATTTGAAACCTACGAAATGAAGGACATCCCGGGCGACACGTCGTTCCTGGAAATGATGGATATCCTGAACGAACAACTCATCAGCGAGGGCAAGGAGCCCGTGGTGTTCGACCACGACTGCCGCGAGGGTATCTGCGGCATGTGCTCGCTCTACATCAACGGACACCCGCATGGCCCCGCACAGGGCGCCACGACGTGCCAGATCTACATGCGCCGCTTCAACGACGGCGACGTCATCACCGTAGAGCCCTGGCGTTCGGCCGGCTTCCCCGTCATCAAGGACCTGATGGTAGACCGCACGGCTTATGACAAAATCATGCAGGCCGGAGGCTACGTCAGCGTCAACACGGGCGCCCCGCAGGATGCCAACGCCATCCTCATCCCCAAGACCATTGCCGACGAAGCCATGGACGCTGCCAGCTGCATCGGCTGCGGCGCCTGCGTGGCCGCCTGCAAGAACGGTTCGGCCATGCTGTTCGTATCGGCCAAGGTCAGCCAGCTCAACCTCCTGCCGCAAGGCAAGCCCGAGGCGCTGCGCCGCGCCAAAGCCATGCTGAGCAAGATGGACGAACTGGGCTTCGGCAACTGCACCAACACCCGCGCCTGCGAGGCCGAGTGTCCCAAGAACGTGTCCATCAGCAACATCGCGCGCCTGAACCGCGACTTCATCCGCGCCAAGCTGAAGGATTAAGCCGACTCCTTTCTACATTTGATTAATATCAACAGGAACCCTCTCCACACCGGGCTTGCCCGGCGGAGGGGGTTCTTCCTTTTTCTGCATGGAGCGGAGAAACTGTCAGCAAACGCCCCGTTTTTCTTTCACTTTGTGTTAATACGGGACGCAATACGTTTAAAAACCCTTAAAGCTGGAATAAAAATACAGGAAAAGCTTGCACAGAATGGGAGGAACCCGTATCTTCGCGTCGTGATTTTTTTCATAGTATTAGATTTAAGGTTAACAAAGGTATGGGCTCGGCGGAGCCCATTTTTTTTTGCCCCAACCCCAAAGGGCCTGACGCCCAGCCTCCTATCCCCGCCGACCGGGCATTACTATTCCACCGACCGGGCATTACTGTCCCACCGACCGGGCGTTACTACGCCAGTCGGCGGGCCTTACTACGCCAGCCGGCGGGCCTTACTACGCCAAGGACGCGCCGGAGGGGTGGCTGCCATCCATTTCGGAGGTGTGTCACCATAGATGTTGGTATCCATTTCCCCTCCTTCGGGAAGGAGGGGTGCCAACGGCGGGGTGGTAGGTAAGAAATAAAATCTTATAGGTAAACTGATGATAGTTCGCTACCACCTCCCCCTTCGGGTACTCCTCCTCCCCGGAGGAGGAGAATCAGGTTGCCACTATGCGTCTCGACACACCCTCTGCCCAACGGGCGGGGCGGCAGTAAGAAATAGGGAACCGATATATAAGCCAATGACAAGTCGCTACCACCTCCCCCCCTTCGGGCAACGGGTGCGTCAAAAACCGATGAACGCTTTCAAAACATGACGTATCAGGCGCGGATTCCGCGGAATAACGCGGATTGAATCAGCTTAATCCGTGAAATCCGCGTAATCCGCGCCTAAAAGAAACATTCAGAGAGGATACATCCCGCGAAGTCCGTCGTCAGACGCCGATGCCCAGCAGGGGCTCGATGCGGCGGAAGATGTCCATCAGCTCCTGGCGCGTCTCGGCGCGGAGCATGGCGATGCGTGTGTCGCGGAAGTTGGGGATGCCCTTGAAGAGCGGGCTGGCGGCCAGGTGGCGGCGCACGTGCAGGATGCCCCGACGCTCGTCCAAGAGGCGCACGCTGTCGTCCACCTCGCGGCGCAGCACGTCCAGCTTCCAGGCCGGGGTGAGGCCCGTCAGCTCTTCGCCCGTCTGCAGGTAATGCTTGATTTCGCGGAAAATCCAGGGCCGCCCGAAGCTGGCGCGGCCCACCATGATGCCGTCCACGCCGTAACGCTCGAAGCATTCCAGGGCGCGCTGGGGCGAGGCGATGTCGCCGTTGCCAACGATGGGGATGCGCATGCGCGGGTTGGCCTTCACCTCGCCGATGAGCGTCCAGTCGGCCTCGCCGGTGTACATCTGCGCGCGGGTGCGGCCGTGGATGGTGAGGGCCTGGATGCCGCAGTCCTGCAGCTGCTCGGCCAGGGTGACGATGATGCGGCTGTCCGCGTCCCATCCCAGGCGGGTCTTGACGGTGACGGGCAGGCGGACGGCGCGCACCACGGCGCGGGTGATGTCCAGCATCAGGGGCACGTTGCGCAGCATGCCGGCGCCGGCGCCCTTGCCCGCCACGCGCTTGACGGGGCAGCCAAAGTTCAGGTCGATGACGTCCGGACGCGCCTGCTCGACGATGCGGGCGGCCTCCACCATCGTGTCCACGTCGCGGCCGTAAATCTGGATGGCCACGGGCCGCTCGGCGTCGCTGATGCAGAGTTTCTGCGCCGTCTTGCTGACGGCGCGCACCAGGGCGTCGGCCGAAACGAACTCGGTGTACACCATGTCGGCGCCAAATTCCTTGCACATCAGTCGGAAGGCCGGGTCGGTGACGTCTTCCATGGGGGCCAGCATCACCGGGCGCGGCCCCAGGTCTATCGAAGCTATCTTCATCGCAAATCAGGGATTTAGGCGGCAAAGGTACGCAAAATCCGCGCCCGGCGTATGGCGATACGGAGAAAAAGGCGTACCTTTGCCTTCCGGAACCTCGTCGTCCACTAAAAAACACCGCGTTATGAAAAGACAGTCGCTACTGGCGGCCCTCGTGCTGGCCGCCGCCCTCTTCGCCCGCCTGCCGCACGCCGCGGCGCAGGCCCCCGACAGCGAGTACAGACAAGCCCTGCAGGAGATGCTGGCCTCCTCGGGCGCGCTGGAGAGCGTCAAGGTGATGATCCCGCAGGTGATAGCCATGACCAAGCCCTCGCAGCCCGGCATCCCGGACGCCTTCTGGACGCAGTTGGAGAAGGAGATGCGGACGAAGTTCATCGACCGCGTGGTCGACCTCTACGTGCCCATCTACCAGAAGCACCTCACGCTGGACGACCTGCGTCAGATCAACCAGTTCTACCAGTCGCCCATCGGCCGCAAACTGGCTGGGGCCACCCCCGCCATCACCGTGGAAGGCGCGCAGATGGGCGCCAAGCTGGGCATGGAAATGGCGCAGGAGATTGTGGACAAGGTGCGGAGGTATAAGGAATTGTAAAAGAAGCCACCATGGATATGAAGCTGACAGAAAAAGACTTTGAAATCATGGCCCCCGTGGGCTCGCGCGAATCGCTGGCCGCCGCCATACAGGCCGGGGCCGACTCCATCTACTTCGGCATCGAGAACCTGAACATGCGCGCCCGCTCGGCCAATACCTTCAGCGTGGACGACCTCCGCGAGATAGCCCGCACGTGCGACGAACACGGCATGAAGAGCTACCTCACCGTCAACACCATCATCTACGACCGCGACCTGCCCCTGATGCGCGCCATCGTCGACGCCGCCCGCCAGGCCGGCATCTCAGCCGTCATCGCCGCCGACGTAGCCGTGATGACCTACGCCCGCAGCATCGGCCAGGAAGTGCACCTCAGCACCCAGCTCAACATCTCGAACGCCGAGGCCCTGCGCTTCTACGCCCAGTTTGCCGACGTGGTGGTGCTGGCCCGCGAGCTCGACTTGGAGCAGGTGGCCGAGATTCACCGCGCCATCGTGGAGGAAAACATCTGCGGCCCCTCGGGCCGGCCCGTGCGCATCGAGATGTTCTGCCACGGCGCCCTGTGCATGGCCGTCAGCGGCAAGTGCTACCTCTCGCTCCACCAGATGAACCACTCGGCCAACCGCGGCGCGTGCATGCAGGTGTGCCGCCGCGCCTACGTGGTGCGCGACAAGGAGACCGACGCCGAACTGGAGATTGACAACCAATACATCATGTCGCCCAAAGACCTGAAGACCATCCATTTCCTCAACAAGATGATGGACGCGGGCGTGCGCGTGTTCAAGATAGAGGGACGTGCCCGCGGGCCGGAGTACGTGCGCACGGTGACGGAGTGCTACAAGGAAGCCATCCGCGCCTACGTGGACGGCACGTTTACGGACGAGAAGGTGGACGACTGGAACCGCCGCCTCGCCACCGTGTTCAACCGCGGCTTCTGGGACGGCTACTACCTGGGACAGCGCCTGGGCGAATGGACGCACCACTACGGCTCCGACGCCACCGAACGGAAAATCTACGTGGGACGGGGCGTGAAATACTTCTCGAACATAGGCGTGGCCGAATTCCTGGTGGAGGCCGCCGAGCTGAACGTGGGCGACAAGCTGCTGGTGACCGGCCCCACCACCGGCGCCCTCTTCCTCACTGCCGACGAGATGCGCGTCGACCTCCGCCCCGTGCCCACCGTGCGCAAAGGCGAGCACTTCTCCATCCGCTGCGACAAGATACGCCCCAGCGACAAGCTCTACAAACTGGTATCGACCGACGAGCTGAAGCGCTTCAAGGGCCTGGCCTGAGCCCCGCCGCCCCTCAGTCCGGCAAGGCCAGCACCAGCTCCTCGATCACGCGCGGATAGTGGGCATACTCCAAGCGGTGGATGCGCGCGGCCAACGTCTCGGGCGTGTCGTCCGGCAACACGGGGCAACGGTACTGGCAGATGACGGCGCCCTCGTCGTAATGCTCGTCGGTGAAGTGGATAGTGATGCCGCTCTCGGCCTCGCCGGCAGCCAGCACCGCCTCGTGCACGCGGTCGCCATACATGCCCTTGCCGCCGAACTTGGGCAGGAGCGAGGGGTGGATGTTCACCATGCGCCGCTCGTAGGCCTGCACCAGCCGCGAGGGGATGCGCAGTAGGAAGCCCGCCAGCACCACGAAGTCCACCCCGTGCGCCCGCAAGCAGTCCTCCACCGGTTGCCCGTCGGCCCATTCGTCGCGGGTAAAGCACCGGGCCTCCACGCCCAACGCATCGGCGCGCTGCAGCGCCCCGGCCGTCGGACGGTTGGTCAGCACCAACGCCACGCGCGCCGTGCCACGTTCCTGGAAATAACGGATGATAGCCTCGGCATTAGTCCCGTTGCCCGAAGCCAAAATTGCGATGTTTCTTGCCATAATCGTAGATATTTATGCACACAAGCGTAAAAAATGTGCAAAAACCAGCACTTAATGTCCGAAATATTTGCACAGCCCAAGAAATATTCATTCCTTTGCACGGCAAAATTAAAGAAATAAACCTAATTATTAATTAAAAACAGAAAAAGTTATGTCTGAAATTGCATCTAAAGTGAAAGCGATTATCGTCGATAAGTTAGGCGTTGAAGAATCTGAAGTAAAGAACGAGGCCAGCTTCACGAACGACCTGGGAGCCGATTCTCTGGACACTGTAGAGCTCATCATGGAATTCGAGAAAGAATTCGGCATCTCCATCCCCGACGACCAGGCTGAGAAGATTGCCACCGTGGGCGATGCCATCAACTACATCGAGGAACACTCCAAGTAAGTTTTTTAATCCATCCGTCATCACATGGAATTAAAAAGAGTGGTAGTAACAGGTCTCGGAGCCGTCACCCCCATTGGCAACACGGTCCCAGAGTTTTGGGACAGCCTTGTGAACGGGGTCAGCGGAGCGGGACCTATTACTCATTTCGATGCATCCCTTTTCAAGACGCAGTTTGCATGCGAAGTGAAGAACTTCGACGCATCCCAATACATCGACCGCAAGGAGGCCCGCAAGATGGACCTGTACACGCAGTATGCCGTGGCCGTGGCCAAGCAGGCTGTGGGCGACTCGGGTCTTGATACGGAGAAAGAAGATTTGAACCGTATCGGCGTCATCTTCGGCGCAGGTATCGGAGGTATCCGCACGTTCGAGGAAGAAGCAGGCAACTACGCCCTGACCGGCAAGGAAAAAGGCCCGCGCTTCAACCCGTTCTTCATCCCCAAGATGATATCGGACATCGCGGCCGGACAGATTTCCATGCTCTACGGGTTCCATGGCCCCAACTATGCCACGTGCTCGGCCTGCGCCACGTCGACCAACGCCATCGCCGATGCCTTCAACCTCATCCGCCTGGGCAAGGCCAACGCCATCGTGACCGGCGGTTCGGAAGCTGCCATCGCCGCCTGCGGCGTGGGCGGATTCAACGCCATGCACGCCCTGTCCACCCGTAACGACTCGCCCGAGACGGCATCGCGCCCCTTCAGCGCCAGCCGCGACGGATTCGTGATGGGCGAAGGAGGCGGCTGCCTGGTGCTGGAAGAGTTGGAACATGCCAAGGCGCGCGGCGCGAAGATCTACGCCGAAGTGGCCGGAGTGGGCATGTCGGCCGACGCATACCACCTGACGGCCTCGCACCCCGAAGGGCTGGGCGCCAAGCTGGTGATGCAGAACGCCCTGGAGGACGCGCAACTGAATCCGGAAGACATCGACTACATCAACGTGCACGGCACATCCACCCCCGTGGGCGACATATCGGAGGCCAAGGCCATCAAGGAAGTGTTTGGCGAACACGCCTACAAGCTGAACATCAGCTCCACCAAGTCCATGACCGGACACCTGCTGGGCGCCGCCGGAGCCGTGGAAGCCATTGCCAGCATCCTGGCCATCAAGAACGGCATCGTGCCCCCGACCATCAACCACGAAGAGGACGACAAGGACGAGCAGATCGACTACAACCTGAACTTCACGTTCAACCAGGCGCAAGAGCGCGAAGTGCGCGCCGCCCTGTCCAACACGTTCGGGTTCGGCGGACACAACGCCTGCGTCATCTTCAAGAAATACGCAGAATAAGTCGTGTTACGCAATCAGATAGACAAGATAAGGCTCCTGTTCCACAAGGACAGAGAGTCTTATTTTTGTTTCTACCGCATCCTCGGCTTCTTCCCCCGCAACATCCGCTACTACAAAGAGGCCGTGCTGCACAAGTCCATCCTGGTGCGCGGCGCCAGCGGACGCCCCCTCAACAACGAGCGCCTGGAATTCCTGGGCGACGCCATCCTGGACGCCATCATTGCCGACGTGGTCTACAAGCACTTCGAGGGGAAGCGCGAGGGATTCCTGACCAACACCCGCTCCAAAATCGTGCAGCGCGAGACGCTGAACAAGCTGGCCGTGGCCATCGGGCTGGACAAGCTGGTGCGCTTCACCACGCGCCCCGCCACCCACAACAGCTCCATGTACGGCAACGCCTTCGAAGCCTTCCTGGGGGCCATCTACCTCGACCAGGGATACGACCGCTGCAAGGAGTTCGTGGAAAAGAAAATCCTGAAGGAATACATCGACCTGGAGAAGATGTCGCGCAAGGAGACCAACTTCAAGTCGAAGCTCATCGAATGGAGCCAGAAGCACAAGCACACCCTGTCGTTCGAGCTCATCGAGCAGCGGATGGACAAGGACCGCAACCCCGTGTTCCACACCGAGGTGAAGATAGAGAGCCTGTCCGCAGGCACGGGCCGAGGCTATTCCAAGAAAGAGTCGCAACAGAACGCCGCCCACATGGCCCTGCGCAAAATCAAGAACGACGAAGACTTTGTGCGCCAACTGCTGGAGGCCAAGGCCCTGCGCTGCACGCCGCCCGCCCCCGCCGAAGCAGAAGCCGCCGACGCATCGGATGAGACCGCCGACGCATCGGAAGAAATCCTTGCGGCAACGGAAGAAATCCTCGCCGCGGCCCCCGCCGCAACCGACGACGAAGGCAACCCCGCCGCAACCGCCTGACAACCAACGCGCAGCAGCGTTACCGTTCCACCGACCGGGCATTACCGTCCCACCAACCGGGCGTTACCGTCCCACCGACCGGGCGTTACTACGCCACCGGCCGCGCCTTGCCGCGCCCGCTCCGCTCAGCCGAAGCACACGCCCATCCGCCTGCCCTGCACCACCAGGTCGTGCTCCTCCGTCACCAGCTTCAGCCGCCCCGCCGTCTCCGCCAGCGGGATGGAGGCGATGTCGTCGCCCTTCAGCGCCACCATGCGCCCGAACTGCCCGGCCGCCATCAGCTCTGTGGCGTGGCCGCCCATGCGTGTGGCCAGGTTGCGGTCGAAAGGCGTGGGCGAGCCCCCGCGTTGGATGTAACCCAGCACCGTCTCGCGCGTCTCGATGCCCGTCTCGTATTCTATCTCCTGCGCCATGTATTCGCCCGCCCGCTTGCGCCCGTCGGTGGGAATGCCCTCGGCCACCACCACGATGGAATAAGGCTTCCCCTGCTTCAGCCGCTCCAGGATGGCGCTGCCGATGCGGTGGATGCTGTAGGGAATCTCGGGCAGCAGGATGACGTCGCCCCCGCCCGCCATGCCGGCATAGAGGGCAATCCAGCCCGCCTTGTGTCCCATCACCTCGATGACCATCACGCGCTTGTGGGCGCTGGCCGTGCAGTGCAGGCGGTCGATGGCGTCGGTGGCGATGCTGACGGCCGAATCGAAGCCAAAGGAGAAGTCCGTGCCCCAGATGTCGTTGTCGATGGTCTTGGGCACGGCCACGACGTTCAGCCCCCGCTCGGCCAGCAGCCCGGCGGTGCGCACGGTGCCGTTGCCGCCGATGCACACCAGGCAGTCCAGGCCCAGCTCGCGGACATTGCGCTCGATGAGGGCGGGCTTGTTGACGCCGGACACCACGCCGTTCTTGCGGAAGGGGTTCTCGCGCGAGGTGCCCAGCATGGTGCCGCCCAGGTTGAGCAGGCCGGACAGCGACTGGCGCGTGATGACTTCCGTGTCCTTGGTCAGCAGCCCCTGGAAGCCGCTGTGAATCCCCACCACCTCGAAACCGTAGTGGTGGATGGCCGTTTTGCACACGCCGCGGATGGTGGCGTTGATGCCCGGGCAGTCGCCCCCGGAGGTAAGGATACCGATTCTCATAATGCTTCTGATGGATGGATGAATTGTCTTAAACAGCGGTAAAGGTACGAAAAAAGGCGGGCAAAAAGATAGAGATACCAAGAATTAACCTTACTTTTGCCCCGGACAAATCGATAACACCACAGAACGATGAACATAACAAGCATCCTCAACAAGGCCTGCTTCGCCCCAAGGCTCAGGCAGCTGGAGCAATACGCCACCCGCTCGGAGGAATTGCAGGACAAGGTGCTGGCGCGCCTCGTGCGGCTGGCCGCCGACACCGAATGGGGCCGCAAGTTCGACTACCGGAGCATCCGCACCTACGACGAGTTCCGCCGCCGGCTGCCCGTGCAGACGTATGAAGAAGTAAAGGGCTACGTGGCACGCATGCGCCGGGGCGAGCAGCGGCTGCTGTGGCCCTCGGAGATACGCTGGTTCGCCAAGTCGTCCGGCACAACGAACGACAAGAGCAAATTCATCCCCGTCAGCCGCGAGTCGCTGCGCGACACGCACTATCGCGGAGGGCAGGACGCCGTGGCCATATACCTGGGCCAGAACCCACGGAGCCGCTTCTTCTCGGGCAAGGGCCTCATCTTGGGCGGAAGCCATGCGCCCAACCTGAACTCGAAGCACAGCCTGGTGGGCGACCTTTCGGCCATCCTCATCGAAAACATCCCCTCCGTGGTCAACCTCATCCGCGTGCCCAGCAAACAAACCGCCCTGATGAGCGACTTCGAGCAGAAGATGGAAGCCATCACGCGCGAGACGCTGGGGGCCAATGTCACCAACCTGTCGGGCGTGCCCTCGTGGATGCTGGTGCTCATCAAGCACATCCTGGACAAGACAGGCCGGCAGACGCTGGACGAAGTGTGGCCCAACCTGGAGGTGTTCTTCCACGGCGGGGTGGCCTTCACGCCCTACCGCGAGCAATACCGGCAGCTCATCCGCAGCCCCCGCATGCACTACGTGGAAACCTACAACGCCAGCGAGGGATACTTCGGCACGCAGAGCGACCCCAACGACCCCGCCATGCTGCTGATGATTGACTACGGCGTGTTCTACGAGTTCATCCCGCTGGACGAAGTGGGCACGGACCAGCCCCACGCCCTCCGCCTGGAAGAAGTGGAGCTGGGGCGCAACTACGCCGTGGTCATCTCCACCTCGGCCGGGCTGTGGCGCTACCAGATAGGCGACACCGTGCGCTTCACGTCCAAACGCCCCTACAAGTTCGTCATCACCGGACGCACCAAGCACTTCATCAACGCCTTCGGCGAGGAGCTCATCGTGGACAACGCCGAAAAGGGCCTGGCCCGCGCCTGTGCCGAGACCGGGGCGCAGGTATCGGAATACAGCGCGGCGCCCGTCTTCATGGACGCCAACGCCAAGTGCCGCCACCAGTGGCTCATCGAGTTCGCCCGGATGCCGGACGACCTGCAGAAGTTCGCGCGCATTCTGGACGACACGCTGAAGGAAATCAACTCCGACTACGAGGCCAAGCGGCAGAACAACCTGGCCCTGCAACCGCTGGAGGTGGTCGTGGCGCGCCCCGGCCTGTTCCACGACTGGCTGGCGCGGAAGGGCAAGCTGGGCGGACAACACAAGGTTCCCCGCCTGAGCAACACGCGCCAGTACATCGAAGAGATGCTGGAGCTGAACCGATAAACACGACAACGGACACGGGCTGCCGGCCGACGGCAGTCCGTTCTTTTTTCCGAACCACCAAGACAATGAAAGACTTCAACCTGAAAGGCCACGGCGCCATGCTGTCGGCCAACGTCATGTGGGGCCTGATGTCGCCCCTGGCCAAGATAGTGATGGCGGGAGGCATCGTCACCCCGCTCGTCCTTACAGACCTGCGCATCTTCGGCGCGATGGTCTTGTTCTGGGCCGTATCGTTCTTCCGCCCGCCCGAGCATGTCCACCACAAGGACATGGCCCTCCTGCTGGGCGCCTCGTTGCTGGCCATCGTGTTCAACCAAGGGTGCTTCCTCTTCGGCGTGGGACTCACCTCGCCCGCCGACGCCAGCATCATCACCACCAGCATGCCCCTCTGGGCCATGGTGCTGGCCGCCTTCTTCCTGAAAGAGCCCATCACGGGCAAGAAGGTGCTGGGCATCGCCCTGGGCGCGGGCGGCGCGCTGCTGCTCATCCTGGGCAGCCGGGGCGGACAGGCGGGGGCGCAGGCGCAGACGGGCGGCAACCCCATCGCGGGCGACCTGCTGGTGCTGGGCGCGCAACTGAGCTACGCCCTCTACATCGTGCTGTTCAAGAACTTCGTGCAACGCTATTCGCTGGTGACGCTGATGAAATGGATGTTCACCTACGCCTTCATCTTCGCCCTCCCCTTTTCCTACAACGACCTGATGGCCACCGACTGGCAGGCCCTGACGCTGCCCGCCCTGGAGGGCATCGCCTTCGTCGTGGTGGGCGGCACGTTCTTCAGCTACATGCTCGTGGTGGTAGGCCAGAAGACGCTGCGCCCCACCGTGGCCGGCATGTACAACTACGTGCAGCCCGTCGTGGCCAGCATCGTCAGCATCTGCCTGGGGCTCGACACGTTCAACGCGACCAAGGGCGTGGCCGTGGCCCTCATCTTCGGCGGCGTCTACCTCGTCACCGCCAGCAAGAGCCGCCAGGAGCTGGAAGCGCGCCGCCAGGCCGCCCCCGCCGACAGCCCCCGCAACCCCGCCGACCGGGCGTTATAATCCCAGCGACCGGGCGTTATAGTCCCAGCCGGCGGGCATTAGAGTCCCAGCAAGCGGGCGTTAGAGTCCCCGCCGACGGGCATCGTATTCAGTTGACAAGGAGACAAGTTAACGAGACTACAAGGTCCGTTTGTCAACCATAAAGAAAAATGAGACAAATGAAAGTGAAACACATCCTCAGCCTGTCAGTCTGCTCGCTCCTGCTGCTGGCGCTTCTCCAAGCGCTGTGCATGAGCTATGCCTACCGCAACCGGATGCAGGAGACGCAGGCCACGCTGGACACCGTCTTCAAGAGCGCCTTCGTGCTGACGGCGGACGCCCAGGTGAACCGCCTGCCCTACCCCGAAGGGACGATGACCCACCTGGTCTACGTGCCCGACTCGCTGCGCCTGAGCGACGAAGACCGGCAGCTGCACTACGCCGAGCAGACCTCCGCCGTGATGCAAGACGCCTACGGGCAGCCCCCGCTGTCGGCCGACTCGCTGCGCCGCACGCTGGAGGGCCTCCTCGGCCACGAGCAGGTGGAGGGCAACGTCTACGTCCGCCTGCTGGACACGCGCACGGGCCGCGCCCTGCAAGCCTCGCCCGCCAGGGCGGACATCCCGCAAGGAGGCATCGGCGTGCTCACGTCGCCCCGCGCCTTCGTCCACCGCGGGCAAGGCGTCGCCGCCGAAGCCGTGCTGGACACGCGCTACCTGTCCCGCCCCGCCAACCTGCTCTTTCCCCTCCTCACCTTCCTGCTGGCCGCCCTGCTCACCGCAGCCATCGCCCTGCGCCTGCGCCGCCTGCAACGCCTGCAACGCGACATCGACCGCCAGTGCGACGACTACTACCGCCTGGCGGGCCGGATGGAACAGCCCGTGCACGAGGCGGAGACCTGCCTGCAAGCCGGCCGCTGGACGCAGGCCGGCGACACCGCCCGCCGCATGCTGGCCGACACCGAGGCCGTGCTGTCCCGCGCCAAGCAGGAGAACGCCCGCCGCGCCGCCCGACGCACGCGCAGGCTGGAGCGTCCGGCCTCGGCCCTGCTGGCGCTGCTGGCCCTGCTGCTGCCCGCGCTGTGGGGCACGTTCATCTACCAGGGGCAACGGCAGGAACTGCACCGCAAGGCCGAAGCGGCCCTGGAGCAAGCCTTTGTCCGCGAAAACGACCTGCGCTACTACCAGTCGCTGGACGCCAACCACCTGCGCGGCGTCCCCAAGCCCTGGCTGACGGGAGAAACCGACTTCTACCGCCGCCAGACCGACTCGCTGACGGCGAACGTCTTCTACCGGCTCCTCATAGACGACCGCGGCGACACGCTCTACCAGCTGCGCGCCAGCTTCACCTACAACCCCATCTACATCCTGCACCAGCCCATGGACCTGAGCGAGGGCATCCGCCTCTACCGCGCCTACGGCACCCAGCGGCAGGTGAACAACTATCCCGTCGTCGTCCCCGTGGACACGCTGCGCCTCGACTCGCTGTTCCGCGCGGGGCTGCTGCAAGCGGGCCTTCCCCCCGAGGCCGGCCTCCGCTTCTTCCGCCCCGCCACGGGCAACGTCGTGACGCAGACGGGTGACGCCCGCATCCGCCCCGGCAGCCTGGTCACCGCCCCTCTGCGCCTGGACGAAGCGGGGACGGCGTGCGTGCAGGGCGTGGTGCCCCGCCCGCAGGGACGCATCCTCCGCTCGGCTCTGGGCCTCTACGTGCCGCTGTGCCTGGCGGCGGCGTTCTGCCTGCTGTGCATCGCGGGCCAACGCCTCGTGTGGCGCAGGCAGCGGCGGCTGGAACAGTTCCGCAAGGACTTCACCTACTCGATGATACACGACATGAAGTCGCCCCTGCAGTCGCTGCTGACGGGCGCGCAACTCATGGCCAGCGGCCGCCTGGACGACAAGCCCGAGAAGGCCGCCCGCATCCGCACCGCCATGAGCGACGAGTGCCGGCACCTGCTGGCCCTCTCGGCCCGCGTGGCGACGCTGACGCAGATGGACCGCGGCGAGTGGCAACTGCACCTGTCCGACGTCCCTCTCCGCCCGCTGCTGGACGACCTGGCCTCCAAGTTCCGCCTGAAAGCCGCGAAGCCCGTCACCTTCGACATCCGCTGCGCCGAGGGACTGACCGCCCGGGCCGACGCCTTCTGCCTGCGCGAGGCGCTCTCCAACCTCATAGACAACGCCCTGAAATACTCCGGCCCCGAGGTGCGCGTCTGCCTCAGCGCCGCCCCCGCACCCGACGGCGGCATCGGCATCCGCGTGCTCGACAACGGCATCGGCATCCCCGCCGCCGAGCGACACCGCATCTTCGACCGCTTCCGCCGCATCCCCGCAGGCAGCCAGCGCACGGGCGCCACGGGCTTCGGCCTGGGCCTGAACTTCGTGCAGCAAGTGGTCCGCGCCCACGGCGGCACGGTGACGGTGGAGAGCGACGGCAGCAGCTTCAGCCGCTTCACCCTGACGCTGCCCCCGCCCCCCGCTCCGGCCCGCTGACGCAAGAAAGTTGCGCCTGCGGATAGGACGTATCCGAATTAATCCCTATCTTTGCACGGAGTAACCATCGTGTTCCTGCCATGACCAAGTTCATCAACCCTTTTACCGACGTGGGCTTCAAGCGCATCTTCGGGCAAGAAATCAACAAGGACTTGCTGATAGACTTCCTCAACAGCCTCCTGGAAGGCGAAAGGCACATCAGCGACATCCATTTCCTGGACAAGGAGATACAGGGCGAATCCATCGAAGACCGCAACTGCATCTACGACATCTACTGCACGGACGACAACGGCGAGCAGTTCATCGTGGAGATGCAGAACCGCCGGCAGGCCTTCTTCCGCGAACGGGCGGTCTACTACCTGTCACGCGCCATCGCCCGGCAGGGAGAACGGGGCTCCAACTGGCAGTTCGACCTGAAAGCCGTCTACGGCATCTTCTTCCTGAACTTCCAGCTGGAAAGCATCGGACAGAAGCTGCGCACCGACGTCTGCCTGGAAGACCGCGACACGCACGAGCCCTTCTCGGACAAGCTGCGCTTCATCTTCCTGCAACTGCCCCTGTTTGACAAGGAAGAACACGAGTGCGACAATAATTTTGAACGCTGGATATATGTACTGAAGAATATGGAAACCCTGCAACGACTCCCCTTCAAGGCCCGCAATGCCGTCTTCCAGAAGCTGGAAGAGATTGTGGACATCGCTTCCCTCAGCAAGGAAGACCGCATGAAGTATGACGAAAGCATCAAGGTGTATCGCGACAACCTGGTGACGGAACTCTATGCCGTACAGAAAGGCCTCGAACAAGGACTGCAACAAGGCATCCAGCAAGGACTGAAACAAGGCATCCAACAAGGCATCCAGCAGGGACTGAAACAAGGCATCCAGCAGAGCCAGGCCGACATCGCCCGCCGCATGAAGAGCAAAGGCTATGCCGCGGCCGAGATAGCCGACATGACCGGGCTGTCGCCCGAAGCCATCGCCGCGCTCTGAGCCGCAAGCCGTCGGACGTCCCCCGCCCCTGCCTCACGCACACAGAAACAAAGAAATACAACAGACTATACCTATGGAACAATCCTTATTCATCTACAACACCCTGCACCGGCAGAAGGAACTCTTCAAGCCCCTGCACGAAAACAGCGTGGGGATGTACGTCTGCGGCCCCACCGTCTACGGCGACCCGCACCTGGGACACGCCCGCCCCGCCATCACCTTCGACCTGCTGTTCCGCTACCTGCGCCACCTGGGCTACCGGGTGCGCTACGTGCGCAACATCACCGACGTAGGCCACCTGGAACACGATGCCGACGAGGGCGAGGACAAGATTGCCAAGAAAGCACGCCTGGAACAACTGGAACCGATGGAAGTGGCACAATACTACGCCAACCGCTACCACGACGCCATGCGCGCCCTCAACGTGCTGCCGCCCAGCATCGAGCCCCTGGCCAGCGGACACATCATCGAACAGGTGGAACTGGTGAAGGAAATCCTGAAGAACGGCTATGCCTACGAGAGCCAAGGCTCGGTGTACTTCGACGTGGCCAAATACAACAAAGACCACCACTACGGCGTCTTGTCGGGCCGCAACCTGGAGGACGTACTGAACACCACGCGCGAACTGGACGGACAAGAAGAGAAACACAACCCCGCCGACTTCGCCCTGTGGAAGAAAGCGCAGCCCGAACACATCATGCGCTGGCCCTCGCCCTGGAGCGACGGATTCCCCGGCTGGCACTGCGAGTGCACGGCCATGGGACGCAAGTATCTGGGCGCGCACTTCGACATACACGGCGGAGGCATGGACCTGATTTTCCCCCACCACGAGTGCGAGATAGCGCAGGCCGTGGCCAGCCAGGGCGACGACATGGTGCGCTACTGGATGCACAACAACATGATTACCATCAACGGGCAAAAGATGGGCAAGAGCCTGGGCAACTTCATCACCCTGGAACAGTTCTTCAGCGGGCAGCACGAAAAGCTGACGCAGGCCTACGCGCCCATGACCATCCGCTTCTTCATCCTCCAGGCGCACTACCGCAGCACCGTGGACTTCAGCAACGAGGCCCTGCAGGCCGCCGAGAAGGGACTGGCCCGCCTGATGGACGCCATCCGCGAGCTGGACAACCTGAAGCCCTCGGCCGCATCGACGGTAGACGTGAAGGGACTGCGCGCGAAGTGCTACGAGGCCATGAACGACGACCTCAACTCGCCCATCGTCATTGCACACCTGTTTGACGCCACCAAGATGGTGAACAACATCGCGGCGGGCAACGACACCATCACCGCCGAAGACCTGCAGGAGCTGCGCGACACCTTCCGCCTCTTTGCCTTCGACATCCTGGGACTGCGGGCCGAACATACCTCGGACGCCGCACGCGAGGAAGCCTTCGGGCACGTGGTGGACATGCTGCTGCAACAGCGCGCCAAGGCGAAGGCCAACAAGGACTGGGCCACCAGCGACCAGATACGCAACGAGCTGACGGCCCTGGGCTTTGAAATCAAGGACGGGAAGAACGGGACGGAATGGAAGCTGAACAAGTGACCCCGCCCCCTGCGTCCGTGCAGGCCTACCTCGAGGGCGACCGCTTTGCGGCGGGCGTCGGCATCCGGCTGCTGGAGGCGCGCGCGGGCTATGCCAAGGCCTCGCTCGCCGTCACGCCCGAACACCTCAATGCCGGCGGGCGCACGCAGGGCGGCGTGCTCTTCACCCTGGCCGACCTGACCCTGGCCGCCGCGGCCAACGCGCACGGCACGCTGGCCTTCTCCCTCTCGGCACACATCGCCTTCCTGAAGGCCAGCGGCCCGGGCGACGTCCTCACCGCCGAAGCCCGCGAACGCCACCTGGGACGCACCACCGGCTACTACCAGATTGACATCACCAACCAACGGGACGAACTGGTGGCTACCTTCGAGTCGAGCGTCTTCCGTATGGGAAAGAATTTATAGGGGACAAGGGGACAAGTTAACAAGGCTACGAGGACGGAGAACAAGTTAAGGAACAAGGGGACAAGTTAACAAGGCTACAAGGGCGGTATCGTCCTTGCCTGCTCGTTAGCTTGTCCCCTTGCCTGTTCCTCGTAGCCTTGTTAACTTGTCAACTAAACAACACTCGTCACCTAAGCCCAAGCCTACTTCACCCGCGAGGTCAGCGGGTAGCGGTTGTTTTGGACGGACTTGAAGAAGGCTTTGGCCGAACCGAAGCTGAGGTACATGTCCAGGCGGATGGGCAGGTGGTTGTCGTCGTCGGTGACGAAGAAGGTGATAACCTCCTCTTCCTCGCCCTTCTTGTCGTATTCCACGAAGGAGAAGACCAGGCAGCGGTACGTGTGGTCGTCCTTGGCCTTGACGTCTTCCTTGCCGCGGTAGATAAGGGTCTGCTGCTCCACCTTGCGGCCGGTGGTCATGGGGAAGTGCACCTTGTCGCCCACGCTGAAGCCGGCGGCGTCCCACGAGCGTGCCTGGCCCAGGATGCTGAGCATGTCGAACACGCAGCCCGCGCAGTCGGCCGACGAGGGTTGCGGGGCCTGGGGCTTGCTGAACCAGGTGCGCAGCTGGCGCACGTGGGTGCTGTCGCCCGGGCCGTAGGAGAACCAGGCCTCGTCGCGCGTGTGCCGCTTGCCCTCTTCGGCGGCCTTGCAGAAGTAGAGGGGTTCGAGGCGGCGGGTGACGTAGCAGGTCAGCGTGT
The DNA here is from genome assembly GCA_949289265.1 of uncultured Bacteroides sp. Lineage (GTDB taxonomy): Bacteria > Bacteroidota > Bacteroidia > Bacteroidales > Bacteroidaceae > Bacteroides. The sequence continues at coordinate 24,890 of CASENE010000108.1, forward strand.
CGCGCATGCGAAAGAAGAAGTCGGCGCGCTTGCTGGTGTGCGACCGCAGCAGGTAGCGGTAGGCGGGTTGTCCCTGGTAGGAGGCGGTGTCGGTGGAGAGCGTGGCGGTGCCCACCTTGATCCAAATGAATTTCCAGTTGAACATCAGTTCGTAGTCGATGCGCTCGCCGGGCAGAAAGGCCTTGTTCTGCAAGGCGCACTGCGCGCGTGCCGTGCCCGCCGGGAGGGCGAGCGCGAGGAGGAGGGCGACGGCGAGGGCCGCCAGGGCGGGGTGCGCGCCGCGCTTAATAGCTGTAGCCCCGGCCGCTGTTGCCGCCCGAGCCGTTCCGGTTGTTCCGGTTCTTGTTACGTTTGTCTTCATCCGGTTTCTGTTTTTTCATTTCGTCAGGTTTCTGTTTGTCGCGCGGCCGGTCGTTGACGTACCAGTCCTGCCGCAGCTCGAAGTTGGCCTTCAGTTCCAGCACTTGCCAGTAGTAGTACACCTGTTCGGGCTGCCGCTTGAGGGCATAGTCGCCCGTGTCCCAGCGTCCGTTGCCGTTGGCGTCGTTCACCAGGCGCGCGCCGTACTTGCCGGGGTTCAGGAAATAGAAGTCGGCCCGTCCCTGGGGGCTGACGCGCACCGTGCGCAGCACCTTGTCTTGCGCGTCCAGCAGTTCGACGAAGGCCACGGAGTCGGCCCCGTGTATGTCGAAGAAAATCTGGCCGTATTCTTCCAGCTTCTTGGCGGTGAACTCCTTGCGCTGCTTGTCGGTGAAGAGGCCGTAGAGGCCGTGCACGGCGATGGAGTCCATCTCGAAGGCATAGCTTTCGCCGGGCGTCCAGTCGGCAAAGAGGTTGAACTTCTTCAGGTCGGCCGTGTCCTGCTCCAGGTCAAAGGGGATGTCCGTCCAGAGCGTGTCGACCTTCTGCCTGAGGTGCAGGGCGGCGGTGTCGATGCGTGCCACGGGCTCCTTGAAGGTGAGGGTCAGGTAGTCGTAGACGTCCATGGCCGAGGGGGCGTAGATGTCGATGGGCAGGAACTCGGTCTCGGGCCCTGCGTCTTCCTTGTCGCCCTTCTTGCGCCGGCGCTTGCGCTCTTTTTCCTTCCGCTCGCGCTCCTTGGCCTTTTCTTCCTCGGTCTTGGGCTTGACTTTCGACACGAGGGCCAGCGTGTCCGTGCGGGGCACCAGGCGGTCGAGGGTGTCGGTATAGAGGTAGGTCAGCTCCATCTTCAGCGTGTCCAGCTGATAGACAAGCGAGTCGCGTATCCAGTAGTCCAGGGTGTCGATGCGTCCGGTGGGCCGCTCGATGATGAAGGCGTCCGTGGCGTCGAAGTTCAGTCCGCGCAGGGCGGGCAGGGTGTCGTCGGGCGCGGTGAAGCACAGCTGGAAGCGCTCCATCACGGGCCGCTCGCTCTTGGCCAGGCGGCGGGGCCGGACGGTCTGCGGGCGGAAGGCCAGGAGGATGAGGTCGTCGGGCAGGAAGCGGGTGTAGCCGGTCTGCACGATGGTGTCGATGGTGAGCGAGTCTATCCAGAAGGTGTCCGGGCGGATGGCGGGCTCACAGGTGGGGACGACGAGCGAGTCGCGCCAGGCGATGTTTTCCGTGGGCTGCGAGAAGAAGTAATTCTGGTCGCCGTCCTGCAGGCCGAAGAGGCGGTAGCGGCCCGGGGCGATGCCGCGGATGGAGAAGTGGCCGCGGCTGTCGGTGCGTCCCACGCGGTCCAGCGGCAGGGTGGTAAAGGCGGAGTCCGCCAGGTTGGCGTGCAGGCCTACGAGCATGTTCTTCACCGGCTCCAGGTCGGCGGCGTTGAGCAGGGTGCCGCTCACCTGCAGGGTATCGATGTGGTCGCCGGTGGAGAAGGTAAAGGCGAAGTCGTAGAGCGGGTTGCCCTCGTTGTTGTCCTGGATGGCGTCGGAGAAGTCGATGGTGTACGTCATGTCGGGCTTCAGCGTGTCTTCCAGGTCGATGAGCACGCGCTTGCCCGAGGCGCGCACGTTGGGCTGCTGCACCTGCGGGGGCGAGATGACCACCTTCTCGCCGGGATTCTCCAGCTTGATGTATTCGTCGAACTCGATGCGGATGCGCTGCCGGTCGTAGTTCAGCGCGCCGGGGGCGGGCGTGCTGCGCAGGAAGAGGGGCGGGTCTACGTCGATGGGCCCGCCCTCGATGCGGCCCACGCTGGCGCACGAATACAGCAGGGCGGCGCCTGCCAGGGCGGCGCACAGGCGGCGCAGGTGGGGTCTTCTTATCGTCTTCATTCAGTTCGTTTACAGTGATGATGCTGCAAAAATACGTCATATCGCCCAATATGAGGCGCCGCGTTACGTTATTTTAACCCATCCGGCCCGCCCGGCCGGGCATAGTAACGCCAGCCGGCGGGCACAGTAGTCCCACCGACCGGGCGCAGTAGTCCCACCGGGCGGGCATAGTAACGCCCGGTCGGCCTCCCCGCCGCCCCTCCTGCCGGGCGAAAGGCCCGCCGGCCCTGCAGAACAGTTCTGCGGAAAAGCGCGACAACGCGCGCCGCCGCCGGGCGTTTTCATTCAACAAAAAGCCTTTTTATTGGAAAAACATAGTTAAAAAAGCACGGGCGCACATCTTCTATATGCTGAGAAAACAATAACTTTGCGCCGGAAAACTCGAAATCCGTTTTCAGTTTTCGCCCACGCCCGCCTGCCGGAGCCGCGTCCGGCCCCGAAGGGCGGACTGTCCGTCATGCAGGAACCAAATACATTATATAAGAATAGAAATGAACATGAAGAGTAGTAGATTCGTATTACTGGCTTGCCTCGTGGCCGCCCTGTCGGGCTGCGGCGGAGGCGACAAGGGCACGACGAAAGCGCCCGAGTATGCAGTGATTGCCGCCCAGGCCACCACTGCCCACCTGACCAACAGCTACCCGGCCACCATCAAGGGTAAGCAAGACGTGGAGATACGCCCCATGGTGAGCGGCTTCATCACGAAGCTGCACGTGGACGAGGGCTCCGTCGTGAAGAAAGGACAAGTGTTGTTCACCATCGACCAGGTGCAATACCGCGCGGCCGTAGAAACGGCCAAGGCAGCCGTGGAGACCGCCCAGGCCGCCCTGCAGACCCAGGAACTGACTACGCAGAACAACCGCGAGCTGAACAAGCGCGGCATCGTGAGCGACTACCAGCTGAGCACGTCCGAAAACCAGCTGGCACAGGCCAAGGCCAGCCTGGCACAGGCCAAGGCCAGCCTGGTGAACGCCGAGCGCAACCTGCAGTACACTGAGGTGACCAGCCCCTCGGACGGCATCGTGGGCGAAGTGCCCTACCGCATCGGCAGCCTGGTGAGCGCCTCGATGGCCACGCCGCTGACCACCGTGGCCGACAACTCGGAGATGTTCGCCTACTTCTCGATGACCGAACGCCAGCTGCTGCAGATGATACGCGAAGGCGGCTCGTATAAGGAAATCCTGGCCAAGATGCCCAAGATACAGCTGCAGCTCATCGACGGCACCCTCTATGCCGACAGCGGCCGCGTGGAGACCATCAGCGGCGTTATCGACCCCACCACGGGCTCGGTATCGATGCGCGCTCTCTTCCCCAACGCGCACAACGTGCTGCGCAGCAACTCCACGGGCAATGTGGTCTTCCCCAACGTGCTGGAGGGCGTCATCCTCATCCCGCAGTCGGCCACCACGGAGATACAGGACAAGAAGTTCGTCTTCGTCGTGCAGGCCGACAACACGGTGAAGAACACCGAGATACAGGTCTATAGTCTGAACGACGGACAGAACTACTACGTGACCGGCGGACTGAAGCCCGGCGACAAGGTGGTCATCGAAGGCGTGCAGGCCCTCAAGGACGGACAGGCCATCACGCCCATCACCCCCGCCGACAAGGAAGCCGCCTACAAGAAGGCCCTCGAAGACCAGAAGAACGGCAACATCCAGACTGCATTCCAATAAATTAAAATAATGATGAATGAAGAATAGCCGCTACGCAGCGAAATGAAGAATTCCACTCCACGGAAGATTCTTCATTCTTCATTCTTAATTCTTCATTAAACACAAAAGTATGAACTTATCCAGATTCATCAACCGTCCGGTACTCTCCACGGTGATATCCATCCTGCTGGTCATCCTGGGCTTCATCGGCCTGGCCACGCTGCCTGTCACCCAGTATCCGGACATCGCGCCGCCCACCATCAGCGTGAGCGCGACCTATACGGGCGCCAACGCCCAGACCGTGCTGAACGCGGTCGTCTCGCCGTTGGAAGACCAAATCAACGGTGTGGAAAACATGATGTACATGACCTCCGACGCCTCCAACAACGGCTCGGCCTCCATCACCGTCTACTTCAACCAGGGCACCGACCCGGACATGGCGCAGGTGAACGTGCAGAACCGCGTGACCGCCGCCGAGGGCCTGCTGCCCCAGGAAGTGACGCAAATCGGCGTCACCACCCGCAAGCGCCAAAGCTCCATGCTGCTTATCTTCTCCATCTACGACATGGAGGACAAGTATAACATCGAGTTCATCGAAAACTACGCCAACATCAACATCATCCCCGAAATCAAGCGCGTCTCCGGCGTGGGCGACGCCATGGTGATGGGCGCCGACTACTCCATGCGCATCTGGCTGAAGCCCGACGTGATGGCCCAGTACGGCCTTATCCCCTCGGACATCAGCGGCGTGCTGGCCGAGCAGAACATCGAGGCCGCCCCGGGACAGTTCGGCGAACGCAGCAACCAGACCTTTCAGTACACCATCCGCTACCGCGGCCGCCTGCAGTCTGCCGAAGAGTTCGAGAACATCGTAGTCAAGTCGCTGTCCAACGGCGAAGTGCTGCGCCTGAAGGACGTGGCCGACATCGAGCTGGGACGTAACACCTACGGCTTCGACAACACCATGAACGGCCACAAGGGCGTCAGCTGTATCGTCTTCCAGATGGCCGGCACCAACGCCACCGCCACCATCCAGAACCTGGAGAAGGTATTGGACGAGATGCAGACGTCCATGCCCGCCGGCCTGGGCATCAACATCGCCCAGAGCGCCAACGACTTCCTCTTTGCCTCCATCCACGAGGTAGTGAAGACGCTGATAGAGGCCTTCATCCTGGTGTTCATCGTGGTGTACATCTTCCTGCAAGACATGCGCTCCACGCTTATCCCCGCCATCGCCATCCCCGTGGCCCTGATCGCCACGTTCTTCGTACTGAAGCTGATAGGCTTTAGCATCAACCTGCTGACGCTGTCGGCCATGGTGCTGGCCATCGCCATTGTGGTGGACGACGCGATAGTCGTCGTCGAAGGCGTCCATGCCAAACTGGACCAGGGCTACAAGTCGGCCCGCCTGGCAGCCATCGACGCCATGCACGAACTGGGTGGCGCGCTGGTCAGCATCACGCTGGTCATGATGTCCGTGTTCATCCCCGTGAGCTTCATGGGCGGTACGGCCGGCACGTTCTACCAGCAGTTCGGTCTGACCATGGCCATCGCCATCTTCTTCTCCGCCGTCAACGCCCTGACGCTGAGCCCTGCCCTGTGCGCCATCTTCCTGAAGCCGCACAACACGGAGGGACACGAGGACAACTCCACGCTGAAGGAGCGCATCGGCACCGCCACGAAGGAAGCCCGCAAGATATGGATACAACGCTACGCGCAAGGCCTGGGCAAGTTCATGAATCCCAAGCTGACCATCCTGTTCACCTGCGTGGCCATCATCGGCATGATATTCGGCCTGTTCAGCTTCAGCGAGCACCCGATTCTCTGCCCCATCTTCATCGTCATCAGCGTGATGGCCGTGGCCGGCATGACGACGGACAAGTTCAAGCACACGTTCAACAGCGACTACGAGCGGTTGCTGGGCAAGTATAAGAAGCAAGTGCTGAAGTTCATCCAGAAGCCCTGGCTGAGCGGCGGCATGGTGGTGGCCTCCATCGTCCTGCTGGTAGTCTTCATGCAAATCACCCCGACGGGCATGGTGCCCAACGAAGACACCGGTACCATCATGGGCGCCGTGACGCTGCCTCCCGGCACGTCGCAAGAACGCGCCCAGAAGATTCTGGCCCGCGTGGACAGCCTGGTGGCCGCCGAGCCGGCCGTACAGTCGCGCACGGTCATCTCGGGCTACAGCTTCATCGGCGGACAAGGCCCCGGCTACGGCTCCATCATCATCAAGCTGAAACCGTGGGAAGAGCGTTCGACCATGCAGAACTCCAACATTGTCTACGCCACGCTGTTCATGCGCGCGCAGAAGATTATCAAGGAAGCACAGGTGCTGTTCTTCGCTCCGCCCATGATTCCGGGTTACTCCGTGTCTACGGACATCGAGCTGAACATGCAGGACAAGACGGGCGGCAGCCTGGACCGCTTCTACAGCGTGGTGAAGGACTACATGGCCGCCCTGCAAGAGCGTCCGGAGATTACGTCGGCCGCCACCAACTTCAACCCCAGCTTCCCGCAATACCAGCTGGACATCGACGCCGCCGCCTGCAAGCGCGCCGGCATCAGCCCCAGCAGCATCCTGAGCGTGATGCAGGGATACTACGGCGGCCTGTACGCGTCCAACTTCAACAGCTTCGGTAAGATGTACCGCGTGATGATTCAGGGCGAGCGCGAGGCCACGAAAGACCTGGAGTCGCTGGAAAGCATCAAGGTGCGCAACGACCAGGGCGAGATGGCCCCCGTCAGCCAGTTTGTCAAGCTGACCAAGGTCTACGGCCCCGACGTCATCAGCCGCTTCAACCTCTACACGTCCATGAAGGTGATGGTGGCTCCGGCCACGGGCTACACCTCCGGCCAGGCCCTGCAGGCCATCGCCGAGGTGGCCGACCAGAACCTCCCGATGGGCTTCGACTACGAGCTGGGCGGTATGGCGCGCGAGGAGGCCGAGACCAGCGGCAGCACCACGGGCCTGATCTTCGTGCTCTGCTTCGTCTTCGTCTACCTGCTGCTGAGCGCCCAGTATGAGAGCTACATCCTGCCCCTGGCCGTGTTGCTCTCCGTGCCCTTCGGCCTGATGGGCAGCTTCATCTTCGTCAACGGCGCCAGCCTCATCGGCGGCATCCCGGCCCTGCAGATGATTATCGGCACGATGTCCAACAACATCTACATGCAGATTGCCTTGATTATGCTGATGGGCCTGCTGGCCAAGAACGCCATCCTGATCGTTGAGTTCGCCCTCGACCGCCGCAAGATGGGCATGAGCATCACGTGGGCCGCCGTCCTGGGCGCCGGCGCCCGTCTGCGCCCCATCCTGATGACGTCGCTGGCCATGGTCATCGGTCTGCTGCCCCTGATGTTCGCCAGCGGCGCCGGCGCCAACGGCTACCGCACGCTGGGCACCTCGGCCATCGGCGGCATGTTCATCGGCATGATCCTGCAGATCTTCATCGTGCCCGCCCTGTTCGTGGCCTTCCAGTCGCTGCAGGAGAAGTTCAAGCCGATGGAATGGGACGACGTGGACAACTCGGACGCAGAGGCTGAAATCGAGCAGTACAGCAAGTAACCGCGACCCTTGAAACATCCCCTCCTCCTACCGGCCTCCGGCAGGGGGCCCTGCGCCCCACCGGCAACTCCGGCACCGGGCCTTCCAATGCCAGCCGGCTGGCACTACAGTCCCAGCCTGCGGGAACCATAGTCCCAGCCGACAGGCGTTATAACGCCAGGAAAGCCCCGCGCAGGCCCCGCGCCCGCAGAGGCCGGCAGGAGGATATACCGACATAACCATTTCATTAAGATAGACAAGTATGAAAGGAAAAAACATAATCACCCTGATGTGCGCCGCCGCCCTCCTGAGCAGCTGCCACATCTATAAAGCCTACGACCGTCCGGAGGACATCAGCGCCGAAGGCCTGTACCGCGACACGGCCCTGACCAACCCCGACGCGATGGCTGCGGCCGACACGGCCAACTTCGGAAACGTGCCCTGGCGCGAGGTCTTCACCGACCCGCAGCTGCAAGGCTACATCGAGCAGGCCCTGGCCAACAACGCCGACCTGCGCACGGCCATGCTCAACGTGGAATCGGCCCAGGCCGCCCTCTTGAGCGCCCGCCTGGCCTACCTGCCCCAACTGTCGCTCAACCCGCAAGGCACGCTGAGCTGGCGCAAGGGCACGCAAAACACGCGCACCTACAGCCTGCCCGTCAACGCCAGCTGGCAAATCGACCTGTTCGGGCAGATACTCAACCCCAAGCGCGCCGCCCAGGTGTCGCTGCGCCAGGCCCAGTACAACCAGCAGGCCGTGCAGACGCAGCTCGTGGCCAACGTGGCCAGCATCTACTACACCCTGCTGATGCTGGACCGCCAGCTGGAAATCACCGAAAGCACCGCCGAAGTGCTGAAGGACTACGTGGAGACCATGGAAGCCATGTATGACTACGGCTCCGTCACCAGCGCCGCCATTGAGCAGAGCCGCAGCAGCTACGCCCAAGTGGTGGCCTCGCTGTCCGACCTGCGCCAGAGCATCAGCGAGACCGAGAACTCCTTCTGCCTCATCCTCAACGAACCCGCCCACGCCATCGAGCGCGGCGTGCTCGAAGACCAGGCGCTGCCCACAGAGTTCTCCGCCGGCATCCCCCTGCAGCTGCTGTCCAACCGGCCCGACGTGCAAGCCGCCGAAATGGCCCTGGCCGCCTGCTACTATAACACCAACAGCGCCCGCGCCGCCTTCTACCCCCAAATCACCCTGAGCGGCAGCCTGGGATGGACGCAACAGGGACTGAAAGGCCTCATCAGCCCGGGCAACCTGATAGCCAACCTGGTGGGAGCCATCACGCAGCCCCTCTTCTACCGCGGCACCAACATCGCCCGCCTGCGCCAGGCACGCGCCCAGGAAGAACAGGCCAAGATAGCCTTCCAGACCACCCTGCTCAGCGCGGGCAACGAGGTGAACAACGCCCTCACCCTCTACCAGAACACGGCGGACAAGGCGGAAATGCGCACCCTGCAGGTAAATTCTTCGCGCAAAGCCGCGGAAGATACCAAAGAATTGTTTAACTTAGGCACGTCAACCTACCTCGAAGTCCTCACCGCCCAGCAGAGCTACCTGAGCGCCCAGCTGAGCGAGGTGACCGACAGATACGACCAGATGCAGGCCGTCATCAACCTGTACCAGGCGCTGGGAGGCGGACGAGAGTAAGAACCATTTAAATCGTAACAGCCATGATTAGTCCATTAGCTTACGTTGACCCTGCCGCCAAGCTCGGCAAGAACGTCACAGTACAACCATTCGCCTACATCGAAGGCGACGTAGAAATCGGCGACGAGTGCGTCATCATGTCCGGCGCGCGCATCCTGAACGGCACACGCCTGGGCCGCAAGAACACCGTACACCCGGGAGCCACCCTGGCCAGCGTGCCGCAGGACCTCCACTACACGGGCGAGGACAGCCTGCTCATCATCGGCGACGGAAACGACATCCGCGAGAACGTGGTCGTGGCCCGCGCCACGCACAAGGAGGGAGGCACGCGCATCGGGAACGGCAACTTCCTGATGGACGGCGCGCACCTGTGCCACGACGTGCAGATTGGCAACCGTTGCGTGCTGGGCATCCGCAGCATGGTGGCGGGCGAGAGCCGCGTGGACGACTGCACCATCCTGAGCAGCAACGTCATCGTGCAGCAGAAGTGCCACATCGGCAGCTGGGTGCTCATCCAGTCGGGCTGCCGCATCTCCAAGGACGTGCCGCCCTACATCATCATGGCGGGCAACCCCGTGAAATACCACGGCATCAACGCCGTCGTCTTGCAGAACGCCCACGAAGAGAGCCACGTCACCGACCGCATTCTGCGCCACATCATGAACGCCTACCGCCTCATCTACCAGGGCAACTTCAGCCTGCAGGACGCCGTGCTGAAGATTGAAGACCAGATACCGATGAGCGACGAGATACGCAACATCGTGGACTTCGTCAAGCAGTCGAAAGGCATCGTGAGATAACCGGCAGCCCTCCCCACGGAGGGAGACGGACATAGCAAAGCCCGGCGCAACCGCGCCGGGCTTTGCTGTTGTATCCTTATGGGAAACAGCTTTCACTCCTCCCACCAAACTCCTACGCCAAATGCAGCAGCCCGAAGAACTGCGGGCAGTGGAAGTTGGGCTTCTCCAGCTCGATGGGGTTCCAGGAGAGGTAGTGAGGTTTCTGCAGGAGGTCGCCGCACTTGTAGAAGTTGGCCCGGATGTCGCGTCCCGAGAGGTCCTTCAGGTCGTGCAGGAAGAAGGTGCGGGCCGGCACGATGAGCGCCACTTCCCAGCTGCAGTCGCCCACCCGCTCGTCGAAGGGCGCGCGGCCCAGCGAGGCCCAACGCTGCACGCCGTCCAGCATCTCCTGCGAGGCCCGTTGCCTGTCCTTGCGCCCGGCGCCGCCGCCCACCAGCATGGCCCCGGCGCAGTTGCACTCCAGGTTATAATACACGCCGTCGCCGGCCGGCACGGAGAAGAACTCCACGCACGAGTCCTCCCACACGCGCCCGTTGTCCGCCGCCACGGCCCGCACCGACGCCTCGTGCACCTTGAAGTGCAGCAGCAGCGCGTCGCCCGTATGCGCCAGGCGGAACTGCACGGAGGGCCGGTAGGGGTAGTCCTGCGGCCAGTCCACCGTGTTCAGCGGCTGGAAGTCTATCTTCTCTTGGTCCAACAGCGCGGGGATGGCGTCCACGGGCACCTGTGCCGCGCTCACTTTCTTGACGTTCAGTTCTTTCATTGGTGTCATATCCTTTATCTCTTAAATAACTGTTCATAATCTAAACGGGCGGAGGAATGGAGGGAAGGAGTGGGAGGGAGTGGGAAAGAATGGGAAGGAGTGGGAAGGAGTTACAGGGAGTTATCGCTTCGCTCAAGGAGTTAGAGGCCAATACCTTCCTGGAATATCGCCGGACAACTATCGGCCTATAACTCCTTCTAACTCCCTTTAACTCCCTCTAACTCCCTCCAATTATAACTCCCTCTAACTCCTTATAACTCCCTCCAACGGCTCCTCACCCCATGACCTCTGCGATGAAGGCCCGCATCTCGTCCTGCCGCTCTTCCACGCTTTGCAGCAGCTTGTATTGGGCGGCGGTGCGCACCAGGTTGTGTCCCTCGTAGGCCGTCTTATAATAGGTGTCGCCGTCCAGGTAGTCCGTCAGGAAGCGCACGCACTGCATGTAGGGGAAGAGGGCGGCGGCATAGGGCAGGTGTTCCACCTCGACGGGCAAGAGGAAGGCGCGGGCCGACTCCAGGTAGCCGCGGGTGAAGGCGCGGAAGATGTCCATGTCGAACGACACGCGGCCGAGGTCGCGGTCGTCTTCGGCGCCGGTGTTGGCCGCCGAGCGCAGGAAGTCGCCGTAGTCCGAGAAGACGTAGGAGGGCATGACGGTGTCCAGGTCGATGACGCAGAGCACGCTGCCGTCTTCGTCGAACATCATGTTGTTTACCTTCGTGTCGCAGTGGCACACGCGCTTGGGCAGCACGCCCTGGCGGTGCAGCCGCTCGGCCAGGCACATGGCGTCGGCGCGCCGCTCCAGCTCGTCCACGTAGCGGCGCACTTCGCCCACCCGTCCGGCCCGGTCGGCCGCCACGGCCCGGCGCAGCTGGTCGAGGCGCAGCTCCATGTTGTGGAAGCCGGGGATGGTCTCCGTCAGCGGCTCGTGCAGGTCGGCCAGCAGGGCCTCGAAGCGGCCGAAGGCGCGGCCCGCGCAGTAGGAATAGTGCGGGTCGACGGTCTCGAAGGTGCGGGCGCGGGGGATGAAGACCATGACGCGCCAGTACGACGTGCCGTCGTGCCAGTAGGTCTTGCCCGTGTCGGCCACGGGGAGGAAGCGCAGCACCTTGCGGTCGATGTCCGTCTCGCCCTGTTCCAGCAGCTTGCGGCGGAGGTGGGCGGTGACGGTCTCGATGTTGTGCTGCAGGCCGTCCACGTCGCGGAAGACGGCGTGGTTGATGCGCTGCAGCACGTAGTCGGGCGCGTCGGCCTCGGCGGTGCGGACGCGGTAGGTGTCGTTAATGAGTCCCGTCCCCAGGGGGCGGATGTCGGCCACGGTGCCGCTGATGCGGAAGCGGGCCACGATGCGGGTCAGTGTTTCGTTCATATCTGATAATGGTTACTACTTCTTGGCAAGGGGGTCAGGGCGTCTCCTCCTTCCTCCCCTTCAGGTGCTCGTAGCCGAAGCGGCAGCGCAGGCAGTCGCGGCGGTCGCAATAGGCGCGCGTCAGCTGCAGCAGGGCCTGCGAGTCGGCGGCCGAACGGGGCACGATGCCGGCGGCGGCCCATCGGCGCACCACGGCGTTGTCTTCCGCCGGCAGTTCGTCCAGCAGGGCGGCGGCCCGGCGGCACAGGGCCTCGTCGCGCCGGTGCACGCCGTAGGCATAGAGCAGGGGCGCCACCGTGTTGAGCAGCAGCAGGTCGGCCGAGGCCGTACCGAGGCGGCGCGCGCGGCGGCGAGGCATGGGCGGGCCGAAGCGGCAGTGGTCTGTCCAATAGTCGGAGGTCTGCACCTGCAGCAGGCGGCGCACGTCGTCGGCCGAGGCGGCTTCCAGCACGCGGGAGAACAGGTGTTCGCGCTCGTGGCACAGCCAGGCCAGTTGCGCCAGGCGCACGTGGGGGAAGTTGTCGGGGCGGAGCCGGAGGAAGCGCCAGCGGGAACGGGGCAGCGGGTCGGCCAGCGAGAGCTTGCGCCGCAGGTAGCCGTATTCGCGGCGCAGGGCCGCGGGATAGCCGTCGGGCGCGTCGTCGGGCACGTCGTCCAGCAGGCCGGCTGTCCCCAGGAAGAGGGCCTCCAGCTGAAACAGGTTGTCGCGCTGCCGGCCCAGGGCGCGCAGGGGCAGGCGCAGGGCCCAGGCCTCGAAGGCGTCGGCGTTGAGCCCGAAGCCGAAGTTGCGTGCCAGGGTGACAAAGAAGGCGTCTTCCCAGTCGCCGCCCGTCTGCTCCAGCCTCCGCTCCACGTCGCCGGCCTTCTGCCGCAGGCGTTCGGCTCCCAGGGCCGACAGCCAGGCGTGCACCTTGAGGGGCGGCAGCGCGGAGAGCGAGCCGTGGCAGGGCGGCAGGCCGGAGGCGGAAGAGGGGCGGCACAGCTCGTCGTAGCGGCGGCGCACGCCGGGCGGGCAGTCCAGCTGCAGCTGCGGCACGGGTTGCCCGTCGGTGCGACAGACCTCGGCGTCGGCCTCGCCCACCACGTGAAGCACCACGTTGTCATAGGCCGCATCCCCTTGGTGTCCGTGGCGCGCCCAGTCGGAAGCGCGCAGGTGAATCTCTACGTTGCCCACCCACAGCGTGCCGTCCAGGCGAATCTTGGCGTTGAAGAAGTCCGGCCCGGCGTCCGTGTTGGGCTGCCCCGTGTCTATCACCTCCAGAGCGCGGCCGTCGGTGGCGCGCAGCGGGGCGAGGGGGAAGAGGCGGTGGCGCCAGACGTAGTGCAGCAGGCGTTCTTCGTTGTGTTCCATGACATTGGCTTTACCAAGGGGATTACAAGTGTCCAAAGATAGGGCAAATCCGCGGGACTGCCAAGTTTTCCGACCAGATATTCGGAGGGACGAGGGGACAAGGGGACGAGGAACGAGGGGACAAGGCTACGAGGGGACAAGTTGACAAGGCTACGAGGGGACGTTAACCTAACGATAACATACGGTTAACCTGCGGGGCGGCAGACACGGGTTACCTTTGCGCCAGGAACGAAGGAGAAAGCATCCTCCATTCCCAATCCCTGATTTTTTAATTCTTAATTCTCAATTCTCAATTTATGAAAGCAATAGACCAAACCTGGGAAGCCTGCCGCGCCGGCAGCATCGAAATCAAAGTATCGCCCCTGCGCCTCAACGCCTGGAGCGTGGTGTTCATCATCCTGCTGATGGCCGCGGGCGCGGCCCTGTTCACCCTGCTGTGGGCCGAGCCGGGAGCTTACGACTGGGGGCGCCGCGCGGGCTCGCTCCTCTCCCTCGGCGGGCTGCTGAAGCTGGCGGGCGTGTGTGCGGCCTACCTGGCGCTGGACGCGCTGATGCTCTACCTGGCCCTGGGCTGCGACCGCCGCGCCCTGCACTGGCACTTCGACGCCGGAGCCTTCGGCCCCTACTCCGACCGCCCCGTCCGCCTGGGCGCCTACCGCCTGATGCTCGTTGCGCCCGCCGTGCTGCTGGGCTTCCTGCCCGCCGTCTTCGGGCTGTGCACGGGCCACGCCGACTGCTACGTATGGGGGCTGTGGGGCATCGCCTGCTCGCTGTTCGACCTCAACCTCTTCCTCCGCCTGCGCCCTTACCGCAACTGCGACCACTATCAGACCACCGCCAAGAGCTACGAGGGATGGGTCATCGTGAGCGACGAGCCGGGCGACGACCGCTGGATGTATTGAAGGTGGTAACTCAATTCTCCTCCTTCGGGAAGGAGGAGTACCCGAAGGGGGAGGTGGTAGCGAAGTATAATCTGTTTATTATATTTTTAACCTACCACCCCGCCCGTTGGGCACCCCTCCTCCCAGGAGGAGGGGAAATGGATACCAACGTCTATTTCGACACTTCCTCAAATGGATGGCGGCCCCTATTCAGGCACCCACAGGGCCTCACTATTCCCGGGCATTACTATCCCCGCCTCCTGGCATTACTATCCCACCGACCGGGCGTTACTGTCCCCGCCTGCGCGGTTAAAATATCCGAAAAATTGCCCTGCATGACAGGAAAAACACTACCTTTGCGCTGATTAGCCCCCGACGTATCCCGTCCCCAAGCCCGTCCGAACGGAAAGGCCCGGGGAGGCGGACGGCGGAAGGCCGCAAAAACGACAACAAACCCAAGAAACTAAAACCACAGACCGCAATGAAAATAGCACTGATAGGCTACGGCAAGATGGGCCACGAGATAGAGCGCATCGCCCGCAGCCGCGGACACGAAATCGTCTGCATCATCGACGTGGACAACCAGCAGGACTTCGCCTCCGAAGCCTTCCGCAGCGCCGACGTCGCCATCGAGTTCACCAACCCCCAGGCCGCCTACGGCAACTACCTGCGCGCCTTCGACGCAGGCGTCAAGGTGGTGAGCGGCAGCACCGGCTGGCTGAAAGACCATGCCGACGACGTGCGCCGCCTCTGCGCGGAAGAGGGCAAGACGCTGTTCTGGGCCAGCAACTTCAGCCTGGGAGTCAGCATCTTTACCGCCGTCAACCGCTACCTGGCCCGCATCATGAACCAATTCCCCGAGTACGACGTGGCGATGGAAGAGACGCACCACGTGCACAAACTGGACGCCCCCAGCGGCACCGCCATCACCCTGGCCGAGGACATCGTCAGCCGCCTGGACCGCAAGTCGCGCTGGGTGAAGGGCACGCACCAGGCCCCGGACGGCACCGTGACGGGCAGCGCGCAGTGCGCCCCGGACGAGCTGCCCGTCAGCTCCGTGCGCCGCGACGAGGTGCCCGGCATACACACCATCCGCTACGACTCCGCCGCCGACAGCATCACCCTCGTCCACGACGCCAAGAACCGCAGCGGCTTCGCCCTGGGCGCCGTCCTAGCCGCCGAATACACCGCCGGACACGCCGGGCTGCTGACGATGGAAGACCTTTTTCCGTTCCTCAAATGAATGATTAATGGTTAGTGATTAGTGATTAATGATTAGTGTTTAGGGATTAGGGTTTAGTGATGAGTGATTAATACGTGCGGACGACGGGCGCTCAAGCCCACTAATCACCAATCACTCCCCCACTAATCACTCATCACTAACCCCTAATCCCTAACCACTCCCCCCATTAATCCCTAATCACTAATCACTAAACCCTCATCACTAACCCCTAAACACTAACCCCTAACCCCTCCCCTCCTGTCATGGAATTTACCAACAACCCCAAACTAAGCCGCCCGCCCCGGGGCCGGAGCCTCCGGGCCCGGTGGACGATGTTCGGCCTCGTCGCCGTGCTCTACCTGCTGTTCCTGCTGTGGGTGAAGAGTTGGTGGGGCCTCGTCGTCCTGCCCTTCATCTTCGACGCCTACATCACCAAGAAGATACCCTGGGGATGGTGGCGACGCAGCAAGAACGCCGCCGTGCGCGGCATCATGAGCTGGGTGGACGCCATCGTCTTCGCCCTGGTGGCCGTCTACTTCGTCAACCTCTACCTGTTCCAGAACTACCAGATACCGTCGTCGTCGCTCGAAAAGTCCCTGCTGGTGGGCGACTTCCTCTACGTCAGCAAGCTGAGCTACGGCCCCCGCGTGCCCAACACCCCGCTGTCCATGCCGCTGACGCAACACACGATGCCGGTGCTGGGATGCAAGTCGTACCTCGACTGGCCCCACTGGGACTACAAGCGCGTCGCCGGCACGGGGCATGTGGAGCTGGGCGACATCGTGGTCTTCAACTTCCCCGCCGGCGACACCGTGGCCCTCAACCACCAGATGGAGGACTTCTACGCCCTGGCCTATCGCGAGGGACGGAGGCTTTATCCGCAGCCCGTCGAGATGGACAGCCTGACGCGCACGCAGCAACGCGCCGTCTACGACCTCTACTACGCCGCCGGGCGCAAGCTCATCCTCAGCAACCCGCAGGTCTACGGCAAGGTCATCACCCGTCCCGTCGACCGCCGCGAGAACTACGTGAAACGCTGCACCGGCCTGCCCGGCGACACGCTGCAAATCAAGGGCGGCCAGCTCTACATCAACGGCCAGGCCGTGCCCGACCCGGAGAACCTGCAGTTCAACTACTTCGTGCAGACCACCGGGCCCCTCATCCCCGAAGGCCTGTTCCGTGAGCTGGGCATCAGCCTGGACGACCAGTGGCTCCTGCCGAACGACCCGGACACCCGCGCCGCGCTGGCTTCCCTGGGCCTGGACGGCACCGACGCGCAGGGACAACCCGCGCCCGTCTACCACCTGCCGCTTACCCGGCAGATGCACGACGCCCTGGCCGCCAACCGGAAGCTCGTCAGCCACATCGTGCGCGAACCGGCCGAATACGGGGGCGACGTCTATCCGCTGAACCTCTACACCCACTGGACGCGCGACGACTACGGGCCCCTGTGGATTCCGAAGAAAGGCGAAACCATCCGGCTCACCGACGACAACCTGCCCCTGTACGAACGCTGCATCCGTGCCTACGAAGGCAACACCCTGGAGCGGCGCGACGACGGCATCTACATCAACGGACAGAAGACCGACCGCTATACCTTCCGCCTGGACTACTACTGGATGATGGGCGACAACCGCCACAACTCGCTCGACTCGCGCTACTGGGGCTTCGTGCCCGAAGACCACGTGGTGGGCAAGCCCCTGATGGTATGGCTGTCGCTGGACAAAGACCGCGGCTGGTTCGACGGCAAGATACGCTGGGACCGCCTGTTCAAACGCGTGGACAACCTGTAAGGAAAGGAGGCCGGAGATGGACAGACACACCGCGCGCAAGACCCTCGCCGCCCTGGCCGCCGCCGTACTGGCCGGGGTGATGCTGCGTTCGTGCGTGGCCACGTCCTACCTCATCCCCTCCGACGGCATGGAGAACACGCTGTATCGCGGCGAGCGCATCCTGGTGAACAAGTGGAGCTACGGCCTGCGCCTGCCCCTCATGGCCTGGTGGGGATACCACCGCTGGGCCCCCGCCCGCGTGCCGCGCGAAGACATCGTGGTGTTCAACAACCCCGCCCAGGCCTCCGAGCCCGTGGTCAGCCGGCGCGCCGTCTTCATCGGGCGGTGTACGGGCACGCCGGGCGACACGTTGAGGGTGGACTCGCTGTTTGCCGTCGTGCCCGAAGAGACGCTGGCGCCCGACCAGAAATTCCTCTACTCCTACCCCCCGGCCCGTCAGGCCGAGCTGGACACGCTGCTGGCCCGCCTCTCCATCCACTCCCCCCTGCTGGGGCAAGACTCCGCCCGCAGCATCCGCAGCTTCAGCCGCTACGAATACTACCTCCTGCAGCAGGCCATCGACGGCCCGTGCTGGATCAGCCCCGTGCAGGACGGCGGCGCGCGGCGGCAGACCTTCCCCCTGGTGGTGCCCGGACGCGGGACAAGCGTGCGCGTGCAGCCCTGGAACCGCACCCTGCTGTGCAACACCCTGCTGCTGCACGAGGGGCGGGACGCGCGCCTGAAGGGCGACACGCTCTACGTGGACGGACGGCCCGCGGACACCTGTACCTTCACCAAGGACTACTATTGGGTGACCTCCAGCAACGTGACCAACGTCACCGACTCGCGCCTCTTCGGCTTCGTGCCCGAAGACCACCTCATCGGACGCGCCGCACGCATCTGGCTCTCCAAGGAGGAAGGCACCGGCCTCTTCAGCGGCTACCGCTGGGAGCGGATAGGCGCGCGGGTGGACTGAGGATAACTCCCTCACTCCTTCACTCCTTAACTCCCCAACCACCAATCACTCATCATTAATCACTAACCCCTAATCACTAATCATTAACCCCTCATCACTCCCCCGTCCATGCCCCGCACCGCCCTCCTCTCCACCGCCTACCTGCCGCCCGTGTCCTACGTCGCCAAGCTCCTGGCCTACGACCGCTGCCTCGTCGAGCAATACGACCACTACCGCAAGCAGACCTACCGCAACCGCTGCCTCATCGCCTCCCCCGCCGGGCCGCTGGCCCTCACCGTGCCCGTGGTGAAGACCGACGCGCCCAAGTGCCTCGTGCGCGACGTCCGCATCTCCGACCACGGCCACTGGCGGCGCCTGCACTGGAACGCGCTGGAGGCGGCCTACAACCACACGCCTTTCTTCGAGTATTACAAGGACGACTTCCGCCCCTTCTACGAGGAAAGACGCCACGACTTCCTCATCGACTTCAACGAAGACCTGCTGCGCCTCGTCTGCCGCCTCGTCGACCTGGAGCCCCGCCTGGAGCGCACCACCGCCTTCGCGGCCACGCCCCCTGCCGACACGGACGACTGGCGCGAACGCATCCGCCCCAAGGCCTCCCCCGCCGCTCCGGCCGAAGCCGACCCCACGTTCCGCCCCGTGCCCTACTACCAGGTGTTCCAGCAGCGCCTGGGCTTCCTGCCCGACCTCAGCATCGCCGACCTCCTGTTCAACATGGGGCCGGAAAGCCTGCTGGTGCTCCGCGCCTGCATCGTCCCGCCAGCAGCTCCCCGCCCTGAATAAACGGGTGCCGAAGGGAAGGCGGTAACCTAATTCTCCTCCTCCGGGGAGGTTGCTCTCCCCCGATAACGGGGGAGTCGGAGGGGGTGAGTACCCGAAGGAGGGGAAGGGGGAGGTGGTAGCGAACTATAATCTGTTTACCATAAGGTTTTTATTTCTTACCTACCACCCCGCCCGTTGGGCACCCCTCCTCCCAGGAGGAGGGGAAATGGATACCTCCGCCGGGCCTTGTAAGTCCACCGACTTGGCGTTATAACTCCACCGACCGGGCGTTACTGTCCCAGCTTGCTGGCATTACTGTCCCAGCCGGCGGGCGTTACTATCCCAGCCACCGGGCCAAAAGAAGCGCGGGCCGCCCCCTGCCGTCCAGACAGAGAGCGCAGCCCGCGCGGGAAACGAAAAACACAAGTATCCTTTTATTTCAATTCAAAAGCCACCTTGCCCTTGACGTCGGCAGCCGAAGCGGCCACGATGGCCTCGAACTTGCCCGGCTCGGCCACCCACTCGTGGCGGTCGGCGTCGAAGAAGCTCAGGGCGTCGCGTCCCAGGGTGAAGCTCACCTCCTGCTCCTCGCCGGGGGCCAGGCGCACCTTGCGGAAGGCCTTCAGCTCTTTGACGGGACGGGGCAGGGACGACTTGAGGTCGCTGACGTAGAGCTGCACCACTTCCTGTCCCTCGCGGCTGCCGGTGTTCTTCACCTTGACGCGCACGGTCACCGTGCCGTCGACCGTCAGGGTCTTCCGGTCGACCGTGGGCTTGCCGTATTCAAAGGTGGTGTAAGTCAGTCCGTGGCCGAAGGCAAAGAGCGGCTTCACCTTCTTCTGCTTGTCCGCCCAGCGGTAGCCCACGAAGATGCCCTCGTTGTAGCGGATGTCCACGGTGTCGCGCCGGCGCTCGCCGGTGTATTCGCCCAGGCTGTGCGCAGGCACGTCCTCCAGACGCACGGGGAAGGTGAAGGGCAGGCGGCCGCTGGGGCTGACGTCGCCCGTCAGGACGGATGCCAGGGCGTTGCCGGCCTCCGAGCCCAGGAACCAGCCCTGCACGATGGCGGGCACGCGGTCTACCCACGGCATGGCCACGGCGTTGCCCGAGATGTTGACCACCACCAGGCGCGGGTTGGCCTCGGCCAAAGCCTCGATGACGCGGTCTTGACCGTAGGGCAGGGACAACGAAGCGCGGTCAGAGTCCTCGCAGTCCTGTCCGGCGCTCTTGTTCAGTCCGCCCACGAAGATGACCAGGTCGGCCTCCTTGGCCACTTGGACGGCCTCGGCGATGAGTTCGTCGGGCGTGCGGTCGTCCTTCAAGTCCTGTCCGGTCACCACGCCGTTGTATTCACCGCCCACGTCGCCCACATAGCCGCGGACATACGTCACCTCGGCCTTGCCCTTGAGGCGGGCGCGGATGCCGTCCAGCGGCGAAACCTCGCGCTGCACCTTCAGCGACGAGCTGCCGCCGCCCACGGTCATCATCTTCACGGCGTTCTCGCCCACGACGGCCACCTTCTTCACCTCGTCCAGGCGGATGGGCAGGAGGCCGCCCTCGTTCTTCAGCAGCACGATGCCCTCCTCGCCGATGCGGCGGGCGGCGTCGTAATGCTCGGGCGAACACATCGAGCCGAAGGGCTTGCGCGTGTTCATGGCCGTGCGGAAGATAAGGCGGAGCACGCGGCGCACCTTGTCGTCCAGCTCGCGGGTGCCCACCTTGCCGGCTTGAATCAATTCCAGGTAGGGATTGGCCAGATAGTAGTTATCGTAGGCATTGCTCACGCCGTTGGCCAGACCGTCCGTCCAGCTGCCAAATTCCAAGTCCACGCCGTGGGCAATGGCCTGCTCGGTGTTGTGCACGCCTCCCCAGTCGGAGACCACTGCGCCGTCGAAGCCCCATTCGCCCTTCAGGATGTCCTGCAGCAGGCGTTCGTTCTGGCAGCAGTGCTGGTTCTGGTAGAGGTTGTATCCGCCCATGATAGTCCAGGCCTTGCCCTCCTGCACGGCGGCCTTGAAGGCGGGGAGGTAGATTTCGTAGAGCGCGCGGTCGTCCACGATGACGTTGGTGTTGTGGCGGTTGACCTCGTGGTTGTTCAGGGCGAAGTGCTTCACGCAGACGGCCACCCCGTTCTGCTGCACGCCCTGCACATAAGGCACCACCATGCGACTGCTCAAGTAGGGGTCTTCGCCCATGTATTCAAAGTTGCGTCCGTTGAGCGGGGTGCGGTAGATATTGACGCCGGGGCCCAGCAGCACGTCCTTCTCGCGGAAGCGGGCCTCTTCGCCCACGCTCTGTCCGTAGAGGAGGGACATGTCGGGGTTCCACGTGGCGGCCAGGCACGTAAGCGCGGGGAAGGCCACGCACGAGTCGTTGGTCCATCCGGCCTGTTCCCACTCGTCCCAGAGCACCTCGGGGCGCACGCCGTGGGGGCCGTCGTCGGTCCAGAGTTCGGGGATGCCCAGGCGGGGCACTCCGCCGCTGCTGAATTTGGACTGCGCATGTATCACGTGGAGTTTCTCCGCCAGGGTCATGCGTCCCAAGGCGTCCTCCACCCTCTCTTCGATGGGTCGGTTTTCGTCCAGGTAGACGGGCTTCTGCTGGGCCGAGAGGGGAAGGGCCGCAGCCAGCGCCAAGGTAAACCAGAGTTGCTTCTTCTTCATACTTCTTTCTATTTACAGGAACATTGGATTATACTATTCTTGCACTTTTTCTTTCGCTTGCCCGAAAGAAAAAGCTGCCAAAAAGAAAGGGCACCGGCTGCGTCCGTCGGGCTGCTCCAAGGCTTCCCGGACCTAAAGGGCAAAAACTCGCTTCGCTCAAACAGATTTGCCCTTTTTAACGGCCCGGAAAGCCTCTCCGCTTTACGCCCGCCGCCCGATGCCGGACAGAGCCAACGGGCAGCGCCAATAGGCACAGCCAAAGAGTATCTCGCATGCTCCCCATGCGCAGCCCGCGCATAAGCGAAGGGGCGTGAAGCGGAGAGCCCCGGCTCGGAGTAGCCCCGCAGCTTCAGCGCTTGATTTTTTTCTTTTGGTAGCTTTTCTTTTTGCATCAAGGCAAAAAGAAAAGTACACAAGGCGTCACTTCATTCCCAGCGACCGGATATAGCCCTCCTGCTCCACGCAGTTCTGCAGCTTGCAGGCCTCCAACAGGTCGGTCAGGGCCTGGCGGGCCAGGGCCTGGTCGGGACGGGCGGCGCGTATCTCGGCGTAGGTGCCGCGCGGGGCCTCGGCGAAGTCCACCACGGCCTGCCAGCCCTCGGGAGGCGTGATGGCCTGGAAGCACGAGCCGTCCATCTTCTTGTAGGGCCAGAAGGTGTAGCCGATGTTGTTGTCGCGCATCACGCGGCAAAAGTCCGCCTGCCACTGCTCGGTGTTGTGGCCGATTTCGCCCATGTACATCGGCAGGCCGACACT
Organism: uncultured Bacteroides sp.; assembly: GCA_949289265.1. Classification (GTDB taxonomy): domain Bacteria; phylum Bacteroidota; class Bacteroidia; order Bacteroidales; family Bacteroidaceae; genus Bacteroides. Next base: position 47,295 of record CASENE010000108.1, read on the forward strand.
GTCGCGGAAGCTGATGAAGCCCTGGATGGCCTCCTGCGTGGCGGGCCCGCCGTAGCGGTGGCAGGTGTACATCAGCTTGTCGTCGAACTTCGAGTCGCGGAAGGGCCGGAAGTTGCCGTTCCACTGCGCGCCGCCCAGCAGGACGATGTGGTTCTTGTCCACCTCGCGGATGGCGGCCACTCCTTTCTTATAGAGGGCTTCCAGCTTGGCGTTCAGCTCGTCCACGTTGTCGAAGTAGGGAGCGATGGGCTCGTTCATCAGTTCGTAGCCCAGGATGACGGGCTCGTCCTTGTAGCGGTCGGCAATACGGCGCCAGATGTCGCAGAAGAGTCGCTGGCTGTCCTCGCTTTCCAGCAGCCAGGGGTATCCGTAGCTGTCGTCGATGTTGTCGCCCGTCTGTCCGCCGGGGGCGTCGTGCATGTCGAGGATGAGGTAGAGGCCCTCGTCGCGGCACCATTCCACCAGGCTGTCCACGCGGGCGAATCCGTCCTGGCGGGCGGTGAGGCCCATGTAATCCTCGTCGGTGAAGAGCTTGTAGTGGAAGGGCAGGCGGATGGTGTTGGCGCCGGTGCTCCGGATGAACCGGATGTCGTCGCGCGTGACGTAGTTGTCCTTAAACTGCCGCCAGAAGCGGGCCGTGAAGTCGGGGCCCACCAATTGGCAGAGCATCTCGTTGATGAAGTGCGCGGAGTTGGCCTTATTGAAGCGGAACATGTATCCCTCCGGGTTGAGCCAGTTGCCCAGGTTGGTGCCCATGATGAACAGGCGCGAGCCGTCGGGCTTCAGGAGGTTCGGTCCGTCGATGCGCACGAAGCGCTGGCTGCTTTCGGCAGGGGCGTCCGTCGGGGATGCGCCGCCGCAGCCGCAGAGGCCCGCCGTCAGGAGGGCCGCCACAAGTGTGGCTTTCATGGAATGTTTCATAGTGTTGCAGTTGTTTATATGGGTTTTGCTCCTCAAAGGTACGGAAGAATCCGCAGAAATAAAACGGCGTATCGCGATGAAGTGGACGAAAGGGGACGTGCCTACCCCCTGCTTATGCTGAAAACCAACTGTTTGCGTCCTGCGACGGTGAGGCGTTGATGTAAAAAATAAAAGGCGTTGACGTATCCGAAACGTAGTGCCCGCACGGCGTCAGGCAGCCCGATGATACACTTTTGATACACAAATCCATTTCCCCGCCTTCCTGGAAGAGGGGGGTGTGTCAAGATGCACGACGGTAACTCAATTCTCCTCCTTCGGGAAGGTTGCTCTCCCCCGATAACGGGGGAGTCGGAGGGGGTGAGTACCCGAAGGGGGGAAGGGGGAGGTGGTAGCGAAGTATCATCAGTTTACCTATAAGATTTAATTTCCTACCTACCACCCCGCCCTTTGGGCACCCCTCCTCCCGGGAGGAGGGGAAATGGATAGCTGCATCTATTTTGACACACCCTCAATCCGGTTACCCCGCACGGCGGCGCGACTTTATCCCGGACAAGCCGCAAGGGGCTGGCGCATAACAAAATTTTCCAGACCGCGTGTATCATAAGTGTATTATTTGTGTATCATAAGTGTATCATTTTCGTGCAGGCAACTCAATTCTCCTCCTCCGGGGAGGAGGAGTACCCGAAGGGGGAGGTGGTAGCGAGCTATTTACATGCAAGTCTTCTATTTCCCACCTACCACCCCGCCCGTTGGGCACCCCTCCTCCCAGGAGGAGGGGAAATGGACAGCCGCCAATATTTCGCCCTCCCCTGCCCGACGAGACTGCCGTTATACAAAAATTATACACCCCCGCCGCCAAGCAGCCGAAGGATTATACATGTATACAGCCAGGATTATACAAAAATTATACACCTCCGCCAGCGTCCGCCGGCAAGAATTACGCCCTGTGGCGACCGCTCTACGGATTTCTTGCGTATCTTTGCCCGCAGTAACGCAAAAATCCATCGCCCATGCTCACCCTGCAGACCCCCAACGGCGAGACGCGCGTGCTGCTGCACTCGTGTTGCGCCCCCTGCTCGTCGGCCATCATCGAATGCCTGCTGGCCAACGGCCTCCGCCCCACCGTGTTCTATTGCAACCCCAACATCTATCCGCTCCAGGAGTACGAGACGCGCAAGCGCGAGGCCCAGCGTTTCGTTGCCGCGCAGGGCCTGGACTTCGTGGACGCCGACTACGACCATGCGCGCTGGCTGCGCGACGTGGCCACGGGGCTGGAGGACGAGCCCGAACGCGGACGCCGCTGCCTGCATTGCTTCGCGCTGCGCCTGGAGGCCACCGCCGCCTATGCCGAGGCCCACGGCTTCCGCCTCTTCACCACCACGCTGGCCTCGAGCCGATGGAAGAGCCTGGAGCAAATCAACGAGGCGGGACGGGCCGCCGCCGCCCGCCACCCCGGCACCGTATTCTGGGAGCAGAACTGGCGCAAGGGCGGCCTGCAGGAGCGTCGCAACCAGCTGCTGCGCGAACACGGGTTCTACAACCAGCTGTATTGCGGCTGCGAGTTCAGCATGCGCCGCCTGCAAAAAGACGAGGCGGCGCGCCCGGACACAAACAACCCCGCCTGCCGGCACAGTAATGCCAGCGGGCGGGGATAGTAACGCCAGCGACCGGGGACAGTAGTCCCGGCCGGCGGGAATAGTAACGCCCAGTCAGATGGACAGCTCGTTGAGCACGCGGATCAGGCTCTTGTCCAGGGGCTTGTCGTCCTTGATGGCCTGGGCGAAGGGGACGTAGACCACCTCGTCGTTGTGTATGCCTATCATCACGTTGCGCTGCCCGTCCATCAGGGCCTCGATGGCGCCCACGCCCAGGCGGCTGGCCAGGATGCGGTCGTAGGCACTGGGGCTTCCGCCGCGCTGCAGGTGGCCCAGGATGGAGACGCGCACCTCGTATTGGGGATATTCGCGGCGGACGCGCTCGGCATAGTGCATGGCTCCGCCGTCCTTGGGGCTCTCGGAGACGATGACGATGCTGCTGTTCTTCGACTTGCGGAAGCCGCGGCTGATGAACTGCTCCAGCTGGTCGGCGTCGGTGCGGTCTTCGGGAATGATGGCGGCTTCGGCGCCCGAGGCGATGGCGCTGTTCTGGGCCAGGAACCCGGCGTCGCGTCCCATGACTTCGACGAAGAAGATGCGGTCGTGCGAGGTGGCGGTGTCGCGGATCTTGTCCACACACTCTACGATGGTGTTCAGCGCGGTGTCGTAGCCGATGGTGCTGTCGGTGCCGTAGAGGTCGTTGTCGATGGTGCCGGGCAGGCCGATGCACACCACGTCGTATTCGTCGGCCAGCTGCCTGGCGCCGGCCAGCGAGCCGTCTCCGCCGATGACGACGAGGGCCGAGATGTGTTCGCGCTGCAGGGTCTCGTAGGCCTTGCGGCGGCCTTCGGGCGTGGTGAACTCCTGCGAGCGGGCCGTCTTGAGGATGGTGCCGCCGCGGCAGATGATGCCGCTGACGTCTTGCGTGGTCAGTTCTTTCACTTCGCCGGCAATGAGGCCTTCGTAGCCGCGGTAGATGCCTTTCACGCCGAAGCCGTTGTAGATGGCGCTGCGCGTCACGGCGCGGATGGCCGCGTTCATGCCCGAGGCGTCGCCGCCCGAGGTCAGGATGCCGATGTACTTTCTGTTGTCTTCTTCCATGATTCTGTTGCGGGGGGATGGGGTGCGGCCTTCGTGCGAAAAAGGCGGGAAGAGGGGGACGGGCGTCCCGCGGGGGATGCCTCCCCCCTCCCCGCCCGATGGCCACACAAGGGTGATGTACTAATAAGAAAAAAGAGAGATTACTTCACTTCGATGGTCTTGCCTGCCTTGGCGGCCTCGTCGTCGGCCTTCTTGGGGATGTCGATGGTCAGGACGCCGTTCTCTGCCTTGGCTGCGATTTTGTCTTTCTCCACGTTGTCCGGCAAGAGGATGGCCTGCTGGAACTTGGAGTAGGCGAACTCGCGGCGCAGGTATCTCTTGCTGCCTTTGTCCTCGTCCTTGGTCTCCGTCTTCTTCTCCATTTCGATGAGCAGGTTGCCGTTCTCGTCCAGCGAGACCTTGAAGTCGTCCTTGGTCATGCCCGGAGCGGCCACTTCCACTTTGTAGTTCTTGTCGTCCTCGGCCACGTTGATGGCGGGCGCGGTGGCGTTGGTCTTCAGCATCCAGTCGTTGTCGAAGAAATCATTGAAGATACTTGGCAACCATCCTTCGTTTCTTTTCGTAGGTGTCATAGTTGTTACCTCCATTTTTGTTTAGGTTAAACATGAGTTTGATAGCGAGGCTGCCGCGCCGCGCGGGGTTCTGCCCCGATGGAGGGGGTGGCTTCCCGCGCCGGGCCTGCAGCCTTTGTCCTTGGGTCTGCAAAAAGCGTTCCGGGTTCCCTTCTGTCTGCAAAACTTCCCGCAGGGTTTCCATTTATCAAGAAGTCCGGACAAAACCGCGACGTTCTGTCACTTCTTCGGCAATTTTGTCAGCAGATAGTTCAAGTTCCGTTCCAAGCGTTCCAGGCGGGCGTAGCATTCGGCCCAGGGGTCGGAGCGGCGCGCGGGTCGGGGCGGCGTGAGGCCTGCGGGACGTCCTGCCGCTTCCCCCCGCACCACGTCGGGTACGGCGCGGGGGGATGGTCTGTCATCATTCATACTGGTCAGGGTTAGGTTATATAAAGAGTCAGGGTTGGCGTCGGCATGGAATTTGCAGGGAAGGGGCGGGCCGTATCGGCACGTGCGGCGGACGGAAGGTGTATGTATCGGGCCTGTCATCATGGTCGTAGCCTCCGGCGGCCGTTCCCCCAAAGCCTTTTTGCGAATGGACGGAAAGGATAAAAGTTAAGCGTGGGGAACTTTATGGCATTACCCGTCCAGAAGTATCCCCATACTTGACCACAACGCGGTAATACATAAAGCCCCACGCCTATATTGTGCTTCCGCGGGGAAGCGTGCATATAGTCCGTGGAGCGTCTTTGTATTATCCGGCGGCGTCGTTCGGGTTGCGATTGGGGATTTCCTGGACGCTGGATAATGCTAAAAACGCTTCTTCGATGTCTTTGTTGCGGCAAATGTACGCACGATATAAGGAATATGCAAGCTGCCGCCCCTGTTTTAATATAGTTTTGTTTTTCCGCGCCGACGGCTCACAGGTATGCCAGCGTCGACAGCCTGTCCTCGGCCAGCGTCTCGGCGGCCACGTCCAGCAGGAGCGCGGGCGTGAGGGCGTCGATGCGGCCGAAGAGCTGCGGCAGCGTGTCCTGATGCCCGTAGTGCAGCCAGGCCTTGCCCAGCGAGAGGGCCTGGTTCTCGCCGTTGTCCGAAGCCACGACCAGCTGCCCCTTCAGTTGCTTCTGCGCGGCCAGGAGTTGGGAAGTCGACAGGCGGACGTCGCGCAGGCGGCGCAGCTCGGCGCGGGCCAGGCGCAGGCAGGTGTCCACGTCCTGCGGGTCGCAGCCGAAGTAGATGCCGAAGAGGCCCGTGTCCGTGTATCCCGTCAGGTTGGCCTCGACGCTGTACACCAGTCCGCGCCGCTCGCGCAGGGCCACGTTCAGGCGGCTGTTCATGCCGGGCCCGCCCAGCAGGTTGGTCAGCAGGGCCAGGGCCAGCTGGCGCGGATGGCGGGCGGGATAGGCGCGCGCGCCCAGCATGACGTGCGCCTGGTGGGTGTCGCGATGCAGGGTGCGCGCGGCGGCGACGTAGGGCGGGGGCGCCAGGCGGGCGTGGACGGCGGGCGCGGCGGGCAAGTCGGCCACGAGGCGCTCGGCCTGCCGCACCACGCGGCGGAAGTCCACCGCCCCGCGCACGAAGAACACCATGTTGGCCGGCACGTAATAGCGCGCCGCAAAGCGCGCGGCGTCCTCCGGGCCGAAGGCGCGCAGCCGCTCGGGCGTGCCCAGGATGTTGCGCCCCAGGGGGTGTCCGCTGAAAGCCATGTCCTCGAAGTCGTCGAAGATGAGTTCGGCCGGGCTGTCCTCGTACGACTGTATCTCGTCCACGATGACCTCCGTCTCCTTCGTCACCTCGCGGGCGGGAAAGATGGAGTGAAAGACAATGTCGGCCAGCAGCTCGAAGGCGCGGGCGAAGTGCTCGGCAGGAAAGGCGCAGTAGACCACCGTCTCCTCCTTGCCCGTATAGGCGTTGAGCTCGCCGCCCACGTTCTCCATGCGGTTCAGGATGTGCCAGGCGCGGCGGCGGCGCGTGCCCTTGAAGAGGAGGTGTTCCACAAAGTGGGCCAGTCCGTGCTCGTCCTCCGCCTCGTCGCGCGTGCCGGCGTCGACGGCAAAGCCGCAGTAGGCCACGGGCGAGGCCGAGGGTTCGTGCACCAGGCGCAGGCCGCACGGCAGGACGTGCTGGCTGACGGAGGGGGTATCAACGGGATGGTTCATCGGGAGTACAGGCGCGCCCGGCGGAGAGGTCGGCCGCAGGGCGGGCACAAAAATACAACAAAACTTATTGCCGTTTATGGAAAATTGCGGATATTTGCAGGACTACGAGTTTTAGGGGACGAGGACTATAGTTCCAGCGACCGGGCGTTATAACACCCGCCGGCGGGGACTATGGCTCCAGCCGACGGGGACTGTAATCCCAGCCGGGGATGCGTCGAAAGGCGCGGAGGTAACTCAATTCTCCTCCTCCGGGGAGGAGGAGTACCCGAAGGGGGAGGTGGTAGCGACTATATATTTTTATTTATTTCTTACCTACCACCCCGCCCGTTGGGCACCCCTCCTCCGGGGAGGAGGGGAAATGGATAGCGACCTCTATTTCGACACGCCCTCGTCCCCTGGTCAACTCGTAGCCTTGCCAACTTGTCCCCTCGTCCCCTTGTAGACTTGTCAACTAAAAAAGATATGCGAAAAGTAATAGGCATCGGAGAGACCCTCCTCGACATCATTTTCCGCGACGGGCAGCCCACGGCGGCCGTGCCCGGCGGTTCGGTATTCAACGCCCTGGTATCGCTGTCGCGCGCCGGCGTGCCGACATGCTTCGTCAGCGAGACGGGCGACGACCCCGTGGGCCGGCTCATCCTGCGCTTCATGCGGGACAACGGCATGGACACGGCGCACGTCTACACCTTCCACGACGGACAGTCGCCCGTGTCGCTGGCCTTCCTGGACGAGCACAGCGACGCGCAATACCTCTTCTACAAGGACTATCCGGCGCAGCGGCTGGACGTCGACCTGCCCGCGCTGACGGCGGACGACATCGTGGTGCTGGGCTCGTATTTCGCCCTCAACCCCGTGTTGCGCGACCGCGTCGCCGAGCTGCTCGAGGCGGCCCGCCGCGCCGGGGCGCTGGTGTATTACGACCCCAATTTCCGCGCCGCCCACCGCGAGGAGGCCATCCGCCTGGCCCCCACCATCATCGAGAACCTGGAGTATGCCGACATCGTGCGCGGCTCGGCCGACGACTTTTTCTACATGTACGGGCTGCGCGAGGCCGACCGCATCTACCGCGAGAAGGTGAAGTTCTATTGCCCCACCTTCCTCTGCACGGCGGGGGCGGGAGGCGTGGCGCTGCGCACGGCCTCGGTGACGAAGGATTATCCCGTGGCGCCGCTCGAGGCAGTGAGCACCATCGGCGCGGGCGACAACTTCAACGCGGGCATCGTCTACGGCCTGCTGAAGCACGGCGTGCGCCGCACGGACCTGGACGCGTGCCCCGAGGCGACGTGGGACGCGGTGGTGGGGTGCGGCCTGGACTTCGCGGCGGAGGTCTGCCGCAGCTTCGATAACTATGTGTCGAGGGAGTTCGCGAAAGCAGTGATTAATGGTTAGGGATTAGGGGTTAGTGGTTAGGGATTAATGATTAATGTGATGCTAACTCATTTCCCCTCCTCCCGGGAGGAGGGGTGCCCAACGGGCGGGGTGGTAGGTAAGAAATAGACCTTATATGTAACCATTTCTCCCTATATAGTCGCTACCACCTCCCTATATAATCGCTACCACCTCCCCCTTCGGGTACTCCTCCTCCCCGGAGGAGGAGAATTTAGTTACCACTGCGCACTTAGGCGGTTAGCGATTAGGGATTAGTAGGGAAAGAAGGCAAGGAGTTATCCCCTCAAGTCTTTAACCATTAATCCCTAATCCCTAACCACTACCCCCCTAACCACTAATTTTCGTTCTGGAAGAACTGTTTCCAGTCGTCCTTGCGGCCGCGGGCCTTGGTGTATCCGCGTTCGGCTCGGCTGGGCTTGGCGGGTTTTTCCTTCTTGGCTTTGCGCGAGGCCGGCGCGGCTTCTTGCTTTCGGGCCTTGCCTTTGCCTTCGGCCTTGGGCGGGGTGGAGCCGATGTCGCCCGTGGCCACCTCGACGTTCACCTTGCGTCCGCGCCACGTGGCCTTCGAGAGGCCCTTGAGGATGGCGGGGGCGAAGTCTTCCACGACCTCGAAGAAGGAGAAGTTGCGCATCAGGTCGATGCGGCCTATCTCGGCGCGGCCCTTGACGTGGGCGTTGACGATGCCGATGAGCTCGTTGGGCGTCAGTCCGTCGTTCTTGCCCAGGTTGAGGAAGAAGCGCGTGTAGCCTTCCTCGGGCTGTCGGCCGGCGGGGTCGGCGGCGCCTGCCTTGCGGTCTTTGCGGGCGGGCTTCTCGCGGGGTTCGGGCCCGGTGGCGGTGTGTATGTCGGGGCGGTGGCGGTAGTAGTCGCTGAAGCGGTTGAACTCGTGGCTCACCATGCGCTTGATGAGGTCCTCCTTCGACAGCCAGTCCAGCTTGCGGCAGATGTCGGGCATGAAGGCGGCTATCTCTTCTTCGTTCACCTTCACCTTCTCCACGTCGTCGATGACCTTGAAGAGCTGGCGGCGGCAGATGTCGCTGGCGGTGGGCATCTGCCCGGCCTCGAACTTCTTGCCGATGATGCGTTCTATCTGGCGCATGCGCCCTTTCTCGCGCAGGTTGACGATGGCCACGGAGACGCCCGTCTTGCCGGCGCGCCCGGTGCGTCCGCTGCGGTGGGTGTAGACCTCGGTGTCGTCGGGCAGGCCGTAGTTGATGACGTGGGTCAGGTTGTCCACGTCGAGGCCGCGGGCGGCCACGTCGGTGGCCACGAGCAGCTGGAGGGCGCGCAGGCGGAACTTCTGCATCACGGCGTCGCGCGCGGGCTGGCTGAGCTCGCCGTGCAGGGCGTCGGCGTTGTAGCCTTCCTGCATCAGCTTGTCGGCAATCTCCTGGGTCTCCTTGCGGGTGCGGCAGAAGATGATGCCGTAGATGTCGGGGTTGTAGTCGACGATGCGCTTCAGGGTCTCGTACTTGTCTTTGGCGTGCACCACGTAGGCCACGTGCTTGACGTTGGCGGTGCCCTCGTTCCGCCGTCCGATGGTGATTTCGCGGGCGTCGTGCAGGTAGTTCTTGGCGATGCGGGCGATGTCGGGGCTCATGGTGGCGGAGAAGAGCAGCGTGTGGCGGTCTTGCGGCACGTCGGCCAGGATGGCGTCGAGGCTCTCGCTAAAGCCCATGTCCAGCATCTCGTCGGCTTCGTCCAGGACGACGTCGCGCACGGCGGCCAGCGACACGGTGCGGCGTTGCATGAGGTCGAGCAGTCGCCCTGGGGTGGCCACCACGATGTGCACGCCGCGCTTGAGGGCGCGTATCTGGCTTTCGATGGACGAGCCGCCGTAGACGGGCAGGACGCGCAGGCCGTCCACGTAGCGCGAATAGTCGTTGAGGTCGCCCGCTATCTGCAGGCACAGCTCGCGCGTGGGGCTGAGCACGAGGGCTTGGGGTTCCTGGCGCTCCACGTCGACGCGCTGGATGAGGGGGAGGCCGTAGGCGGCGGTTTTGCCCGTGCCCGTCTGGGCCAGGGCCACGACGTCGCTGCTGTCCGGCTGCAACAGGTAGGGGATGACGGCTTCTTGTACCGGCATGGGCTGTTCGTAGCCCATCTCTTCGATGGCGCGGCGTATCTCCGGCGACACACCGAGCTCTTCAAATGTCTTCATTCTGGGATTCGTTCTTGTCGTTAATGCTTGGAAATCGGGCGCAAAGGTAATATAAATATTTGAGATACGAAGAGGAGGAAGGAGGGAGACGGCTTAGGTATTAGTGATTAGGGGTTAGGGATTAGTGGTTATAGGGAGTTAGAAGGAGTTAGAGGGAGTTATCACTTCGCTCAGGGAGTTAGAGGCCGATAGTTGGCCAACGGAAAGGCGACGGTATTGTCCTCTAACTCCCTATAACTCCTAATCATTAATCACTAATCACTAATACCTAACCCCTAATCTCACTCCTCCTCGTCCACCAGCAGCAGCTCGCGCAGGCGGCGCAGCTCCTTCTTGTTCAGGCCGACGGCGCGCGTCAGGTAGTTGTCCACCGTGCCGTAGCGTCGTTCCGCCTCGTCCTTGGCGGCGTCCAGAAACTCCTCGCGGGCGGAATAGACGGTGGTGATGGCCTCCTGCTGGGCGGCGGGCAGCTGGTAGGCATAGCTGCTGGCGGCGGGGATGTCGAAGAAATAATTGCTCAGGCGGTAGTCGAAGGCGATGCTCTCCTCGTCCACGCCCAGGGCGGCCAGCACCAGGGCCGAGGCGATGCCGGTGAGGCCCTTGCCGGCGGTGCAATGGATGACGGCGGGATAGTTGCGCCCGTCCAGCAGGAAGTCGAACAGGCGGCGGAAGTCGGCCGCATGGCAGCGTACCACCTGGCGGTTGAGCCGCTCGACGATGCGGTCCACCGTGTCGCTGCGGATGCTCTCATGCTCGATGCCCTCCAGGATGTCGGCCAGGCGGCCCGTGGGGATGGGCACGCTGACCACGCGCAGGCCGGCGTCGGCAGGCAGGGGGCGGAGGTAGGGACGGCGCAGGGCCGAGTCGCGCAGGTCTATCACGGTGCGTATGCCCAGGGCCTGCAACTTCTGCAGCGTGGCAGGCTGCGTGGGGTCGATGCAGGCCGAGCGGTAGAGCCGTCCCCAGCGCGTGCGCTTGTGGCGCGCGTAGACGGGATAGCCGCCCAGGTCGCGGAAGTTCTGCACGCCGGGCACCACGACGTTGCGCGAGGCCACCCGCACGCGGTAGCGGCCGTCGAACACCAGTGTGAAGTACCGTCGCCGCAGGGGCTCGTCGTTGGGCACGGTGACGAACTGGTCGGACACCCGGGCCGAGGCCACGGGCCGCTCCTCGGGGATGCGGTCGGGGTCGGTGGAGGCATACACCTGCACGCGTCCGGGCAGGGCGGGCTTGGTCTCCCACTTCACGATGTTGTTGCCCACGTTGTTCTCCTCGCACACCACGGTGATGCGCGGCTTGGCGCCTCCGCAGGCAGTGAGCATCAGGGCCAGGGCTATTCCGTTCAGCAGATGGGTTTTGTTCATACGGGTTGTGTATATCTTGAAGCAAATATATACATTTTCGCCGGCACGCGGACGGGGGCAAGAGCGGTATTAGATTTATTTAGGGTAAGTTTGGATTAGGTGACAAGCGCGGACGGGGACTATACCTCCCGCCCGCCGGCGTCAGAGTCCCAGGCAGCGGGGATTATAGCCCCAGTCAGCAGGGACTAAGTAACTGTTCACATTTAGTTTATACTATAAATTAGGAATTTAATTCTTCAGACGCAGATGACGCGGATGACGCTGATTAATAATTTCGGATGGTAGATTCGCAGCTAATAAAGTAAAGATAATGAATCTGCGTCATCCGCGTCATCTGCGTCTGAAAAATCATCACCGATAAATTATCATTTAATTTTGTACACCTACTTATAACGCCAGGACAATACGCCCATTCATCACTAATCACTAACCCCTAATCACTAACCCCTAACCACTAACCCCTAATCACCCCTTGTCAACTTGCCCCCTAAAAAAACCGAATTGTTTTTGTTTTTAAAATACAATCCATATATTTGCATCGTACTAAAACAAAAGACATACTATGAACCGCAAAGAAACCCAAAGAATGAATGAAATGAAAACGCACCGTCCACAAGACGAAGCACTCCTGACCTGCCTCAGCTGCCGCCGCCGGCTGCCCGCCGACGCCTTCTACCGCCGCGCCAACGGCACCCCCGAACCCCGCTGCAAGGAATGCCGCCGCCGTCAGGCCCGCCTGCGCCGCAAGCTGCGCCCCCTTGCCGCCCGGCACGCCCACGGCGCCGACCCCTCGCCCGAAGCCCCCTGCCACGCCCCAGCGCGCCCCCTCATCGCCACCACGGCGCACCGCGACGAACGCCTGCGGCTCATCCTCCGCGCCCTGGACGAAGTGCGCCGCCGGGCCGAGCGGCAGCGGCGGAGGCAGATAGACGAACAGTTCCGCCTGGAGACGGGCTGGGACGCCGCGCAGCTCTATGCCGACCCCGAGGCCGAAAACAAAATCCACAAACATACACACGACGAAAACACCGCATCCCCATGGCACGCATCAAGAAACGAGGACTGAACTATTATCCACTGGACGTGGATTTCCTGCAAAAACGCTCCATCCGCCGCATCCTCAAGCGCGAGGGCGACGGCGCCATCGCCGCCATCCTCAGCCTCTACGCCGCCATCTACACCGGCGAGGGCTACTACGTGAAGGCCGACGACACACTGTGCGAAGACCTGGCCGACGAGCTCTACACGCTGGAGGCCAGCGACATCCGCCGCGTGGCAAGCCTGGCCGCGGAGAGCGGCCTGTTCGACGAACGGCTGTACCGCGAGGAGGGCATCCTCACCTCCGTCGACATCCAGCAGCAGTACCTCTTTGCCAAGCGCGGCGCCAAGCCCGAGGACATCGACCCGCGCTACTGCCTGCTGCCCCTCGCAACCGCCCCGGCCGGCGAAGCCTCCGCCCCCGAAGCGCCCGCCCCGACCCCCGCAACCGCGCCCGAAGCAACCGCCCCGGCCGACGAAAAACGTGCAGAAATGCCCATAACTGCTGCAGAAATGCCGATAAATGCGCCAAAAACGCCCCAAAGTACACATAGCATAGAAAAGCATAGCATAGAAAAGCATAGCATAGCAAATCCCCTCCCCCAGGGTTCCCCCGGGGGAACCGGTGGCGCGGGCCGGACGCCCGCCGCCGAGGGCTTGGCTGACGCGGAGGAGAATTTTCCGCCCGACAAACATGCCTGGACGCAAGCCGAGGTGGACCGCCTGCTGCCGCCCGCCGACGGCCTGCCGCGCAACCTGGAGGGCCTGCGTCTCAACCTGTTGCAACACCGCATCCCCCCGGCCGAGCAGCGCGCCATCATTCTGAAGAGCAACTTCGGCGTCATCGGGCACCCCGTGTGGCGCGGCTTCGGCGCCCTGCGCGAGAGCCGGGGCAAGATACGCCAGCCGGGACGCTACCTGCTGAGCCTGTGCGTGAAGCGGCGCGAGGGATAGGCCGGCACTGGGACGCAAGGGGCGGCGGCGGGCACGGAATGAAATTGCGGAACGCTTACCCCCTCCTGCCCAGCCCCATTCCGAAAATTAGTTTTACCTTTGCAATGTGATTAAAGCCCGGGAACAACACAAAACAAAAACAAAACCATTAACCCTTTAAAACAAAACACGATTATGCCAGTTATTTTTCAACCCCAACAGTCGTCCATCGCCAACAAGGCCGGTAAGAAACTCTATTTCCCGCGCGTCATCCTGACGGGCAACGTCGGCACCGACGTGGTGGCCGCCGAGATAGCCGAACTCTCGTCGCTGACCACGGGCGACGTGAAGAACGTCATCGACAACCTGGTCAGCGTGGTCAAACGCCACCTGCAAGCCTCGGAAAGCGTCACGCTGGACGGCTTCGGCACGTTCCGCTACACGCTGAAGACCCTGAGCGGCGGCGTGGAGAACGAGACCGACGTCAACGCCAACCAGGCCCAGCTGATGGTGCGCTTCCAGCCCTCCAGCACGCGCAAGACGGACGGCACCGTAGCCACCCGCTCGCTGGTGAGCGGCGCCAAGTGCGTGCGCTTCGACCTGCTGCCCAAGGAGGATGAGGAAGGCACGCCCGGCGGCCAGGGCGGCAGCGGCGAAACGCCTCTGGGATAACCACATGCCCGCCCTCGATAACGGGGAACCGGAAGGGGTGGTAACTTAATTCTCCTCCTCCGGGGAGGAGGAGTACCCGAAGGGGGAGGTGGTAGCGAAGTATAGTCTGTTTACTATATTTTTAACCTACCACCCCGCCCGTTGGGCACCCACCCCCTCCGGCTCCCCCGTTATCGGGGGAGAGCAACCTCCGGGGAGGAGGGGAAATGGATACCAACATCTATTTTGACAGACCTACGAATGGATAGCCCTTCCGCCCTCCGGCGCGCCCCGCCCCCATCCAACGTATCAACAACACCAAACAACACCAAACAACACAAAACAACACACCAAACACACAGCACATGAACACAAACACGAACACGAACGCGGGGCGCAAGGCCCTGTGGGACAAAATCCTGAAAGTAGTCATCGCCCTCCTCTCGGCCATCGCCGGGGCGCTGGGGGCCAACGCGATGCAGAGTTTGTAGTCTTTTTGGGAGGGAGTTAGAGGGAGTTTTATTGGGAGGGAGTTAAAGGGAGTTAGAAGGAGTTATCGCTTCGCTCAAGGAGTTAAAGGCCGATAGTTGGCCAACGGAAAGGCAACGGTATTGTCCTCTAACTCCCTATAACTCCTTCTAACTCCTTCTAACTCCCTCTTGATGGTATCGGCCTCTAACTCCCTATAACTCCCTCTTGATGGTATCGGCCTCTAACTCCCTGAGCGAAGCGATAACTCCCTATAACTCCTTCTAACTCCCTCTACGACAAAGAGCACAAAAAACAGGAAGAACCTGCGGCTTTCGGGGCCGGGTTCTTCCTGTCGGGTTTTGAGATGATATGAAATTTGACTTTTCGCGCGCCGCCGTCAATGCGTGCGGCGCGGCTTTTTCGAGAATGGTGGCTGGCTTAGTGTCCTTCCGCCTCGATACCCTTCAGGGCCGTCTTGGCCAGTTCGTCGTTGGGGTCGAGGGCCAGAATCTTGTTCCAGTATTCCTTGGACATCTCGTAGTCGGGCTGCAACATGTAGTAGTAGCCCAGGTACTTGTAGCACGTGATGATGATGCGGTTGTAGCGCGGGTCGTTCTTGGCCAAGAGCAGCTCTACCACCTTTTCATAGCAGGGCTTTGCCAGTCCCTGCGTAGTCTCGGGGTCCATGGCCGAGCGGGTGTGTCCGCGGTAGTAGTAGCCGGTGTAGCTGTCCGGAGCCTTCTCGCACACCTCGGCAAACAGCGTGTCGGCCATCTGCAGGGCGTTCTGGCGCATTTCGGGCGTCACCTTGACGGTGTCGGTCGACGTGCCTTCGTCGTAGTAGAGGCTGGCCAGCTGGAAGGTGTTCTCCAGCGTCTTCTGGTCGGCGGGCAGGGCGTTGACGTAACGCTCGTAGGCCTCGATGCCCTTCTGGTAGTCGTGGTTGCCGATGTAGGCGTCAGACACCTGCTTGAGCAGCTCGACGGCCGTGGTGTCCAGCTCGTAGGCCTTCTCGTACTGAGCGATGGCTCCCATGTAGTCTTCCTTGGCGCTGAGCAGGGCTCCGTAGTAGCGGTAGTCCAGGCCGGAATACTTGACGTCCTTCAGCTGGTTGAAGAACTTGTCGGCGATGGCCAGGGCCTCGTCATAGCGCTTCAGGTCGATGTAGTTGTAGAGCGCCAGGCGGTTGAAGCCCGTGTGCTCGGGGTTCTGCTGCAGGCCCTTGTGGGCAATTTCCAGCGAAGCCTCGAAGTCGTGGTTCATGAAGAGGGCGAAGGCATAGCTCAGGATGTCGCTCTCGGTGGCGATGTCGGTGTGGATGAAGCTGGCGTAGGCCTTCACCGCGTCATCAAAGCGGTTGTTGGCATAGTAGACCTCGGCCAGGGCCTTGTCGGCCTCCTTGTTGTCCGGAGCCACCTGCTTGAGCTGCATCAGCTTGTCGATGGCCATGGTGGGGCTGGCGGACTTGTAGGCGCGGGCATACTTCAGGTAGGCCTCGTAGCAGTTGGGGTCGAAATAGATGGCCTGTTCGTAGAGCTGGCAAGCCGTGCCCACGTCTTTCTTGGCCAGGGCGATGTCGCCCTCCATCAGAGAGATGCGGGGGTCTTTCTTGTCGGCCTTCTTGGCCTTCTCGATGATTTCGGCCAGCTGCTCGCTGTCCAGTTGTTTGGCGTCGATGTATGCCTGCGCCAGGGCCAGCATGAGGTC
Organism: uncultured Bacteroides sp.; assembly: GCA_949289265.1. Lineage (GTDB taxonomy): Bacteria > Bacteroidota > Bacteroidia > Bacteroidales > Bacteroidaceae > Bacteroides. Next base: position 63,339 of record CASENE010000108.1, read on the forward strand.
GACGTTCTTCTTATTCTTTCCCTTCATCAGGTCTTCGGCCATGTCCCAAGCCTGTTCGGGATTCGACTTAATCAGTTCTTTCACCTGAGCCACGCCGGCTTTCCATTCCGATTCCGGCGTCTGCGCGGACACCATGCCTGCGAAAAGCAGCCCTACGCATCCTAATACAATTCTACTCTTAATCTTCATACTCTTTTTCTATCTTATAAAAAAACACTATATAGTTCGTTGTTGTTGTTGTCGTTGTTGTTGCCGCTCCCCTACTCGTCCTTCACGTTCACGATGCGCACCGCCTGCGTGGCCGGCAGGAGGCCGGACTTCTGGATGATGAGCTGTCCGCGATAGGAGGTGAGGAAGCCGGAGAATCCCCAGCAGAGGCCGTTGCGCGGGTCGTTGACCAGGGCGTAGATGTCGCGCGCCAGCGGGTAGTCGCCATAATAGAGGTAAGCCTGGTAGGGCTTGAAGCTGTTCTCGAGGGTGGGACGTGCGGAGTGGCTGACCGACATCACACGGACTTCCTTGTTGAACGTGAGTCCTGTGCTGTCATTGCGGTCGCTCAGCCAGTTCACACCGATGATGCCCATGGCTCCCGGGGTCTTCGAGACGAAGCTGATGACCTCCTTGTTGGTCTTGAGGGCGCTGACGTTTCCGGCCAGGGCCTTGCCGCGGCAGATGGAGTCGATGGCAAAGCGCACGGTGCTGGAGTTTTTGTTGTCGAACACCAGTTGGATTTCGCCCAGACGCGAGCCGGGATAGATGTCTTTCCAGCGCGTCTTCTCGCCGGTCAGGATGCCCCGGATGTCGTCCACGCTGATGAGCGAGTCGGGGTTGGACAGGTGGGTGATGAGGGCCAGTCCGTCGGTGGCAATCTTGATTTCCTGGGGGAAGAACTTGCGGCTGTTGAAGGAGTATTTCTCTTCGGGCGTCAGCCTGCGGCTGGCGATGACCAGGCGCAAACTGTCTTTGAGCAAGAGGTTGACAGCTTCTACCTCGGTCACGTAGCGGGGCCGGATGCGGGCCATGGGATAGAGCGCCTCGAAGACGTCTATCTCTTCCTGGACGATGGGCTGGAAGCTCTCGTCGGCGGCGATGGCCACGGTGCCCGTGGTGTAGGTGTCGGTGGGGCCGTCCTTGGGCGTCTGCCTGCAGGCTCCGAGGGCGACGAGCACCGCCAACACGGACAGGGGTAGAAGCTGTTTTGCTCTTGACATAATCTTAGGAGTTCTTTTAATCTATTCGAGTTCTTGAGTCGGTAAGTTTCCCAGTTTCCTGAGGGACGCTGCGCGGGACTCCGGCCCCGGCGCGTGGTGTCCCTCCCCGGACTTGGAAAAGACTTAAGGACTCAAGAACTTTTCAAAAAAACTATTACTGCAGTCTGAACATCACGGGCAAGGTGTAGCGCACGGCTACGGCTTTACCGTTCTGTCGGCCGGGAATCCACTTCGGCATGGCCTGAATGGCGCGTACGGCTTCCTTGTCGCAAGAGGGGTCGAGGCCGCGGAGCACCTTGATGTCGCGGATGCTACCGTCGGAACCTACCACGAACTGGCAGACCACGCGTCCCTGTATGCCGTTTTCCTGGGCGATTACCGGGTAGCGGAGGTTCTTGCTCAGCCATGCGTACATCTCGGCGTCGCCACCGGGGAACTGGGGCTTCTGCTCTACCATGTCGAACACCTGCTCTTCTTCGGGCGCTTCGGTCACGATGGTCTTCAGGTCTTCGATGAGTTCGCCACCTTCTTCGTCGTTACCTTTCACGTCGGCGATAGAGATGGTTACCTTGCTTTCGGTCAGTTCTTCCTGGCTCTTCATCTCGTCTTCGTCGGCCACTTCTTCATCCTTCTTGATGACGGGGGCCGTGAACTTGATGGAGCTCTTCAGCGCGGGAGGGGGCGGAGCCACGGGCTCTACCTTCTGCACTTCTTCCTGCTTCACTTCGGGTTCTTCCAGCTGCGAGAGCGTGGTCACCTCGGTCATCACTTCCTTCTTTTCGGGGGTGACCATGGTGATGAGCTTCGGGATGGAGAATCCGACGAGCGCAATCACAATTACCAATATGACGGAGAACGTCAGTCGTCTCGGTGCGCGGGCACGCATCTTATACGCGCCGTATTCCTTATTTCTGCCTTCAAAAATGAGGTCACACCATTCGCGAGAGGTCAAATCTATTTTTGCCATAATTCTACTTCTTACTTTTAGGTGTTACACATTATTGAGCCAGATTTTCGGCGCCGTAGGCTCCTTGGCTTTCGAAGTTTTTGATGAGGAACTCGTCGCCTTCGACCATGTCGGCGATGACGTACTTACCGATGTTGCAGATCTGCATCTCGTCCAGGGCGTCGATGAGGTTCTTGTAGGAAGCCTCGCCTTCGGCCTTGATGATGACGGTGGGCGTGTCGTCTCCGCTCTTGATTTCGGAGAGCTGCTCCTTGTACTGTTCTTCGGTAATCTTCAGGTCGTCTCTGTCTTTCTTCAGTTCGTTCACTTTCTGCACGGCTGCACGGTTGCGGCGGAGAAGCATGGCGCGGAGGCCGTCGGCCTGATAGGTGGTTTCCTTCAGGGTGGTGTAGTCCTCGTAGTTGGGTTCTCCTTCGTAGTAGTACAGCTTGTCGTCGCCGGCCAGCAAGAGCGTGATGGCCTGCGAGGCCTTCACCTTCGAGCGTTGTTCGTCGGTGATGTTCTTGTCGTTGCTCGGCATGCTTATCTCCATCGTCTGGGGCTTGCTCAGCGTGGTACACAGCATGAAGAACGTGATCAGCAACATGTTCATGTCCACCATCGGCGTGAAGTCCACGCGGACGGTCATCTTCTTCTGTTTGCTGTTGCTCTTCTTGCCGCCGCCGCTTTCTTGTATTTCTGCCATATCTGATCCTTTCCAAGTTTATTCTTCAGAGGTGGTCTTCAGCGTGGTGATCAGATTGTATCTGTTCTCGTGAAGGTCCTGAAGAGAGTTCATAACATCTTTAATCGTGGAATAGGGAGTGGTGGCGTCGGCCTTGATGGCGATTCGCAGGTCTTTGTTGATGGAGCGTGCGTTGCGCACCCACGCCTTGAACTCGTTGTTCAAGCTGTCGGTGGGGATGCCGGCGTCGGCGCTCTTCAGCAGTTCGCCTTGCTTTTCTTCCGGCTGGGCGAGGAAGGCCTTCATGTTTTTCATGGGCACGCCGAAGGTGCTTGCCACCATGAATTTCTTCGTTTCGTCAGCCGAGAACTGCACTCCGTATTCCTGTCCCATGGCGCCCAGCAGTTGTTCCAGGTCGCCTTGTTTGTCCAGGCTCATGAAGACTTTTCCATCCTGCGCAATCAGGATCTGGAGGATGTTGGTCTCCGGGATCTTGATTTCGGACACGGAGCCCGGCACATTGACCTTGACGGGTTCCGGTTTTACGAATGTAGAAGTCAACATGAAGAATGTCAGCAACAATACTGTCACGTCACTCATCGCGGTCATGTCGATGAACGTGCTTTTCTTTTTTATCTTGACTCTACCCATAGTTGTAAATTAAAAAAATGAGAAACTAAGACTTTGGAAGTCGGCGGAAGGCGCGGGTGGCGTCTCCGGCCTCTCCGTTTTTATAATTTACTTATGCGTAGCGGCAAATGTCTGTACGATAGAGAAGCCTACTTCGTCGAGAGCGAATGTCAGTTTGTCAATCTTGTTCGTGTAGTAGTTGTAAGCGATTACGGCCAATGCACCGGTCAAGATACCGAAGGCCGTATTGATCAGGGCCTCGGAGATACCTTGCGACAGGGCCATGGAGTCAGCCGAACCACCGGCAGCCAGAGCGGCGAACGAACGGATCATACCGATAACCGTACCGAGCAGACCCATCAACGTACCCAGCGTGGTGATGGTACCGATGATAGGCAGGTTTTCCTGCATCATGGGCAACTCGAGGGCGGTAGCCTCTTCCAGTTCCTGCTGGATGGCCAGCTGCTTCTGGTCTTTGGTCAGGGCCGTGTTGCTTTCCATTTCGGCATACTTCTGCAGCGTTGCGCCTACCACGTTGGCCACGGAACCGCGCTGCTTGTCGCACAATGCCTGAGCCTGAGCCATGTCGTTGTTGGCCAAAGCCACCTTGATGTTGGCAACGAACTTAGCCAAAGAGCCATGACCGAAAGCGGCACGGACGGCGAAGAAGCGCTCGATGGACAGGGCGATAACGGTGAGCAACAGGGTCTGGATCACGGGCACGATGACACCACCTTTATAGATTGTGCCGAGGAAGTTGCCGGGCAGCGGGTGGTTGTTGGGGTCGTTGTTCATGAAGTTGGCGGGATTACCCAGCACCTGAGTGTAAATCAAAACGGCTACGATGAAGCAGCAAACGATTACGATCCACGCAGACTTAATACCTCTGAAGCCTACGTTCTTTTTTTTGTTTTTTGTTTCCATAACAAATAAGATAATGAAATTAGTTAATAAATAAATATAGGAACATTGTTGTTTCTTTTCTGCTTCGCATCCACTCTCTTCCGGGGTGAAAGCCTGGCGCGGAGCCGAACGCCGGCAGGCTGTGTTTCATCCATAGTAGAGAGGTTGTCGGGCCGAACGCCACTCAGGTCCCGTTTTTCCGGGGGAAGGCTTCGCCCAGGCGCCGCGGCCTGCGGAAGGAATCCGCCTTTTAAAACGCGACAAATTTAAACCAATAATTCAGATATGTCAAACAATTCGCGGGGAAATTCGAGCTTATAGCATATTTTAACGCTCTGGGAGGGGTTTTCTTTCCCGAAAAACAGGAAAGAAAGGGGGATTAGAGGGAGGGAGTTAGAAGGAGTTAGAGGGAGTTATTGGGAGGGAATTATAAGGAGTTATAGGGAGTTAAAGGCCGATAGTTGGCCAATGGGAAGGCAAGGGTATTGTCCTCTAACTCCCTCTAACTCCCTTCCTCCAGCTCCTTCCATTGGCCAACTATCGGCCTTTAACTCCTTCTAACTCCTTCTAACTCCTTCTAACTCCTTCTAACTCCCTAAGCGAAGCGATACCCCCTCCCTCAACGAATCTTCATCTCCTCCACCAGCCGTTGTCCGCCCGTGCCCCAGTGCTCCATGATGAAGAGGACGTAGCGGATGTCCACGCCGATGGTGCGCTGCAGGCGGGGCTCGTAGAGGACGTCGCTGCTCATGGCCTCCCAGTTGCCGTCGAAGGCCAGGCCCAGCAGGCGCCCGCGGGCGTCGAACATGGCGCTGCCCGAGTTGCCCCCGGTGATGTCGTTGTTGCTGAGGAAGCAGACGCGCATCTCGCCGTCGGCCGAGGCGTATCGCCCGAAGCGGCGCGAGGCCAGCAGGCGGAGCAGGGCGGGCTGCACGGCGTAGTCCGGGTTGCCGGGATGGGCGCGCACCTTCTCCAGCACGCCGCGGGCGGTGGTGTAGTAGCGGTAGGCCACGCCGTCGCGGGGGGCGTAGCCGCCCACGGTGCCGAAGCTGAGGCGCAGCGTGGAGTTGGCGTCGGGATACCAGCGGCGGTCGCTGTAGAGGCGGCGCACGGCGGCGTTGAGCAGCCGCTCGCCCCGGCGTATCTCGCGCGTGGGGCCGTACGTCTCGAAGCTCATGCCGAAGAGCTGGCTCAGCAGGTCGATGCACACCTCCACGGCGGGGTCTTGGGCGATGTTGTAGGTGGTGTCGCGCTCCAGGAAGCGCTGCAGGCCGCGGGGCGTGACCAGCTGGGTGCGGGCGTAGAGGTCGCGCGCATAGGCGCGGGCGTCGCCGCCAAAGGCCGAGTCGACCACGTGGTAGAAGGGGGGCAGGCGCGCGGGGTCCACCTTGGAGCGGTAGACGTCCAGCATGGCGGCGAAGACGCGGCAGTCCAGTTCGGGGTCGAGGCCGGCATACTGGTCGACAATGTCCTCCAGGCCGGCGGCCACGACGTCGGGCGCGTCGTCGAAGTTGAAGTTCAGGATGCCCAGGGCCAGCTGCACCAGCTCGGGGCCGTTGAAGAAGGCCTCTTCCAGGTAGGCCTGGGCGCGGTGGGCGTCGCGGCGGGCGCGGTAGGCCAGGGCCAGCGTGTCCATCAGTCCGCCGAGGCGGCGGCGCTCGCGGGGCGTGCGGTCAATCCAGGCCTGCACCTCGCGCTCCAGGGCTTCCTTCTTCTCGAGGACGTGCAGGCGGCGCAGGGCGCGGTTCATGCCGATGGAGTTCTTCCAGTAGTTGGAGCTTTCGTCGTATTTCTGGGCGTACTTCAGGCGCAGGGTGTCGTTGGCCTGCATGGCCTCGCGCCACAGCCGCTGCTTGACGCCGCGCACGTCTATCTGCGCCTGGTTGGGCCCCTGCATCAGCTCGCGGATGCCGTAGGACGAGAGGTAGCGCTCGGTGCTTCCGGGATAGCCCAGGGTCATGCAGAAGGAGCCTTCCGCGTAGCCGTCCAGGGTGACGGGGGCCACGCAGGCGGGGCGGTAGGGGCGGTTGTCGGGGCTGTAGGGGGCGGGCTGGTTGTCGGGGCCGGCGTAGATGCGGAAGACGGAGAAGTCGCCCGTGTGGCGGGGCCACTCCCAGTTGTCGTCCTCGCGGCCGAACTTGCCCACGGACGAGGGCGGGGCGTAGACCAGGCGCACGTCGGCATAGTCGCGGTAGACGGAGAGCCAGAACTCGTTGCCGGCATAGAAGGGGTCGACGGCGCCCACGGTGGTCGAGTCCTGCGCGGCGACTTCGCGCTCGATGGCCCACATCACCGAGTCGATGGCCTGCGTGCGCTGCCCTTCGGTCATGCCGGGGCGCACGGCGGAGAGGACGCGGCGGGTGACGTTCTGCTGGCGCACGAGGAAGCGGACGAACAGTTCGGGGCAGGGCAGCTCGTCGGCCAGCGTGGGGGCGGCGAAGCCGTCGGTCAGGTAGTCGTGGTCCACGGTGCTGTGCTGGCGGATGCTGCCGAAGCCGCAGTGGTGGTTGGTCAGCACCAGGCCGCTGTCGCTCACCACCACGCCCGAGCAGAAGCCCCCGAAGCTGACCACGGCGTCCTTCAGCGACGGGCCTCCGTGGGGGTCGTACAGTTGGCGGGCGGTCAGTTCCAGGCCCAGGTCTTTCATCGCGCGGCGCGTGTCCTTGTCCAGGTTGCCCAGCATCCACATGCCTTCGTCGGCGCGGGCGGGGGCGGCGGCCAGCAGCAGGGCGGCGGCAGCGGCCCACAAATGTCTTAGTTTCATCACAGTATTTCTTTTTGATTGATTTCTTGGACGCAGATGACACGGATGACGCAGATTCATTATCTTTATGAACTGATTATCTGCCATCTGAAATATAAATCCGCGTCATCCGCGTCATCTGCGTCCAAAGAATTAAGTTCTCATTTATAGTATAAACACAATAACCTTCGCTCCTCCCGTCAGAACCTCCACAACCAGCTGTCCAGCATCTCGCCCGGCGGCAAGCCGAACCCTTCCGTCTGCTGGAGCCGCTTCTTCAGGCGGGACTTCTGCTGGGAGACGGACGAGGGCGACACGGCCATCAGGATGGCTATCTGCGAGACGGTGAAGCGGAGTTTAATCAGGAGGCAGTATTGCACGTCCACGTCCGTCAGCTGGGGGAAACGCTCCTTCAGGCGGACGGTGAAGCGGTTGTAGATGCCGTCGGCCAGCTGGGCCAGCTTCTTCCATTCCGCTTCGCCCAGGAACTTGGGCTGGCGGCGCAACACCCGCATCAGGTCGTCGCGCCTCAGCAGTTCTTCCACCAAGGCCTGTTCGTGCGCCTCCACTTGGCGGAGCCGTTCGGCTTGCCGACGCAGGACGCGCTGCTCTTCGGTGTCGTACTTGTCTTTGTAGGCGTCCAGCGAGCGTTGCAGGCGTTGGTTCTCCGCGTCGAGCGTGCGGTTCTGCCGTTGCAGGGCGGCGATGGCGGTTTGCAGTTCGTCTTGCTGCGCCTGCGATTCCTGGTGCTCGTCGGCCAGCTTGGCTTGCAGCAGGGCGATGC